>JBJTUA010000023.1:0-18335 GCA_046080445.1 Gammaproteobacteria bacterium
GACCACGTCGGCGTTGCCGGCGAGGTTGTCGAGGCCGTTGCCGTTGCTGACGAGGTAGCTGACCAGCTGCTCAGGGCTGTTGATGCCCTCGCGACGGAGGTCTTCGGTGGTGATGATCTGCAGCGGCACCGCGCTGTCGGAGACCTGCCGACGGATGCTCGAGCCGGTGACGATCACGGTCTCGAGCTTGCTGGTGTCCTGCGCCGCCGTCGAAGCGGCCTGCTGCGCCGGTGCGGACGCGGCAGCGACCAACAGCAGGGCGGGCACAGCCCGACACGCAACGCGTTTGCGGCCGATGGAACGGGTCGTGGTCATTTTGAGGTCTCCCTGAAAGATCTATCTCAAGCCTGAAGCCAGCATAAAGCGGTGTCAAGGGGCAGTCGTTCCGCCGTCAGGACAACACCACCTCGTTGACTGACTCGAACACCTTCATCGGTTCATCGTTCTACGCTGATGGTCCGGGTCAATACACCTGGGACAACAAGTGGGGTACGCTCTCTGGCGACCGTCCGCACATCTTCAAGATGTACGGTTACTACACCACCGATTGGAAGGCGAACGTCGGTGCCATCCTCGTGGCGCAGTCCGGCAAGCCTTGGGAGACATGGTCGAGCAGCTTCTATGGTCAGGGCACGGGTAACGCCAGCCTCGCATCCGGCGCCTATGCCGAGCCTGCGGGCAGCCGTCGCAGCCCGAGTCATTGGCAGCTTGATCTAAACTACACGCAAGACTTCAAGATCGGCTAGATGCCGCTCGTCAAGTTCCGCGCGGACCTGTTCAACGTGTTCGACAAGCAGACCGGCTACAACTACGGGCCGTTCGATTACAGCGCTCTCTACGGTCAGCCGCGCAGCTTCTACCTGCCGCGTCGTCTGCAGTTGTCGGTGCGCGTCGACTTCTAAGAAAAACAACGCTCGGGAAAAAAGCGCCAGCGACACTGGCGCTTTCTTTGATCGATCAGGGCAGCGCGATCGTGGTCTCGAATACCATGGTCGCGCTGCCGATGATCCAGACTCCCGCCAGCGTGCCGTTGGCAAACTCGAGCTCCACGTCGACTCTTCCGGGGCGCTGCTGGTAGTGACCCTGCGCTCATGAGAAGCGCGCCCGCTCGCCGTTGGCTTGCAATAATCCGTGGTGCAACAAGTAGGCGCCGAGCAAGCCGTGCGCGTTGCCGCTCACCGGATCTTCCGGAATGCCGATCGCCGGGCAGAACATGCGCGACATGGTCAGGCAATCATCGACACCCGATTCGGTGGTGAAGACGAAATGTCCCGAGGCACCGAGTTGTGCCGACAGCGTGGTCAGTCGATTGAAGTCGGGCTTCAACTGCTTCAATTGTTTGGTGCCGCGTACCCCGACCAGCAAGCGATTGCCCGCTGAGCCGACGATCCGTATCTCGCAGCGCGGATCGAGATCAGCGGTCGAGAGCGCGAGGGCATCGAGCACCGCCAGACGTTCGCGTTCGTTGAGTTCGCGACCGAGTACCGGTGCCGGTTGACGCACCGCGATCCGGCGCTCGGGGCCTTCGCCGCGAATCTCGATATCGACCAAACCGGCTTTCTGTCGCTGCCGCAATTTCTTTGCTGCGCCCGCAACGGACGAAAGCACGTACTGTGTGGCAATGGTCGCATGACCGACGAACGACGATTCGGTGCGCGGCGTGAAAAATCGCACTCGGACCTCGTGATCGTCACTCTCCGGGGGCAGTACGAAGGCCGTGTCGCCGTTGTTGAGCTCGCGGGCGATCGCCAGCATTTCCTCGTCCGAGAGCACTTCAGCACCAAGCACAACGCCCGCCGGATTGCCGGTGAACAGTTGCTGGGTGAATGCGTCGACCTGAAATACCTTGATCGCTCTGCCCATCTTGACCGTACTCCGCGGGCCAGTCAGCCCGCACGCAGGGGCCGCGATTGTAGTGAAGTCGCTGCGCGAGTTCATCCCCCAGCGCCATCGTGACAGAACCTCAGGTGCAAATGGTTGCAATGCAGCCACCGCCGTGGACAATACGCCACGCCTAGGGGTGGTCCGGTGGGACCTGAGATGTCGCGCAAAGGCGACGAACCCGTTGAACCTGATCCGGTTAGTACCGGCGGAGGGAGCAGGTCATGCACAGTCGATGTCGCGCGAAATTTTCTTTGTCGGTGCTGATCGGCGCCTCGCTGGTTACTGGCCCCTCCAGCGGTGCCAGCGCGGAAGATTTGCAGGAGGTCGTGATTACCGCGACTCTGCGGCCGCAGTCAGCGCTCGATCTCGCCGCGAGTGCCACGGTGCTCGATGCGCGTACGCTGCGCGAAGCGGGGATGCAGCATCTCGTCGACGTGCTGCCGCTCGTGCCCAATCTCAATTGGGCTTCGGGCAGCTCGCGGCCTCGGTATTTTCAGTTGCGCGGCATCGGCGAAACCGATCAGTGGCAGGGTGCGCCCAACCCCTCGGTGGGTTTTTTGATCGATGGCATGGATTTCTCCGGTATCGGCATGCCGGCGACTCTGCTGGACCTTGGGCAGGTCGAGGTGTTGCGCGGTCCACAGGGAACGGTGCTCGGTGCCAATGCGCTCGCCGGGCTGATCAATGTGCAGACCCGCGCCGCAGAGCCCACGCAGTCGCTGCGTTTTGAAGCGAGTGCGGGCGACTATGGCGTCCACGCGCTCGGCATGGTGGTCGGTGATGCTTTGGGCGAGGGTGCCGAATCAGCGTGGCGCTTGAGCGCACAGGGTTTCAAAGGGGACGGTTCGCGGCGTAATGTGACGCTCGGTCGCGACGACACCGATGGTTTCGACGAGCGAACCTTGCGCTTGCGCGCGACGCACCGCTTCGGTGAGCGTTGGCAGGCCGATCTCTCGGTACTGAGCGTTGATCTCGATAATGGGTTCGATGCGTTTTCGACCGACAATTCGCGCGTGACCCGCTCTGATGATCCGGGTCGTGATCGGCAGCGATCGCGTGGCGCATCGTTGCAGCTGAGCAGTGATGCGGATGACTTCGGGTTCCGCAGCCTCACGGCCGTGGTCGATGCCGATATCCTCTATTCTTTTGACGGCGATTGGGCCGCCGACCCAAGTTACGACTTCACCTCGCGATTTCTGCGTCATCGGCGCAGTGTCACGCAGGATCTGCGCTGGTCTTCACGTGACGAGTCGGCGTGGGTGGCGGGGATTTACGCGCAGCGCCTGCGCGAAGCTAACGACCAGCTCGATCTTTACGATGGTGAGGTGTATCGCGCGCTGCTGAGCGACTACCGCGCCGATACGCTAGCGGGCTACACGAGTCGCGGATATTCACTGGCGGTCGACTGGCGCTTGAACCTTGGCGGCCGTATCGAATATCGCGCTGCGAACTATCGTGACACCGACGGCAGTGCGCTTGCGCCTGTCGAGACCATGGCCGGTGGCAATCTCTCCATCGAGTATCGGCCTGACGATCGGCGTCGGGTTTATCTGGCCTTGGCGCGCGGCTACAAAGCCGGGGGCTTCAATATCGGCAGTGTCGTACCGGCCAATCGACGCGAATATTCTGCCGAGTTGCTCGACAGTATCGAGCTCGGCTACAAGTTCTTCGATGTAACGCGAGACCTGCGCTATGAGCTCGCCGTGTTTCATATGCGACGTCGCGAGCAACACGTGAGCACCTCCGCGCAGCTGGACCCCGGCGATCCCCTATCATTCATTTACTTGACCGACAACGCCGCACGCGGTGTGAACGCAGGCGTGGAGGGTAGCGTGTCGGCGGCGCTCGGTGAGCGTTGGCGAGTCGGTACGACACTCGGGCTACTGCGCACGCGTTTTGTCGATTATGTGGTGGCCGGACGCGACCTATCCGGCCGCGGGCAGGCGCATGCACCCCGCCATCAGACGTCGATTTCGCTTGAATATCGGCATCCTCGCGGCTGGTTCGCCCGCGCCGATGCGCAGCACGTCGCGGCATTTTTTTTCAGTGACAGTCATGCCCAACGTTCGCGCTCCTATGCCCTAGTCAATCTGCGCGCGGGCTATGTCGCCGAGCGCTGGCGGGTCGAAGCTTGGGTGCGTAACGCGCTCGATGAGAACTATGCGCTGCGGGGTTTTTTCTTTGGTAACGAGCCGCCGGATTTCCCCGATAGATTGTACGTACAGCTCGCCGATCCGCGCACGCTCGGTATCACCGTGAACTGGCAGGTGCGCTGAGTGGGTTCGCTCGCTGAAGTGCTGGCGGTCGCCTTCGGCATCGGCTACGCCTTGCTCGCTGTACGTCGTAATCGGTGGGCGTGGGTCTTTGGCGCGCTCTCCTCGGCGCTGCTCGCCTGGCTGGCAGGTCGTTCAGGTCTGCCTTTGCAATCGGGCTTGCAGACGCTGTACGTCGGCATGGCGGTCTACGGCTTTTGGCAGTGGTCGCAGCCCTCGTCGCCGCAGGACGGGGTCAGCATGATCCGCCGCTGGCCGTTTTTCCTGCACGTGTCGATCGCGATACTGATTTCGTCGGTAGCAATTTTTTTGGCACCGTGGCTGGCGGTATCGACGGCCGGCAGTTGGCCGCGTCTCGATGCCGCGGTGACCTGTGCGAGTCTGCTTGCGACTTGGATGACGACGCGAAGCGTGCTCGAGAATTGGCTGTATTGGCTCGTCGTCAATGCCGCATCGATGTTCCTGTATAGCGCACAGGGTCTGTGGTTTGTAGTCGGACTCTACGCGGTGTATTTCGTGATCGCAGTCATCGGCTGGCGAGAATGGCTGGCGCGCTACCGACTGGACGAGTCACGCAAACTTTAGAATGCGCGGCAGTCAACTCAATCGGCTCTCGATCCTCAAAGATTCGCGTGGGCGGCTCGTTCGTCGCGAGTGGCCTGTGGTCGCACTCGCGCAAGCGCTCGGCATCTCGCCCGAGGTCGAGGTGGCGGCGCAGCAGCTCGCCGCCGCGCAGGGCGTGGCGCCGCCGGTTCTCGAATTCGATCCTGTTCGGCGCTTCCTGCTCATGCCGTTCATCGAGGGCTCGACGCTCGAGGTCGATTGGATGTTGCGGCCTGAGCGACGAGCCGCCGTCCGCGAGTTGCTCGAGCGTTTGCGAACGATATCTTCGCTGTCGTTGCCGACCCTCGATCTCGCGCAGCGTCTTGGCGAATTGCAGCAGCGTCTGGCGGTGGCGAGCCCAGTACGCGCCGCGCGTTGGGCGCAGCAAGTCAATCAGGTGATCGTCGAAGCCGAAAATGTGGAAGTCGCCGGTGCGGTACTGGTGCACGGCGATCTCAATCCGCCAAATATCATCGTGCGACCCGATGGCTCACTTTGTCTGCTCGATTGGGAATACGCCCACTGCGGGCACGCCGATGAAGACCTCGCTGGGCTTGCTGCAGACTTGCCCGCGCATGCGATGGAGTTTGCGTCATGGAGTCTGCAACCCGAGTGCTTTGAACAACGCCGGCGATTTCGGGCAGTGCTCGACGCCGTTTGGCGGGATTTGGCCGCCGTGAGCGAGTCTTTGGCTGCCAAAGGCTGAATCTCGCTGCGGGGTGGGTGGCGGATGTCGCTCGAGCCGGGCAAACTACGCGCCCCCCACAACGGTCAGTCTCAAGTCCGGAACACGCTCATGCCTACACTCAAAGTTGTCGATCGCGATGGAAAAGAACACGACGTACCGGCGCGTGCCGGCGTCAAGGTCATGGAAACCCTGCGCGAGCTCGACTACGGTATCGCAGCGATCTGCGGCGGCATGTGTTCATGCGCGACCTGCCATATCTACGTCGATCCGTCGTGGGCAGCGAAGATCCCGGCGCCGATGTCGGATGAGCGCGAGCTGCTGCACGAGTTGGCGCACTACAAAGAAGCCTCGCGTCTGTCTTGTCAGCTCGACATGACCGATGAGCTCGATGGCCTGCGCGTAACGATCGCCCCGGACGAGTGATGGATTGGTTCGTCATTTTTTTGATCGCCGGTGCTGCGATCGCGGTGTGGCGTATCATCTACCAGATTCGTCGCGCCTCGCGGGTGCAGTTCGACGACTGGGATACCAAGCTCATCGAAAAACTGCGCCGTAGCGGCGTCGACCCTTTTCAGCCGGTGGATGTCGATTTTTTTGTGGCACTGCCGTCGCGCGCCGTGGCTGACACCGTGGCGGCGCGCCTGCAAGCCGAGGGCTTCACGGTCGACATTCGCGAGCTTGCCGACAGCGTCGATCACCCGTGGAGCGTGCACGCGCTGAAGAGCATGTCGCTCAACGTGCATGCGGTCCGTGAAGTGTCGACGCGCATGCGCGGCATCGCCGCCGAGACCGGCGGTCGTTACGACGGTTGGGCGCCCGGCCTCGGCAAGCCCATCGGCTGAGTCAGCGCTTCTCGGTTTGCTTTCTGACGGCTTCGGCCGCGGCCTTGATCGCCTCGGCATCACCGAGATAGCGGCTGCCGCGGGGTTTCAGTGCATCGTCGAGTTCATAGAGCAGCGGGACGCCCGTCGGAATGTTGAGTTCGACGATCTCGCTCTCTGGAACGTTATCGAGCATTTTCACCATGGCCCGCAGGCTGTTGCCGTGCGCGGCGACGAGCACGTTGCGACCCGCGCGTAATTCTGGCGCGATACGCGCGTCCCAATAAGGCTGGACTCGCGCCAAAGTATCTTTGAGCGATTCGGTCGCAGGCAGCAGCGCGGGATCGATCGAGGCGTAGCGTGAATCGTGGCGGGGGTGGCGGGGATCGTCAGCGTCGAGGGCGGGCGGCGGAATGTCGTAGCTACGGCGCCAGATTTTGACCTGCGCTTCGCCGTGTCGGGCGACCGTTTCGGCTTTATTGAGCCCCTGCAGCGCGCCGTAGTGACGCTCGTTGAGGCGCCATGAGCGCTCGACGGGAATCCACAAGCGATCCATTTCGTCGAGCATGATGCAAAGCGTGCGGATGGCGCGCTTGAGCATCGAGGTAAAGGCGATATCGACCGCAATACCTTCACGCATTAATTCTTTGCCGGCAGTCGCAGCTTCGATGCGACCTTGCGGCGACAGATCGACATCGTGCCAGCCGGTGAACAGGTTTTCGACATTCCAGATGCTCTGGCCGTGTCGCACAAGGATCAGTTTGCCGGGCACAAAGGTTCCTCGAGGTTTTGTCCGGAAAAATTCGGCGCGAATGCTAGCACGCTTGCGGCAGGCGAATGCGTACGCAGAGTCCACCCGGCGTGGCGTGCACGGCGCTGATGTCACCACCGTGAGCTGCGAATACGCGGCGCGCGATCGCGAGCCCAAGTCCGGTGCCGGTACGATCATCGCCGGGGGTGGCAAGGCGCACATAGGGCTCGAAGATGCGCTCGAGCTGGTCTGCCGGCACACCAGGACCGCGATCTTCGATGCTAATCAGCAGCGAATCGTTTGTGGTGCGCTGGGCGCGCACCTCAACCGCCGAACCAGCGGGAGCATGCCGGATGGCGTTGCGCAACACGTTCTCGAAACCGCTACGCAGCAACTGCGGATCACCGACGACACTGAGGTCTTGCTCAGCCTGCAAGTCGATGCGGACCTCGTGGGTGAGGGCTTCGTCGCTTTCGTCGGCGATCAGCGTCGCCAGCAGCTCGTCGATGCGCAGCAGGTGCTTGATCTGGAGCGGTTCGGCCTCCAAACGCGTGAAGCGCAGCACGTCACCGATCGCCTGATTCATGCGCTCGAGCTCGGTGAGGATGCGGGCGTGCTCGGTTGCCGGCATCGGTTGCTTGCGCTCGGCGAGGGCGAGCGCCGCTTGCAATCGCGCGAGTGGTGAGCGCAACTCGTGCGACATATCGCGCATCAATTGTTGCCGGGAGGCGAGCAGGCTCTCGAGTTGCTCGGCCATGCTGTCGAAGTCGCGAGCCAGCGCGCCGATTTCATCGTCACGTCCGCTCACCGAAACCGGCGCACGGGTGGCAATACGCCCACGCGCGAGTGCGCGCACCGCGAGCTGCAATTCGGCGATCGGTTTGCCGAAAGCGCGCGCGATGAAGGCAGCGACTACGGCGATCACCACGAGTGCAGCGGCAATCACCGCGGCAAGCGCCGCCGGACTCCCCCATGGGGCGATACGGTCAGGCAGCAATAAAAATGCGTAGCGCGTGCCATCGGGCGCCACCAGCAGAGGCGCGAGTCGGATGGGCCTGAAGTTATCGGCCTCGCCGCGGGTTCCGGCGAGTACGAATCGTTCGACGAAGTTCTGGTATTGCGCGGGCAGTGGCTTGCCGTCGAGATCACGGCCGGAACCATCGAGTACATAAAGCGCCACGCCGTTCGGCAAAGTATTCGGGTCGCGCATCCAGGCCAAGAGTGCCGACTGTCCGCCCTGATCGAGTACGCGTGCGGCCTCTGCACCGAGCGAGCCTTCGCGGGCGGCCAGATAGTTTTGCAATTGTTGTGAAGCGACCAGCACCAAGCTCGCGACGCCCAGCAACACGAAGCCTGCAATCGCCGCGCCAATATAAAGCGCCATCCGCTGATAAAGTTTTGAGGGGCGAGGGGTCATGGGCGCTCGATATCGAGCACGTAACCATGGCCGCGCAGACCGCGGATCTCGGCGCCGCGCGCCCCTGCCAAAGAAAGTTTGCGCCGCAGTTTACTCACCAGCGTATCGATGCTGCGATCGTAAGCCTCGAGTGAGCGACCGACCGCAATCTCGGTGAGCTCGGCGCGCGTCAGCACTTCGCCGGCGCGCTGCAACAACACTTCGAGGATGCGCAATTCTGCGGCGGTCAGGGTCACGGCGTGTTGATCGACCAATACCTCGCGGCGTTTGCCGTGCAACACCAGATTGCCGTAGCCAAGCGTCTTCGCCCCGGACGCAAGGGTTTGCGGCGCAGTGCTGATGCTGCGTTTCAAGATTGCGCGGATGCGGGCGGCGAGCTCCAGCGGATTGAAGGGTTTGGGCAAGTAGTCGTCCGCGCCGGCCATCAGACCGGCAATACGGTCACGCTCCTCGCCGCGGGCGGTGAGCATGATCACGGGCAACGCGTGCTGCTGCCGAAGGCGTTCGAGAGTCGCGAAGCCGTCGATCCCGGGCAGCCCGACATCGAGCACGACCAAATCCGGGGGCTCGCGGGGGATGAGATCCAGCGCCTGCTCGCCGCTCGTGACTGGCTTGACCTCGAAGCCCTGCAATTCGAGGTACTCGCGCAGCATGGTGGCGAGCGCCCGATCGTCTTCGACCAGCAAAAGTCGGGGTGAGGGGCGGGCCGAGAGTGCGGTCATGGGTGGACGTTTACCTTCTGTTGACCCACGGACGCAAGCGCGAGGCCTAGACTCAGCCAAGATCCGAACTCATCGGGTGCAAACGGGGGAAGCATGAACGCCAACGTCGAATCTGGCTTACCCGCCAACGGCGGGCTCAAAGGGTTTTTGGCGCGGCCGCCATGGCCGGGGCTGATGGCTTTTTTCATCGTGTTCATCGTGCAGGCTCTCGGGCACACGGTGATGATCATGATGGAGGATATCTGGCCGGGGCCGGGCTATGTCTACGAATCGGCCATCACGATGGGCTTTTTTGGCGCAGTGCTGCTTTGGCTCGGCATGCGTAATCCGAATGAAGTCTCCGCGACGTGGTATGGATTCTGGGCGGGTACTTTTCTTTGGACCGGTTGGGTCGAGTTTGCGTTTGTCTGGTCGGCGCAGGTACTTGGGGTTCCCGATCTGATGGACAAGAACAGTCCGGGCTCCATCGCCACCAAAGGCGAGTATCTCGTGATGATGTCTTCGGTCGGCGTGATGGGTGCGACCCTCGTGTACTTCTTGTTCAACAAGGAAACGAAGTGCAACTTCTTCGTCTGGTTCCAGCGTCACCTCGGCCTCAAGACCGGTAAACCGAATCCGGCGCACGAGCGCAATTTCGCCGGGATCACTGCGCTCGAAACCATCTATGTGATCTGGTTCTTCTACTTGTTCCTGTTGTTCCTCTATGACGAGCGTTTCTTTGGTGATCGTCATCCGGCCGCCTATGTGGTTTTCGGGCTGAACCTCATCTGGGCAGTGTATCTGTTCCGTCGTCTGATGCTTTTTTGGAAGGTCACCACAGCCATCCGCTATGGTATTCCGACGGCCATCGTCGCCTGGAACGCGGTCGAACTCGGAGGTCGGTGGAAGCTCTTCACCGAGTTTTGGGAATACCCTGACAAGCACGCGATCGAACTTATTGCGATTGCGGTCGGCGTGACGCTTGCCGCCTGGCTCGCGGCGCGCACGCCCATGCACCAAAAAGCGGAGCTCTCGCGACGCAAGCTTGCCGAGCAAGCCGCCGATTCAAAATAACGTCGACCGCGTAGCGCGTTCGCCGCTGCTGAATCGTGGCCCTTGGCGCTCGGCCCCGCCGGGCTCAGTCTGCCAACGGCCGCAGCGCATCGAGACACACCGACAGCGAGGCAAAGTCGGCACTTTCTTGGGCGGCGATCTCGGCCACCGTGCGTTCCCAATGGGCAAGCGCCTTGGGGCGCGCGGCGCGCCAGCGCTCGATACCGCCTTCGGCAATGACCCGATCGACGATGCGTCGCTCAAAGCCGCGACCGGTCTCGCGTAGTCCGATGCGTGCCGTCGCCTGCAGGCTGGAGTCGACCGCGAGTCCCGTGATGCGATCTTCGAGCCAGTCCAGCCGCAGCGTGGCGAGGGTGCGGAACCAGTCCGCAGCGGTCTCGCGAACCTGCCGCTTCGCCTGGGCGGCGCAGTCGAGAATATCGAGTGCATTGTCGAGTACGCGCAGGTCCGCGAGTGCGGCGGCGAGCACGGGGGGCAGGCTGGCGGCGGTGTACTCGGCCAAGGCTTTGCGGTGACGTTCGGCGGGGCTGCCCGCGAGTACGCCCGGCAAGGCGTCGCGCAGTTGCTGCATTGGCGCGCTGAAAATTTTGACAGTCGCTGCGACATCGAGGGTCTGTTGTCGCTGGCGCAATAACCACATCGTGACATGACGCAGCAGTCGCGCCGTATCCGCATAGGCAATGTACTGCGAGCGGCTTGCCACGCTGTTATCGAGCGTCTCGAGGCGTCCCCAAATTTCACGCATGCCCAATATTTCGCGGGTGATGCTGTAGGCCCGCGCGACATCGGCGGCGCTCGCACCAGATTCGGCATGGGCGCGCAGCACAAAACTCGGGCCCATGCGATTGATCAGGCTATTGGTGACCGCGGTGGTGATGATTTCGCGTCGCAGCTTGTGCCGCCCTATCTCGCGCGCGAAGCGCCGGCGTGCCGCCGATGGGAAGTAGCGCGCAAGTTCGGCGGCGAAGTAACGATCCTCGGGCAGATCGGAGTCGAGTAATTGCCGATTGAGCGAAATCTTCGAGTAAGCCAGCACCACTGCAAGTTCAGGACGAGTCAGTCCCAGGCCCTGCTTACGCCGGGCGCTCAAGGTTTCTTCGTCAGGCAGAAACTCGACTTTGCGATCGAGTTCGCCGTTGCGCTCGAGATCGCGGATCACGCCGCGCAACTCCGGTAGTCGCTCGGCGCTTTGCAGCTCGAGGGTCGACAGCGCCTGGCTCTGCAAATAGTTGTTGCGCAGCACCAGCGCGGCAACTTCGTCGGTCAGTCTGGCGAGTAGTCGGTCGCGATCGGCGCGGCGCAGGCCGCCGCGGGCTTCGATGCCGTTGGTGAGAATTTTGAGGTTGACCTCGACATCGGAGGTATTGACGCCGGCCGAGTTGTCGATGAAATCGGTATTGATGCGTCCGCCCGCGAGTGCGTACTCGACGCGGCCCAGTTGCGTGCAGCCGAGGTTACCGCCCTCACCGACGACGCGTACGCGCAATTCCCGCCCGTCGACTCGCAGCGAGTCGTTGCCACGATCACCGGCCGCCGACTGCAGTTCGAACGAGGCTTTCACGTACGTGCCAATGCCGCCGTTCCAGAGCAGATCGACCGGCATGCGCAGGATCGCGCGGATCAGCTCGGCTGGCGGCAAACAGTCGACCTCGAGATCGAGTAGCGTGCGCATTTCGTTCGACAGTCGAATGCTTTTTGCGCTGCGCTCGAATACGCCGCCGCCACGCGAAATCAGTTTCGGGTCGTAATCGTTCCAGCCCGAGCGCGGCAGCGCAAACAGCCGTTGCCGCTCCGCCAAAGATTTCGCCGCGTCGGGACTCGGATCGATGAAGATATGGGCGTGATTGAACGCGGCAACCAGTTTGATTTTGGGCGAGAGCAGCATGCCGTTGCCGAATACGTCACCCGACATGTCGCCGACCCCGGCGACCGTGAATTCCTGTCGCTGGATATCGATGCCGAGTTCGCGAAAGTGTCGCTTGACGCATTCCCAGGCGCCGCGCGCCGTGATGCCCATTTTTTTGTGGTCATAGCCGGCCGAGCCGCCGGAGGCAAAGGCATCGCCCAGCCAAAATCCGCGGGCTACGGCGATCGAATTGGCGGTGTCGGAGAAGGTGGCAGTGCCCTTGTCGGCAGCGACCACGAGGTAGGGATCGTCGCCATCACGGCGCCGCACGCCGGTGGGCGCAACGATACGCCCGGCGACAATATTGTCGGTCACGTCGAGCAGGGCGTTGATATACGCGCGATAGGCAGCAACTCCCTCGGCTTGGATCGCTTCGCGAGTTCCGCCCACCGGGAGTTGTCGTGGCACGAACCCGCCTTTGGCACCTTCGGGAACGATCAAAGTATTTTTGACGTTCTGCGCCTTCATGAGACCCAGCACCTCGGTACGGAAATCTTCGCGACGATCCGACCAACGCAGGCCGCCGCGGGCGACATCGCCCATCCGCAGATGCACGCCTTCCACTTGCGCACCAAACACATAAATTTCGTGCTTGGGTCGCGGCAACGGCAGATTGGGGATTTGCTGCGGATTCAGTTTGCAGGCAAGCACGGGACGGCGTCGCCCCGCGGCATCACGCTGGTAATGATTGGTGCGCTCGATCGCGAGAATCAGCGCCAAGAAGGCTCGCAGGATGCGATCTTCATCGGCGCTCGCGATCGCATCGAGGCGGCGGCTGAGTCGCTCGAGCAGTCGCTTGCTGTTGGTAACGCGACCTTGCTGCGGGTCGAGGCGCTCGGCAAACAACGCGTGCAGATCAGCGGCGATCAGCGGGTGTGCCGCGAGCGTTCGCTCCATATAGCTTTGGCTGAAGGCCACGCCGCTCTGCAAAAGATACCGGCAGCAGGCGCGCAATATGTTGACCTCATGGGCGGGCAGACTCGCCTGCAGCACCAGTCGATTGAAACCGTCATTGTCGAGTTCGCCGCTGCGCACGAGGCGCAGCGCGGCGAGCAGCCGTTCGCCATCCTTGACAAGATCTAGCGTTGTGCCGGTTCGCAACTCAAGCGCGAAGTCTTGCAGGGATACTGGCTCGGCGCCGGCAAGGGCGCCGAGTAGCCACGGACGCTCGGCGAGCATGCGTAGCCCAAAGTTTTCGAGCACTGGCAGTAATTCTGCGATCGGCACGGGGGCGGCATGGCGGGTCACTCGCAGGTGCACGACATTGGCCGCAGCGGTGACCGGTCGATGCAGGCGCAGATGCAAAAGGCTCGGTTCGGTCGCGAGGGCTTCGAGGGCCTCGAGATCGTCGATCGCCGTGTGCGGATCGACTTCGCTCTGATAGGCAGGCGGAAAGCGCGCGCTGTGGCGCTCGAACAGCGCCACGGCGCGTGTCGGCGGCAGCGTATCGAGCAGTGCCGCGCGCAGACGATCAGTCCAGGTGGCAATTGCCGCGACCACCGCGGACTCGATCGCCTCGACCTGCAGTTGGGTCGGCAGTGCCTTGCCCCGCACCATGACGTGCAGACGCGCATGATTCGACACCGCGATCTGTACCTGCGACTCGACCGCGTCACCGCCGCAGCGCGCGCGCAGCAAATCTTCGATGGCGAGTCTGACTTCCGTGGTGTAACGGTCGCGAGGGACGAAGGCCATGCACGACCAGAATCGCCCGAGTGCGTCGTAGCGCATCAGTAGTCGTGTCGTGCGTCGTTCGTACAGATTTACGGCGCCGCGAATGAAGGTCACGAGTTCATCGACGCTTGCCTGAAAGAGTTCATCCCGCGGCCAGGTTTCGAGAACTGCGAGCACGGCCTTGCCGTCGTGGCTCTGCGGATCGAGCCCGAAGCGGTCGATGACCTCGGCTACCTTGCGGCGTACGACCGGGATCTCGCCCGGGGAGGCAAAATAAGCGGTCGAGGTCCAAAGACCGAGGAATCGATGTTCGCCGCGCACGCGTCCGCGCGTATCGAAATCTTTGATAGCCAGATGATCGAGCTGTCCGCCGCGATGCACGGTCGAGCGTAGGGCCGATTTGGCGATGAGCAGGGGACTGCTCGACCGCATCGCGGTGCGCAGGGTGCCGCCGAAGGTCTCGGCCGCCGCGCCATGTCTAGAGCGCAGGATGCCCAACCCGCTGCGGGCGCGCGGTAACAGTTGGTCGCTTGTCCGTCCGCGCTGCAGTGCATGGTAGCGATAGCCGATGAACACAAAATGTGCGGCTTCGACCCACTGCAATAGCGCGATGGCTTCGCGACGCTCCGGCGCGCGGGCGGAGTGCGTATCGACACTCAGATCGGCGATGACGTCCAACAGTTTCTGCCGCATCGGTCGCCAGTCCTCGACGGTGGCACGAACGTCATCGAGGGCGCTGCGCAGTCGATCGCCGATGGCCGCGAGCCGACCTTCATCGGACTGGCGATCGATTTCATAGAGCTGCCATGACTCGCGAGTGAATTGGCTCGGACCGCTGGCGTGGGCGGCGGACAGCAGTCGGCCATCGCGCCGTCGGTGCGTATCGAGGACCGGATGGATCAGCATCTGCACGCCGATGCTCGCGCTGCTGAATGCAAGACTCAGGGAGTCGACCAGAAACGGTCGATCATCGGTGACCACCAGCACGAAACTGTAGCGGTCGCCCGTCGGATCGCCGGCTTCCGGCGAAAATGCCTGCACCAGGGTCTCGCCCACGCGCCGTCGTCGGGCGAGCTCGTAGTGCTTGCTCGCGAGTAAGGCCAGAGCTCGCGGCGAGTGGGCGGCGAGATCTTCTTCGCCGACGCCGCGGAAGTAATCCCGCAACAGCGCAGCAGGGGGCGCGCCGCGCAGCGCACGCGCAGCGCGCACAATGCCGTCGATCAGGGTGATCCGCCGTCGGGGTATGCGGGTGGTTTGAGCAGTTCCCATTCCGGAAATTCCTTTCGCTTAAAGCGTCTTCAGGCCTTCGCCAAGCGTGCGCGCACGCTCGAGCAGGGTGTTCAAAATTCGATCGAGAGCCGTTCGGTCACGCTCATCGAGTACGTCGATAAGCGCGCCTTCAAGAGTGAGCGCGAGCGGTGCGACCTCGGCATAGATCCGTGCGCCCTCTACCGATAGTTGCAGCATCGATCGGCGCCGATCGCCAGGCGCCATTTTTCTTGCGAGACGATTTTTTGCCAGGAGCGATGCCACCGCGCGCGAGACGGCCACTTTATCCATGGCGGTGCGCTCGGCGACTTGAGCGGCAGAGAGATCAGGCGTCATCGCGAGCACGGCCATCACCCGCCACTCGGGGATGCTGATGCCGAAGCGCGCGGAGTAGCGTTCGGCGATGGCTGAGCTGACGAGATTACTGAGGATCGACAGTCGATAGGGCAGAAAGCGATCGAGTTCGAGCGGCGGCGAATTGCTCATGCGCGAGCTTTCACGCGTTGATCGATCGCACCAAATATCGAGCGACCGCGCGCATCTTGCATTTGGATGCAGACGTGATCGCCAGCTTTCATGAAAGGCGTCTGCGGCGAGCCCGAGCGCAGCGTTTCGATGGTGCGTTGCTCGGCGATGCAGGAATAACCGACGCCACCTTCGGCGATCGGCTTGCCGGGACCCCCGTTGGCATCGCGATTGGATACGGTTCCAGAGCCAACGATGCTGCCGGCGCAGAGGGCGCGAGTCTTGGCGGCGTGGGCAATCAAAGTTGGAAAATCGAAGGTCATGTCGATGCCAGCATTGGCGCGACCAAATGCACGACCGTTGTAATCGACCTCCAGCGGGCGATGTAGTCGTCCGCCGTCCCAGGCCTCGCCGAGTTCATCCGGGGTGACAGCGATCGGTGAAAACGCACTCGAGGGTTTGGACTGAAAAAATCCGAAACCTTTGGCGAGCTCGCTCGGAATGAGATTGCGCAACGACACATCATTCACCAGCAGCAATAGCCGAATGCTGCGGCCCGCATCGGCAGGCGCGGTACCGACGGCGACATCGCCCGTGATCACCGCGACTTCCGCTTCAAAATCGAGACCCCAGGATTCATCGGCCAGCGGGATTTCTTCGGTCGGCGCCAAAAAAGTGTCGGAACCGCCTTGATACATCAAGGGGTCGGTCCAGAACGAGGCGGGAAGTTCGGCATTGCGCGCCTTGCGTACGAGTTCGACGTGATTCACGTAGGCCGAGCCGTCGGCCCACTGATAGGCGCGCGGCAGCGGCGATAGACACTGCTGTTGATAAAAGGGCGCGCCATCGCCGGCTTCGAGTTTCATGGCGAGCGCGCGCAATGCGGGTTCGTGCCGTGACCAATCATCGAGTGCCGCCTGCAAAGTGGCCACGATGTGTTCCGCGGGCAGCATCCGTTGCAGATCACGCGACACTACGACGAGACGACCATCGCGCCCCGTACCGCGCACAGAGGCAAGTTTCATGACTGCGCCGCCGAGTCGACTGCGGTGAACTCGGCGGCATGCAGCCAAGCCGCGTGGCGCGGAGCGCGCTTGGTTCGGTCCCACTCCTCGAGCATGGCCGGGGCGACCTCGCGCGCGCGACGTGCCATCTCTGGCGTTGCCGTGTCGACCGTGAGCTCGAGTCGGTGGCCGTTCGGGTCAAAGAAATAGATGGATTTGAACAGGCCGTGGTCGGTGGGGCCCACCACCTCGAGGCCGCGCTGCACGAGCCGCTGGCGCGTGCTCTCGAGGGTGACGAGATCAGCGACCTCGAAGGCAATGTGCTGTACCCAGGGCGGGGTGTGCGGATCCCGCCCCATGGGTTCTTTGGTTGGCAGTTCGAAGAAAGCGAGCACGTTGCCCATGCCTGCATCGAGGAAGACGTGCATGTACGGGTCGGGCTCATGGGTCGAGGGCACGCGGTCCTCGGCGAAGGCGGTGGTGAACTGCATGCCGAGCACGTCGCGATAAAACTCCACGGTCTCGCGGGCATCACGACAGCGGTAGGCGACGTGATGGATTTTTTTGATGAGACTCATGCCTTGAGCGCTCCGCGCCGCAGCTGATCGCGCTCTAACGACTCGAACAGGGCTTTGAAATTGCCTTCGCCGAAGCCTTCATCGCCCGCGCGCTCGATGAACTCGAAGAAGACCGGGCCGAGCAGACATTCCGAGAAGATCTGCAGCAGCAGGCGGCGTTCGCCGCGCGTGCTGCCATCAAGCAGGATGCCGCGCCGCTGCAATTCGCTCGTCGGTTGGCCGTGGCCCGGCAGGCGCTCCTCGAGCATTTCATAGTAGGTGGCAGGTGGCGCCGTCATCAATGGCACGCCGCGCCCGCGTAGCGCGTCGACCGTCTGGCAAAGATTGGCGCTGGCGAGCGCGATGTGTTGGATACCCTCGCCATTGAAGCGCAGCAAGTACTCATCGATTTGTCCGCCGCCTTGACCACCTTCCTCGTTGAGCGGGATACGGATTTTGTCGTCGGGTGCGGTCATCGCGCGTGATTGCAAGCCGGTGTGTTTGCCGTGGATATCGAAATGGCGGATCTCGCGGAAGTTGAACAAGCGCTCGTAGAAGCTCGCCCAGTGCGCCATGCGGCCGCGATAAACGTTGTGGGTGAGATGGTCGATGTGCGTCAGACCAACGCCCGCGGGGTGACGTGGCGCGTCAGCGAGCCACTCGAAATCGATGTCGTAAATGCTGGTGCCGTCGCCATAGCGGTCGATCAGATAGATCGCGGAACCGCCGATGCCGCGGATGGCCGGCAAGCGCAGTTCCATCGGCCCGGTCGGCAGATTGATCGGCTGCGCGCCGAGCTCCAGCGCCCGCGCGTAAGCGCGCGGGGCGTTGCGCACCCGAAACGCCATCGCACACGCGCCGGGGCCGTGCTCTTCGGCGAAGAAGCCCGCCTGGCTACGGTGCTCGCGATTGACGATGAAATTGATGCCGCCTTGGCGGTAGAGCGTGACGTGCAGGGCGCCGGTGCCGTGAAGTGGCCGGTGATCGCGACGATCCTTCGGTTTGTAATCGCAGTCGGTGCTGCCTGGCTTGGCGTCACGGTGTGGCAGGCCTCACTCGAGTACGTTTTTGTCTGCATTGCCGCCGGCATGGTGGTCTATGGAGTCGTCACCGCCGCATCCATCCGGCTCGGTGCGTGGCGTCAGTCTTCATCTCAGTAGCGGAGCAGTTTGTGTCCCCCGATGATCTCAACACAGTGGCCAATGCCACCCGGCAAAAGACCCTTGATCAATTGGTTCAGGTTGAACC
>JBJTUA010000024.1:0-68977 GCA_046080445.1 Gammaproteobacteria bacterium
ACCTCCGGCACCGTTCGGCCTTCCCACTCGATCGGTCGCGTGTAATGCGGCCAGTCGAGTCGACCTGCGGTAAAGGACTCTTCCACGTTCGACCGCTCGTCACCGAGCGCTCCGGGCAGAAGCCTCACCGCTGCGTCGATCACCGCGAGCGCCGCGAACTCGCCACCCGAGAGCACAAAATCTCCAAGCGACAATTCACGATCGATTCGCGAATCGATCACCCGCTGGTCGAGCCCCTCATAGCGACTCGCCACCAGCACAAACCCGGGCAAGGCCGCGAGTTCACGCGCCACGCCCTGGTCGAATCTTTGACCCTGCGCCGACAGATGCACCCGCGGCACTCCGGCCGGCAGCTGTCCTGTCGCAGCATCTATGCCCGCTGCCCAAGGCACCGGTGTTCCCACCATGCCCGGACCGCCACCGTAGGGCCGATCATCAACCGTCTTGTGCGGATCATCGGCATAAGACCGCGGATCGACACACTCGACACTCGCGAGGCCACGCTCCAACGCGCGACCCAGCACTCCGTATCCCAGCGCCCCGCGAACCATCGCGGGAAACAGCGTGACGAGCGCAATACGCAATGGCGCTTGCCGCCCAGTCACTTCAAAACTCCTCTGGCCAATCGACCTGCACGCATCGTGCGGAGGAATCGATCGCCTTCAAGTGCTGCCGCGTCACCGGGAGCCAATGCTCCTGTTCGCCGCGCACCACCATGACGGCACTCGCCGGCATGTCTTCGAACCGCTCGATGACGCCGAGTTCGACGCCTTCGAGATTCACCACCCGGAACCCGATGAGGTCGACCCGGTAGTGCTCACCGGGCGCCGTGTTCGGCAAAGCCGAGCGCGGCACTTCGATGATGGACCCGACGAGCACTTCTGCTCCTTCGCGGGTCGTCGCTCCCTCGATTCGCGCCTCGAGTCCCGCAGGACTCTGTCGCGACTCGGCGACTGTCACCTCTCGGCGCTCACCCGTTGCCGAGCGCAGATGCCAAGAGGGGTAATCAAACAGGGCTTCAGCAGGCTCGGTCCAAGACTCGAGATGCACCCAGCCCTTCAAACCTTTGGGCCGTCCGAGACGTCCCAGTTCCACCCAAGTCACGCGGGAGTCGTCCACGCGCGCGCGGGCGGCAAGGGCCTCAGGCCGCGGCCTGCGTGGCCTGCTTGCGGAAATCCTTGACGAGCGTCTTCACGCGATCGGACTGCTTGGCACCCTTGCCAATCCAGTACTCGATACGGGCGAGGTCGAGCTTGAGACGCGGCTCGCTCTTGCGTGCGACGGGGTTGAAGAAACCGACGTTCTCGAGGCTGAGGCCGCCCTGACGTTTGCGGCTGTCGGTGACCACGACGTGATAGAACGGCGAGTTCTTTGCGCCACGGCGGGTTAGACGGATCGTTACCATGTCAATTCGCTCTTCCGGGGGGTCGAAAAAGAGCGCGGAGTCTACAGAAATCAGGGACTTGATGGAAGCGTCCTGAGCAGCGCTAGCGAGGGGGTGTAAACCCCGGGGGTAACCCCCCTCCCTTGAGGGCCCCGAGCATGCGGCGGAACTTGCCCCCTTTCATGCCCTTCATCATCCGCTGCATCTCCGAAAACTGCTTCAGGAGGCGGTTGACGTCCTGAACTTGGGTCCCCGACCCGGCCGCGATCCGCCGACGCCGGGAGCCGTCGATGACCTCGGGGCGACGCCGTTCCCTGTGGGTCATGGAGTTGATGATGGCGATCTGCCGCCGGACCTGCACATCCCCCACCCCGGCGGGCAGCCCGCCCTTGGCGAGCTGGGCGGGGAGCTTGTCGATGAGCGACTCGAGACCCCCCATGTTCTGCAGTTGCTCGAGCTGACCCTTGAGATCGTAGAAATCGAACTTGCCACCCGAGACGACTTTTTTGGCGAGGCGTTCGGCCTCTGCCGCATCAACCTTGCCCTGCACTTGCTCGACGAGAGCAACCACATCGCCCATGCCGAGAATGCGATTGGCCATGCGCTCGGGATCGAACGGCTCAAGCGCCTCGGTCTTTTCGCCGACACCCAAAAAGACAATGGGTTTACCCGTGATTTGCCGCACCGACAACGCGGCGCCACCGCGTGCATCACCATCGGCCTTGGTCAAAATAATGCCGGTGAGCTCAAGTGCTGCGCCGAAGGACTTGGCGGAATTGAGCGCATCCTGACCGGCCATCGCATCGACAACGAAGAGTTTTTCGTGCGCACCGACGCGTGTGTCGATGGCGCGGACCTCATCCATCAGTTCGGCGTCGACATGCAAACGCCCTGCCGTATCGACGATGAGGACGTCGTACACGCCGCGTCGCGCCGCCTCGAGCGCCGACTCGGCGATGGCCACCGGATCGCCGCCGGTTTCGGAGGGGTGGAAACCGGCACCCACCTGCTCGGCCAGTCGTTGCAGCTGCAGGATGGCGGCCGGGCGTCGCACGTCGGTGCTGACGAGTAGGACACGCTTCTTGCGCGACTCGATGAGCCAACGGGCGAGCTTGCCGGCGGTGGTGGTCTTGCCCGCGCCCTGAAGACCGGCCAGGAGCACCACGTACGGGGGCTGGGCCCGCAGCTCGAAACCTTCCCGGGCACCCCCCATGAGCTCCACCAGCTCGCGATGCAGGATGCTGACGAAGACCTGGCCGGGGGTCAGGCTGGTGGCGACCTCGGTGCCCTGGGCTTTTTCGCGTACCGAGTCGATGAAGGCCCTGATGACCGGCAGCGCCACGTCCGCCTCCAAGAGGGCCATGCGCACCTCCCGGAGGGTCTCGGCAATGTTCTCCTCGCTGATCCGCCCCTTCCCCCGGAGGTTCTGGACGGTTTTGGCGAATTTTTGACTCAGGTTTTCGAACACCGGATAATTATAGACGTGAGTGACCCCGCGCTCCTGCCGTTGCTCGGCCTGCTGATCCTCTGTCTAGTGCTATCCGCGTTCTTCTCGGGTACCGAGACGGCGCTGATGAGCTTCAACCGCTATCAGCTGCGAACCATGGCTAAGGCCGGCAACCGTGGCGCCATCCTCGCCGAGCGCCTGCTGGCGCGGCCCGATCGCCTCATCGGTCTGATCCTGCTCGGCAACAACCTCGCCAATAACCTTGCGGCCACGCTGGTCACGATCATCGTGTTGCGCGTCTGGGGCGATGAATGGGTCGCCGTCGGTGCCGGCGTACTCACGTTGTTGATGCTCATCTTTTGCGAAGTGGGCCCCAAGACTTACGGCGCATTGCATCCACGTCGGCTCGCGGTGAGTTCGGCGTACCTCTACACCGTGCTGCAGTGGGTGATGCGCCCGGCCGTGTTCGTCATCGGCTGGATCACCAACGGCGCTCTCCGTATCGTCGGTCTCAACGTCGATCGCGAAACCCAGCAAACGACGCTCTCGCGCGAGGAGCTGCGTACCGTGGTGGCTGAAGCCGGCGTCATGATCCCGAAGAGTCACCAGCAAATGTTGATGAGCGTGCTCGATCTCGAGCGTATGACCGTCAACGACATCATGATTCCGCGACAAGACATTGCGGGCATCGACCTCGAAGATGACTGGGAGCGCATTCTCGATCAGCTGCGCCAGACACCGCATACGCGTCTGCCGGTCTATCGGCGAGATCTGGGGCAGATGGTGGGTTTGCTGCACATGCGGCGCATTGCGCAGGAACTGGCCAAAGACGCGCTCGACCGCGATCGCCTCGAGGAAATCGCCGCGCAACGCGAGCCGTATTACGTGCCCGAAGGCACCTCGCTCACGATGCAGCTCAGCAACTTTCAGCGCGATCGGCGCCGCTTCGCGTTTGTCGTCAATGAATATGGCGACGTCGAAGGTCTCGTGACGCTCGAGGACATCCTCGAAGAAATCGTCGGCGAGTTCACGAGCGACCCGGCGACGATCTCGCATCGCGACATTCACCGCGAACCCTCCGGCGCATGCATCGTGAATGCCTCAGCGACGATTCGTGTGCTCAATCGAAAGCTCGGCTGGGACCTGCCGACCGACGGACCGAAGACGCTCAACGGCCTGCTGCTCGAGAGGCTCGAGACCATTCCTGCCGCCGGAACGTCACTGAGTATCGGCAAGTTCGACATGGAAGTGCTGCAGATCGCCGAAAACGCCATCCGCACGGTGCGCGTCATCGAACGCTAGCGAGTCAAATCGACCGGAAACACAGCGCGAAAGACGAGCGGCTCGGAACTACACTCCTCGATCGAGGATACCCGCGTGACCGAACCCATCATTCTTGCTGCAGCCTGCACCCACATCGGGCGCATCCGTTCGCGAAACGAGGATGCCGTTCTGGTCGATGCGTCATTGGGTCTCGTGGCGGTCGCCGACGGGCTCGGCGGTCGAAACGCCGGAGACGTCGCGAGCCGCCTCGCCATCGACACCCTGTCGCGAGCGCTCTCCAAGGCTGCACTTCAATCCGAGTGGGCGCTTAAAGAAGCTGTGGCACAGGCCAATGCGCACGTCTACGCCTTGTCGTCTCGTATCCCTAGTTATGCCGGCATGGGCACCACGCTCGTGGCGGGCTGGGTCATCTCCTCTTCCAAACTCGGGCCACAACTCGTCGTAGCGCACGTCGGCGACTCTCGTCTCTACCGTTACCGCGCGCAGCCCTCCCCCTCGCTCGAGTGCCTCACGCGCGACCACTCAAGCGCGCAGCAACTCATCGACCAAGGGTTTTGCACGCCTGCCGAGGCGCGGCAGCTGCCACAACGACACATACTGACCAATGCGCTAGGTATCGAGCCCCACATCGACATCGACCTGCTCACTACTGCGCTCTTGCAGGACGACTTGCTGCTGCTCTGCTCCGATGGTCTCAGCAACATGCTCGACGACACCGACATCGCCGCACTACTCGACCGCACATCGGTTTCTACTGACTCAGACCTTGATGCGCTCGCTCAAAGATTAGTCGACGCCGCCAACGATCGCGGCGGCCATGACAACATCAGCGTCGTCCTCGCGACGCCCACCAAGATCAGCGTTTAGACGTAATCGAAGGCGACGCGACGCGTGACCCCACACAACAACTCGTAAGAAATTGTGCCGGCTGCGGCCGCCACTTCATCGACCGGCAGCCCATCGCCCCACAGCACCGCCGACGTTCCGATCGCGACCTCGGGCACATCCGTCACATCGACCGTGATCATATCCATCGACACTCGACCGACGAGCGGGGCACGACGCCCAGCCACCAAGACGGGCGCACCACTTGGCAAATGCCGGGGCACGCCATCGGCGTAACCAGCGGCGAGGGTCGCGATGCGAGACGGCCTCGCCGCACGCCACGACGCGCCGTAGCCCACACTGTCACCCGCATTGATCGTGCGCAGCCCGATCACCTGGGTGGAGAGCGTCATCACAGGCTTGAGGCCCAGCGACTCCGCGGCTCTGTCGCTTAAGGGAGAACTGCCGTATAGCGCGATACCGGGTCTCACCCACTCATGCTGCCCGACCGTCGCCGAGAGAATCGCCGCCGAGTTGGCGACGCCCGTGATCGGCACATCAAGTCCAACAAGCTCCGCATTGAAACGCCGGAGTTGCTCCGCGGTCATCGACGCTGCAGGTTCATCGGCCCTTGCGAAGTGGGTCATTCCGCGAAGTTCGCCGACGAGAGGGTTCGCGCGCAGACGGGCGGCGGCCGCCGCGGTCTCCCCGGACGGGAAACCGAGTCGACTCATGCCCGTATCGAGCTTGAGCCAAATCACGCGAGCCGATCCTGATTTCTTTGAGGAAAGAGCGCGTACGCGTCGCTCGAGCAGATCGATCTGGTAATCCGCATGCACGACGAGATCGAGTTTGTGCTCGAGCGCGAGCGCGAGTTCTTCGTCCGTGAACACGCCCTCCATCAGCACGATGGGCTTGGTGATTCCGTGCTCACGCAGCTCGAGACCCTCGCCAAGCCGCGCGACGCCAAACGCCGCTGCTGCATCGAGTGCCTGGGCCGCTTGTACCGCACCATGCCCGTAGGCATTCGCCTTGATCGTCGCGAGCACTTTGGAGGCGGGCGCTGCGGCCTGAAGCCGCGCGAGGTTATGGCGCAACGCCGCGAGTGCGATCGTTGCGCGGACCGGTGTAGCGGAGGTGAGTGAGCGGGCCATGCAGGATGGCCGCGACTCAGCGCAGCACGCCCTCGGCGTACGAGTCGGGTGCGTAATTGACGAAGCGCGAGTACTGACCCTGGAAGGTCAGCAAGAAGGTACCGGTCTCACCGTTACGATGCTTGGCAAGATCGATTTCGGCGATCCCCTTCTTGGTGGTGTTCTTGTCGTACACCTCTTCGCGATAGATGAGCAGGATCATGTCCGCGTCCTGCTCGATGGCGCCCGATTCGCGAAGGTCCGACATCACCGGCTTCTTGTCGACACGCTGCTCGACGCCACGATTGAGCTGCGAGAGCGCGATTACCGGAACGCTGAGCTCCTTGGCAAGCGCCTTGAGACCGCGTGAAATTTCGGCAATTTCAGTGGCGCGGTTTTCTTTGGTTCCCGGTACCTGCATGAGCTGCAGGTAGTCGACGACGACGAGATTGAGCCCGTGCTCACGATGGACGCGTCGCGCTCTCGCCCGCAGTTCCGTTGGCGTGAGCGCCGGCTTCTCGTCGATGAAGATTTTGGCTTCCGAAAGCTGCCCTGCTGCGCCCGTGATACGCGGCCAATCGTCATCAGAGATTTGACCACTGCGAATATGCCCAAGCGACACCCGACCGATGGACGAGAGCATGCGCGTGAGCAGCTGCTCGGAAGGCATTTCCATCGAGAAGATGGCGACCGACGCGTTCACACCCGCCTTGAGCGCGGCGTACTCGGCCATGTTGACCGCAAACGTGGTCTTACCCATCGAGGGGCGACCCGCGACGACCACGAGATCACCGGCTCGCAAGCCGCCGGTCTTGCGATCGAATTCGTCAAAGCCCGTCGGCAAGCCACGCATGCCGTCGGGGTTGTTGTGCCACTCGTCGATCTGGTCGATAAGTCCCGGCATGAGCTGATTCACGGACACGGCGCCATCGCGCTTGCCGCGCACGCCCTGCTCGGCAATGGCGAACACGCGACTTTCTGCGGTTTCTACGAGCTCCTGCGCCGTCTCGCCTTCGTTGTTGAAGACAGAGGCCGCGATCTCGGTTCCCGCTGTCAGCAACTGACGTAGAAGCGATCGCTCGCGGACGATGGCCGCGTAGGCGCGCACGTTGGCGGCGGTCGGCGTATCGCGAGCAAGAGCGCCGAGATAGGCCAGCCCGCCGGCGTCTGCGAGTTGACCGTTGCGCTCGAGCTGCTCGCTCACCGTCACCGCATCGGCCGGCTTGCCGTGGGTGGCGAGCTGACCGATCGCGTCGAAGACGAGCTTGTGATCGGGGCGATAAAAATCTTCGGCCCGGAGAACGTCAGCGACGTTATCCCAGGCCGAAGCATCGAGCATCAGGCCGCCCAGGACGGCCTGCTCCGCCTCAAGAGAGTGCGGCGGCGTACGAACGTCTCCGCCGCGAACGCTCAAGTGGAATTACTCCTCGGCGACGATCGTGACCGGCAACTGCACGTCGATGTCGGTGTGCAGATGGAGCACGATCTGGTGGTCGCCCACCATGCGGATCGGACCGTTCGGCAAGCGGACTTCCGAACGAGCGACCTTGTGGCCTTGCGCCGTGCAAGCCTCGGCGATATCGGTAGTACCGATCGAGCCGAAGAGCTTGCCCTCGTTACCCGCCTTGGCCGTGATGCGCAGCGTAAATTCTTTGAGCGACGCTGCGCGCGACTCGGCGTCCGCGAATTGCTCGCGAGCGACTTTTTCGAGCTCGGCACGACGGGCTTCGAACTTGGCAACGTTCGCCGGCGTGGCGAGCGTAGCTTTGCCCGAAGGCAGAAGGAAATTACGGCCGTAGCCCGACTTCACCTTGACGCGATCGCCAATGTTGCCGAGGTTCGCGACCTTGGTCAGCAGAATGACATCCATGATTGCTCCTGCCTCCCTTTAATGCTGGTCCGTGTACGGCAGCAACGCGAGGTAACGCGCGCGACGCACGGCCTGAGCGAGCTGACGCTGGTAGAACGAGCGCGTGCCGGTGATACGGCTCGGCACGATCTTGCCGGTTTCGGTGATGTAGCCCTTGAGCGTCGCGAGATCTTTGTAGTCGATCTGCTTCACATCTTCGGCGGTGAAGCGACAGAACTTCTTGCGACGGGTGAAGCGGCTCGCGCCGCCCGACTGCTTGTTGTCTCTCATGTTCGATTACTCCCCGATCTGCTCGTCATCGCCCATGTCGTCACGGCGCGCGCGACGCGGGCGGTCGAATCCGCCTTCGGCCTCTTCTTCGGTGGCCTTGGCCATCGGTGAGGGCTCGGTGACCGGACCATCCATTTTCACGACGAGGTGACGAAGCACGGCGTCGCTGAAACGGAAGGCACCGGTGAGCTCAGCCAGCGTCTTCTGGTCGGTCTCGATGTTGAGCAGGATGTAATGGGCTTTGTGGGCTTTGGCGATCGGGAAGGCCAGCTGCCGACGACCCCAGTCTTCGACGCGGTGGATCTGTCCGCCGCCCGTGGTGATCATGCCCTTGTAACGCTCGAGCATGGCCGGAACCTGCTCGCTCTGGTCCGGATGAACCAGAAACACGACTTCATAATGCCTCATGGTTGACTCCTTGTGGATGTGAAGCCCCCCGACGAGGCTGCCGGTGGAGCAAGGAAATCCCCGAAAAACGGGGCCGCGAACTATAGCGGAGGGACCCCACCCCGGCAAGGGTCAGGGGTTTTGGCGCTGCCGGACGGCCTCGTAGAGCAACATGCCGGTCGCGACCGACACATTGAGGCTTTCAACCGCCCCGAGCGAGGGCAGGCGGACAAGCAGGTCGCAATGCTCTCGGGTGTTATGCCGCAGCCCACTGCCCTCAGCCCCCATGACGAGGACGGTAGGGCCTTTGAGATCGATTTGGTCCGCCCGCTGGGTCGCCCCCGCGTCGGCACCGACCACCCAAAACCCCCGCTCCTTGAGCTCACGCAGGCAACGGGAAAGATTGGTGACCACCGTGAGGGGCGTGGTCTCGGCCGCTCCGGCGGCGACCTTGCGGACCGTCGCATTGAGCTGGACTGCGCGGTCCTTGGGGATGACGACCGATATTGCGCCGCAGGCGTCGGCGGTTCGCAGGCACGCGCCGAGATTGTGCGGATCTTGCACGCCATCGAGCGCGAGCACGAGGGGCGCGGGCCCTGCCCGTTCGATGGCCGCACCGAGATCGTCCTCGCTCCACGGCGCCATCGGCCGGACTTCCGCGATGACGCCTTGATGCACGGCAGCGCCGGCGATTTTTTCGAGGCGCTGCACCTCGACACGCTCGACCGATATCTTGGCCTTCGTCGCTGCGGCGATCAGCGATGTCATGCGCGAGTCGTCACGACCGCGTGCCACCAAAACTTTGAGCACGCGATCGGCGTGTCGCTCGAGTAGCGCCTGCACGGCATGCAGACCATGAACCGTTTCGGTAGAACCCATGACGCGCATCCTACCGCGGTCGACGCCGGTGTCGCGCACCCTCGCGAGGCGAATGATGCGGCGCCCGTCGGGCTTTCCCTTCGACGATGGGCGCGGGATCACCGAGTTCGAGATCGATGAGGCCCTCGACGGGATTGGCGTGGGTGACGACCACCCTTACCGGTACGCCGATTCCGAGCCGCTGTTTGCCGCGCTTGGCGAACCAGGCCTGACCGTTCGACTCCATCACGTACTCATCGTCATCGAGCGAGTCGAGGCGCAACAAACCGTCGATACCGAGGCCGCGCAACTGCACGAAGCAGCCGTACCCCACGACCGTCGTGATCAGCCCGTCAAAGGTTTGCCCCAAACGTTCGCGCAGATAACTACATTTGAGAAAGGCGTCGACATAGCGATCGGACTCGTCGGCGCGCTTTTCGAGGCGAGACAGATCCTGACCGAGACTCGCAAGCTCGTCGGCACCATATCGTCGACCCGTGGGATCACGCGCCTCGACGACTGCCTTGAGAGCACGATGGACGACGAGGTCAGGATAACGCCGGATCGGCGAGGTGAAATGCGCATACTCGGTGAGCGCAAGACCGAAGTGTCCAATGTTGGTCGGCTGGTAGATCGCCTGCGGCATCGAGCGCACCACAAGTGACTCGATGAAGGGCAAATCGGCGCTGCCGCTCGACCGTTCGGTAACTTGTCGCAGATCGCGCGGCTCGATGTCGTCTGGAAGATCAACGTCGATGCCGAGCGCCGCCAGCTGCGTCAACAACTGGTCGATTTTCTTTTCTTCGGGCGTGCCGTGCACACGATAGAGACCGCCGGCCTTCGCCGCCTTGAGCTGCCGCGCGGCGGCGACGTTGGCGAGGATCATGCATTCCTCGATGAGCTTGTGCGCGTCGTTGCGGCCGTAAAGGCCAATGGCGCGTACGCGCCCCTCCGTATCGAACTCGAAGGCGGGCTCCGTGCTCTCGAATTCCAGCGCACCGCGACGGTGTCTCGCTTTGAGCAGGGCGCGGTAGAGATCGACGAGCGGTGACAGCTTTGGCAGTAACGCCCCCACGGAACGGCAGGCCGCAGGACGCCCCTCGAAAAGCGCCTCAAACGCAACCTTGTACGTGAGGCGCATGTGGCTGCGCATGACCGCCGGATAGAACCGAAACTCGAGTAGTGCGCCGCCTTTACTGACCAGCATGTCGGCTACGAAACACAATCGATCGACTTCGGGCTCGAGAGAGCACAAGTGATTCGAGAGCGCGGTCGGCAACATCGGCAATACGCGATTCGGGAAATACACCGACGTCCCGCGCTCGAGCGCATCGACATCAAGACCTGAGCCCGAGCGCACATAATGACTGACATCGGCGATCGCGACGATGAGTCGAAATCCTTTCGGATGTGCCTCGGCGTAAACCGCATCGTCGAAATCTCGCGCGTCTTCGCCGTCGATGGTGACGAGCGGCATGTCGCGCAAGTCGAGGCGTCCCTTGGCTTCGCGAGGATCGATGTGCTCGCCGTACGCCTCCGCCTCGCGCAATGCCTCGGCTCTGAATTCCACGGGCAAAGAATGGCGAGCGATCGCCGTCTCGGTGGCCATCTCGAGCGGTCTTTCCGGATCGAGACGCCGTACGACCTCGGCCATCGCCGTGCGATGGGCATCGGGATAACGCGTGAGGCGTGCAATCACCCAGTCGCCCGCGCGAGCGCCCGCGAGTTTGTCTTGCGGCACGAGGCAGCGCAGGCTCAGCCGACGATCGACCGAGTGCACGAAGAGCGTGCGACCTGCCGCTTCGACGGTCCCGAGAAATGCGGTGACGCCACGCGAGAGGATTTTCTCCATCTCACCGGAGAGACGACCGTCACGCGCGCGCTCGACGCGCACGCGAACTCGATCGCCAGAGGTGATGCCGACCATCTGCGGCGGTGGCAGGAACACACTGTCTTCCTGCCCCTCGACACGGACGAATCCGAAGCCGGATCGATGTGCGGAGACCACCCCTTCCATGGTGCCGAGACTACTTCTCGTGCCGGTGCTGCTGCGGCCGTGGCGCTCGGTATGCCGAGGCCCTCGACTCGATTTTCGTGACTTCAATTGACAGTCCTCGTGGTGCTGCGTAATTTACGCGCCCCACCTTGCCCGGGTGGCGGAATTGGTAGACGCACTAGTTTCAGGTACTAGCGGGTAACACCGTGGAGGTTCGAGTCCTCTCCCGGGCACCAACGTGGGGTTGCACGACCAGTCAGTCGGCAACCTCGAATGTGAGGCCGGCTCGCGAGGTGAGCCGAGCAAGTAAACGCTCTCCGAATATCGTCGAGGGCGTCCAGAATCCACCGCCACGCTCCGTCTTTTCAACGTCGAATGCCAGACAGGCCGCGGCCTCGCCAAGCATTTTGGCGGTGGAGCCATAGCCCGGATCACGATCGCCCGTGACCTTTGCACGAATCACCTTTCCGTCGTCCGTGCGCCCGAAGAAGCGCAGATCAAAGAATCCAGTCCGTTGCGCCTCGGGACTCGGTCCCTCACCCGGCTTCGGCAATACGAAACGCTCGAGCAAGGCTCGAGTGGGTCCGATGGCGCTGGCGAACATGAATGCGCCGAGTCCGGCCGTCGAGCCGATCGCAGCCAACCGACCTTGCAGTCCACGACCCGTCGACACCGCTTCGTCGTAACGGAACTCGCGCGAGTAAGCGTGGCCACTCAACGCGTTGCTACGGTGCACGATTCGCGTATTGATGGCCGCCATCACGAAGGGCGCCACGTAGCACTTGAAGTCTGCATCGTAGACCGCAGAGGACACATTCGGCTGGCGCACGGTCGCGCCAGTGAAGCCGACGCACAGCGAATAAGGATTGGCGAGCTCTTTGCGCAGCGCCGGATTGGCACGCACCTCTTTGCCGACATTGAGCAGGCTCGCCGCCGTTCCACCCGAGAATCCACCGCGCATCGCACGCACGCGCATTTTGACGTGCGTCGCCGGACGCCCGAAACGTCGCTTGGCTTCCTGCTGCAGGAAGTACACGCCGAAGTCGGAGGGGATGGAATCGAACCCGCAACAATGCACGATGCGAGCACCGCTCGCTTTCGCCGCGCTTTCGTAGCGATCGATCATTCGGCGAATCCATTGCACTTCGCCCGTGAGGTCGCAGTAATCGGTGCCGGTCTCGACGCACGCCTTGACGAGCGGTTCGCCGTACAGCGCATACGGACCGACCGTCGATACGACGACCTTGGTACGCAGCGCGAGTGAACGCATCGCGTTCTCGTCGGCTGCATCGGCCACGATGACCGGAAGTCCATCCGCCGTACCGGCAAGTTCGCCCTTGAGCTCGGCCAAACGCGCCGCCGAGCGCGCCGCAATGGCCCAACGCAAGCGACTGCCGTCACTCCCGTAGGTATCGAGGAGGTAGCGGCAAAGAATTCGGCCCACGAAACTCGTGGCTCCGAAAACGACAACGTCGAACTCTCTCATCGGCCCTACCCCTGAATGTGCGGATCACCCGAACGGGTGACGTCGGATGATAGTCTGATCGCGATCCGGACCGGTCGAAATCACGTCGATGGGTACGCCGACGAGCTCTTCGATACGACGCAGATAGGCGCGAGCCTCGGCAGGCAGATCGGCCTCTTGCGTGATACCAAACGTCACGCCCTTCCATCCTGGAAGATCCTCGTAAACCGGTCTGACGTCGGCAAAGCCATCGACCAACAACGGCGGTTCGCGCGCGACCACGCCGTCTGCCTCGTAACCCACACAGACCCGAATGACATCGAGCCCGTCGAGCACGTCGAGCTTGGTCATGCACAACCCGGACACGCTCGAATGGATGACCGAGCGCCGTAGCGCCACGGCATCGAACCAGCCGCAGCGACGACGGCGTCCCGTGACAGCGCCAAACTCCTGCCCCACACGCTGCAGACGTTCGCCGGTCTCATCGAATAGCTCGGTCGGGAACGGTCCCGCGCCCACGCGCGTGGTGTAGGCCTTCACTATACCGAGGACGTAATCGAAGTTGCGCGGACCGAGACCGGTGCCCGTGCCTGCGAATCCGGCCGTCGTGTTTGAAGAGGTGACGAAAGGATAGGTTCCGAGGTCGACATCGAGCATGGCGCCCTGCGCGCCCTCGAACATGACGTTCGCGCCTGCATCCCGAAGTTTTTGCAATTCGTTGGTGACGTCGCAGACGAGCGGCTTGATGCGCTCGGCCATCGACAGGTGACTGTCGAGCGTCGCCTGAAAATCGACGGGTGGAAGCTTGAAGTAGTGCTGCAGCACGAAATTGTGGAAGTCGAGGATCTCGCCGAGTTTTGCGGCAAATCGCTCGCGCTGGAAAAGGTCGGCCACACGCAGTGCGCGTCGCGCCACTTTATCTTCGTACGCAGGACCGATACCGCGACCGGTCGTACCGATGGCATTGACGCCGCGAGCTTGCTCGCGCGCCCGATCGAGTGCCACATGCGAAGGCAAAATGAGCGGGCAATTGGGAGCCACGCGCAAGCGATCGAATACGGGGACACCGCGCTCAACGAGCATGTCCGCTTCGCGCAGCAAGGCTTCAAGGGACAGCACCACACCGTTACCGATGAAGCAGGTCACGTTCGCGCGCAGCACACCCGACGGTATGAGCGAGAGAACGGTTTTCTCGCTGCCGACAATCAGCGTGTGCCCCGCGTTGTGGCCGCCTTGAAAGCGCGCCACGGCAGCAGCGCGCTCGGTCAGCAAATCGACGATCTTGCCCTTGCCTTCGTCACCCCATTGGGTGCCGATCACAACGACGAAACGACCCGTTGTCATCGCGCGGCGCGGGCTCAGCGCGTGCCGGCGTTCGGATTACGCATGTACTTGAAGAATTCGCTGTCGGGCGAGACGACCATGACGTCCCCCTCTCGACCGAGCGAATTCTTATAGGCCTGAATGCTCCGATAGAACGCGTAGAACTCGGGATTACGACCGTACGCCGCCGAATACGTGGCGGCGGCCTTGGAGTCGGCATCACCACGGATCTTGAGCGCATCACGAGCCGCGATGGAAATGATCTCGGTTCGCTTGCGATCGGCTTCGGCGCGAATGCGTAGCGCTTCTTTCTCGCCCTCGCCGCGCAACTGACGAGCCAAGCGACTGAAGCTTTGCTGCATGCTCGCGTAAACGCGGGACTCGACATCCGGCGGCAGGCCAATTTTTTGAACGCGGGTATCGATGAGCTCGAGACCCAAGCTCTCGGCACTTTTGCTCGCGCGATCGAACATGTCGCCGGTGAACGCCGTGCGCTCAGCCGAGACGATCTCCTGCAGGGTGCGTTGTGCGACGGCGTTTTTGATGCCGTCTTTGACGATGTCGGACAAACGCTGTCCCGCAGCACCCGGATCGTTACCGAACGCCTGCGAGTAACGGCCGGCATCTTTGATGCGCCATTTGACGTAGTAGTCGACGATCAGGCCACGGTTTTCGCTGGTGAGAAAAGTCTCCCCCTCAAAGCTCTGCGAGACGATACGGCGCTCGAACTTGCGCACGGTATCGATGGGCAGCTTGAAATGCAGCCCGGGCTCGAAGTTGGTTCCGACGATTTCGCGGAACTGACTGCGTACCGCGAGCTCGTTCTCGGAAACCGTGAACGTGCAAAGACTGATGAGCAGACCCAGGGCGGCGATGGCCCCAAAGATTTTTTGTATCGACTGCGGCATGTCAGCGCTCCACTCTCGCCCGCGGATCGACGGGGGCAGCGTCCTCGGCAGCGCCCACGCCTGCGCGGGGGGCGGTCACGGAAATTTCGGGTTCGTTATTACGGCGTTGCTGCTCGATCAGCTTGTCGAGCGGCAAATAGAGCATTTGGTTATTGCCCTTGGTGTCGACCACTACTTTTTGCGAACGCGCCAAGACGGTCTCCACCGCCTCGATATAGAGACGATCGCGCGTGACGCGCGGGGATTTCTCGTACTGGGTCACGAGCTGACGGAAGCGATCGGCTTCACCTTCCGCGACCGCCACGACCTGAGCGCGATACGCCTCGGCCTCCTGCATTTGACGCGCGGCACTACCCTCGGCAACCGGCAAGATGCCGCTCGCGTAGGCCTCGGCTTCTTTGACGAGGCGCTCCTTGTCGGCGATCGCCTTGTTGGCGTCTTCCTGAGACGGACGCACGTCGGTCGGCACCTGAATGTCGGTGAGGTTGACACTGGTGATGAAAATGCCGGCGCCGTACTGATCGAGCGTTCGCTGGATCAGCTCTTTGGTTCGGGTCGTCGCCTGCTCACGCTTCGAGATGAGAATTTCTTCGAGGGTGCTGCGGCCGACGATTTCGCGAATGGCCATTTCGCCGACTTCGCGCAGGGTCTGCTCCGGATCTTTGACCTGGAACAAATATTTGACCGGATCACGGAGCTGATATTGAACCGCGAGCGACATGTCGATGAGATTGATGTCCTGCGTCAGCACCTTGGCGGTGTAGTTGACGCTGCTCACCTGCTGCGTGTTGACCTTCGTGAGTCGCTCGATCGGCCACAAGTGGAAGCCCAGACCCGGATCGCGCACCGACACGAATTGGCCGAAGCGCTGGATGACGCCGCGTTCGGCTTGATCGATGGTGAAAAAACTTTGATAGGCCCAGAGCAATACCGCGAGACCGGCAATGAGGCCAATCTGGAATTTGCTCTCGCCCATCGACTGCTCGGGACCCTCACCCTCCGGACCGCCACCGCCCGGGGCGGAGCCCTTCATGATGTTGTCCAGCTTGCGCTGAAACTTGCGAAACGCATCGTCGCCGCCCGACTTTCCGGGGCGCTTGCCCCAAGGATTTTTCGGGCTGCCGCCAGGTTCATTCCATGCCATAGGTATTTTTTCGGTGGCGCCGGGTGGATTAAGAGGGGCGCGCAGACGGTGGAGATTGTATGTACCCCCCTTCAGCCGCACAAGTTTGCGAGGACTCGGGATCGAACAATTCGACGCCCGGGGTCCGGGCGAGTTCCCGGGCCTCGAGATCGGGCAAATTGGCGGTCAGCTCGATGCTACCGTCCTCCAAAACCCGCTCCCCCTGAACCACACCTGACGCAAAGAGCCGCGCGCGCAAGGCGCCGGCATGACGGGCATCGACCCGGACCGTTCGCGGCTTTGCGAACCGGGACAAACGTTCGGCCACGGAGTCCATCAGTTCGGCAAGCCCCAGACGCCGAGCCGCTGAAATCCAGACGCTTTGAACTTCGCCGGTCTCATTGCGCTCGACCCGCGGGATCATCTCGAGTCGGTCGATTTTATTGAAGACCTTGATCTGGGGTAGCTCCCCCGCCCCGACCTCAGTGAGTACAGCGTTCACCTGTTCGATCCGCTCATCACGTCGGGGATCGCTGGCGTCGATGACGTGCAGCAGCAACGTGGCTTCGCGCGCCTCGGTGAGCGTCGATTGGAATGCCGCAACGAGTTCGTGCGGCAGCTCGCGAATGAACCCGACGGTATCGGCCACCACGATCGGTGATCCGCCGGGTAAGTTCACCCGACGCACGAGGGGATCGAGGGTGGCGAAGAGCTGATCGGCGACGTACGTATCAGCGCCCGTCAAAGATCTGAACAACGTCGACTTGCCGGCGTTGGTGTAACCCACGAGCGCCACCGACGGGATCGGAATCTCGACCCGACGCTGCCGACCCGTCTCGCGCTGCAGTTTCAGTTTTTCGAGTCGGCGACTCAGCACCCGAACGCGTTCGCCGAGCAATCGTCGATCGGTTTCGAGCTGAGTTTCACCCGGCCCGCGCAAACCGATACCGCCCTTCTGACGCTCGAGGTGAGTCCAACCTCGCACCAGTCGACTCGATAAATGCCGAAGCTGCGCGAGCTCGACCTCGAGCTTGCCCTCGTGACTGCGCGCGCGCTGGGCAAAGATATCGAGGATGAGCGCGTTGCGATCAAGCACCCGCAAACCGGTGAGTTTTTCGAGGTTGCGCTCCTGACTCGGCGAGAGCGCGTGGTCGACCAAGATGACTTCGGCGCAGGAGTCCACCGCAGCCTGACGAATTTCGTCGGCCTTGCCGCTCCCCACGAAATAACGCGGATCGGGGCGTTCGCGCCGACCGGTCACGGTAACCGCCGCACTCACGCCCGCCGACTCGGCGAGTTGCGCGAATTCTTCGAGATCTTCGTTTTCGACGGGTCCGTCTAGACCAATACGGACGAGGACGGCCCGTTCGCCGCCGCGGGGACGCTCAAACACGTGCGTTAAGGATCACTCGACGGGAGGGGCATCCATGTCACCCTCTTCCTCACCGGGAAGGGGAACACGAACGTTTCGTGCGGGGACGATGGTCGAGATGGCGTGCTTGTAGACCATCTGGTTGACAGTATTTTTGAGCAGCACGACGAACTGGTCGAAGGAATCGATTTGACCCTGCAGCTTGATGCCGTTCACCAAATAGATGGAGACCGGCACCCGCTCCTTGCGGAGCTGGTTGAGGAAAGGATCCTGCAGGGACTGGCCCTTGGCCATGGTATTTCTCCTAATTTTTTTGCATCTCCCCCCGTGTAGACCAATCTACCATGGGGGAGGTTCCCCTTCCTGCCGCCCGGCACACAAAAGTGGCCTCGACCACCCAGCGTTCACGAGCCTCAGGGTCAAAAGGCTCCAAAACTTGCCAGCCCGCGTCCGCCCGAATCCAGGTCAACTGCCGCTTCGCAAGTTGCCGCGAGGCGGCGATGCCCCGTCGGACCGCCTCGTCGAGGTCAGTTTCCCCGGCAAGGTGAGCGCTGAGCTGGCGATATCCGACCGCACGCATCGCCGTCGAACACTGGTCGTTATCGGGGCGTGCCCGAAGTTTTTCAACCTCGGTCAAAAACCCGTCGGCCATCATCTTGAGAAATCGTTGCTCGATCCGCTCATGAAGGACGGTGCGATCCGCGGGTACCAACGCATCGCGTCTGAACCGCAAACTGGCGGCCGGCACCGTGTCGCGTTGCCAGTCGCTGATCGTCCGGCCACTGGCCTCGTACACCTCGAGGGCGCGCTGGATACGCTGCGGATCGTTCGGATGAATGCGCGCCGCTGCTGCGAGGTCGACCTTGGCGAGTTCGGCATGTAAGGCTGGCCAACCCAGCACCTGCGCACGCTCGTCGAGCCGTCGACGAATGGCGGGATCGGCCACTGGCAAGGAGGCGATCCCATGCACGAGCGCATTGAAGTACAGCATCGTCCCGCCGACGAGAACCGGCATCCGTCCGCGCGAACGTATTTCGCCGATGACCGCGACCGCATCGGCGACGAATTCTCCTGCGCTATACGTTTCGCAGGGCTCGCGAATATCAATGAGGTGATGCGGCACTCGTGATCGCGTGGCGATATCGGGCTTGGCGGAACCGATGTCGAAGCCCCGATACACCTGCGAGGAATCGACGCTCACGATTTCGATGGGCGCACGTTCGGCGAGTGCGAGCACGAGATCTGTTTTGCCACTGGCCGTCGGCCCGGCGAGTAAAATGGCGTCGACGTCGCTCATCGACCGCGCAAAAACAACTGGTCGAGTTGCTCGAGACTGAGCAGGGTCCAGGTGGGACGGCCGTGATTGCACTGCCCCGCGCGCTCAGTCGTTTCCATATCGCGCAGCAAGGCGTTCATTTCGGGCAAGGTCAGCTTGCGGTTGGCGCGAATGGCGCTGCGGCAGGCGATGTTGCCAAGCAACACGTGGGCAGCCGACTCGAGATGGTGACTGCCGCGATCGTCGCGCAAATCTTTGAGCACTTCACGCACCAGCGGCGTCGGATCGAGCTGCGCGAGCAACGCAGGCACCGCGCGCACCGCCAAGCTCCCGGGCCCGATCACATCGATCTCGAATCCCGCTTGCGCAAAATCTTCGGCGTGCGCGGCAAAGCTTTCGCTTTCGTGAGCGGCCACCTCGACCACACGCGGCTCGAGTAGTTGCTGAACCGCAGGGGCGTTGCCGAAGTCGCGTTTCATGCGTTCGTAGAGCACGCGTTCGTGAGCAGCATGGGCATCGACCAGAATCAGTCCCGCTTCGCTCTGCGCCAGAATATAGGTGCCGTGCAGCTGCGCGAGTGCCGTGCCGAGCGAGCCGCTCGACACGGACGCATTTTCGCGCGGCCACTCGTGTGGCAAGTGCGCGGCTGTGCGGTCGGCGACGAATGCGTGCGCCCATCCCATCGACTCCGCAGGCAGTTCGAACCCAGCCTGCACACCCTCGATTCCGAGTGTCGTCGCCCGAGCCGTGGGCGCTGCAGTGCCTGCCCCCACACCCAGCGCCTCGTGCACGGTTCGAAACACGAAATCGTGAATCTGTCTGACGTCGCGGAACCGCACTTCGAGTTTTTGTGGATGCGCGTTGACATCGACCCATTTGGGATCGAGCTCGAGGTACACGAGATAGGCGGGCTGGCGCCCGTGATACAGCACGTCGCGATAACCCAAACGCACCGCGCCAGCGAGTACGCGATCGCGCACGGCTCGACCATTCACGTACGCAAATTGTTGATCGCTGCTGGCACGTGCCGCATGCGGCTGACCGAGCCATCCCCAGAGGGTGACGGATCCGGAGCGACGCTCGAGGGGCAAGGCCTCGGCGATGAACTCGTCACCCATGATCGAAGCGATCCGCGCGCGCTGCACATCGGGAGTCGTGGCCAAGGGCGCATCGAGCAGCGTGCGCCCTTCGTGTCGCAAACGGAACGCCACATCGAAACGCGCCAGCGCAAAACGCTCGACGAGCCGCGCGACATGCCCAAGCTCTGTACTTTCGGTGCGCAGAAACTTGCGCCGTGCAGGGACGTTGTAAAAAAGATCACGAACCTCGACCAAGGTACCGCGAGGCTGCGGTGACGGCGCAATCGTCGAGAGAGCGCCACCCTCGACACGAATTTCGGATCCTTGCGCCGCGCCTGCCGCGCGTGTGGCAATCCGCAGCCGCGCGACCGAACCGATCGAAGGCAAGGCTTCGCCGCGAAATCCCAAAGAACGAATCGCCGCGAGATCCTCGAGGCTGCCGATTTTGCTGGTCGCATGTCGCTGCACGGCGAGCGGCAGTTCATCGGCCGGGATCCCCTGCCCGTCATCAAGTATGCGTACGAGCCGCGCCCCACCCGCTTCGATATCGATATCGATCGCGCGTGCGCCGGCGTCGAGCGCATTCTCGACAAGCTCCTTGACGAGAGATGCCGGTCGTTCGACCACCTCGCCCGCAGCGATCTGGTCGACGAGCGCACTCGGCAGTAAACGGATGGGCACGATCGGAACTTAGAGCTTGCCCGAACGGGCCGACGCGCCGTCGGCGTTGGTCGCCACAACCGTGCGACCGGACTCGCGAGCCTGTGCGAAACGTGATCCATCGGGCGGATGATCGACGAAGAACTGTCTCACGCCATCGAAGATGGCCTCGGCGAGCGCCTGTCGACGCTCGGCTTTTCCGAGCAGTCGTTCGTCGGCGGGACTCGAGATGAATGCCGTCTCGACCAGCATCGACGGGATGTCCGGACTTTTGAGAACGACGAACCCGGCCTGTTGAACTTTGGGTTTGCGAACGTCGTTCACGGCCGCGAGCGATCGCAGCACCCGCTCGGCCGCGAGCATGCTCTGGCTGATCTGCGCCGACTGCGCGAGGTCGACGAGAACCGAGGCAATGACCGGGTCTTTGTCGTCGAGTGAAACCCCGCCCGCAAGGTCTGCCGCGTTTTCACGATCGGCCAACAGGCGCGCCTGCTCGTCGGTCGCGCCCTTGAGCGACAGCACATACACCGAGGAGCCGGACACCGCCGGGTCGCGCACAGAGTCCGCGTGCACCGACACGAAAAGCTCTGCGCCTGCCTCGCGCGCACGACGAATTCTTTGACGAAGCGTCAGGAAGTAATCGCCTTCGCGTGTGAGGATGGCACGCATTCCCGGCTCGCGGTTGATGCGCTCGGCAAGTTCTCGTGCGATGTCGAGCACGACATCTTTTTCGCGCGTTCCACCCCGACCGATGGCACCCGGATCCTGGCCTCCGTGCCCTGCATCGATGGCCACGATCACGTCGCGCCCCGCGGCAGGAGCGTGATCGGTTTTAATCGGCTTGACGGCGACGGTCACCGGTTCGGCCGTCGGAGTGGACGCTGCAGTCGCGGCCAGCGACGCTGCTTTGCCAGCGACGTCGAGTGTGAATCGACGCGCGGGTGACTTGCCGCCGTTCCAACGTAAATCGGTACCCGCTTCGAGATCGAGCACGAGTCGCAGGGAACCGTCTGCCTGCGGGCCGGCGCGCACCGCGCGCACCGCGCCTTGGGTGGCAGGCATCTTGAGCGCAGGGGTTTGGCGCGTATCGGGTAAATCGATCACCGCGCGTAACGGCCGCTCGAGCACAAAGAATTTCGGCACGGTGTCGGCTTCGACTTCGATGACGACGCGCAGCGGATCGGTCTCTTTCACCGGAGACTCGATACGAAGCTCGCGCAGAGACTTGCCGGCCGCGCTCGCCGAACCGGCGGCGAAGAGCGAGCCCCCGGCGAGCAAAGCCACCGCGAGCAGAGCCTGCAGAGTGCGAGTCGAGGACGACCCGAAAAGACGTGCCATGAGGTATAAGAGTACGTGGAATAGTGTCAATATTTCAACAAAAATCAATGCCCTGCAGCGGAAAACTCAGGCTCACTTGAAACCTTGCTCAACCACTCCCGAGCGATCGGCGTCCGACTCTCCAAGCGAATCGAATGGCCGGATGAATGACCCTCCAAAAATATCTCGAGATCCGGCTGCGGCAGCGCACCCTCGCCCCTTTCGGGCCATTCGACGAGCCATAGCGCGCCCTCCTGATCGTGATCCGACAGTCCGAGCGGACCGAGATCACGGGGCTCCGCGAGCCGATAGAGGTCGAGGTGAACCACATGCCAGGCGCTGCGCTCGTACGTTTCGAGCAAGCTGTAGGTTGGACTCTTCACGGTTCGCGTCTCGCCCATGCCCTGTAAAAGGCCTCGTACGAAAGTCGTCTTGCCGGCACCGAGATCACCTCTCAAAAAAATCCGCAGTGACCGCGGAGGTGGCGTCGGCAAGGTGCGCGCGAGCGCTGCACCGAGGCTGCGAGTGAATGCATCATCACGCGACATGAGGGTGATCATGACGAAATGGCTCGCGGTAACCACGCAGAGACCTCCCCCGCCAACACGCCGCGATCGCGCCCGAGCGCAGCCGCCTCCCCGGCCAGAGCATGCCAGAGCACACCGAGTCGTGCGGCCTGCGCGCTCGACAGTCCCTGACCGAGCAAAGCCGCAATCACCCCCGTGAGCAGATCGCCCATGCCAGGTGCCGCCATGGCAGGCGTTCCACGATCGCAGATCCAAGGAATGTCGTCAGACACGAGACTGCCCGCACCCTTCAAGACGACGGTGGCGGCATATCGCGCTTGCAATTCTTTGAGCGCACCCAGTCGATCGCACTGAATCTCGGCCGCTGAGCCGCCGAGCAGTCGGGCTGCCTCGCCCGGGTGCGGCGTCAGCACGCATCGGGCCGGCAAGGTAAGCTTCGGCTGCTCCGCGAGAAGATTGAGTGCATCGGCATCAAGCACTGTGGGCAGATCGCGCGATCGAGCGGCCTCAAGCGCATTCGAGAAAGCGGCGCGCCCCCATTCGCTGCGTCCCAAGCCCAGTCCAATGGCGATCACGTCTGCAGACTGCAGCAAATCGGTCGCCGCGCTGGCCGTCAGCCCGCGGACCATGAGCTCGGGACATCCTGCTGCGACGGCCACCGCTGACTCGGCCGACACGGCTGCAGTGACCCGTCCCGCGCCCGCACGCAACGCGGCCTCACCCGCAAGACGCGCAGCACCCGGCATGCCTACGCCACCGCCCACCACCAGCACATGCCCGAAATCGCCTTTGTGAGACTGTCGTCGGCGCGGCGGCAAGCCCGCGATCAGATCGGCTCGCCGCAAAACTTTGAGCCGCGGAGGGTCGATGTTTAAGGATGGAATCGAACCGAGCTCTAGATCGGCGAGCACCACCTCGCCGGCGTACTCAGGACCCTCACCAAGATAGAGGCCTGCCTTGGGAGCGACGAAGGTGACGGTCGCGGTCGCGCGAACGGCAACGGCTCGCACATTACCCGTCTCCGCGCACAAGCCCGACGGCACATCGAGCGCGAGCACCGGACGACGCGATTCATTGATCGCTGAAATGAGCGTTGCGGTATCAGCGCGTACGTCATGTTGTAGTCCGATACCGAGCAAGGCGTCGACGATCACGTCGGCGTGCCCCAACCGTGCGGCATCGATGGCTTCGACGACCACACCGTGTTGTAGGCAGTCGGTCGCCGCACGAGCGGCGTCACCCGTCAGTCGATCGATAGGCACCGACGCCCACACCCGCGGCGCAAGACCCGCCTCGTGAGCCAAGCGCGCGAACACGTAACCATCGCCGCCGTTGTTGCCCCCTCCGCAGACCACGAGAAGATCACGCGCGACCGGCCATCGAGTTCGCAATGCGCGCAAAGCCGCGGTCGCGGCGCGAGACATGAGTTCGTAACCGGCGACGCCTGAGCGGATCGCCTGCGTTTCGAGGCTGCGAACGGCATCGATGCCGTAGAGCCCCTGCGCACTCACGCCATGCTCCATGCTCTGTCTCGCTTGCAGGCCCATCGTCCGTTTCGCTCCCGACGCGTCGGCGTGCAGTATACGGGCGCCGATATACTCGCCGCATGTCGTCCCCCGACTTCAAGGCGCTGCGAAACGAACTCGATGCCATGGCCGTCGGGCTCGGCTTCTCGGCGATCGGCATCGCTCACCTCGAGCTTGCGGAAGATGAAGCCCACCTGCTGCGTTGGCTCGAGGAGGGTCGACACGGCGACATGCATTACATGGCACGTCACGGCACGCGACGGTCGCGACCTGCGGAGCTCAAGCCCGGCACGGTCTGCGCGATCAGTGTTCGACTCGATTACTGGCCGAGCGCAGCGGCCGATGCCGAAGCGGTACTCGCCTCACCGGATGATGCGTATGTCTCTCGGTACGCGCTTGGTCGTGACTATCACAAGATCTTGCGGAACGCGCTGCAGGATTTTGCTGACCGAATCGAGGCCCGCATCGGCACTTTTGGCTATCGCGTATTCGTCGACTCGGGTCCCGTGCTCGAAAAAGCCCTTGCCCGCAACGCCGGGCTCGGCTGGATCGGCAAACACACCAACCTCATCGCCAAAGATGCGGGCTCGTGGTTTTTTTTGGGCGAGATCTACACCGATCTGCCGCTGCCGATCGACCCACCCACTGGCGCGCACTGCGGTACCTGCGAAGCCTGCATTCCCGCCTGCCCGACCGGCGCGATCACGGCACCGTGGCAGCTCGATGCGCGGCGCTGCGTTTCCTATCTCACTATCGAGTTGCAGGGGTCGATACCCGAACCACTGCGTCCGCTCATCGGTAACCGCATTTATGGTTGTGACGACTGCCAGATCGTTTGTCCCTGGAACAAATTCGCACGCGCCGCTTCTCACCCTGATCTCAAAGCCGTTCGCCACGGTCTCGATCAGGCACCGCTCACCGAGCTTTTTCTTTGGACAGCCGAAGAATTCGAATCGAGGCTACGCGGCTCAGCAATTCGTCGCATTGGGCACGAACGCTGGCTGCGCAACATTGCCGTGGCGCTCGGCAATAGCTCCAAAAAAGGCGCTGCAGCCGAGCGCGCCCGAACGGTGCTGCGAGAACGTGCGCAAGACCCGTCGGCGCTCGTACGCGAGCACGTCGAGTGGGCACTCAAACAACTGGAGGATGGCGTCCGAGCCGAGACGAACTAGAGACGCGTGCAGCGCTTGTTGTCGATGAGGCGGGCCTGACCAAGCCGAGCCGAGCACAACACGATCAAGTCGCTCTCTGAGATCCCAGGTTTGCGCAAGGTGTTGACGCTCGCGACCGTAAAATAATCGACGACGAATCCGTCCTCGCGAAGCGCCGCGCGAGACTTAGACTCGAGCTGCATGATTTCCGACAGCGACCCGGCGCCCATCTCGATCGCCTCGGCGACTTTGCAAAGCTCTTCGTAGACGCGCGGCGCAAGTCGACGCTCGTCCTCATTCAAGTACTGATTACGCGAACTCATCGCCAGACCGTCGGCCGTCCGAACCGTCGGCGCGGCCACGACATTGATCGGCATCTTGAGCTCGTCGACCATTCGGCGAATGACCGCGAGCTGCTGAAAATCTTTTTCGCCCAGCACGGCGATATCGGGCTGTACGATATTGAACAGTCGATTAACGACGCTGACGAGGGCTTCAAAGTGGCCAGGCCGAACGACGCCGCAGAGAATATCGGTGAAGCCGGGTATCTCGATATGCACTGAGTTGAGTAGCCCATGTGGGTAGATCTCATTGGGGTCGGGGCGATACAGCAGATCGCAATTGACAGACTTGAGCAGTTGTTCGTCCCGCTCGGGCGTGCGCGGACGATGATCAAAGTCCTCATTCGGTCCGAACTGCATCGGGTTGTCGAAGGCGCTGACAACGTAATGACGAGTGACTTTTCGAGCCAAACGGCACAGTCCGAGATGGCCGTCGTGGAGATTACCCATCGTGGGTACGTAGCCGACCTTCCGTCCGGCCGCCCGCCACTCCTTGACCTTCTCCCTAACCTCGGCGATGGTCGTGACTACCTGCATATTTATGGGATATTAACGGAATCCCAGCCAAGATGCGGTCGATTTAAGGGTCAGATGACCGCGTGCCGAAGCGGGTTGAAGTAGAGCTTGCCCCGTTTCATGCGCCGAATGGCACCCAGCAATTCTTCGTAGTCGGCCTCGTTCGAGGTCGGGTCGATGGCTGCCGCGTTCACGATCAGCAGCGGCGCAGCCTCGTAGTCATGAAAAAACCTTGAGTAGGCCTCGTTCAAACGCTCGAGATAAGCCCGCTCAATGAACTGCTCGGCTTTGATGCCTCGACGACCAATCCGTTGCAGGAGCACATCGACCGGAGCCTGCAAAAAAATCACGAGATCAGGTTTGGGCGGGTCGATGACCACTCGCGAGTAGATCTGATCGTACAAACCGAACTCGGCCTCATCCAAAGTCACGCGGGCGAAGAGTCGGTCTTTTTCAAGCAGATAATCGGCGACGCGGATCGTGGAGAAAAGATCGTCCTGACGAAACGCGGCGAGTTGCTGCACGCGCTGAAAAAGAAAATGCAGCTGAGCGGGTAACGCCGCACCGACCGGGTCTCTGTAAAAGCGCTCCAAGAAAGGATTCGACTCCGCTTGCTCGAGGATGAGATCCGCATTCAGCGTGTTCGCAAGGCGTCGAGCGAGCGACGTTTTGCCAACGCCGATGGGGCCTTCGATGACGATGTAGCGTTGAGGAACCGGATCGGTCATGTTCAGTCGAGTAGCTCGATGCCTCGATCGGCCACCCGGGCCGCAAGTTCGGCCACCCTGCCCATCCCCGGGATGAGCAATTGAGGCGCGATGTCCCGAAGAGGATACAGAACGAAGTCCCGCTCCGGAATCCCGGGATGAGGCAGCGTCAGCTCGGTGGTCGTCAGCGTCGCGTCGCCGTAAACCAGCAAATCGAGATCGATTTCTCTGGGGCCCCAACGGACCCGCGTTTCGGCGCGTCCGAGTTCACGCTCGAGCGCGCGTAATGACTTTAGAAAATCTGCGGGCGCTTGGCGCGTGAGCACCGCGGCGACCGAGTTGACGAAAGCGCCCTGCTCCACGGGTCCAAACGGGACCGACCGATAATGGGACGATGAAAACATGACCCGAGTGTCGTCAAAGGCCGCAATGCGTGCGGTCGCGCGACGAAGATAATCTCGCGAGTCCCCGAGGTTGCTGCCAAGACCCACGTAGGCGGGCTGCCAAACGGCGGGCTGCACCCTCACGACCCCAAACTCAGCCGCTCGGCCCGCTGCCGCCGCGCCCTCGCCGTCTTCCGCCTCGACGACGACGGCTGTTGCGCCCACCGGATGACGCACGGCCTTCGCCCGCCGAGCCCGCGCGACCGATCGCCTCACTCATGGTGGCGCGCTGCTCGGGCGAGGCCGACTGAAGGCGACCCCACCACTCAACCACCGCTTTATCGGCCATGCCGAATTCTGCGCGCAGTTGCAGCAGATCGAAGGCGGCTCGAAATCGCGGGTGCTCGAGTGTTCGCAATGCGCGCCGCCCGCGCGGCACCTCGAGCCGAGGCTGCAACGCAAACATGTCGCGCATGCCGAGAATGAAGCGACGATGCACGGCCACTCGCGCGTAGATCTCGCGCATGGCCGAGTCGACCGCATCGAGAATGGTCGAAATCTCGTGCCACTCCGCCTGCGGACGTTTTTCGATGGCGAGGCCGATCGGCCCGTAAAGCAGCAACGCAAACAGGAACGACGGCGTGACCGGGCGATCAGCGCGAACCCGTTCATCGGTGTTGATGAGCCCTTGAATGAGCATGCGCTCGGGCGCGCTACCGGGGTGCTTGCGAGCGAACGCCGCTACGTTGGGCAGCAATTCGTCGAGTAACCCACGCTCGAGCAGCACCCGATAACTCGCCGCACCGTGACCCGTGAGGAACAATTTGAGCGTCTCGTCGAAGAGCCGAGCAGGCGGAACTCCGCCGAGCAGACCACTTAACTTGGCAATGGGCTCGGCTGTTGCCGGCTCGATCTCGAAATCGAGCTTGGCCTGAAAACGCGCGGCACGCAGCATACGCACCGGATCTTCTCGATAGCGCGTCTCCGGATCGCCAATGAGCCGCAGACGACGCGCTTTGACGTCCTCGAAACCTTGGCAGTAATCCCAGACGGAGAAGTCGGCAATGTTGTAGTAGAGCGCGTTGCAGGTGAAGTCACGACGCCAGATGTCGTCGTCGATGGTGCCGTACACGTTGTCGCGAAGGATGCGCCCACTCTGATCGACCACTCGCTCGAGCGACTCGTCGAAGTCGTGAACGTCACGCGAGTCCTCGACGTCGACTGCCTCATCACCTTCCTCGAGAGCCACACCCTCCTCGGGCGGCACCTCCTCCTCAACGACTTCCTCGCCCTGCGGCGGCGCACCAGAGGCGCGGAAGGTCGCAACCTCCATGATTTCGCGACCAAAGAAAACATGCGCCAAACGGAAACGACGACCGACCAGGCGACAATTTCTGAAGAGTCGCTTCACCTGCTCTGGCAGCGCATTGGTGGCGACGTCGAAATCCTTGGGCTCGAGGCCGAGCGTGAGGTCGCGCACACAACCGCCGACGAGATAAGCGTCAAACCCCGCTTCCCGCAGACGATAGAGCACGCGCAGCGCTTCGGGAGAGATCTTCGAGCGCGAAATCGGATGCGAGTCGCGCGGGATGATGCGAGCGAGACGAGGAACGGCCTCAGAGGAGGCGTGTGGGGGATTCAATGCTGGTATGTCCGCTATGAAAAACGAGCCGCTTGAGCAATTGGGGCGGGCGCCTATAATACCGCGCCTTCCCGGCCTGTACTCCGGTACCCCGCTCCTTTCGTCTAGAGGCCCAGGACATAGCCCTCTCAAGGCTGTAACACGGGTTCGAATCCCGTAAGGAGCGCCATCCGATCATGGATCACAGTCGCCTCAAGGACATCCTCTCCAGCCCGAGCTATCGCCTCGCCGAAGACGACGGTGATTTTCTCGAGAGCGACCACGCGAGGGCCGTTCGCCTCGCCCTCGAGTTCGATCGCGCCGACACCTATTTGCGTGCGTATGGCATCGAGAGCACGGTCGTTGCCTTCGGCAGTTCGCGCATCCCCTCGCCCGAGACACCTGGCGCGACGGCGGAACAACGGCATTTCTATGCAGAGGCGCGTCGCTTTGGCTACGAGATCAGTCGTGGTGCCAAGCACACGCCTGGCTGTCATCGACTGGTGGTGGCCACCGACGGCGGACCGGGTCTCATGGAGGCGGCCAATCGCGGCGCGAGCGAAGCGGGCGCACCCACCATCGGTTTCAACATCCGCTTGCCGCACGAGCAGTTCCCGAACCCCTACATCACCCCGGGTCTCGCGTTTCAGTTTCGATATTTTGCTTTGCGCAAAATGCACTTCATGTTCCGCGCACGCGCGCTCGTCGCACTGCCCGGCGGTTTCGGCACGCTCGATGAGGTCTACGAAGCACTCAATTTGGTGGCGACACGCACGATCGCCCCAATTCCGATCGTGCTGGTCGGACGACAGTATTGGGACGTCGTAATACCGCTCGATGCGCTGATCGCGGGCGGCTATATCGACCCCGCAGATCGACAACTGGTGCATTACGCCGAGTCCGGCGCCGAAGCGGCGGCCTACGTGCTCGCGCACTGTGGCTGCGACGACGAACCGGCCGCCTGACTCAGCGCGGCGCCATCCGAATGGCGCCGTCGAGTCGTACGCACGCGCCGTTGAGATATCCGATCTCGATCATCGAGAGCGCAAGCGCCGCATATTCTTCAGGCAACCCAAGTCGCTTCGGATGCGGCACAGTCGCCGCCAACGCGTCGGTGACTTTTGTCGGCAAGCCCGCGAGCATCGGCGTCGCGAAAATTCCCGGCAGAATGGTGTTGATGCGAATGGCCTCGCTCATGAGATCGCGCGCGATCGGCAAGGTCATGCCGGAAATGGCTGCCTTCGAGGCCGAGTACGCCGCCTGACCGATCTGCCCATCTTCGGCCGCGACCGACGAGGTGTTGATGATCGCGCCCCGATCACCCTCCGGTGAAATAGCCAGCGACAGCATTCCCGCAGCCGATTTGGCGATGCAGCGAAACGTGCCGATCAGATTGATCTGGATCGCGCGCTCAAAGTCGGCCATCGGAAAATGTCGGGCCTCCCCGCTTTCGCGATCACGAAACGCAGTCTTGAAGCCATTGGCGATACCCGCGCAATTCACGAGGATGCGTTCCTGACCCTGACCCGCACGAGCCTTTATAAAACCCTCATCGACGCTCGCGTCACTCGTGACATCGACTTTGCAGAAGAGACCTTTGATGTCGCGCGCAACCGCCTCGCCGCGCTCGACGGCGAGATCAAAAATTGCGACTCGCACACCCCGCCCTGCGAGCGCGCGGGCCGTGGCTTCGCCGAGCCCTGAGGCGCCACCGGTGACGATGGCGGAAATCGAGGAATCGAGTTTCATGAGCGTCGGCCTCCTTGCCTCACCGATCAATAGGAACGGGGTAGTCCGAGCTCGTGCTCGGCGATGTAAGACAGGATGAGATTCGTCGAGATGGGCGCGGCCTGATAGAGCCGCGTCTCGCGAAACTTCCGCTCGACGTCGTACTCGGCCGCAAAACCGAACCCGCCATGCGTCTGCAGACAGGCATTACCCGCCTCCCAGGACGCCTTGGCTGCGAGGTACTTCGCCATATTGGCCTCCGCTCCGCAAGGCAGCTTGGCATCGTAAAGCTCGCAGGCTTTGAAACGCATGAGGCTTGCCGCCTCGGTCTCGATGTAACTTTCGGCGATCGGAAACTGCACACCTTGGTTCTTGCCAATCGGCCGATCGAACACGACGCGTTCATTGGCATATTTCGTCGCGCGCTCGACGAACCAGTAGGCATCGCCGATGCATTCCGCCGCGATGAGCACGCGCTCAGCATTGAGCCCATCGAGAATATATTTGAAGCCCTTTCCTTCCTCGCCGATGAGATGACTCGCCGGGATCTCCAGGTTATCGAAGAAGATTTCATTGGTCTCGTGATTGACCATGTTCGGAATGGACCTGAGCGCCATACCCTTGCCGAGTGCCTCGCGAACATCGACGAGGAACACCGAGAGCCCCTCCGACTTGCGCTGCACCTCTGAAAGCGGCGTCGTACGCGCGAGCAGGACAATAAGATCGGAGTGCTGCACTCTAGAGATCCACACCTTCTGCCCGTTGATGACATAGCGATCGCCTTTACGAACGGCCGTCGTCTTGAGTCGCGTGGTGTCCGTGCCCGTCGTCGGCTCCGTCACTGCCATCGACTGCATACGCAACTTTCCAGCGGCAATCTTTGGCAGGAACTCGCGGCGCTGCACCTCGCTGCCATGACGGACGAGCACGTTCATCACGTACATCTGTCCATGGCACGCGCCCGAATTGCCGCCCGAGCGATTGATTTCTTCCATGATGACCGAGGCTTCCGCGAGCGAGAGCCCCGAGCCACCATACTCTTGCGGAATGAGTGCGGCGAGCCAGCCCGCTTCGGTCAAGGCGTCGACGAACTCGACCGGGTAACGGCGCTCGGCATCGACCTTGCGAAAGTACTCATCCGGAAATTGCGCGCAGAGTGCGCGTACCGCAGAACGGATTTCGGCGTAAGGATCGTTGACTGACTTCGACATGGCTCATCCCCCTGCCGCAAGGATACCGCGCGCTTCGAGCAGAGCGAGCACGCGCTCTGCCGCTTCGTCCGCCGTGCAATCGACCGTGCTGATTCGCAGTTCGGGTGACTGCGGCGCCTCGTAGGGGGCGTCGATACCGGTGAAGTTTTTGAGCTCTCCCCGACGCGCTTTGCGGTAAAGACCCTTGGCATCCCTGGCTTCTGCCACCTCGAGCGGCGTATCGACATGCACTTCGATGAACTCACCCTCTTCGAGTAACTGTCGCGCCATATTGCGCTCGGCGCGATACGGGGAAATGAAGGCCGTCAGCACGATGAGACCTGAATCGACCATGAGCTTCGCCACCTCGGCGATGCGCCGGATGTTTTCGACACGATCTGCTGCGGTGAATCCGAGGTCTCTGTTGAGCCCATGACGAACGTTATCGCCGTCGAGCAGATAACTGTGGCAGCCGCGGATCAACAACTTCTGCTCGAGCGCATTGGCGATGGTGGATTTTCCGGAGCCGGATAACCCTGTGAACCAGACCACAGCGGGCTTTTGATGCTTGAGCGCGGCGCGCGCTGACTTATCGACACTTACTGCCTGTCGATGAATATTCGCGGCGCGACGCAAAGCAAATCGAATCATGCCCGCCCCGACCGTCGCATGACTCAGGCGATCGATCACGATGAACCCGCCCATCGATCGATCGAGCTCGTACGGCTCGAACGCAACGGACTGATCGAGCGCCACATTGCAGGTTCCGATGTCGTTGAGCTCAAGCTGTCGGGCCGCGAGCAACTCTAGCGTGTTCACGTTGATCTTGTGCTTGGGCGTCGAGAACACCGCGCCGACGGTGCGAGCACCGAGCTTGAGCAGATAGGACCGCCCCGAGAGCATCGGCTCATCACCGAGCCAAATCAGCGTCGTTTCGAACTGATCCGCGATTTCGGCGGGGTCGTTGGCCGCACTGATGACATCGCCACGGGTAACATCGACCTCATCGGCGAGCGTCACGGTGATCGACTGCCCGACAGCGGCCTCAGCGAGATCGCCATCGGCCGTGACGATACGCGCGATCCGTGTTTGACGGCCCGAGGGTTGAATCCGCACCGGGTCCTCGACGCGCAGGACACCACTCGTGATCAAACCGCTATAGCCGCGAAAATCGGCGGACGGTCGATTAACCCACTGCACGGGCAAGCGTAAAGGTCGATTGATGTCGCTTACCGATTTGACCTCGACAGTATCGAGGTAACTCATGAGCGTCGGACCGCGATACCAACGCGTCCGCGCACCACGAGTGACGATGAGGTCACCCGCCAGCGCCGAGATCGGAATGGCCGTGACCTCGGTCAGACCGACACGCTGCGCAAACTCACGATAGTCGGTCACGATGCGATCGAAGTCGGCTTGCGAGTAGCCGATGAGATCCATTTTATTGACGGCCAGCACGACGCGCCGGATTCCCATCAAAGAAACCAAATAGGAATGGCGACGGGTTTGCGTCAACACACCCTTTCTCGCGTCGATGAGAATGATTGCAAGATCAGCCGTCGAAGCGCCCGTCACCATGTTGCGCGTGTACTGCTCGTGACCGGGCGTATCGGCTACGATGAACTTCCGCCTCGGGGTACTGAAAAAGCGGTAGGCCACATCGATGGTGATGCCCTGCTCGCGCTCTGCCGACAATCCGTCGACGAGCAGCGCAAAGTCGATGGCCTCGCCCTGCGTCCCCCACTTCTTGCTGTCGGCTTCGAGCGCGACGAGTTGATCGTCGAGCACCTGACGCGACTCGTAAAGCAGACGACCGATCAACGTGCTCTTGCCATCATCGACACTGCCGCAGGTAATGAAGCGCAGTAGGTCCGACATCAGAAATATCCCTCCCGCTTCTTGCGCTCCATCGAGGCCGGTCCGTCGTGATCGATCAAACGCCCTTGCCGTTCACTAAGCGTCGAACGCCGCATCTCCTCGATGATCTCGGGAAGAGTTTCTGCCGTACTTTCTATGGCCCCTGACAATGGGTAGCAACCGAGCGTGCGGAATCTCACCTTGCGGATGACTGGGACTTCTCCCGGCTGCAGGGGGAATCGCGCATCGTCCACCATGATGAGCATGCCCTGACGCTCGACGACCGGACGCTCTTTGGCGAGATACAGCGGGACGATCGGAATGTTTTGGAGCCCGATGTACTGCCATACGTCGAGCTCCGTCCAGTTCGACAATGGAAACACGCGGATCGACTCACCGGGCGCCTTGCGAGCGTTGTAGAGATTCCAGAGCTCGGGCCGCTGGTTGCGCGGATCCCACCGATGCTGCGCATTACGAAACGAGAAGACGCGCTCTTTGGCGCGCGACTTTTCTTCGTCTCGACGCGCTCCACCGAATGCCGCGTCGAACCCGTGTTCATCGAGTGCCTGCCGCAGGCCTTCGGTGTTCCATTGATCGGCATGTACCTGCGAGCCGTGGGCGAAGGGATTGATCGCCCGACGCAAGGCCTCGGGGTTGCGGTGCACGATCAGTCGCAGACCATATTCACGCGCCACTTTTTCGCGCATCTCATACATCTCGCGAAACTCCCAGGTGCTGTCGATATGCAACAACGGGAAAGGCAACGGTGAGGGGAAAAAAGCCTTGCGCGCGACATGCAGCATCGCGGCACTATCTTTGCCGCCGGTATAGAGCAAGACAGGTCGCTCGGCCTCCGCGACCACCTCACGCATGATATGGATGCTTTCGGCCTCGAGGCGTTGCAGGTGAGCGAGGTCATCTTGCTTCGATGAGCGCCGCACCGGGGGAGTCGATAGCGGACCCGGACCGCGCGGGGCACTCAGAAGTTGCATGGGTGAGTGACGCGTCGCCCACTCATGCAGCTCCGGTCGTGCCGCATCGACGCCATGCAGGAGCACGCCGCGCGTCGTCGGCCAAATCGAAATCACTTGATCGAGAAACCTCAACCAACTCTCCAGACGAAACGGTTCGGCCAGCGGCAACCAGGCCAGTTGCCCGCGCAAGGTTTGCGCGACGAGCGCGCGGGCCGATGCGCCGATCTTGCATTCACCACACCACAAAATCTCGCCGGGCACCCGGCGAGTTTCTTTGACGAGCGGCGCGACGATGTCGTGTCGCCACCGCGCGATCAAGCCATCAACCGCTGCACGTTCGGCGAGCGTCGGCAAGCCGAGCCCCGCGCGCGTCAGCAACCGAGAGAGTGCGCGACCCTCCAGTGCCACACCAAAGATTTCTCTCGCCTCAAGCGCGACCGTCTCCGCAGTCCAAAGAATCTCCTCGCCCACCGGACGCCCGGTCGAAAATCGATTGACCAGCGCCGCTTCGTCCTCGGCATCCAACACTCGGCCCGCCCCGACCGGACGACCGCTGCGACGCTGCTCGAGCGCCGCCCAGCCCCCTTCGGAAAACACTCGACAGGCCTCGATGATTGTCGGCGCACTGAGCCCCGTCTCCGCCCGTACCTCCGCAAGGGGTCGCCCAGCCATCCGCAATTCGACGGCGCGTCGTCGCGCTGCAGCCAGAGGAACGGATGGAGTCTTCGCCATGAATGAGATAACCTGTTGTCTCAATTGATGAATTTTATGTCTATTAATTATTTAATCAAGGACATGAACAAGCACACGGTCGATCTCGCTTTTTTGGATGACATCGTCAACCTCGCCCGAGACGCAGGTCGGGTCATCACCGAGATCTATGCCACGGATTTTGCCGTCTCGACCAAGTCAGACGCGTCGCCGGTCACCCTCGCCGACCAGCGTGCCGAAGCCCTGATTCTGGCTGGCCTCAAGCGTCTGACCCCCGAGATCGCCATCGTCGCCGAAGAATCCGTGGCGGCAGGTCAGGTTCCGCAGGTCGATCCCGCAAGCGGCTGGTTCTGGCTGGTCGACCCCCTCGACGGCACGCGCGAGTTCGCAAGCCGTAACGGCGAGTTCACGGTCAATATCGCCCTCGTGTATGCCGGAGAGCCGGTGCTCGGCGTGGTCCTCGCGCCGGCCATCAATGCGTTGTATGCCGGCGCTCGCGGGCTGGGGGCGTACAAGGCGCAGGATGGGCACCGATTCGCCATACAGTGTCGTGCGGCTCCCGCAGAGGGTCTTGCGGTGGTCGAGAGTCGTTCGCACGGGGACGGCGCCGCACTCGATGCCTGGCTGCAGGGACGACCCATCGCCTCGCGAGTGAAGGCCGGCTCATCGCTCAAGCTCTGTTTGCTCGCAGAGGGACGAGCCGATCTCTACCCTCGCCTCGGGCGAACCATGGAGTGGGATATCGCCGCCGGCCACGCCGTGTTGGCGGCAGCAGGCGGTCGCGTGATTCGAGTGGATGACGGACGCGCACTGCGCTACGGCAAACCGGGCTTCGAAAATCCGGGGTTCGTCGCAGAGGGATGCTGAAAGATTGGTGGGTCCTGCGCGATTCGAACGCGCGACCAACTGGTTAAAAGCCAGCTGCTCTACCGGCTGAGCTAAGGACCCGTACCCGTCGAGAGCCCACGGATTCTACACATATCGCGTCGGATCGGGCACGTCCGCCGCCACGAATCCTGCTTGTCGCAACCGGCAGCTGTCACAGCGGCCACAGGCTCGCCCTGCCTCGTCGGCCTGGTAGCAAGAGACCGTCAGGGAAAAATCGACCCCGAGCCGATGCCCTTCACGGATGATTTCGGCCTTGGATAAGCGAACCAACGGCGATTCGATACGGATCGGCGAGCCCTCAACCCCCACGCGGGTGCCAAGCCGGGCCACCTCAGCAAAGGCCGAAATGTATTCCGGTCGGCAGTCGGGATACCCCGAGAAGTCGACGGCATTCACGCCGATGAAGATCGCCTGCGCACCGAGCACCTCCGCCCATCCGAGCGCGAGGGAGAGCATCAAGGTATTGCGTGCGGGCACGTAGGTCACCGGGATGCCCTCCGCGGGCGTCGTCGGTACGGCGATCGAGTGATCGGTGAGCGCCGAACCGCCGATACCGGCGAGATTCACCCCCATCACTCGGTGCTCACGCGCGCCAAGCACGGACGCCACGCGCGCCGCCGCCCCGAGCTCCGCCGAATGTCGCTGGCCGTAATGCACGGACAGCGCGAACGCGTCGTAGCCCTGTTCGATCGCCATCGCAAGGACCGTGGTCGAGTCGAGACCGCCGGAGAGCAACACCACGGCTTTGGGTTTGATTACGCTGCTCATCGCCCGGGTACATCGCCCCAAAGATATTTGTGCAACTGAACCTGGAACCGCACGGGCAACCGGTCTTCGAGAATCCAGTCAGCAAGATCCCGCGCAGGCAACTCGCTGTGACTGGGCGAAAACAGCACGGTGCAGCGCTCGGCCAATGCACGCTCGCGTAGCTGCGAACGACTCCATTCGTAATCGGCGCGATTGGCAATCACGAACTTCACGAGATCGGTCGCCGTCAGACGCACGAGTTCGTCGTAACGGTTGCGCGCGTCCTCGCCCGAAGCGGGTGTCTTGATATCCACCACCTTCACCACTCGCGGGTCGACACGCTCAAGAGGCATTGCGCCGCTCGTCTCGACGGATACTCGATACCCGGCATCGCAGAGCGCCGTCATGAGTTCGAACACGGCGGGCTGCGCGAGCGGTTCACCGCCCGTCACGCAGACATGCGTCGCCTCGAGTTCTTTGACCCTCGAGAGGATGTCCGGCAAACACCACCAGTTTCCACCGTGAAAGGCGTAGGCGGTGTCGCAATAGGTACAACGCAGCGGACAACCCGTAAGGCGAACAAAGATTGTGGGAATACCGACGGAGTCCGCCTCGCCCTGCAGCGAACGAAAAATCTCGGTGAGCTTGAGCCGACTCGCGTCCAAAATTGTTCAGCGCATTCGCGCCAGCTGCTCTCGCGCAAGGCGCGCCGCATCGTTTTGCGGGTAGCGCCGGATCACCTCGTTGAGCGAGGCCCGCGCCGCATCGTTGCGACCGAGACTCGCCTCTGAGAGACCTTTTTTGAGCAGCGCATCGGGCGCCTTGGACGAATCGGGCGAGCGCGCGCCAACTGCCGTAAAGGCCTCGATGGCACGCTCGTAATCACGCGTCACGAAGTAGGTCTGGCCGAGCCAGTACTGCGCGTTGTCGGCCAGCGGGTGCGTCGGAAACTGCGTCATGAATCCGTTCATTCCCGTGATGGCCTCGGGGTACTTCGCCGCCTTCAAGGCATCGAAGGCGCGCCCGTAAACAACCTCCGGAGTTTCCGGAGGAGTGATCGCCGGAGTCGGAGAACCCGTCGGGGCTGCTGGAACCGGCGGCGCCTCGGAATCCGCAGCAGGCGTCGCCGCGAGGCCCGACTCGCTCGTGCCGACGGTGGCGGTCGTCAAACGACTCTCGATGGCCGCAAGACGCCGATCGAACTCGGCTGCAAGATCGGTTTGCTGCTGTCGACGCGTCTCGTTTTCGCGTTGCAGTACATCGAGGTCGCCGCGCAGCGCGCGCACTTCGGCCTCGAGCGCATCAAGGCGCTGCGACAACTCGACGAGCGCCTGTCCACGCACCGTCTCCTGTAACTGCGCCACTTGCAACTCGAGACTCTCGAGCCGCTCACGCGTCGATTGCGCGTGAGCCGGGAGAATGCCAAGCGAAAGCAGCGCAGCGAGCAGAGAGCGGCGCATCGGGATCAGCCGGCGACGTAGACGATTTCGACGCGACGGTTGCGCGAGTAGGCCGACTCATCTTCGCCGGCGGCAGCCGGACGCTCCTCGCCATAGCTCACCGTGCTCAGACGTGAGTCGGTGACGCCCTGAAGACCGAGCGCACGGCGAACCGCTTGGGCGCGACGTTCGCCGAGGCCGATGTTGTATTCACGCGTGCCCCGCTCGTCCGTATGCCCTTCGAGCCGAACACTGAGGCCCGGACGGCTGCCGAGGAAGCGCGCGTGAGCGGCGAGCAAGGATTGGTCGTCGGCGCTGATCGCATCGCTATCGAAGGCAAAATAAATGATGGTGCGATTGGCAAGCTCCGCCGGAAGACCGATGGCCGATTCGCTCGACGTCCCCACCTCACCTGCCGAGACCGGCCCGGCCGAATCGTCCGGCTGGGCGATGGCAGACGCCCCCGATTTGTCGGCGAGGTCGGCACCCGCGTCACTTTTGACCGGAGGCGCGGATTTGCAAGCCGCCAGAAAACCGAGCAGAGCCATCACAGCGATCAACTTTTTCATCTTTTTTGAACTCCTTCGAAAATTACGGCTGAATTATCGCACGGCCGCCGCATCGGGCAGGAAGGGTCCCCAGGCCGGATCGCGCACCTCGCCGCGATCGGCTGCGAGGCGTTGCGCGATGAGACCGTCTGCGCTCACCGTGGCGAGCACACCCTGCCCGCGTTCCCGCGAGGCGTACACGATGGTGCCGCCATCCGGCGAGAAATACGGTGACTCGTCTTGTCGGCCCTTCGACAGGACCCGAACATTCCCGTTCCCCAAATCTTGGATGGCAATGCGGTACGCCCCCTCCTCGCGCGTCACCATGGCGAGCGAGCGCCCATCGGGGCTCAGCCGAGCACGCGCGTTGTACGGCCCAACAAAGGTGACGCGCTGCGCGCGCGAACCCGCTTCGGTGCCGAGGCGATAGATCTGCGGACCGCCAGCGCGGTCGGAGGTGAAGTAAATCTGGCTCCCATCGGCAGACCAGACCGGCTCAGTGTCGATGGCCGGATGATCGTTCAGGCGCATGAGCGCACCGGAAGCGATCTCCAAAACATAGACGTCGAGATTGCCGCCCGAGGACGACAAGGTGAGCGCGAGCCGACTCCCGTCGGGCGACCAGGTCGGCGCGTTGTTCACTCCGGGCCGCGACGAGACGCGACGTCGCTCAGCCGTACGCACACGCTGGATGTAGATCGACGCGGTACGGGTCTCGAAGGACACATAGGCCAAAGATTCGCCATCGGGCGACCACGACGGCGACATCAGCGGCAGACGCGACTGCAGGATGACCTTGGCATTCTCGCCATCGGCATCGGCGACGATGAGCTGATAGCGCTGCGACGGCGGCTGATTATCGACCGAGACATACGCGATGCGCGTCGCGAAGGCGCTGCGGACACCGATGATTCTTTGGTAGAGCCGATCACTGATGCGATGCGCCGCATTGCGCCACGCAGCGGGCCCTGCACTGATCCGCTCGACCAACAAGCGCTGACCGGTCAACAAATTGAGTAACTCGCACTCGATCGTGATCCGTCCATCTGCGCTCACCGCGGCGCGCCCGGTCACCAAATAGTCCGACGCCGTACGTTCGCCGACCAAAAAACGTCCACTGCGAGTCAGATCGCGACGGATCACCTCCGCCGACGGCTGCGGATCCGCCGCGAAATTCTCGATAGCGATCGGGATCGGCGCAATGACGCCGGAGGTAATGTCGACCTGTAATTGAGCCTCCGCGACGCGAGGCGCTGAAATCCCGAGGAATGCCAAGCAAAACATCAACCAAGTGCCGCGGGAAAATTTCTTCGTGTCAATCATTCGGTCTGAACCTCAACTCGATATTGCGCTCAAACAGCGAGGGCTCAGGCGGCGCAGGCAACGGCGAGGCTCGAAACACTGCCGCTTCGAGTGACTGTCGCACCGCCTCGTCTCCATTGCATTCTTTGACCTCGACCCGAATCACCGTACCGCCCATCGCCTGCGTCACCGCGACTCGGCAATCGAGCCCTGCCTGCACCGATGCGGGACGTATCCACGCACGCTGCACCCTCGCCTGGATGGCTGCGGCCCACTGCGCCGATAGCGAAGCGGCGCGGGCGGCGGTCGCACGTCGCGTCTCCGCCGCTTCGGTAGCGGCGATTTCTTCGGACAGTGCCCGTTGCAACGACGCCTCACGCTCCGCGCGCACTCGCGCCTCCTCGGTTCGACGTCGCTCCTCGGCGTCGAGTTCCGCTTTCAGACGACGCGCCTGCTCCTCGAGTCGGGTCTTCTCCGCTTTGACCTGCGCCGCCTTCAGCGCCTCGGCCGCTTTCAGCGCCTTCGCCTCGTTTTCACGCTTCGCCGGCTCGACCGGTCGAGGCTTCGGGGGCTCCGACTTCGGCTTTGGCTTTGGTATGGGTTGGGGCTCAGGCTCAGCGATCGGCTCCAGCTCGGGCGGTGGCTCAACTTTTTTAGGCTGGGCGTTTCGGGTGAGTCGCGACAACTCGTCCGCGTCGACGGCGACCGCCTCGATCGCCATCACTTGTGGCGTCTCGGGCTCAGGACGCCAATTTTTGACGCCGAGCACGACGATCACCACGACCAGCGCGATGTGTAACGCGATGGATAACAAATACGGCCGTAAGCGCGACATCACGCCCGACATAACCTCAAGGCGCACCCCGAACGGTGACCGGATCGGTGAGAAATCCCACTTTCCGAGCGCCTGCGCTCTGCAACAACACCATCGCCTCTACCACGCGACCGTACGGCACTTGGCGATCACCTTTGACGAATACGGGAACGCCCGGTGCACTGCGGATCACGGCTGCGACGCGGGTTTGCAGCAGCGAATCTTCGAGTGGATCCGAAGGGCTGTCGCCCTCGTTGAGATATAGCCGGCCCTGTCGATCGACCGACACGACGAGCGGCGGTCGGTCCTGAAGATCGGCAGGATCGATGGCCTGCGCCGCCGCATCGGGCAGGTCGACTTTGACACCCTGCGTCAGCAACGGCGCGGTCACCATGAAAATGATGAGCAGCACCAACATCACGTCGATATAGGGAACGACGTTGATCTCGCTCATGGGTTTTCGACTTCGACCCGACTGCGGCATACGCTGCCCTCGCCTCAGCCCGCGTCACGCGTCGCATGACGCTGCAAGATGGTCGAGAACTCTTCCATGAACGCGTCGTAGCGCGCCTCGATACGCCACACCTGATCGGCGAATCGGTTGTACGCCACGACCGCAGGAATGGCGGCAAACAAACCGATGGCCGTTGCCACGAGCGCCTCGGCGATACCGGGCGCCACCGTCGCCAGCGTGGCTTGCTGCACGGAACCCAGGCCCACGAAGGCATACATGATGCCCCACACCGTACCGAAGAGACCCACGTAGGGACTCGTCGAACCCACTGTGGCCAGCGTCGACAAACTCTTTTCGAGATACTCGATTTCTTTGATCTGCTGCGCCTTCATGGCTCGGCGAGCGCCCTCTAGCAGCAAGTCGACCGCGCTCTCACCCTGCTGCCGCAACCGCGCAAACTCACGAAAGCCTGTTCGGAAGATGCTGTCGATGCCGACGGGGTTTCCGCGCGCCTCGATGCTTTTGTAGAGATTGGAAAGGTCGCCGCCCGACCAGAAATCGCGCTCGAAGCGAGCAAGATCGTCCTTGGCGCGAGCGAGTACCGCTCTCTTTTTGAAGATGATGCTCCAGGAGTACACCGATGCCAGAACCAAAGACAGCATCACCACCTGCACGATGATCGTGGCTTCGAGGATGAGCTTCAGAATAGACAAATCGTTCAAGACACATACCCTCCGATACGACGCGGCCGCAGCGTCTTCGCGTCCACGCATACAACTCGGACTCGCGCCTCGATAAGCAGTTCCCGCTCACCTTGCGAGGCAGAATCACGCCAAATCTTTTGGTCGAATATCGCCGTGGTGCGCCCCTCGGGCTGCATCTGGCAGGTCACGACGAGCGCATCGTCGAGCCGCGCTGCGGCTTTGTACTCGATCGAGAGCCCGAGAACCATGAACTGCACGCCCGCGCTCGCCGCGAGCTCACGCTGCGCGATACCGCGACTGCGCAACCACTCCGTCCGGCCGCGCTCTAGAAATCGCAAATAATTGGCGTAGTAGACGACCCCGCCTGCGTCGGTGTCTTCCCAATACACCCGCACCGGCCACTCGAATGCGCTCAAGTGCCCTCCTCGAAAAGCGGCATCGCCCCAGTCGGTCGTTGCGGCGGCGTGAGACCAAAGTGCACATAGGCCGTACGGGTCGCGACCCGGCCTCGCGCGGTGCGCATCAAGAAGCCTTGCTGGATCAGAAACGGCTCGATTACATCCTCGAGCGTGCCACGCTCTTCGCCGATCGCCGCAGCAAGGCTGTCGATGCCGACCGGCCCACCCTCGAACTTCTCGATGATGGTAGTCAATAATTTTCGGTCGAGCATGTCGAAGCCGACCGGATCGACTTCGAGTAGATCGAGCGCTGCGACGGCGAGCGTCGAGGTGATGGTTCCGTCACCCTTCACCTGCGCATAGTCGCGGGCTCGACGCAGCAGCCGATTGGCAATGCGCGGCGTGCCGCGCGAACGCTCGGCGATGCGCAGTGCACCTTCCGATTCGAGCGGCACACCCAGAATACCGGCCGAGCGTTGAACCACGCTTTTGAGATCTTGAACGTCGTAGAACTCGAGCCGCTGCACGATGCCGAAACGGTCGCGCAGTGGCGACGTCAAAAGTCCGGCGCGAGTCGTTGCGCCCACCAAGGTGAACGGCGGCAAAGACAACTTGATGGAGCGCGCGGCAGGACCTTCGCCGATCATGATGTCGAGCTGAAAATCTTCCATCGCGGGATAAAGCACTTCCTCGACGATCGGAGACAGTCGATGAATTTCGTCGACGAACAACACATCGCGCGGCTGCAAATTAGTGAGGATCGCCGCGAGATCGCCCGGCCGCTCGAGCACGGGACCCGAAGTCTGTCGCAAACTGACGCCGAGCTCGGCGGCGAGGATGTTGGCCAGCGAGGTCTTGCCGAGCCCGGGCGGCCCAAAGATCAGAACGTGGTCGAGCGCTTCGGATCGTGCACGCGCCGCACCGACAAAGATTTCGAGCTGTTCTTTGACCGGGCGCTGCCCAACGAAATCCGCCAGGCGCTTCGGACGTATCGCCCGATCGATCGCTTCTTCCTCGCGACCTCCCTCGGCACTCACTACGCGTTCAGTCATCGGAGCGCTCCCTGCAATGCACGACGGATCAGATCCTCGGTGCCTTCACTACCCGAGCCTGCCGCAGCCTTGATGAGCCGAGTGGCCTCGGCCGGTTTGTAACCGAGCGCAACCAGCGCCGCGAAGGCCTCGCCTTCTGCACCACCTGCGCCGGCATCGGCGGGAAGCGAGCTGCCGAACTCGGCCGCGGAGAGCCGATCGCGCATCTCGATGACGAGTCGCTCGGCGGTCTTGCGTCCGACACCGGGAATTTTGGTGAGCGCCGTCACGTCATTGGACGTGACACAGGTGGCGAAACCTTCGGCCGTCGTACCGGAGAGAATGGCGAGCGCAATCTTCGGGCCCACACCCGATACTTTGAGCAAGTTGCGAAACAGCAGCCGCTCGGTCGCTGTCGAGAACCCGTACAGGATGTGCGCGTCTTCGCGCACGACGAGGTGCGTCAGCAGGCGTACTTCTTCGCCCACTCCCGGCAAGCCGTAAAACGTGGACATCGGCGCCTCGATCTCGTAGCCGACACCGCCCACCTCGATGAGTAATTGAGGCGGTGCTTTGACCACGATCCGACCACGAATTGAACCGATCATCCCGCCACTCCGTGATGACCAGCGATGAGGCTGGCGAGCTTGCGCTGCTGCGCGTGGCACAGCGCGACGGCCAGCGCATCGGCCGCGTCCGATGTGAGTCGCCCTTCGACCTTGAGCAAGGTTCGCATCATGTGTGCCACCTGAAGTTTGTCGGCGCCACCGAAACCCACGGTCGCGAGCTTGATGGCGCGCGGCGCGTACTCGGCGATCTCGAATTCGCCGAGCGCCGACAAGGCCGCTCCTCGCGCCTGTCCCAGCTTTAGCGCGCTGTCGACGTTTCGATTGACGAATACTTTTTCGACGGCGACTTCTCCCGGTGAGTGTTCGAGGACGAGCGCTCGAACGCCCTCATGAATTCTTGCGAGCCGCGCAGCCATCGGCAGTCCATCGACCTCGATACGCCCGTGGACGACGCAACGACAATCCGGTCCGGTGACATCGATGATGCCGTAGCCGAGCCGCCGCGAACCGGGATCGAGCCCGAGGATGCGGCAGTTCTGCGAAACGAGAGTCGTCGGGGTATCGACCGAGCCGGAGGACTCCGGATCGTAGCTACGCCAAGACTTGGACCGATATCGCGCCATGCGCTCGCGACCCCGAGGATGCGCTGAAAAGCGACCGGCCTATGATAGCCGGAAACCCTCAGCGATTCGGCATGTCGATGGCGCGTTTATCGGCCGCGAGGGCCGCCTCGTGAAGCGCTTCGGACAAGGTCGGATGCGCATGAATGGTGCGTTGCAAGTCCTCGGCACTCGCCGAGTACTCCATAGCGAGCACCGCCTCGGCAATGAGTTCTCCGGCCATCGGTCCGATGATGTGGACGCCGAGGATCTGATCGTCATCCTTGGCGGCGATCAGCTTCGCAAAGCCCTGACTCGACTCCATCGCCCGCGCGCGGCCACTCGCGAGGAACGGGAAACTGCCCACCTTGTACGAACGTCCGCTCGCTTTCACTTGCTCTTCGGTCTGTCCCACCCAGGCGATTTCGGGTGCCGTGTAGATCACCGAGGGAATCGTCTGGTAGTTCACATGCGCGTAGAGGCCGGCAATGCGATCGGCGACCGCAACCCCTTCTTCCTTGCCTTTGTGCGCGAGCATGGGGCCCCGCACGCAATCTCCGACGGCCCAGACATTCTCGGCGCCGGTGTGGCAATGGTCGTCCACTTTGATGAAGCCGCGCTCGTCGATCACGACGCCCGTACCCTCACCCAGCAAATTCGCGGTATGCGGACGACGTCCGATGCACACGACGAGCTTATCGACCATGAGCGACTGCGAGGCGCCGGCACTATCGGTGTAGCTCACCTGAACCTCGCCCTGTGCCACCGTGGCACCCGAAACCTTCGCGCCGAGACGAATGTCGAGGCCCTGCTTCTTGAAGTGCTTCATCGCTTCTTTGGCGAGCTGCTGATCCGCCATCGCGAGGAAGCTCGGCATCGCCTCGAGCACCACGACATCGGCACCGAGTCGGCGCCAGACGCTGCCGAGCTCGAGACCAATGACGCCGGCACCAATCACGCCGAGACGCTTCGGAACCGCGTCGAATTCGAGAGCACCCCAACTGTCGACGATGTGTTGACCATCGAACGCGGCTGACTTCAGCGACATGGGCTGCGAACCGCTCGCGAGCACCACATGCTTCGCCGCGAACGTCTTCACGCTCCCGTCGTGCGCCGTGAACTCCACCTTGCGCCCGGCGAGCAACTTGCCGTGACCCTGCAACGCCGTGACACCTGCAGCCTTGAGCAACTGCACGATGCCACCGGTCATATTCTTCACGATGCCGGCCTTGCGCTTTTGCATCGCAGCAATATCCATCGCCACGGGACCGGTCTTGATACCGTGCGCCGAAAACTCGGCCTGCGCGCGGTGAAAAAGCTCGGACGATTCGAGCAACGCTTTGGAAGGAATGCAGCCCGCATTGAGGCAAGTGCCGCCGAAGGTGGCACTGCCGTCGTAGTTCTTCCATTCGTCGATGCAGGCGACCTTCAGGCCGTTCTGGCCGGCGCGGATGGCAGCCGGGTAACCGGCGGGACCGCCGCCGATGACGATGACGTCGTAATCACTCATGATTTTTTCCGTTGATGTCAGAGACCGAGCAGGATGCGACCCGGATCCTCGAGGCAATCTTTGATCGACACTAGGAACTGAACGGCCTCGCGACCATCGATGATGCGATGGTCGTAGCTCACCGCGAGATACATCATCGGCCGAACGACCACTTGACCACCGACGGCAATGGGACGCTCCTGAATTTTGTGCATACCCAGAATTGCGCTTTGCGGCGCATTCACAATCGGCGTGGAGAGCATCGAACCAAAAATTCCACCGTTCGTCACCGTGAACGTACCGCCCTGCAATTCTTCGATAGAGAGCGATCCAGCGCGTGCACGCGTGCCGAAATCAGCGATCTGCCTCTCGATCTCGGCGAAGCCCAGGTTCTCTGCGTTGCGCAACACCGGAACGACGAGCCCGCGATCGGTCGAGACCGCAACGCCGATGTCATAGAACTCGTGATAGATGATGTCGTTGCCATCAACGGCAGCGTTCATCACCGGAAACTTGCGTAGCGCTTCGATGCTCGCCTTCACGAAGAACGACATGAAGCCGAGCTTCACGCCATGCTGTTTCTCGAAACGATCTTTGTGGCGAGCACGAAGCTCGTTGATCGCCGTCAAATCGACTTCATTGAAGGTCGTCAGCAGCGCAGCAGTCTGTTGAGCCTGCACCAGACGCTCTGCGATGCGCTGACGGAGTCGCGTCATCGGCACGCGCTGTTCGGCGCGGGGACCCGAAGGCGCCATGGTCTTTACAGCGGCACTTGCAGCCGCCGGTGGCGATGCGGCCGAAGGCTGCTTTGCAGCGTGCGCGACGACATCGGCTTTGGTCACGCGGCCATCACGACCCGTACCGCTTACCGTACTCGTCTCGACTCCGGTTTCCTCGGCCACGCGCCGCGCCGCCGGACCGAGCTTGCCGCCCGACGCGGATTTGGCAGCGGCCTCGGGCTTGCCGGCAGCGGGCTCGACCTTCGCTGCGGCCTTAGGGGCAGCAGCCGCTGCACCGGGTTCGAAAATGGCGAGCAGATCGCCACTTTTGACCGTGGCACCCTGCTGGACCTTGAATTCTTTGATGACACCCGCCGCCGGCGCCGGAACCTCGAGCACGACCTTGTCGGTCTCGAGATCGGCGAGATTTTCATCACGATTGGCGGATTCGCCGGGCTGCTTGCGCCAAGCGACGAGCGTCGCATCCGCAACGGATTCGGGAAGCTGGGGAACGCGAATTTCGATAGTCATAGTCTCGATGTTTCCTGATCAATGCTTGCCAGAACCCGCCGCAGAGCGCACGGGCTGGATGTTTTCTTCGGTGAGTCGACGCGTCACGCGCGTATCGCCATCTCTTGCGATGGATTGCAGCGCGGCCTTGACCAAGCCCGACTGCTCCGCATCGTGGATCTTGCCGATACCCGTCGCTGGCGCTGCAGCCGGAGCTCGGCCTGCATAGAGCAACGTGCGCTTGCCCTCGAGCGGACGCTCGAGGCGATGACGGATCTGGTACCAGGCGCCTTGGTTTTGCGGCTCTTCCTGACACCAGACGATCTCATTAGCATTGGGGTAGCGCACGAGGGTCGCGACATACTCTTCTGCGGGGAAGGGATAAATCTGCTCGAGACGAACCAGCGCCACATCGTCTTGGCCCGACGCCCGACGTGCCTTGAGCAAATCGAAATACACTTTGCCGCTCGAGAACACGACTCGCTTTACCTTCGCACGATCGACCGGGTCGATTTCGTCGATGATATTTTTGAACGAACCGGTCTCGAGGTCTTCGAGCGCCGATACCGACAGGTCGTGACGCAGCAAGCTCTTCGGCGTCATCACGATCAAAGGCTTGCGGAACTCGCGCAACATTTGTCGTCGCAGCATGTGGAACACCTGCGCCGGCGTTGAAGGCACACAGACCGACATGTTGAGTTCGGCGCACAACTGCAAGAATCGTTCGAGTCGTGCCGAGGAGTGCTCGGGGCCTTGTCCCTCGTAGCCATGCGGCAGGAACAAGGTGAGCCCACAATATCGACTCCACTTCGCTTCGCCGGAACTGATGAACTGATCGATGATGACCTGCGCGCCATTAGCGAAATCGCCAAACTGCGCCTCCCAGACGACCAGCACCGACGGGTCGGTCTGCGAATAACCGTACTCGAACGCCAGAACCGCTTCTTCCGAGAGCACCGAATCGATGACCTCGAAACGCGGCTGACGCTCGGCGATATGTTTGAGCGGGACATGAGCCACGCCCGTGCTTTGATCGTGCAGAACCGCGTGCCGATGGAAGAACGTTCCGCGTCCCGAGTCCTGACCCGAAATGCGAACGGCATAGCCGTCCTCCAACAAGCTGGCATACGCCAGCGACTCGGCGCATCCCCAATCGAGCGGCAACTCGCCGGCGATCATCTTGGCTCGATTGGCGATCACCTGCTGTACGCGCGGATGCAGCGTGTGCCCGTCCGGCAGCGAGACCAAGCGAGCACCGAGCGCCTTGAGACGCTTCATGGCTACGCCCGAGCGGATCGTCGCCGTCCAGTCGATGTTGCCCATATAGGCGCTCCAGTCGACCGTGTACTTATTGCCGATCATGCCGAGCGAGGCCTTGGCCTGCGGCCGCCCCTCATCAAGGCCCGCGCGATACTGCTCGATCAAACCGTCGGCTTCGAATTGCGTGATCACGCCTTCGGCGACGAGCCGATCGGCATAGAGCTTGCGCGTCGTCGGATGCTTGCGGATGGCGTTGTACATCACCGGCTGCGTCGCCGCCGGCTCGTCCGCTTCGTTGTGACCCAGACGGCGATAACACACGAGGTCGATCACCACGTCCTTGTGGAAGCGCTGGCGATACTTCATTGCGAGGCGCGTCACGAACACGACCGCTTCAGGGTCATCCCCATTCACGTGGAAAATCGGCGCCTCGAGCATCTTCGCGACATCCGAGCAATACATCGTCGAGCGCATGTCGGCAGGGTTCGAGGTCGTGAAGCCCACCTGGTTGTTCACGACGATATGCATGGTGCCGCCGGTGTAGTAACCGCGCGCCTGCGACAACTGCATCGCTTCCATGACGACGCCCTGTCCGCCGAAGGCCGAGTCACCATGAATGAGGCAGGGCACGACGCGCTCGCCGAGCGTATCGCCGCGACGCTCTTGTCGCGCTCTCACCGAGCCCTCGACGACCGGATTGACCACCTCGAGGTGCGAAGGATTAAAGGCGAGACCCACGTGGACGTTGCCACCCGGCGTGCGCAGGTCGGCCGAGAAGCCCTTGTGGTACTTCACGTCGCCCGAACCCTTGATCTGAGCGATGTCGTACTTGCCCTCGAACTCGCCGAACAACGCGGACGGCGCCTTACCAAGCACATTGACGAGCACGTTCAAGCGACCACGATGGGCCATGCCAATGACGAATTCCTCGACCCCGAGACTGCCGCCCGTCTGGATCAGGTCGTCGAGCAGCGGAATCAAGGAGTCGCCGCCCTCGAGCGAGAAACGCTTCTGACCCACGTACTTCGTGTGCAGATAACGCTCGAGCCCCTCGGCAGCCGTCAGCTCCCAAAGAATATTCCGACGCTCTTCCGTCGAAAAACGATGATGAACGCGACCCGACTGGAATTCATCTTGTAGCCAGAGTCGCTCCTCGGTGTTCGAGACGTGAGCGAACTCGGCACCGACCGAACTGCAGTAGACGTGCTCGAGCGTGGCGATGATTTCGCGCAGCGACGCACGACCCGGAACGTTGTTGATCCGACTACCCGTGAAGAACGGCGTATCGAGATCACCCTCGGTCAAACCGAAGTACGACAGGCTGAGAACTTTGGGTCGCTCGCGCTGCATGAGATTGAGCGGATCGAGCTTCGCGATCAGGTGACCACGGTTTGCGTAGATTTGCACGAGACGCGATACCGCGCCCTGCTTCGCGCTCGTATCGCCATCGAGCGCAGCGGCAACCGCAACGCCAACTTGCCTTGCGGCCTGGGCGCGCTCAGCGATCGCACCCTGTATCGCCCGATGCGAGCGCTCCGGGCCCGAGGGCTGCGGCATGCGGGCAAAATATTCGCGCCAGGCGGCCGAGACCGACGCCGGGTCGTTCAAATATTGCTCGTAGAGGGACTCGACGTAGTCGGCATTGCCGCCGTAAAGCGGAGAGGAGGCGAGTTGATCGCTGCGCGAAGCGCCCATGTTGGAAACGAACCCCCAGGAACCGGCGAAAGCCGCGCATTCTACCCGAAGCCTCGGAGTGTCCTTGCTTGGGGAGCCGCGAGAGGTAGTGGCGCCCCCGGCCGGAGTTGAACCGACGACCTACCGCTTAGGAGGCGGTCGCTCTATCCACTGAGCTACGGGGGCACGCCCGGTGACCGAGGGAAATGGTGGAGCGGAGGAGGATCGAACTCCCGACCTTCGCATTGCGAACGCGACGCTCTCCCAGCTGAGCTACCGCCCCACACGAGGGCGGCGATTCTAGCACCCTGTCACCCTGATTTTTATATCAATCCGATATAATTCTCCCCATGGATGCCAAAACGGTCTGCCTGGGCCTGCTCTCTTTCGGGGAAGCCAGCGGGTACGACCTCAAAAAACACGTCGAAACATCGGGCGATTATTTTTTCGCAGCAGGCTTCGGATCGATTTATCCCGCCCTCTCCTCATTGATGTCTCAAGGGCTGATCGAACGGGCAGGAAAAGCGACTGCCGGTCGGCGCGACCGGAAGGCGTATCGAATTACCCCAGCAGGCCGATCGGAGCTCGCTCGAACGCTGAACGTCCTCGAACCGCGACACTCGTTGCGCTCGGATTTATTTGCGCTGCTCTACCTCGCTCATCTCGTGTCCCCTGAGCGAATCACCCAAGTGGTCGACGAGCGCCTCGCCGCCATGAAGGCCGAACTCTCTCGAGAGCACGACTCGAGTTTACCGCTTGAGCACCCAAGTCCCGCGAGCGCTCGATTCGTGGCGGGACTTCGAGCAGCCCTCCTCGAGACGACGGTTCGATATTTCCAGGAGCATCGGAAGCAGCTTGAGTCGGGGCGCAACGCGTCGTGAGACGCGGGTAACTTCAATATCGCAGGCGCAGCACAGTCGGCGATGTGCGATTTCCAAGGGTCACGATAAACATCGCGTCATATTCGTCATCGCGCAGCACGACGGCCTCTCGCCCGGCGGTCAGTGTCGAAATCATTTCGGGCACCGTATTCGAATGCCCAATGACGAGAACCGTCTTCCCGGCGTGATCTTTCAAGATGCGATCGAGCAGCGCAGCAACGTCGCGGCCCGGATATTCCTCCGCGACAACGCCTAGACTCGCGACAATCGGCGCAGCGGTTTCTCGCGCACGGCGCGTATCGCTCACGAATACGGCTGCGAGGCCGATATCACGCAGCACGTTCGAGAGCCTTCGCGCCCGCTCGATGCCTTCGGTGCTCAGCGACGGGTCACGAGTTCCATCACTGGCTTTTTCTGCATGGCGCACGAGGACCAATACCGTCGGCTCTCCCACCTGCGCCGCCGCGAACGAGCCAGGCAAGAGCGCAATCAGCGCGATCCCCATCGTCGCAATGACCTTCCGCATCGAAATTTTGCTGATCCCTGCCATGCCTGCGCAGTGTAGCGAGTTCCCGTTATAGTCGCGGCGTGAACCCGATCGTCTATGCCATCCCCGTCTTCATGACCTCGATCCTGCTCGAGGCCTGGATCGCACATCGCCGCGGCATCAAGACCTATGACATTCCCGATGCCATCACGAGCCTCAACTTCGGCATCCTGAGTCAGGTATCGGCAGTCTTCGTGCGAGTGCTGACCTTCGGCGTCTATGTCTGGAGCTTCGAAAATCTGCGTCTCGGTACGCTGCCGACCGACTCGATCTGGGTCTGGATCGCGGCGCTGATCGCCTACGACTTTATTTACTACTGGGTTCACCGCTGCGGTCATGAGGTCAATCTCATGTGGTCGGCGCACCAGGTCCACCACTCCTCCGAATACTTCAATCTTTCGACGGCTTTGCGGCAGACCTCGACGGGCGCCTTCGCAGCCTTCCCGTTTTACTTGCCAATGGCGTTGATCGGGGTCCCGCCGATCGTGTTCGGCACCGTTGCGCTCATCGACCTGCTCTATCAGTACTGGGTTCATACCGAACTCGTGCGCAAGCTCGGCTGGATCGATCGCGTCTTCGTCACGCCCTCCAATCATCGGGTGCACCACGGACAGAACGACTACTGTATCGACCGTAACTACGGCGGTATTTTAATTATTTGGGATCGCATGTTCGGTACGTTTGCCGAAGAACGCGACCACGAGCCCGTGATCTATGGCATTCGTAAGCCGCTTGCGAGCTATAACGCGGTCTGGGGAAATCTCAACGTTTACGTTGACGTATTTCGTAAATCTTTGAGTGCCGGCTCCGTGTTAACCGCTATTCGAACGTGGTTCGACCCGCCGGGTGGCCGCGGCGTCGCTCTCGCCCGCCTCGATCCGCAGAGCGTCAAGAAATTCAGTGCCGAAACCTCCCGGACGATGAAGCGCTATGCCTTGGTGCAGTACGCCCTGCTTGCCGTCATGGCGACTTATTTTTTGGCGATCGCTCCGATCCTCACGCTGCAGGGTCGAATCATTTGGGCGCTATCGATTGTGCTGTCGACGATGAGTCTGGGATGGCTGCTCGAGGGGCGCCGTTTCGCTTGCTACCTCGAAAGCGCACGCCTCGTCACGCTAGGCGTAGCCCTCGCGGTTTACGCGCTGACCAGCCCCTGAGCCGTGTTGAGGGGGGGGATTTCCCCCGGGTGCGTGTGTCCAATGCAAGCCGAGTAGTCGACCCACACAGGTCAAAAACTCGTTGTGGTCGATGGGTTTCAAAAATTCCGCTGCGAATCGAAGGTCTTCGGCGTGCTCCTCCGGGCGACTCGCAGGGGCTGCGGAAATCATGATGACAGGCGTATCCGGCCGCTGCCGATGCATCACTTCGAGCACCCGCCAACCGTCGCCATCGGGCATGAACTGATCGGCGACGACAAGATCGAGGGCATCGAGCTCACTACACTTCATCGATGGCGGAGTTTCCACTTTCTGCTTCATGCACGACAAACCCCATCCGACCGAGTAACTCCGCGACCAGCGCTCGGCCGCCCGGATCATCGTCGATCACGACCACGACGCGCTGACGTCCGGCGTATCCCTGCGCGTCGATGGCGCGCAACTCAATGAACGACTCGGCAGCCGCGCCGAAGCGAGCCCCGTCGACGGGAATGGAAAATCTAAAGACACTCCCTTTACCTGAAGTGCTTTCGACGCTGACCTCGCCACCCATGAGGTTGACGAACTGTTTGACGATCGCCAGCCCGAGTCCGGCGCCCTTCCCTCCATAGCGCTCTGCGCGCCCGACGCGCTCGAAAGGTTGAAAAATACGCTGCAAATCGTCGGCCGCGATGCCCTATCCGGAATCGCGAACAGCAAAAGTCAGTTCGTAATTGTCTGCCTTTCTTTGATGAAGACCGCACGCCAAAGAGATGATCCCATTCCGGGTGTGCCGCACCGCATTCGTGATGAGATGGTCTAGGGCTCGCCTCAAGCGATTCGCATCGACTTTCAGTACCGCACTTTGAATCGATGGGTGGTCGGTTTGTAAATCGAGAACAAATTGGTTTCCGTTTTTCTCCGCAAGAGCCTTCGACTCGAACTCGATTCGTCTGAGAAAATCCCCAAGAACGGTGGGGACGGGCTGCAGCGTCGAGGCGTCCGCATTGCCTCTGACGTAATCCAGGATCTCGTCCATCGTGCCCATCAACTGTTGGCCGCTGCTCACGATGCCGGTGAGCTCCCGCTTATCGCGTAACTGTTCCGACGAGTGCATCAGTAGCTGAGCATTTGTAACCATTGAATCGAGGGGAGTCCGCAACTCGTGGCTCATTCTCGACAAAAACTGCACCTGACCCTGCTTGACGAGCTCAGCATCGGTGAGTTGTCGTTGCAAGGCTCTGGGGTTCTCGATGGCCGCGAACAACACGAGCGCGACGACCACCAACATCAGGGCCGGCGCAGCAATCAGGTCCAAGACGTATTCCGGCGCATTGATTTTCGCTGCCGGCGTGCCGAGCGCCATGAACACGCTTACGGCGACAAAGGCAACCGACACCCAGATGGCGAAGGCATCACCCTGCCGCCACGCCTCATAAGCGACCCAAGCCATCAAGGCTCCCAATGGCACCGATAGTGCGGTCCAGACCGTCAGGCCGAGTCGGTAATCACCAAAAATACTCAGCGTCTGGAAAGCCACTACACCGAAAGCGAGTGCTCGTACAGCGAGGCGTTCCTCAAGCATTTTTTTGAGAGCGGGCACGGCCGTGTAGACATAGCCGACAAAACCCGTGGCGACGAGCATTCCGCCCACCGAGACCAACTCTATTGGGACAGGGAGATCGTCCGGCCAAAAGAGACGCAACAACACGCCGCTCAATATCAGCGAGAGTACAAATTGGCCGAGTAGTGAGAGCGCCAAAAAGCCGTACTGCGACTGCGACGAAGCCCCCCACATCATGAGCGACAGCACAAGACCGAAGAGCAAGGCCCCAGAACTTGCCGCCACCCATGCCGTAGCTGCCTGCCTGAACCCTCGATAGGCATGGCTCTCCCATAGACGAAGTTCGAGTGTGACGCGTGCTTTACTCTCAATTCGTACCCACACGTCCGATGTCGCTCCGGCGGCCACCCTGACCGGGGTGACGTCGTAGTATTTCCCGATGCTGCTTCGCTGCGATCGAGGCACGCCATAACCCGTTCGCTCCGACATCCAACGCCCCGCAGCATCTTTTTGAAAGATCGTGATCTTGGTCAATCGCGGGTGTCCCACCTGCAACCACGGCTCGAGGTCCTGCACCGAGGAATTTCGCAGAGGCAGCCGCAGCCAAACGACATCCTCTATGAATCCAAGGTTACGCTCGCGCCGAGTCAGTGGTCTCCTCTCACAACCGCCCTCTTCAATGAAATCGCGTGAAGCGCCTGGAGATGCACGACACCATTCCACGCCCTCAACGATTTCCAGGTCATGACTCACGGAGGCGACGTCGATCCCAGGGGCGCGCACCTGATCGGCGATCGCGAGCGCAGAAGCCCCACCGAATGCAACGAGCATGATCAGGATGCGGAAAATCATTGAGTGCAGAACGTCATGATTGAGTCTCTGCTCAAAGAATTACTCCATATTGGAGTCATGTCTAACTGAAGAGCGTCCGAAATGGAAGGATTAATCTTTGATCGTCGTGATCAGGCGCGAAGTTAGACGCTTGTTCGGGTCATCATCGGCCAGCGGGCCGACCTCCCCCGGTCCCCCGCGGCCGCTCTACTTCCGAATCGGATGGGTTAGTCTCTGCACATGGTCCGTCTATCCCGTTCGGTATTGGTTGCCCTGGTCGCCCTGGTGGTGGTGCTCGTTCTCGGCTGGTTTTACCGCGGTGAAATCGCGGAAAAACGGATCGGTCGGGTGATCGACCGGACGGCCGCCCTGCCCGACCCGGCGGTCGGCCTACCCGACGGTCTTCACGTCGGGCTCTGCGGCACGGGCTCACCCCTGACTGACCCCCGGCACAGCGGGCCGTGCACGGCCGTACTCGCCGGTAACCGCCTCTTTATCGTTGATGCCGGGGCCGGCAGCGCTTCCGTCCTCAACCGAATGCTGCTGAACCCAGGTCGGATCGAGGCGGTGCTGTTGACCCATTTCCATGGCGACCACATCGGCGGACTCGGGGATCTCGCCCTGCAGCGATGGATCTCGGCTTCCGCGAGAACGCCTCTCGCGGTTTACGGACCCGCGGGCGTCGTGGCGGTGGCCGAAGGGATTACGCACGCTTACTCGAACGACAACAACTATCGAACCGCTCACCATGGCTCGCTGATCGCTCCGCCGGCGGGGCGCGGCCTCTCGGCCAAGGAGTTTTCGATCGCGACGGACGGCCGCGCCGTCCTCATCGACACGCCGTCACTCAAAATCACCGCCTTCATGGTCGATCACGGGCCGGTACAACCCGCTGTGGGTTATCGCTTCGACTACAAAGGTCGCAGTCTCGTGATCAGCGGCGACACGCGAGCGAGCGCTGCCGTCGAACGCGAAGCGCAGAATGTCGACCTGTTGATCCACGAGGGGCTTTCGCCGCGACTGGTCGCACTGATGGAAAGTGGATTCGCCCGTCATGCACGAACCGCGTACGCGCAAGTCATGGCGGATATCCGCAATTACCACACGAGCCCCGAACAGGCCGCCGAGATCGCACAGCGTGCGCGCGTCAAGATGCTGGTGTTCAATCACATCGTGCCGCCCTTGCCGAGCCGCTTCTTGGATGCGCGTTTTCTGGGCGATGCTTCAGCTCGTTTCGAGGGCCCCATCCGTGTCGGCGTCGACGGCGACTGGTTTTCTTTGCCCGTCGGGTCGACGGATATTGAGATGAGCTCACGCCCGTGAGCCGTGTACGCGCAGAGGTCGGACGCCGGGTGGCACAATTCCTGACCAGCGAACGACGGCGGGATCTGCGGCGTTCCCTACGCTCGCTCGAACGGCGAGTTACCCGTCGCTCGCCGACCGTACATTACTTCCACCAGTTTGATGATCCCTACAGCACACTTGCTGCGTCGCAGCTCGAGCGACTGACGAGTCGTTATGCCATTCGGATCGAGTGCCACGCCGTGCCTCCGCCCGATCTGGCTGCGGCACCGGAGTTTACTGCGTTGCGGAAATGGTCTGAGCGCGATGCCGCCGCCCTCGCCTCGCGTTTCGGCCTCGGAGCGCCGGAAAACCACGCCGAGCTCGCCGACCTCACCGAGACGCCAGAGACGATCGAACGTGGGGGCGCTCTGCGTGAACGCCTCGGACATTATCTCGGCGCCATGTTTTATTTTGAGGGTGAGTGGTACTGGGGCATCGATCGACTTCATCATCTCGAAGCGCGCTTGCGTCAATCGGGACTCGCAGAAACTGGCGAAGACCCCGGCACCCTCATGCCACCTGATCTCCGGCTCCTGTCGTTACCAAAATCGAAAGACCCCTCTCGAACACCGCCGACGATAACGTTCTTCTGCTCGCTGCGTAGCCCATACACCTGGCTCGCCGTGCCGCGAATACGCCAACTTGCACAGCATTACGGCGCGAAGCTTGAACTCAAGTTCGTGCTCCCCATGGTGATGCGCGGTCTACCGATACCCACCGCCAAAAGGTTTTATATCCTGCTGGACGCCAAGCGTGAAGCCACGCGCTTGGGACTACCCTTCGGTGATGTGGCCGATCCGGTTGGGCGTCCCGCAGAGCGCGGACTCGCTGTACTGCACCACGCCATTCAACGTGGTTGCGGAGAAGCGTTTCTGGAGTCGTTTCTGCGCGGCGTGTTCGCCGAAGGTATCGATGCCGGCGGTTCGCGAGGACTCGCGCGCATTGCCACGCGCGCGGGCGTTGATTCGCACACCGTCGATCTTGCCCTCGCCGATGACACCTGGCGCCGCGCTGCCGAGCACCATCGCAACGAACTCTTGTCGACGGGCTTGTGGGGCGTTCCGAGCTTCCGCGTGGCGGGTTTGCCCGCTTATTGGGGGCAGGATAGGCTTTGGTGCCTCGAGGATGATCTGATTCGCCTGACCACATGACCCGCAAGCTTCGACTCTCCCTGTTTGTTGTGGCGATCGCTGCAGTACTGTCTGGCTTGTTTTTCTTGGCTGGCGGACGAACCGGGCTTGCACTCTGGGTAGCGCGCTACGTACTACACGAAGAAAGCGCGCCGTTTCGCGAGGTCACTTGGCAGAGCGGCCCGGCTGAGACCGTTTCTCAAAGAAAACCCAATGTCATTCTCATCGTGGTCGATGATCTCGGTTACGACGATCTGACCGCGCTCGGCTCGGGCGTCGCGGAGGGGCGAGTACCGACTCCCAACATCGATAGCCTGGCTCGGGACGGGGTCCGATTTGATGTGGCGTATTCCGGAAACGCCACCTGTGCACCCTCGCGCGCCGCCATCATGACCGGTCGCTATGCGACCCGTTTCGGGTTCGAGTTCACCCCGGCGCCTACGGCGTTCATGAAACTGATTTCTTCCGGTATCAATCGCAACTCAGATGAACCTCCTCCGCTTTATTTCTCTGAGCGTGAAGCGGGGCAGCCCTCCGTCGCAGAGATGGGCCTACCGACGAGCGAGATCACCATCGCGAAACTGCTGCAAAAAACTGGCTATCACACCGTGCAGATCGGCAAGTGGCATCTGGGCGATAGCCCAAAATATCGTGCCTGCGCACATGGCTTCGATGAATCTTTGAGTCTGCAGTACGGCGCCGCGATGTACCTGCCCGAGAACGACCCACGTGTGGTCACGGCCGTTGCCGAGCGCGATCTCGTCTCGAAATTCATCGTCGCCAATGGGCCTTGGGGCGTGCGGTTCAATGATGGCGAAGTGTTTAAGCCCAATCGCTATCTCACCGACTACCTCACCGACGAGGCGATCCAGGTCATCGATGCCAATCTCCATCGACCGTTTTTTCTTTACCTTGCGTACAACGCGCCGCATACGCCGCTTCAGGCGACACGCGAAGATTACGATGCCCTGCCCTTCATCCAAGACCACACGCTCAGGGTGTATGCGGCGATGCTGCGCTCACTCGATCGCAACATCGGGCGGTTGCTCGATGGACTGCGCGAACGCGGTCTCGAGCAGGACACGCTCATTCTGCTCACGAGCGACAACGGCGCCCCTCACTACGCGGGCGTCGGGCATCGCAATCAACCCTATCGGGGCTGGAAAGCGACCTATTTCGAAGGGGGAATTCGAGTGCCCTTCTTGATGCGCTGGCCCTCGATTTTGCCCGCCGGGAAAAGGGTCTCGGGCCCCGCAGCACACTTCGATATTTTCTCGACCATCGCGGCAGCGGCAGGTGCCCCGGTACCGGAAGATCGCGTAATCGATGGCGTCAATCTGCTCCCCTTCGCCCGTGGCGAAGCAACCGGCCGGCCTCACGACGCGCTGTTCTGGCGAACCGACGATTACCTCACCCTGCGACTCGGCGATTGGAAACTGCAAACGAGTGAGCGCTCGGCGAAAACCTGGCTCTTCGATCTATCAACCGATCCGCTCGAACGGACCAACCTCGCCGCTCAAGAACCCGCAAGAGTGACTGACATGAAAGCGCGCATCGAAGCATTCAACGCACAGCAGGCCGCACCGCTTTGGCAATCGCTTGCGGCCAATCCGGTACCGATCGATCGATCTTTGCTGGAGCCCGCGAAGCGGAACGAAGAGTTTGTCTACTTCTCCAACTGACGGAGAGCGTGGAAGATCTCGCGCAAAGTCTTGATGGGCAACTGACCGGGCGCCGAATGCTGCGCGCCTACCGCAAACGTAAGCGCCGACCCGAACGTGCTGCCAAACACCCGCGTCACGACACCGAGCGGCCCCATCGCCATGGTGATCAGCGGCAGCGTTAACTCACGGTGAGCGCGTGCCGTCACTGCGATAAGACGGGCCACATCCGACGCCGACTCCGGCATCACGGCGAGCTTGGCGACATCCGCGCCCATCGACGCGGCGCGAGATAACACAGACATCATCTCGACCTCAGACGGCGCACCCTGAAAATAATGCGAAGACAGAATAACCTGCGCGCCGCTCGCATGGGCCGTATCGATGATCTGCTTGACGCCTGATGAGGGCAGCGACAACTCTACATCGATGAATTCGAACATCTGGGATCGCGCCACCTGCTCAAGTAGCGCCATCGCTTCGGTCGGCTGGAGACTTCCCCGAGCACCACCCTCGTCCGCGGAGCGCAGCGTAAAGATCAGCGGCATCGCGCCTGCCACTGCCCTCAATCGCGTTGCGGCAGAAAACATGCTGTCCGTCGACTCTCTCCCACCAAAATAATCGGCGCGCCACTCGATGATGTCGGGTCGCAGTGCGACTAACTCGCGGAGTTCCGTCTCGAGCGCTCCCAACTCGGAGCCGAGCAAAGGCAGACAGACCGCAGCGTCGACGCCATTACCGAGCGGCGCTCCGCGAACCCAAATAGGACGAAAGGCCGTCATGAGAAAAAGTTCAGGAATGTCGTGATGATGATGGCGTTCGTGAAATCGATGAAAAATGCCCCGACGAGCGGCGCCACCAGAAACGCCCGAGGAGCTGGCCCAAAGCGCTCAACGATCGTGCGCATCACCGCCATGGCATTGGCTGTCGTGCCGAGCATGAATCCCGTGAACCCACCCGTCATCACGGCCGCATCGTAGTCACGCCCCATCACCCTGAAGACGATCCAGCCGCAGAAAAGCGCTACAGCCAAGAGCTGCAAAACGAGATTCACGATCAAGGGCAAGGCGAGCGATGCCAGCTCCCAAAGCTTGAGATTCATGAGCGCAACGACCAGGAACAGCGTGAGACACACGGCGCCTATCTTTGCAGCGAGATCGTGCGGAATGCGGATCCAGCCTGTTCTGTCGTCGAGATTTCGGATCATGGCGCCGACGAGCATGGCACCGACATAACCCGGCAGCGTCAGCCCCGCGTTGACGAACCCTGCGCTCAACACCGCGCCGATCGCCATGGCGACGAGCAACACGGTCAGGGCCTTGATGGCATCGCGGACGCCATCCTCATCGTGATCATCCTGCATGTCGTAACGACGGTCCCCGAGATTCGTCACCTCGATTTGGGCGGAGGACTCCCGCCCCGAGCGACCCGACGCGCTTTTAAGTTCATGACGCTCCAATAACCGCGTGGCGATGGGACCACCGAACAAACCACCGAGAACGATTCCTGCCATGGCCGCCGCGATGGCGAGACTCTCCGCTGCGGGCACGCCTGCCGCTGCGAACTGCGGCGCAAAAGCGAGTGATGTTGCGGGGCCTCCGGCGAGCGCCGCCGAACTCATCAGCACGCCGAGCAAGGGCGTTTCGCCAAAGGCGACGGCGACGCCGATACCGATGAGATTTTGAGCGACGGCCAGAACGCTCGCGAGCGCGAGGAACAAAAGGGCCTGACCACTCCCCGCACGTAGCAACGACACACTCGCGCTGAGTCCGATGGACGTGAAGAACGCCGTCATCAGCGGCGTTTGGAGAGTGATGTCGAAACTGACGGTCGAGGTCTGAGTGACGCGTAACGCCGTAATAAGCACGGCGACAAGCAGGCCGCCCACGACCGCTGCAGGGATGTTGTACCGCCCAAGAACAGGAATCGCTCTGACGAGCGCCCATCCCACGAACAGCGCGAGCCCGCCTAACGCGAGCGTCTGGATCAGATCGAATTGGATCATGGGTGCCTACCCTAGCACGAGGCCAGCACGACCGGCCCGCAGGCCGGCTTAGCGCTGAAGTTTGACCTGCTCTGCCTCGACGGGCGACGCTCGATGCCCCCACTGACTTCGAAGGTAGGACGCGAGCGCCGCCACCTCGGCATCGCCGAGTGTCTGCTGGAATCCTTTCATCGACTCCCAAGCGCCAAACGGCGCCGGCACACGGCCGTCTGGATGCGCCCCGTAAAGGATGGCGTTGATCAGCTTTTTGCTACTCGATGAAATCGCGCCGCTCGAGGCGGCCTCCGAGATCTCGGAGCAAGGCGAACTGATCTCGGACTTGCGCGACGGCAAGGGAACTCGGGCAGATCGCGACGCGCACGAATCCGCTCTGGCCGCACGCATCGAAGATTTGAAGACGTATATCGCCCATAACTACTGATCGCTACAGTCGTTCAGCCGAAAATTTCGGTAGGCGACTCGAGTTTGATCTTGAGCGCCTGAATCATCGCCGCCGCATCGAAGCCGTCGACGACGCGGTGATCGAACGAGGACGAAAGATTCATCATGCGACGGATCACCATTTGTCCGTCGACCACCACGACGCGCTCGACTGCCTTGTTGATGCCGATGATGGCGACTTCGGGCAAGTTGAGGATGGGCGTCGAGACGATGCCGCCGAGCTTGCCGAGACTCGTCACGGTGATAGTGGAACCGGAGAGCTCGTCACGACGCGCGCGTGAAGACTTTGCCGCATCGCTCACGCGACGGATTTCGGCGGCGAGGCCTTCGAGATCTTGCGACATGACATCGCGCACCACGGAAACCTTGAGCCCATCGGACGTTTGCGTCGCGATACCGGCATGTACGGCAGCGTGGCGCAAAATTACGTTGCGCTTTTCATCGTACAGGGCATTGCACTGAGGGAAATCTTTGAGGACTTGCGCCAGCGCTTTGACGATGAACGGCAAGTAAGTGAGCGACGGACTGCCCGGCGAACGCTGCGTGTTGAGCTTGACTCGCAAGGCCTCGAGCTCTGTGACATCTACTTCCTCAACGTACGCAAAATGGGGCGCGACCCGCTTTGCCTCGGCCATCCGCTGCGCGATGAGGCGACGCACGCCGATGACGGGAATTTCGGTGACGCCGGGCCCCGCGCTGCGCGCTCGCTCGAGATCGAGCGCGAAAATGCGCCCCTGCGGCCCTGATCCCGAGACGGTCGACAAATCGATACCCGCCTCGAAGGCGCGCCGACGAGTTGCCGGCGACGCCATCACCCGACCGGCTGACCCCGCGGGTGTGGGAGACGACTTCGCGGGTGTGCTCTGAGCCGCTGCACGCTGAACCGATGCGAGCGGGGCGGACACGGTCTTTGCAGGTTCAGATTCGGCAGCTGCGGTCTGCGCAGTACCAGTACGAGCGCCCGATTTAGCCTCGATTTCGAAGACGATGAGCTCTGCGCCCACCGCAATGACGTCACCGGGATTTCCCGTGATCGACACCACTCGCCCGCTCACGGGCGAGGGTACTTCGACGACGGCCTTGTCGGTCGACATCTCGACGATCGGCGAATCCTCACGAACGACATCGCCCGGCTTCACTTTCCACGCGATGACTTCCGCGGAAACCGTGCCCTCACCCAGATCGGGCAAGCGCATCACATGCCGCGTCATGCCTGCTCTCCCATGAGTCGCCGCAGCGCGATCATCACTCGACGCTTGCCGGGGAAATACTCCCACTCGAACGCGTGCGGATACGGCGTATCCCAGCCCCCGATCCGCATGATCGGCGCTTCAAGATTCCAGAAGCAATGCTCCTGGATCGAAGCCGAAAGCTCTGCCCCAAAGCCTGCAAAACGGGTGGCCTCATGCACGATGAGACAACGACCGGTCTTGCTGACGGATACCGCAACGGTGTCGATATCGAGCGGCACCATGCTACGAATGTCGATGACCTCGGCGTCGAGGCCGAGCGCAGCGGCCGCTGCGAGACTCACATGCACCATCGTTCCGTAGGTCACAATCGTGACCGCACTGCCCTCACGCGTCACGGCTGCCTGACCGAGCGGCACCGTGTAATACCCTTCGGGCACTTCGGCGAGCGGATGTCCCGCCCAAGACTGTGCAGGCTTGTCGGGCTCACCGTCGAAAGGTCCGTTGTAGACGCGCTTGGGCTCAAAGAATATGACCGGATCGTCGTCTTCGATCGCGGCGATGAGCATGCCTTTCGCGTCGTACGGGTTAGACGGCATCACCGTCTTGATACCGCTCACGTGCGCGAATACCGCCTCGGGACTTTGCGAATGCGTCTGACCGCCGCGGATTCCTCCACCGCAAGGCGTACGGATAGTGAGCGGCGCCGTGAAAGCGGCTGCGCTTCGATACCGCAGGCGCGCCACCTCACTCACAATTTGATCGTAGGCCGGATAGATGTAGTCGGCGAACTGGATCTCCGCGACCGGGCGCAAACCATTGGCACACATGCCGACGGCCGCACCCACGATGCCACCCTCGGCGATAGGCGTGTCGAGGACGCGATGAGCGCCATGTTTCTTCTGCAGGCTCTCGGTGACTCGGAACACACCACCGAAATAACCGACATCCTCGCCGAGCACCACCACATTCGGGTTGCGGGTAAGCATGAGGTCCATCGCGGAATTGAGGGCCTGCACCATATTCATCGTCGGCATGGTCTTACTCTCCACGCTCTGCAAGTTCGGCCATCAATTCGTCCCGCTGGGCACGCAGATGCGGCGGTAATTCTTTGAAGACATCCTCGAAGAGCAGTGACGGATCGAGCCGCAAGCCCTCGTTGAGCGAGCCGTAGGACACCGCCTCATGCCACGCTGCGGTGACCTCTTCCTCGAGTGCCTGCACGAGCGCCGCATGACGAGTCTCGTCCCATTCACCGAGCGCAATGAGGTGAGCCTTCAAACGCGCGACAGGATCGCCGAGCGGCCAAGCGTCGAATTCGTCGCGCGGCCGATAGCGCGCGGGATCGTCGCTCGTGGAGTGGGCGCCCGCGCGGTACGTGACATGCTCAATCAGCGTTGCGCCATGACCCGCACGCGCACGCTCTGCAGCCCAGGCGGTCGCGGCATACACCGCCAAAAAATCGTTGCCATCGACCCGCAGCCCTGCGATGCCTATGCCCGGACCGCGCGCAGCGAATGACCGCTGCTCGCCCCCTGCATAGCCTTGGAAGGTCGAAATTGCCCACTGATTGTTGACGACGTTCAACACCGCAGGCGCCTTGTAGACTTTGGCAAACGTCAGCGCGTGGTGGAAATCGGCTTCGGCCGTACTGCCCTCACCAAGCCACGCCGCAGCGATATCGGTTTCGCCCTTGATTGCTGCTGCCATCGCCCAACCTACAGCCTGCGGAAACTGCGTCGCGAGATTTCCGGAGATCGAGAAGATGTGTCGTTCAGCCGAGTGGTACATGACCGGCAACTGCCGGCCCTTGCACATGTCTCGCGAATTCGACAGCAACTGCGACATGAGATCGACGAGCGAGAGGCCGCGCGAAAGAAACAGTCCCTGGTTTCGATAAGACGGGAAAAGCATGTCGCGGTCGCGAAGCGCCATCGCAGCGGCTGCAGAAACGGCTTCTTCGCCCAACGAGCGCATGTAGAACGTGATCCGCCCCTGACGCTGCGCGCGCTGCATGCGATCGTCGAAGGTTCGTGTGAGCATCATGACGCGCAGGCCTAGACGCAGCGTGTCGGCATCAAGTTTAGGCGCCCAGGGACCCACGGCACGATGCTCGTCGTTGAGCACACGAACCAAATCTTCGGCCAATGGAACGGTGCCGAGAACGGGAACGTCGATGGGTGGTCGTGGGCAAGCACCCGCCGCCACGATTTTCACGTAACTGAAATCCGGCTGTTCGCCGGGCCGTGCGGGGACCGCTGGAACGTGCAGGCGAGAGGTCATGGAACGCGAGAGTAAATCAGGACCCCCTGATAGGAGTAATTATCGAGAGTTGCCAAAGGCCATTTTCGAGAATAACTTATCCATTATTTATTTTTATTTAGGCGTTTTTATCCATGAAGCTCGACAGGCACGATATCGCCATCCTCAATGAGGTCCAACGCGATGCCACGCGCTCTACCGCCGAAATCGCCAAAGAAGTGGGATTGTCCCAATCGCCCTGCTGGCGACGCATCAGCCTGCTCGAGCAAGCCGGCGTCATCAAACGACGAGTCGCCCTGCTCTCGCGCGAAAAAGTAGGACTCGAGGTACTCGTGTTCGTGAACGTAAAACTCGCAAGCCACGGCTGGCAGTCGCTACCGAAATTCAAAAACAAGGTCGTGAGTTTTCCAGAAGTGCTGCAGTGCTACGTCCTGATGGGCGATATCGATTTCCTGCTGCTCGTGACGACCCGCACCATCGAGGACTTCAATAATTTTGTCCAGGGCAAGCTCGCGCAAATCCCCGGGGTGCAGTCGATCGAGTCGCGCATCGTGATCGAGGAAACCAAAAACACCACCGAGCTGCCGCTCGGCCTGGTTTAGTGCGAAAAATCTCCGCCTACTCCGAGCAGTACGAGCACCCCGAGTAGCGCGAAAATGGCGGCGACAATACCGTGGACGAGCCGCATCGGCAATTTCTTTGCTGCCACTTCGCCGAGCAACACCGCAGGCACGTTCGCGATCATCATGCCAAGCGTGGTTCCACCCACCACCGCGACCAGCGAGCTGTACTTGGCCGCCAGCGCAACCGTTGCAATCTGGGTCTTGTCGCCAATCTCGACGACGAAGAATGCGAAGAGCGTCGTCGGGAACACGCCGTACTTGACCGTCTTCGCACCGTCTTCGTCATCGAGCTTGTCCGGAACTAATATCCACGCGGCCATTGCGAGAAAGGACACGCCTAGAATCCATCGCATGAGATCAGCGCCCACGGCGGCAGCCACCCACGCACCGACGTAGCCCGCCACCGCATGGTTGACGAGTGTCGCCACCAAGATGCCGAGGATAATGGGTACGGGCTTGCGATACTTGGCCGCGAGCACGAGCGCAAGCAGCTGCGTTTTGTCGCCGATTTCGGCGAGCGCCACGACCCCTGTCGATATCAGAAAGGCTTCCATCAGACGTTGAATCGGAAGTGCATCACATCGCCCTCGCGAACGATGTACTCCTTGCCTTCCAGACGCAGCTTGCCCACTTCCTTGGCACCCTGCTCACCCTTGAGTGCCACATAGTCCTCGAAGGCAATGACTTCGGCGCGAATGAACCCGCGCTCGAAATCGGTGTGGATCACGCCGGCGGCCTGCGGTGCCGTCGAGCCCTTCCGAACCGTCCACGCCCGAACTTCCTTTGGTCCAGCAGTGAAATAGGTTTGCAGGCCGAGCAACGCGTATCCGGCGCGGATCACGCGATTGAGTCCCGGCTCATCGAGCCCGAGATCTTTGAGGAAGTCGGCGCGATCCGCATCATCCAACTGCGAAATCTCAGCTTCGATTGAGGCGCAGACGGCAACGACCTGTGAGTTTTCAGCGGCGGCATGCTGGCGCACCGCATCGAGCATGGGGTTGTTCTCGAAGCCACCTTCCTGCACGTTCGCCACGTAAAGCATGGGCTTGAACGTCAGGAGCTGCATTTCTTTGACAACCGGTCGCTCGGTCTCATCGAGCGTGACCGCGCGCGCAGGCTGTCCCGCATTGAGCGCATCGCGCACTCGGCGAATGATCTCGCGCGCCTTGATCGCCTCCTTGTCCATTGCCTTCGCAGCCTTCTCAGCACGCTGCAGCGCCTTTTCGGCCGTCTCGAGATCGGCGAGGGCGAGCTCGGTGTTGATGGTCTCGATGTCGGAAAGCGGATCAATGCGCCCCGAAACGTGCACAATGTCGTCGTTGACGAAACACCGCACCACATGCGCGATGGCGTCGACCTCACGAATATTCGCCAAGAACTTGTTGCCGAGCCCTTCTCCGGTCGAGGCTCCTTTAACGATGCCCGCGATGTCGACGAACTCCACGGTCGTCGGCAGGATGCGCTCAGGATTGACGATGGCCGCGAGTTGATCGAGCCGCGGGTCGGGCACCGGCACGATGCCGACGTTCGGGTCGATGGTGCAGAACGGGTAGTTCTCCGCCGCGATTGCCGAGCGCGTCAGCGCATTGAAGAGCGTCGATTTGCCCACATTGGGCAGGCCGACGATGCCGCATTTGATTCCCATGGATTCAGTCCTGTGAGTGAAGTCGGTTCATGGCCTTCTCAGCACCCTGCGCAAGCAACATCGGCAGCACATCGGCTGCATGGCTCACTGCGGTGTCGATGGCGCGTTCTTGATCGGAAGGTGCCCGCTGCAACACATAGTCGTGCACCAAATCTTTGTGACCCGGATGTCCGATGCCGAGTCGCATCCGCCAGAAGTCAGCGCCGAGGGTAGCGATGGTGTCGCGCAATCCGTTGTGCCCTCCGTGACCGCCGCTGAGCTTGAGGCGCGCGACGCCCGCCGGGAGATCGAGTTCGTCGTGCGCAACGAGTACTTCTTCCGGAGTGATCTTGTAAAAGTTGGCGAGCGAGGCGATGGCGCCGCCACTCTTGTTCATGTACGTCGTCGGCTTCAGCACAAAGATTTCTGTTTGCGCACCACCCTCAAGCGTCACGCGCACGCGAACCACCTCGCCCTGATGCCGCGACTCGGCCCGAAATCCGCCGCCATATCGGCGGACGAGCTCGTTCGCAAACCAGAAGCCCGCGTTGTGACGGGTCCGTGCGTATTTCTCGCCCGGATTACCGAGGCCCACGATGAGCTTGAGCACTGTGCCTGTCACTCGACCTCCGCAAAAACGGAGGCCGCCTGAGTGGCGGCCTCCATTCGCGTCTTCCTGAAGAAGACCTCGGAAAGCGCCGCGAAATTACTTCTTCGCAGCGTCCTTCTTCGGTTCTTCCTTCTTGGCATCGCCCGCAGCCGCCGCCGCAGCCGGAGCCGCAGTGGCCGCTGCCGCAGCCGCTTCGGCCGGAGCCGCTTCCGGCTCTTCGGCACGCGGGCTGTGGATCGAGACCACCACCTGGTCCTTGCCCTGCAGTACAGCCGTCGACACAACACCCGTCGGCAGCGCGATGTCCGAGATGTACTTGGACTCGTTGAGCTTCATCTGCGACAGATCGAGCGTGATTTCCTCGGGGAGATCTTTCGGCAGACAGGTGACTTCGATGTCGGCGATACGGTGCGACACGATACCACCCTGCGTCTTCACGCCCGGCGAGGCGGCCTCGCCCTTGAAGTGAATCGGCAAGCGGATGCGGATCTTTTCGTCCTCCAGCACGCGCTGCAGGTCGAGGTGCAGCACGCGCGGCTCAGCCGGGTGCATCTGCAGATCTTTGACGATGGCGGGCTGCACCTCGCCCTCGACCTTCACGCCGATGATGGTGGAGTAGAACTTCTCGTTCTCCACCAGCGTGAGCAGCTTCTGGTGGTCGAGCGACAGCGCGCGCGGATCGCGCTTGCCGCCGTACATGATGGCCGGCACGCGCCCCGCGCGACGCAGGCGGCGGCTCGCACCCTTGCCTTCGTCGTTGCGGAACTCGGCGGC
>JBJTUA010000025.1:0-38509 GCA_046080445.1 Gammaproteobacteria bacterium
GACGTAGGCCCCTTTGCGCACCACGGCATCGGGCACCACACGCGCGCCGCTCGCGCGGATCGCGGCTTCATCCATTGCGGCGTATTTGAGCGGCACTTTGTCGAAGAAGCGGGTGTAGCCGCCCTCGATGACGCGATTATCGTAAGCCCTAAAGTAAAGCAGCACGGCTTTCTTGAGCCAGTCGTTCACCTGCCAATGCCCGTCGCGCTTCTCGGCGACGCGCGCCTTGCCCGAATCGAGCAGATCGAGCGCTTCGTCGAGCGCCACCTTGAGCTCGCGCGAGATGCTCTTCGGGTTGATCTCGGCGCGCTGTTCGAACGCGGCTTCGATGAGGGTACGTAAGGCGGTGTGATCGGTACTCATGGTTCGATTTCCAAAATAAAGCGCGGTGAAAAACTGAAGCTTTAGCGGTTCGCAGCAAATCGCGCGATGCGCTCGGCGGCCTCGACGCATTCGTCGACACTCGCCACCAAAGAAATACGTAGCCGACCGGCGCCAGGGTTGCGACCCCCGGCCGTGCGAGCGAGGTAGCTGCCCGGGACAACCGTGACGTTCTCGCGGGCGAAGAGCTCGCGCACGAAGACCTCGTCGTCGCCTCGCGTGTCTGCCCAAAGATAAAACCCGCCCTCGGGCGCCGTGAAGTCGAGGTGAGGGGCGAGGATGGGCATGACCTTCGCGAACTTCTCGCGATAGAGCCTGCGGTTTTCGATGACGTGCGCCTCGTCGCGCCAGGCGGCAATGCTCGCAGCCTGGGTCGGCAGCGGTAGTGAGCAGCCGTGGTAGGTGCGATAGCGCAGGAAGCTCTCGAGTAGTGCGGCGTCGCCTGCGACGAAGCCCGAGCGCAGGCCGGGCAGGCTCGAGCGCTTCGAGAGGCTATGAAACACCACGCAGCGCTCGAACCCGCTGCGCCCGTCCGCCTTCGCGGCCGAGAGCAGCGAGGGCGGGGGGTTCGACTCGTCAGGGTAGAGCTCGGTGTAGCACTCATCGGAGGCCACAATAAAATCGTGACGCTCGGCGAGCGCGAGCACGCGCCGCCACGCCTCGATGCTCATCACGGCGCCGCCCGGGTTACCGGGGCTGCACAGATAAAGCAGTTGCACGCGATCCCAGACGGAGGCGGGCACGGCCTCGAGGTCGGGTAAGAAGCCGTTGGAAGCGGGCGTCTCAATGAAATAGGGTTCAGCGCCCGCGAGCAGCGCCGCACCTTCATAGATTTGGTAGAACGGGTTCGGCATTGCGACCCGTGGTGCGCCGCGCGAGTCCGTCGCGCTACGATCGATGGCGGCTTGAGCGAAGGCGAAGAGCGCTTCGCGCGTGCCCGATACGGGCAATACGTTTTCGCGGCGTACCGCATCGGCGCCGAGACCAAATCGGCGCTCGAGCCAGCGCGCACAGATGTCGCGGAGTTCGTCGCTTCCGGCTGTGGTGGGGTAGGCGCTGTAGCCGGCGAGCGAGTGCTCGATCACCTCGAGCACGAACGGCGGCGGCGCATGTTTGGGCTCACCGATCGAGAGCGCGATGTGCGCCAGGTGCTTCGGCGGAGTGACGCCCGCCTTGAGCGTCGCCAGACGCTCGAACGGATAGGGCTGGGTTTTTTTGAGATCGGGGTTCATGCCGCGCGACGTCGATCGAGCGCTTCGGTGAGCCGCGCGACCAGTTGCTGCGCGCGGTCATCGGCGAGCGGACCATGACCGGCGTCGCTCACGTAAAACACGTCTTCGGCGCGTTCGCCGACGGTCATGACTTTGGCGCCGAGCAGGTCGATGCGCTCCTCCATCATGACCTTGCCGATATCGCAGAGCAGGCCAGGTCGGTCCGCCGCGACGATTTCGAGTACCGAGCGCTGGTTGCGCTCGTCCGTGCTCACGAGGATCTGTGTTCGCGTGTTGAAGAGCCGCGCCTGACGCGGGGCGCGACGCGACACGGCAAGCACGGTATCGCGCGGTGCCGCCAGCGAACGTGTGAGGGCGTATTCGATTTCGGTGTGGCGTTCGACATCGGCGATGGGCGTGCCGTCTTCTTCGAGCACGTGGTAAAGATCGATGCTGTTGCCATCGCTGGTCGGCGTGATGCGGGCATCGACGATGTTGAGCCCGAGCTGATCGAGCACTGCCGTCGTACGCGCGAAGCCGTGTTGACGATGCGGCGCGTAGGTCATGATGGACGTGGTTCCGCGCTCGCTCTCGGCTTGTACCGATACCACTGGGTCGTCGCTGCCGGGTTCGCGCGCCGCGAGCACGCGGGTATGCCAGGCGATTTCTTGCGGCGTATGGCGCAAGAAATAGGCGTCGGAGAATAAGGTCCACACGCCATCGACGGCCGTGCTGGCGACGCCCGTCGCCGCGAGCAATTCGCGGGCCTGTACCTGGTTCCCTTGCTTGAGTTCGTCCTGATCGATGGGGGTTTCGAGACCGCGACGCAGGGCGCGCTTCACGCGATCGTGGAATTCGCTGAAGAGCGAGGCCTTCCAGGAGTTCCAGAGGCGCGGGTTCGTGGCGCGCACATCGGCGGCCGTCAGCACGTAGAGGTGATCGAGGTGGGTTTCGTCACCCACGAAGCGCGCGAATTCATTGATGACCTTAGGATCGGCGATGTCTTGCTTCTGTGCCGTGAGCGACAGCTGCAGGTGATTGCGCACGAGCCAGGCGACGAGCCGCGCGTCGTAGCGCGAAAGACCCTGCTCGAGACAGAACGCCTCGGCATCGACGGCGCCGAGCTCGGAGTGATCGCCGCCACGACCCTTGGCGATGTCGTGAAAGAGTGCCGCGAGATAAGCGACTTCCGGGCGCGGCAACGACTGCATGATCTGCGAGAGGTTGGGCAGCTCGTGGTTGAACCGCGGCAGCGCGAGACGGCGCAGGTTGCTGACGACGAAGAGCGTGTGGGCATCGACCGTATACGCATGGAAGAGGTCGTACTGCATGCGGCCGACGATGCGACCGAAGGAGGGAATGTAGCGGCCGAGCACGCCGTAGGTGTTCATGCGGCGCAGTTCGTTGGTGACGCCCGCAGGGGCGCGCAAAATTTCGAGGAAGAGGCGATGGTTGCGCGGGTTCTGTCGAAACTCTTCGTCGATCAGCCAAAGATTTTGTTCGATGGCGCGGATGGTGTGGGCGCGAACGCCGCGGATGTCGGGGTTCTGCTGCAGTAGCGCGAAGACTTCGAGCAGCGTTGAAGGTTGGCGCACGAAGACATCGTCGTGCATCGCCTCGAGATAACCATCGGTGACTTGAAAGCGCGGATTGAGCGGAACTGGCGTTGCGCTCTCATCGAGGATGGCCTCGCGGAAGAGCTGCAGCAGCAGTTCGTTGAGCAGGCTCACATCGAGCACGGTGCGGTAATAGCGCTGCATCAACTGCTCGACGGCGAGCGTGAACGTGGCGTCTTCGTAGCCGAAGAGGCCGGCGAGTTTCATTTGATGATCGAAGAGCAGGCGGTCTTCGCGTCGCCCGGTGAGCGTGTGCAGCGCAAATCGTACGCGCCACAAGAAAGACTGCGCAGCTTGCAGGCGTCTCGCCTCGGCCTGGGTCAAAAAGCCTTTCTTCGCGAGCTCTTCGAGCGAGTTCACGCCGAAGTGACGCTTGGCGACCCAGGCGATGGTCTGGATATCGCGCAAGCCGCCCGGGCCTGTTTTGACGTTGGGTTCGAGGTTGTACGCCGTGTCGTTGGCCTTGAGGTGACGCTCGGCCTGCTCACGCACCTTGGCTTCGAAGAAATCTTTGACCTGCCAGAGGTGAGCGGGCGAGAGCGCCTCGAGCATGGCGGTGACGAGCGCGTCGGAGCCGGCGAGTCGCCGCGCTTCGATGAGCGTGGTCATGATGCTCACATCGGCCGCCGCTTCGCTGCGGCATTCGTCGACGGTGCGGACGCTATGGCCGATCTCGATGCCGATGTCCCAAAGAAACGTCACGAAGTGTTCGACGGCGCCACGCCCCGAGTCATCGAGCGCTTGTGGCACGAGGAGGAGGATGTCGACGTCGGAGCAAGGGTGCAGTTCGCCGCGTCCATAGCCACCGACCGCGACGAGCGACCAGTCGGCATCGTGGTTCGGCAGCCGCGTCCGCCATGCCTCACCGAGCACGCCATCGAGCAGTTTTGCGCGGGCGCGTACGAGCGTTTCGACCGGTTCTTCGGCCTGGAAGCGGCGACGCAGTTCGGTTTGGCCTTCGCGCAGGATTTGCGCGTAGGCCTCGGCCGTATGCCCTGCGGCGGCGACCCGCGCCGGGAGCGCCTCGAGCAGGGCGCGCATCGGCATCAGGCGGCGCCTTCGAGTACGCCCGGCTCGCGCGAGAGTTGGCCCATCGTGAGCACTTCGTAACCGCTGTCCGTGACGAGCACGGTGTGCTCCCACTGCGCCGAGAGCGAGTGATCTTTGGTGACGACCGTCCAGCCATCAGGCAAAAGTTTGACGTGTCGTTTACCGGCGTTGACCATGGGTTCGATGGTGAAGGTCATGCCGGCTTGAAGCTTGAGGCCGGTGTTCGGCTGGCCGTAATGCAGCACCTGCGGATCTTCGTGATAGATGCGACCGATGCCGTGGCCGCAGTATTCGCGCACCACCGAAAAACCCTGTTCCTCGACATATTTTTGAATGGCGTGCCCCACGTCGCCGAGTGTGGCGCCGGGGCGCACCTGACGGATGCCTAGCCACATGGCTTCGAAGGTGATCTCGACCAGGCGCCGCGCATGCGGGGTGGGCTTGCCGACGTAGTACATGCGGCTGGTGTCGCCATGGAAACCGTCGCGGATGACCGTGACGTCGATATTGAGGATGTCGCCGTCCTTGACCTTTTTGTCGCCCGGGATGCCGTGGCACACCACGTGGTTCACCGAGGCGCAGATGGTTTTCGGGAACCCGCGATAATTGAGGTTGGCCGGGGTCGCCTGCTGCACCCGGGTAATGTGCTCGTGGCAGATGCGGTCGAGCTCGTCGGTGGTCACGCCGGGTTTGACGTGCTCGCCGATGAGGTCGAGAACTTCGGCGGCGAGGCGGCCGGCCTCGCGCATTTTTTGCTGTTCCTGCGGGGACTTGAGGGTGACGGACATGGGCTCGGACGAGGGGGTGGAAGGGGCCCCGTAAGGCGTTGTTTTTACGGGCACTGCATGGTATAAAGCGCGGCCTTTTTTGGCAACGTAAACAACCCCACACGCATATCGATACATCGGTTGCTGGGTGTCCCAAGGTCCTTCGGGGTCAAGGGATGGCAACCGAGATATGCGGAGGCTTAACCCGACAAGGAGTGCTATATGGCCAGCGTGTCCATGCGACAGATGCTGGAAGCGGGCGTCCACTTCGGACACCAAACCCGCTTCTGGAACCCGAAAATGGAAGAGTTCATTTTCGGTGAACGCAACAAAATCCACATCATCAACCTCGAAAAGACTCAGCCGATGTTTGCTGAGGCGGCCAAGTTCATTCATGGCGTCGCCTCGGATGGCGGCACCGTACTTTTCGTAGGCACCAAGCGCTCCGCGCGTGAGCCCATCCAGAAGGAAGCGGTGCGCGCCGGTATGCCCTTCGTCAACCAGCGTTGGCTCGGCGGCATGCTCACGAACTTCAAGACCGTGCGTCAGTCGATCAAGCGCCTCGCCGATCTCGCCGAGATGAAGGCGAACGGCTCGCTCGACAAGCGCGGCAAGAAAGAAGGCACGATGCTGCGTCGCGAGCTCGAGAAGCTCGAGCGTTCGCTCGGCGGCATCAAACACATGGAATCTTTGCCGGATGCAATCTTTGTGGTCGACGTGGGCCACGAGAACATCGCGGTGCACGAAGCCAACAAGCTCGGCATCCCGGTCGTGGCCATCGTCGACACGAACTGCGCGCCCGATGGCGTCGACTACGTCGTGCCGGGCAACGATGACGCCATGCGCGCCATTCAGCTGTACGCCTCGGGTATCGCCGATGCGGTGCTCGAAGGCCGTTCGACGGCGCCGGCACTTGCCGTGAGCGAAGACGAATTCGTCGAGCTCGACGAGCAGGGCAATCCGAAGCCGAAGGTGGCGCGCGGCAAGCCGCGTCGCGAAGCGCCGGTGCGTACTCGCCGTCCTGCGGCGGCCGCTGCGCCGGCACGTCGCAAGCCGCAACCTTCCGTGGCTGCTGCGGCGCCGGTCGAGGGTGAAGAGGCGGACGTCGTCGACGTTCCTGAGGCGGCCGATGGTGAAGTCGCTCCGGCGACCAGCGCGTCGGCGCCCCGTCGCAAGGCCACCACTCCGGGCGCTCCGCGCCGTCGCGGTTGAGGCTGAGGGCTGCTCATGAGCATTGCTGCTGAAGCCGTCAAACAGCTCCGCGAACGGACGGGAGCGGGCATGATGGAGTGCAAGAAGGCACTCGTCGAAACGAATGGCGATCTCGATGCCGCCGCCGAACTCATGCGCAAGCAGGGGTTGGCGAAGGCCGACAAGAAAGCCGCTCGCGTGGCCGCAGAGGGCGTCATCAGCCTCGAGAAGGCGGCCGACGGCAAGTCTGCCGCCATGGTCGAAGTCAACTGCGAAACCGATTTCGTCGCGCGCGAGACGGATTTCCAGGGGTTCTCGACCGAAGTGGCCAAGCTCACGCTCGGCTCACATCCGGCTGATATCGACGCGCTCGCTGCGCTCAAGCTCGCCTCGGGCGAGACGGTCGATGAGCGTCGTCGTGCGCTCGTTGCGAAGATCGGTGAGAACATTTCGCTGCGTCGCCTCACCACGCTGAGCTCGGGTGGTTTCTTGGGCGCGTATCGTCACGGCACGCGCATCGGTGCACTCGTGGCCATCGAGGGCGGCACGGCCGAACTCGCGCACGATCTCGCCATGCACGTCGCTGCGGCCAACCCCGACTACTTGTCGGCAGCGGACGTTCCGGCCGATGTGTTCGCCAAAGAACGTGAAATCGAGACCGAAAAGGCGCTTGCCGAGGGCAAGCCGGCAGAGATCGTCGCCAAGATGATCGAAGGCCGTCTGCGCAAGACCTTCAACGAGCGCGCACTGCTTGGGCAGGCGTTCGTGAAGGACCCGGACCAGACCATCGAGAAGCTTCTCAAGGCCGCCAAGGCCGAGGTGAAGGCGTTCCGACGGTTCGAGGTTGGCGCGGGCATCGAAAAGAAGCAGGATGACTTCGTCGGCGAGGTCATGGCTCAGGTGAAGGCGAGCAGCGGCAAATAAGCCGACGCTCCAGACCCACGAAAACCCCGCCCCGGCGGGGTTTTCTTCGAGAGGAGACGGTTAATGGCTGAAATGGGCATTCGGTACAAGCGCATCCTCGTGAAACTCTCCGGCGAGGCCCTGATGGGTCACGCCGATTACGGCATCGATCCGGCCGTCATCAAGCGCATCGCGCTCGAAATCAAAGAATTGCTCGAACTGGGGACGCAGGTGGCGGTGGTCATCGGCGGCGGCAACATCTTTCGTGGCGAGGGCCTCGCGCGCTCGGGGATGGACCGCGTCACGGGCGATCACATGGGTATGCTCGCGACGGTGATGAACTGCCTCGCGATGCAAGATGCGCTCGAATCCGTCGGCAGTCATGCGCGGGTGATGTCGGCGATTCGGATCAACGAGGTCTGCGAGGATTACATCCGCCGCCGTGCGATTCGTCACCTCGAGAAGGGGCGAGTCGTGCTTTTTGCGGCCGGTACCGGTAACCCATTCTTCACCACCGATACGGCCGCGTCGCTCCGCGCGATCGAGATCAATGCGGATATTTTGGTCAAGGCGACCAAGGTCAACGGCATCTATTCTGCCGATCCGATGAAAGATCCGAAGGCAGTGCGTTATCCTCGCCTCACCTTCGACCGGGTGCTCGATGAGCGGCTCAACGTGATGGACGCCACCTCGATCGTCATGTGCCGTGACAACAAGATCCCGCTGCAGGTGTACAACATGAACCACGCCGGCGACCTGCTGCGTATCGCCCGAGGCGAGGACGTCGGCACCGTCGTGACGAACGACTGAGGAACAAGACGATGATCGAAGATTTCAAGAAAGACGCCACCACTCGCATGACCAAGTGCGTGCAACAGTTCGCGCTCGATCTCAAGAAGCTGCGCACGGGACGCGCGAGTCCGAGTCTCGTCGAGAACCTGAAGGTCGACTACTACGGCACCGAGTCGCCGCTTTCACAGCTGGCGAATATCAGCGTCGAAGATGCGCGCACGCTCGTCATCACGCCTTGGGACAAGAGCGCGGTGCAGTCGGTGGAGAAGGCGATCTACAAGTCTGACCTCGGGCTCACGCCGAATACGGCGGGCTCGGTGATCCGCGTGCCGCTGCCGCCGCTCACCGAAGAGCGCCGTCGCGACATCACCAAGGTGGTGCGTGGCGATGCCGAGAATGCTCGTGTGGCCGTGCGCAATGTGCGTCGCGACGTATTGCAGGACGTGAAAGAGGCCCTCAAAGAAAAACTCATCAGCCAAGATGAGGAAAAGAAAGCGCAGGAAGAGATCCAGAAGCTCACGGACAAACACGTGGCCGATATCGAATCCGCGCTCGCGGCCAAAGAAAAAGAAATCATGCAGGTTTGAGGAAGAAAGGTCCCTGCGATTTTGGCACTGCCTCACCACATCGCCATCGTGATGGACGGCAACGGCCGCTGGGCCGAGGCCCGAGGTGAGCCGCGGCCGGTCGGTCACCGTGCGGGTATCGAGCCGGTACGCAAAATCATTCGCGAGTGCGCAAAGCTCAACATCGAAGCGCTGACGCTGTTCGCGTTCTCGAGTGAGAACTGGCGGCGTCCCGAGACCGAGGTCGCCGCGATCATGGGTCTTTTCATGGAGGCGCTCGATCGCGAAATCACCGAGCTGCACGCTAACCGGGTGCGCGTGCGCATCATCGGCAATCGGCAGCGTCTTTCGGTGCGTTTGCAGCAACGTATCGCCGAGGCCGAAGCGCTTACGGCGGCCAACGAGGGGCTCAAGTTGCAGGTCGCCGTCAGTTACGGTGGTCGTTGGGACATGCTCGAGGCGGCCAAGCGCATTGCGGCGCGTGCGGCGAGCGGTGAGATCAGAGTGGCTGACATCGACGAAGAGATGATCTCGGCCGAGCTGCAGCTCTCCGATCTGCCGGATCCGGATCTTTTCATTCGTACGGGCGGCGATCATCGCGTGAGCAATTTCCTGCTCTGGAACATCGCGTATGCCGAGCTCTTTTTCACCGACGTACTCTGGCCCGATTTCGACGAGGCGGAGTTCAAGCTTGCGCTCGAAGATTTCGCCGGGCGTGAGCGCCGCTTCGGGCTGACCGGTTCAAAGAAATGAGCGACCTTCGACAGCGGGCGCTGACCGCCATCGTGCTCGCTGCGGCGTTGCTGGTCGTGCTGCTGGCCTTGCCCTCGGTCATCACCACGTTTTTGGTGGTGCTCGTCGTGACGGGCGGCGCGTGGGAGTGGTCGGCCTTCCTGCACCCTGAGCGGCGTCGGCTGCGTCTTGCGTATGTGGTGCTCGTGGCGCTTGGGCTCTACGTGGCCTGGCAGTACACGAGCAGTCCTGACGCCTTCACGTTGCTGCTCGGCCTTGCTGCGGTGTGGTGGATCATTGCACTCGGCTGGATCATGTTTGCGCCATCGTGGGGGGGTTCGGCGGTATCGGCGATCGCAGGCGTGTTCGTGTTGGTGCCCGCGGGTGTTGCGCTCATCCGTCTTCGTCTCGAGGAGAACGGCGCTTGGCTGTTGCTCTTCTCTTTGGTCGTGATCATGGCGGCCGATATCGGCGCTTACTTTGCGGGGCATCGGTTCGGAAAAACGAAGCTCGCGCCGAAAGTCTCGCCCGGCAAAAGTTGGGAGGGAGTCATCGGCGGTGTCATCGCTTCGCTCCTCGTCGCGTCGATCGGCGCAACCTTGCTCGGTTGGCCAGTGGTGCCGGTGATGGGGCTCGCGGCGGGGGCTGCAGCATTTTCGGTCGTCGGTGATCTCACCGAAAGCCTTATGAAGCGCCATACGGGGCTCAAAGATAGCGGCCGTTTGTTTCCTGGCCACGGCGGCGTACTCGATCGGTTCGACAGTCTCTCGGCGGGCATCCCCGTCTTCGTGCTCGGCCTCATCAAGACCGGAGCGCTCGCGTGAGCAGGCCGATGGGCATCGCGGTGCTCGGTTCGACGGGCAGCATCGGCGACAGCACGCTCGATGTGGTGGCGCGTCATCCCGATCGCTTCAAGATCGTCGCGCTCGGCGCACGACGCGATCACGAAAAATTATTGGCGCAGTGCCTGAAGTTCGAGCCCGAGTGCGCAGCGCTCGTCGAACCTGAGGCCGCACACGAACTCGAGCGTGCGCTGCGGGCAGCCGGCGCGAAGACGCGCGTGCTCGCGGGTGTCGCGGCGCTCGATGAGATTGCTGCGATGCCGTCTGCGCCGTACGTGATGGCGGGCATCGTCGGGGCCGCAGGGTTGTCGTCTTCGCTTGCGGCTGCACGCGCCGGCAAGCGACTCATGATCGCGAACAAGGAGCCCCTCGTGATGGCGGGGCCCATGCTCATCGAGGCGGCGCGGCAGGGCGGGGCAACGTTGTTGCCCATCGACAGCGAACACAATGCGATTTTCCAATGCTGGCCTGCGGGAGCCGAGACCGGTCGCGCGCCGAAGGGCGTCCGCCGCATTTTGCTCACGGCCTCCGGTGGTCCCTTCGTCGATTGGAGCGCTGAACAGATTGCAAAGGCGACGCCCGAGCAGGCGTGTCGTCACCCGCGCTGGGTCATGGGACGCAAGATCTCGGTGGATTCAGCGACCCTCATGAACAAGGGCCTCGAGGTGATCGAGGCGCGCATTTTGTTCGGCCTGCCGCTCGCTCAGCTCGAGGTGGTCGTGCACCGGCAGAGTTTGGTGCACTCGTTGGTCGAATACGTCGACGGGTCGATGCTCGCGCAGCTGGGTTCGCCCGATATGCGCACGCCGATCGCCCATGCCCTCGGTTGGCCGGACCGGATCGACTCCGGTGTACAATTCCTCGATCTCGCCCGTGCCGGCGTACTGCAGTTCGAGCCCCCGGACACGTGTCGATTCCCTTGTCTGGCGCTCGCTCGTCAGGCGGCTGACGCGGGCGGTTTGGCGCCTGCCATTCTCAACGCGGCCAATGAGGTCGCCGTGGCGGCGTTCCTGGAGGGGCATTTGAACTTCAGCGGTATCCCGGCGGTCATTGATTCGGTGATGAATGCCGTGCCGGCCGGCGAGGCCAAGGATCTCGACAGCGTGCTCGCGGCCGATGCCGCAGCGCGTGGTGCGGCCCTGCGACGGATTGCCGAGGGGCGCCGTCCCTCGAGAGGGCAGTAATGGATTGGGTGTGGACCATCGTCGGGTTCGTCGTGGCCGTGAGTCTGCTCGTTACCGTGCACGAGTACGGGCATTACTGGGTGGCCCGTAAGCTCGGCTTCAAGGTGCTGCGCTTCTCGGTGGGTTTTGGACCGGCGCTTTGGACACGCGTAGCGGGGCGCGATCGCACCGAATACGTCGTCGCGGCGTTGCCGCTTGGCGGCTACGTCAAATTGCTCGATGAGCGCGAAGGGCCGGTGCCGCCTGCCGATCTCGAGCGTTCGTTCACGCGCAAACATCCCTGGCAGCGCATTCTCGTGTTGCTCGCCGGTCCCGCGTTCAACATCGCGTTTGCCATCCTCGTGTTGTGGGCCGTGCTTTGGGTAAGCGGTGAGCCGCAGGTGAAGCCCGTGGTCGGTCGTGTCGTCGCCGACTCGCTCGCCGCGCGTGCGGACCTGCGCACCGATGATGAATTTCTGCGTATCGAAGGGCGCGACGTCGCTACGCACTCTGACGTGATGCTCGGTCTCATGGAGGGCATCAGCGATGACGGCCGCGTCGACATCGAAGTGCGTCGTCCGGGTTCTGGTGTGCGCACGCTCGATTTGCGCGTCGAGGACGCCGAGGTTCGTCGCGCGTTGACGGAGCCGCAGGCCCTGTTGCCGGGGCTGGGCATGCGCTTCTGGACGCCGCCGGTTCCGGCCGAGATCGGCAAGGTCGAAGCGGGTGGTCCTGCCGATGTCGCAGGCTTGCGTCCGGGCGATCGAGTGACCGTGATCGACGGTGAACCGATTGCCGATTTTCCCGCCCTGGTCGAGGCCATCTCGGCGCGACCCAATCGTGACGTCGTCATCGAGTTCGTTCGCGCGGGCAGCGCCTCGCAGCTTACCTTGCGGACCGCGGCCGACCTCGTCGACGGTCGCGAGATTGGCCGCATTCGGGTGCAGACGCCGCCGCCTCCGCCGTGGCCGGAGTCCATGGTCACGCAGCGCACCTACGGCCCGATCGAGTCGCTCACGCTCGCCACGGTGCGCGCTTGGGACATGACGGTGCTGCAGGCGAAGATGTTCGCTCGCATGCTGGTCGGTCAGGTGTCTCTCAAAAATCTTTCGGGACCGCTCTCGATTGCAGAGTTCGCCGGGCAGTCGGCCAAGAGCGGTCTGACTGAGTTCTTGGGCTTCCTCATCGTGATCTCGTTGAGCCTCGGGTTCCTCAACCTGCTGCCCATCCCGATCCTCGATGGTGGCCAAATCATTTACCAGCTCGCCGAATGGGCGCGTGGCGCGCCGCTCTCCGAGCGTGTGCAGGCGCTCGGGCAGCAAGTGGGTATCGCATTGCTGCTCATGCTCATGAGCGTCGCTCTTTTCAACGATTTCGCGAGGCAGTTCGGCTGATGTCCATTCGTCTTTCTTTGATGGCGAGTCTGCTCGCGATCTTCGGTCTGTTCGCTCAGTCTGCGCTTGCCCAAGCGGCGAGCGCGCCTCCCGTGCTGCGGGTGGACAACATCCGCGTCGAGGGCCTGCAACGTGTCTCCGAAGGCACGGTCTACAACTACCTGCCGGTGAACATCGGTGATCGGTTGTCGCAGCAGCGGGTGCGCGAAGCCATCCGCGCGCTTTACGACACAGGTTTTTTCCGGGACGTCGAACTGCGCTGGGAGGAGGGTACGCTGATCGTGGCCGTGCTCGAGCGACCCTCCATCGAGAGCTTCGAGATCACGGGCAACAAAGACATCAAGACCGAAGATCTGAGCAAGAGCCTGCGCAACGTGGGGCTCGCGACCGGCAAGACCTTCGATCGCTCGGTACTCGAAGATGTGAAGCAATATCTCACCGATCAGTATTTCAGTCGCGGCAAGTACGCCGTGCGTATCGACGCGAAGGTGGAAGAAGTTCCGGACAACCGCGTGCGCGTGAAGATCGAAATCAAGGAAGGCAAGCGCGCGAAGATCAGGCAGATCAATCTGGTCGGCAACAGCACCTTCGAAGAAGAGGAAGTCCTCGAAGATTTCGAGCTCAAGACGCCGAACTGGCTCTCTTGGTACAAGCAAGACGATCGTTACTCGCGTGAGTCGCTGCAAGGCGATCTCGAAAAACTGCGCTCGTTTTACATGGATCGCGGCTACGCGAACTTCGAGATCGAATCGACTCAGGTCGCGATCGCTCCCGAGAAGGACGACATCTTCATCACGGTGAACGTGAACGAGGGCGAGGTGTTCAAGGTGAGCAACGTGAAGCTCGCCGGTACCTTTGTCGTGCCCGAGGCAGAGCTCAAAAATTTCCTGTTCGTGAAGGCGGGCGACACGTATTCCAAGAAGGACATCACGGCGACTCAGGAGATCATCCAGAATCGTCTGGGGCTCGAGGGCTATGCCTTCGCCAAAGTCGACCCCGTGCCGACGCCCGAGGAGGGCAAGAAAGAAGTCGGCATCACGTTTTTCATCGATCCGGGTAATCGGGTGTACGTCCGTCACATCCTGTTCAACGGTGTGACCAAGATCAACGACGACGTGCTGCGCCGCGAGATGCGTCAACTCGAGGGCGCGTGGTTGTCGAACTTGCTGGTCGAGCGTTCGAAGCAGCGTATCCAGCGATTGCCGTTCATCGAGAAGGTCGAGTCCGAAACGAAGCCTGTGCCGGGCACAGCCGATCTCGTCGACGTCGAGTTCGACATCAAGGAAGGTCCCTCGGCGCAGCTCGGCGGCGGCATCGGCTACTCGGAGTCACAGTCGTTCATCCTCAACGGCAACTACGCCGACAGTAACTTCTTGGGCACGGGCGAGCGCGTCTCGGTGGACCTCAACTCGGGCCGCTACTCCAAAGTGTATGGCGTGTCGCACACCAATCCGTATACGAACATCGACGGTGTGGCGCGCACCTTGTCGCTCACCTATCGCGACGTGACGCAGTTCGTCTCGGCGTCTTCCGATTTCTCTTCGGAGTCGCTCGCGGTGGGTGTCGACTACGGTTATCCGATTTCCGAGTTCCAAGGTCTGCGCATCGGCTTCTCGGCCCAGCGCTCATCGCTCGTCACGGGTGAGGGCAGTGCCGATCAAGCGCGGTCCTGGGTGCGCACGAATGGCGACTACCGCGTGCGGATCGTGCCGGAGCAAGATTTCGGTGGTGGATTCGTCATCCCGGGCACCTCGCTCGACACCACTCAGTTCGATTCGTTCGATCTGACGGTGGGTTGGAGTTACGACAGTCGCAATCGGGCGCTGTTTGCCGATCGTGGCATGAGGCATTCGCTCGCGCTGAGTTACGCCTTGCCGTTCAGCGACGTGCAATACGCGACGATCAATTACGACTACCTGCAACTCGTGCCGATCATCGGGCGCTGGACGATCGCGCTCGGCGCGGAGCTCGGCTACAGCCAAGAGCTCGGCAAGACCACGGCGCCGCCGCCGTTCCGCAATTTCTTTGCGGGTGGTCCGGACACGGTGCGTGGGTATCGCGAGAGCCGTCTCGGACCGAAGGACAGCTACGGTAACCCCTACGGTGGCAACCTCAAGGTCACCGCCCGCGCGGAGCTCATCATTCCGACCCCCGAGAAATGGGCGACCTCGGCGCGAGCCACGGTGTTCTTCGACATCGGTAACGTGTTCTCGACCCGGGGTTTTTACTCGTTCACGGGGATCGACGGGGTCACCCCGGTCGATTACAAGTTCAAGTATGATAATTTGAAGCAATCGACGGGCATTGCGGTCCAATGGCTTGCCCCGCTCGGTGTGTTCCGCTTCAGTTATGCGCTGCCGCTCAATCCCTTCCGGGGCGACGGCGTTCGGTTTGCAGATGAGGAAGAGCGATTCCAGTTCACGATTGGTCAGGCGTTCTGATCCGGTCGTTTTATTTAGAGGTTGACCCGACGATGCGTAGTTCTTTCAAAGCAATGGTTCCGGCGATGGTGGCAGTGGCGGCGCTCATGGCTGCTCCGGCGATGGCCGAGATCAAAATTGGCGTGCTCGATTTCGGGCGACTGATGGACGAGAGCCCGCAGGGCAAGGCGTTGATCGAGTCGCTGCGCTCCGAGGCTGCTGCGAAGCAGCGCGAGTTGCAGACGCAAGCGGCTTCCTTGCAGACCAAGCGTGACAAGCTCACCAAGGATCGCGCCACGATGACGCCGGATCAAATCTCCCGCGCGGAAAAAGACGTCCGTGATGGCGAGCGTGATCTCGCGCGTCGTCAGTCGGAAGTCAACGACGACTTCAATGCGCGTCGCAACGAAGAGATGGGGAAGCTGCAGCGTGCGCTCATCGAAGAAGTGCGTAACTACTCGAAGTCGCAAAGCTTCGATCTCGTCGTCACCGACGGCGTGATCTACGCGAACCAGACCCTCGACATCACGCCGGGCGTGCTTGCAGCCATTCAGTCGCGCATCAGCGCGGCGGCGGCGCCGGCGAAGCCCGCCACGCGCTAAGTCGGCAGCGGTCGCGCGGGGCGACGCGATGGCAGTCACCCTCGGCGAATTGGCGGTCCGTTTCGGGCTCACGCTTCGGGGTGATCCCGACCGTCCGATCGATCACGTCGGTACGCTGGCAGGCGCGGGGCCTCGTGGCCTCGCGTTCTTCTCCAATCCCAAGCTGACCGATCAGCTCGCTTCGGCCACCGCCGGGGCGATCGTACTGCATCCCAAAATGCTCGAGGCCACCCGCCTCGATTGTTTGCTGGCGAGCAACCCGCACGCGAGTTTTGCGCGGATCGCCACCGAGCTGCATCCGCCGCTGGCGGGGCCCGCAGGTGCTCATCCGAGTGCGGTGGTGGCGATCGACGCGCTCGTGCATCCCTCCGCGCACGTTGGTCCGCAGTCGGTGGTGGGCGCGCGCAGCCGGATTGGCACGCGGGTGTACATCGGTCCGGGCTGCGTGGTGGGCGAAGACGTGACCTTGGGTGACGACGTTCGACTCGTCGCCAGAGTCACGGTGCTCGAAGGGGTGCGCATCGGTGCTCGTTCGATTTTGCATCCGGGCTCGGTGGTGGGCTCCGAAGGCTTCGGTTATGCGCCCGAAGGCGAGCGCTGGATACATGTGCCGCAAGTGGGCACGGTGCGTATCGGTGAAGACGTCGAGGTCGGTGCGAATACCACCATCGATCGCGGCGCGCTCGAAGACACGGTGATCGGTGACGGGGTAAAGATCGATAACCTCGTGCAGATCGGCCACAACTGCACCATCGGCGCACACACGGCGCTTGCCGGATGCGTCGGCCTTGCCGGCAGTTCGCATATCGGCGCGCGTTGTCGGATCGGCGGCGGCGTCGGCGTGACGGGGCATCTCAGTATTTGTGACGACGTGTCGCTGATGGCGACGAGTTTCGTGACCACCGATATCCGTGAGCCCGGCGTGTACGCCGGCGGCTCCATTCCCATCGAGTCTGCGGCCGACTGGCGCCGCGTCGTGGGTAGACTGAAGCGCATCGATGGTTTGAATCGCCGAGTCAGCGAACTCGAGCGACAGGTGGGAACCAAAGAAAACGCAGCAGACGAGGAACGTTCGTGAGCGACATCATTCTCGACATCAACGACATTCTAAAGCAGTTGCCGCATCGCTATCCTTTCTTGCTCGTCGATCGCGTGCTCGAGTGCCACGAAGGCAAGAGCATTCGGGCGATCAAGAACGTGACTTACAACGAGCCTTTTTTCCCCGGGCATTTTCCGGGCCGTCCAGTGATGCCGGGCGTCATCATCATCGAAGCGCTCGCGCAAGCGGCCGGTATTTTGGCGTTCCGTACCGCCCACGTCATGCCCGATGAAAACACGCAGTTTTTTTTCGTGGGTATCGACAAAGCGCGCTTTCGTCGACCGGTCGAGCCGGGTGATCAGCTGATCCTCAATGCGACCTTGCAGCGGCAGATGCGCGGAATCTGGAAGTTCGAGACGACGGCGATGGTCGGAGACGTCGAGGCGGCCTCGTGTGAATTGATGGTCGCCCCGGGAAGTTCTTCGTGAGCGCGGCGATCGACCCTCGGGCCGTGGTGGCGCCCACGGCCAAAATTGCAGCGGGCGTGGAAATCGGGGCGTTTTCGATCATCGGTCCAGATGTGGAGATTGGACCAGGCTGCATCATCGGCCCGCATGTGGTGATCACGGGTCATACCGTGCTCGGCGCCCAGAACCGCGTGTTCCAATTCGCGTCGATCGGCGATGCCCCGCAGGACAAAAAATATGCGGGTGAGCTGACGCGGGTGGTCATCGGTAGCGGTAATACGTTTCGTGAGTATGTGACCGTCAATCGCGGTACGGCCAAAGATAAAGGCGTCACCACGGTCGGCGACGACAACCTTTTCATGGCCTCATCGCATGTGGCTCACGATTGCATCGTCGGCAGTCATTGCGTCTTTGCCAACCTTGCAACGCTTGCGGGGCACGTGGAGATCGACGACTGGGTGATTCTTGCCGGGTTCACGGGCGTGCATCAGTTTTGCAAGGTGGGTGCACATGCGTTCATCGGCAACAACACGGCCGTCACGCGTGACGTGCCGCCGTACGTCATGGCGATCGGGCATCCGGCTGAGCCGCATTCGATCAATGCCACAGGCATTTCGCGGCGCGGTTTTTCGGCCGAGCAGGTGCGGAACATCAAAAACGCCTACAAGACGCTCTATCGCTCCGATCTGCCGCTCGAGCAGGCCATCGAAAAAATTACCGAAGCGGCGAAGAGTCAGCCGGAGCTTCAGGCCTTCGTCGATTTCTTCCCGCGGTCCAACCGCAGTCTCATCCGTTGAGCGTCGCCGAGCATCGTCCAGGATCTTTGATTGCGCTCGTCGCCGGCGAAGCTTCCGGCGACAACCTCGGTGCCGCCCTCATTGCGGCCATCCGCGAACGCGTCCCTAACGCTCGCTTCGTCGGCGTGCCCGGTCCGCGCATGCGCGAAGCAGGTTGCGAGGCACTCGCTTCGAGCGACGAGCTCGCCTTGATGGGGCTCGCCGAAATCCTGCGTCATTTGCCGCGTCTCATCGCGTTGCGGCGTCGTCTGGTACGCGAGTTGCTTGCCCGTCGACCGGCGGTGTTCGTGGGGATCGATGCGCCGGAGTTCAACCTCGGGCTGGCCAAGCGACTCAAAGCAGGCGGTTTACCCACCGTGCAATACGTGAGCCCGCAGGTATGGGCGTGGCGGCAGGGGCGAGTGCGTGGCATCGCCGAGTCCTGCGATCGAATTCTTTGTCTGTTGCCCTTCGAGCCCGCGTTCTACGCCGAGCACGGCGTGTCGGCACGCTTCGTGGGACATCCGCTCGCCGATCAATTTCCACTCGAGGCTGATCGCGCGGGCGCCCGTGCGGCGCTTGGGTTATCGATGGACGATGAGGTGATCGCGCTGTTGCCAGGCAGTCGCCTGGGCGAAGTGTCGCGACTCGCAGCGCCCTTCGTCGGTGCGGCGCAGTGGATTGCATCGAAGCGGATCGCATCGAAGCGACCCGGCGTGAAGTTCGTGGTGCCGCTCACGAGTGCGGCGACGCGTGCCAGCTTTGAAGCGTCGAGTGCAGGTGCGTCGGATTTATCGCTCAAAGTCATCGACGGGCAGTCGCGGCTGGTGCTCGCCGCGGCCGATGTCGTGCTCACGGCCTCCGGCACGGCGACCCTCGAGACGCTGCTGTCGCAGCGACCGATGGTCGTGGCGTACAAGCTCGCGCCGCTCACGGCGTTTTTGCTGCGGCGCTTGGGTCTTGTGAAGGTGCAGCACTTCTCGCAGCCGAACTTGTTGGTCGGACGCGAGATCGTGCCGGAGTTTTTCCAAGAGGCGGCAACGCCCGAGGCGCTCGGCGCGGCGGTGTTGCAATGGCTCGAGCAGCCACAACGTCTCGGCGAACTTCGCGAGGCGTTCGGTGTGGTGCATCGCGAGTTGCGTCGTGGCGGTGCGGCGCTTGCCGCCGAGGCCGTGCTCGAGCTCGTCGATGCGTCGCGCTCGCGATGAGCGCGGCGATGAACGTCGCGCTGAACGCAGGATGGACGGCCGGCGTCGATGAAGCAGGCCGCGGACCACTCGCAGGGCCTGTCGTTGCGGCGGCGGTCATTCTCGATCCTGAGCGCCCCATCGAAGGGCTGGCCGACTCGAAGGCGCTGACAGCAGCGGCGCGAGAGGCGCTCGCGCCGATCATTCGTGAGCAATCGATCGCGTGGGGTGTGGGCCTTGCGAGTCCTGAAGAGATCGATGCGATCAACATCCTGCAGGCCACGCTGCTTGCCATGCGTCGAGCCGTGGCGGCCCTCACGGTGCGTCCCGTGCATCTCGAGGTCGACGGTAACCGCTTGCCCTCGATCGAGGGGCTGGTTGGGGTACGTACGGCGGTCGCCATCATCAAGGGCGACAGCAAGGTAGCGGCGATCAGCGCTGCCTCGATCCTGGCCAAGACGGTGCGGGATCACGTTATGGAACAACTGGATACGCGATATCCTGAATATGGTTTCGCGGTCCACAGGGGTTATCCGGTCAAGGCGCACCTGGCTGCGCTCGATGCCCACGGACCCTCTCCCGTGCACCGCAGGAGCTACGCGCCGGTAAGATCACGGTTGCGATGAGCGCCTTCGTCCACCTCCGCCTGCATACCGAGTACTCGCTGGTCGACAGCGTGGTACGCATCGACGATCTCGTCGCGCGCGTCGCGGAACTGGGCATGCCGGCCGTCGCCGTCACCGATCAGAACAACTTGTTCGCAATGGTGAAGTTCTACAAGGCGGCCATGGCAAAGGGGCTGAAGCCGATCGTCGGCGTCGACCTATTCGTGGCGGAGACGGGCGAGCGCGTGGCGCCGACTCGGATTTCATTTCTTTGTCAGAACGAAGCTGGATATCTCAATCTCACGCGACTCGTCAGTCGTGCTTTCCTCGAAGGGCAGCAGCGCGGCCTACCGCGCATCGAACGCTCGTGGCTCGATGCGCGCTCGACGGGTGGGCTGATTGCGCTCTCGTGCGGCGCGGAGGGCGATGTCGGTCGTGCCCTCGTCTCGAATCGCGCGGCCGATGCGCGCAAGCATCTGGCGTTTTGGCGTGAGCTTTTTGGTGATCGCTATTACCTCGAGGTGAGCCGGATCGGTCGCGAAGGCGAGGAGGCGCTCGTCGGGGCCACGGTCGAGCTCGCGCTCGCCGAGGGCGTGCCACTGGTTGCGACCAACGACGTGAGATTTTTGTCCGAGGACAACTTCGAGTCGCACGAGGCAAGAGTCTGCATTCACGAGGGCTCGCAACTCGGTGATGCGAGTCGGCCGCGACGTTACACGCCGCAGCAATATCTGCGCAGTCCCGAAGAGATGACCGAACTCTTTGCCGATTTGCCCGAGGCACTCGAGAACTCGGTACAGATTGCGCGGCGCTGCAGCTTGATGCTGCAACTTGGCGAGAGCCGCTTGCCCGAATACCCCGTACCCAAGGGGCAGACGACCGAAGGGTTCTTGCGCAGTGAATCGGCGCGTGGTCTCAAAGATCGTCTCAGACGCTTGCCGCAGGCCGACCGAAAAACTTACGAGGCGCGCCTCGACAGCGAACTCGACGTCATCTGCAAGATGGGCTTTGCGGGTTATTTTTTGATCGTTGCGGATTTCATTCGCTGGGCGAAGGGTAACGGCGTGCCGGTGGGCCCCGGGCGTGGCTCCGGTGCAGGATCGCTCGTTGCGTACTCGCTCGGTATCACGGATATCGATCCGCTGCAGTACGACCTGCTGTTCGAGCGCTTCCTGAACCCCGAGCGTGTGTCGATGCCGGACTTCGACGTCGACTTCTGCATGGACGGTCGCGATCGCGTGATCGAGTACGTCGCCGAGAAGTATGGTCGCAAGCGCGTCTCGCAGATCATCACCTACGGCACCATGGCGGCGAAGGCCGTGGTGCGTGACGTCGGTCGCGTGCTCGGTTTCGGTTACGGACAGGTCGATCGTATTGCGAAGCTGATTCCTTTCGAGCTCGATATCACGCTCGATTCGGCGATCGAGAAAGAGCCTGAGCTCAAGAAGCTCTACAAGCAGGACGAGGATGTCCGCAACCTCATCGATCTGGCGAAGTCGCTCGAGGGCCTCACGCGCAATGCGGGCAAGCACGCCGGTGGCGTGGTGATCGCGCCGTCGGTGCTCGAGGATTTTGCGCCGCTGTATTGCGAAGAGGGCGGGGGTAGCGTCGTTACGCAGTTCGACAAGGACGACGTTGAGGCCGCGGGCCTCGTGAAGTTCGACTTCCTCGGGCTGCGCACGCTCACGATCATCCAGCACGCGGTACGCACCATCAACGCAGCACGCGCGCAGGGCGAACCGGAAATCGACATCGCGCTACTGCCGATGGACGACGCGGCGGCGTATCAGTTGCTCAAAAATTGCCAGACGACGGCTGTCTTCCAGCTCGAATCGCGCGGCATGAAAGATCTCGTGCGACGTCTGCAACCCGATCGCTTCGAGGATATCGTCGCGCTCGTTGCTCTGTTCCGACCGGGTCCGCTGCAGTCGGGGATGGTCGATGACTTCATCGCGCGCAAGCACGGTCGTATCGACGGCCCCATCGATTATCTGCACCCGAGCCTCGAGCCGATTTTGAAGCCGACCTACGGCGTGATCCTGTATCAGGAACAGGTGATGCAGATTGCGCAGGTGCTTGCGGGCTACAGCTTGGGCGGCGCCGATCTCTTGCGCCGCGCGATAGGCAAGAAGAAGCCCGAAGAAATGGCCAAGCAGCGCAGCACGTTCGTGGAGGGCTCGGTCGCACGCGGTGTGCCTGAGTCTCAGGCCGCCCATATTTTCGATTTGATGGAAAAGTTTGCGGGGTACGGGTTTAACAAATCGCACTCGGCGGCATATGCCTTGCTGTCGTATCAGACCGCGTGGCTCAAAGCGCATCATCCCGAAGCCTTCATGGCGGCGGTGCTCTCGGCGGATATGGATCACACCGACAAGGTGGTGACGATCAAGGACGAGTGCGATCGCATGGGGATCACGGTGCTTGCGCCCGACGTCAATGCCTCGGATTACGCGTTCGTCGTCGCTGGGCCGCGGCAAGTGCGCTACGGACTCGGTGCCATCAAGGGCGTGGGTCAGTCGGCGGTCGAGGCCATCACCGAAGAGCGCGCAGCCCATGGGCCGTATCGCAGTCTCGAAGATCTTTGCCGCAGGCTCGACCTCAACCGGGTCAATCGGCGCGTGTTCGAGGCGCTCATTCGGTCGGGCAGTCTCGATTCCTTGGGCATCAACCGCGCCACACAGATGGCAAGACTGCCGGCTGCGATGCAAATGAGCGAGCAAGCGACGCGAGCGGTCGAGGCGGGGCAAGTGGATCTTTTTGGTCTCTCGCAGCCCGCGGGTAAAGAGGTCGAAGCGAGCGCTGCGGCCGTGCCGGTGCAGGCCGAGTGGAGCGAGTCGGTGCGACTTGCGGGCGAGCGCGATACGCTCGGGTTGTACCTCACGGGGCATCCGCTCACGCGTTACGAAAAAGACCTCGCGCGCTTCGTGACCGGACGCATCGCCGATTTGTTGAGCGATCGGCCCTCGCAAGGCGCGCCCGAGCGCGGTTATTTCGGCGGTCGTACGGCGTCGATCGCGGGGTACATCCACGAGATCCGCAAGCGTGCGAACCGAACTTCGCTCGTGCTCGATGATCGTACCGGTCGCATGGAGGTGACCTTCTTTGACGAAGTACTGCAGCGCTATCGCGAGCTCATCGTCAAAGATTCTTTGGTGCTCATCGAAGGTCAATTGCGTTTCGATGAGCAGGGCGACACCTGGCGCATGGCCGCGCGCAAAGTGACCGAGCTCGATCGCGCCCGCGAGCAGCAGGCGCATCGGATCGTACTGATCTGGCCGCGTGCGAACGGGAGCGACCAAGGGCTGATGTTGCAGCGCCTCGCCGAGACCTTGTCGGCACATCGGCCTGGGCCGTGTGCGGTGGGTGTGCGCTACGCCGGCGAGCAGGCGAGTGCCGCGCTCGAGCTCGGCCCGGAATGGAAGGTGAGGGCAAGTCCCGAGCTCATCGAGGCCCTCGAGCAGCTCGTCGGACCGAATGGCGTACGCGTCGTTTACGGCCCGCCGCCCGGCACCACGACCTCCGCGTACGGCTGACGTTCTGTTGACGGTTGAAAGCCCGGGGTTCGCCCCGTAACCTCCGCGCCAATGGCTCTCAACTTTCTCGATTTCGAACAGCCGATCGCCGAGCTCGAGGCGAAGATCGAAGAGTTGCGTCACGTCACGGCGGGCGCTGGCGTCAACGTGCAGGATGAGATCGCGCGACTGCAGAGCAAGAGCGATCAACTCACGCGCAATATTTTTTCGAAGTTGAGTCCGTGGCAGGTCACGCAGCTCGCGCGTCATCCGCACCGACCCTACACCTTCGATTATCTCTCGCAGGCGTTCACAGGCTTCGAAGAGCTGCACGGCGATCGCATGTTCGGTGACGACCAAGCGCTCATTGGCGGCCTCGCGCGACTCGAGGGTGAGGCCGTGATGGTCATCGGCCACCAAAAGGGGCGCGATACCAAGGAGCGCGTGCGGCGCAACTACGGCATGCCAAAGCCTGAGGGCTATCGCAAAGCGTTGCGTCTCATGCAGCTGGCGGATCGTTTCGGTTTGCCGCTCATCACCTTCATCGATACGCCGGGCGCGTATCCCGGACTCGAGTCCGAAGAGCGTGGGCAGAGCGAGGCGATCGCACGCAATCTTTTTGAAATGGCGAAACTTCGAGTTCCGGTGGTGAGTATCGTCATCGGCGAGGGGGGTTCAGGTGGGGCGCTCGCAATCGGCGTATGCGATCGCTTGCTGATGCTGCAGTTCAGTACGTACTCGGTGATCTCGCCCGAGGGCTGCGCATCCATTCTTTGGAAGAGCGCCGACAAGAAAGAAACCGCAGCGGAGGCCATGGGGCTTACGGCCGATCGACTGCGTTCTCTCGGGCTGGTCGATGAAGTGATCGCCGAGCCTTTGGGCGGCGCACATCGCAACCCGACCGTGATGGCGTCGTCCGTCAAGGCGGCGATCCTGCGCCACTTGCGCGAGCTGCAGGCGAAGTCGCGCGAGACCCTGCTCGCCGACCGTGCACGTCGACTCGCGGGTTTCGGCGCTTACTCCGAGGGGTCGGGCTGAGCTCGCCTCGCGATCCGTTGCTCGGGCGCCTCGCGCGCGAGCTCGAGCGGTTCTCGAGCGAGGCGGCGCCGGCAGGCTGGTGCGTTGCTCTGAGCGGCGGCGCAGACTCTGTCGCTTTACTCGTGGCGTTGTCGCAGCTTCGTCGTTCGGCACGGTGGCGACGTGTTCCGCTGCGCGCCGTGCATGTTCATCACGGACTGCGACTCGAGGCCGAGGCTTGGGCGAGACACTGTCGTGCGCTCTGTCGTCGCTTACGCATCCCGCTCTCGGTACGACGCGTCACGGTGCCGCGTACGCGCGGCACCTCGCTCGAGGCCGAGGCGCGTCGGGTGCGCTATGAGGCGCTCTCCAAAGGACTGCGCCGCGACGAGTGGTTGCTGACGGCGCATCACGAGGACGACCAGCTCGAGACGCTGCTGCTGCAGTGGATGCGCGGCGCGGGCGTAGCGGGCCTCGCGGCGATGCCGCTTGATGTCGCTTTCGGTAAAGGTCGGTTGATGCGGCCTCTGTTGTCTGAGTCGAGAGCGCAGCTCGAGGCGTTCGTGCGCGCGCAAGGGTTCGCTTGGGTCGAAGATGACAGCAACGTCGACGAGCGTTTCGATCGGAATTTCTTGAGACGACGCGTCTTGCCCTTGCTGCGCGAACGCTGGCCCGCGGCGGCGCGTGTGGCCTCGCGCAGTGCCTCGCATCTTGGCGAAGCGCGCGCCTTGCTCGAGGTGCTGGCCGCGCAAGACCTGGCGACCGTGACGGTCGACGAAGGGCTCATCGACCTTGCGAAACTCGCTGAGTTCGATGCGGCGCGACAGCGCAACCTGCTGCGTCATTGGTTGCAGACGCGCGGTCTGGCGATGCCCGATGCCGTGCATCTCGAGCGCATCCGGGTCGAGCTCGCCGCAGCGCGGCGCGACGCGAGCCCCAGCGTGCGCTGGACGGGAGGCGAGGTCAGGCGGTTTCGGGGTCGGCTTTATGCGATGCGAGCAGTCGCGGCGAGTGCCGCGGCGCCTGCGAGTGCGGCGCGCGATCGTCGGGCGTGGCGCTGGCGCAAGACGCGGCGCTTCGAGCTCGTCGATGGACAGGGTGCGCTGAGGCTCGTGGCCGATGCGCACGGCCCGATCGATGCGGCGTTGCTGCCTGCGGTGCTCTGGGTGGGCGTGCGCGAAGGGGGCGAGAAGCTCGCGCTCGAGGCTGGCGGACCGCGTCACGCCCTCAAGGAGCTGCTGCGCGTGGCGACGCTGCCGCCGTGGGAGCGGCCAAGACTACCGATTCTGTTCGATCGCAAGGCGGATACGGCTGCAGTCGTGGCCGTCGCCGATTTGCTCGTCGCTGCGCCGTTCCGCGCAGCGGGCCACTCGAAGGGCGCAAAGGGGCGTTTACGGCTGGTGTGGGAGGGCCGTTTTTGTTAACCTAATTTCCCGTCGTGCCGAGGTCTTCTCGGTGCTCTTTTTGCGGCGGTCCCATGCCTCGTTTCGTCTTTGTCACCGGTGGTGTCGTATCTTCTTTGGGGAAGGGCATCGCCTCCGCTTCGTTGGCGGCCATCCTCGAGGCGCGCGGTCTCAAGATCGCCATGGTCAAGCTCGACCCGTACATCAACGTCGATCCGGGCACCATGAGCCCGTTCCAACACGGTGAGGTGTTCGTCACCGACGATGGCACGGAGACGGATCTCGACCTCGGTCACTACGAGCGCTTCGTGCGCACGGTCACCGATCGTCACAGCAACTTCACCACCGGTCGCATCTACGAGCGTGTCATCGCCAAAGAACGTCGCGGCGATTACCTCGGCGCCACGGTGCAGGTGATCCCGCACATAACCGACGAGATCAAGGCGAGCATCATGCTCGGCGCGGGCGACTCGGACGTCTGCATGGTCGAGATCGGCGGCACGGTGGGCGACATCGAATCGCTGCCGTTTCTCGAAGCGATTCGTCAGATCGGCGTCGAGCTCGGTCGCAATCAGGCGATCTTCATGCATCTGACGCTGGTGCCGGTCGTGGGCGGCGGCAGCGAAATCAAAACCAAGCCGACGCAGCACTCGGTCAAAGAATTGCGCAGCATCGGTATTCAGCCAGACATCCTGCTGTGCCGTGCGCGTGATCCGCTGCCTACCGAGCATCGGCGCAAGATTGCGCTTTTCACCAACGTCGAGCATCGCGCAGTCATCTCGGCCGTCGATGCCCGAGACATTTACGAGATCCCGCTGTTGTTGCACGAGCAGGGGCTCGACGACATCGTCGTCGAAAAGCTCCGTCTCGAGTCACAAGCGAAGCCTGCCGATCTGTCTTCCTGGAAGCGCGTGGTCGACACCAAGGCGAACCCCGAGGTGGACGTCGACATCGCGATGGTCGGCAAGTACGTGCAGAACCGCGACTCCTACATTTCGCTCAACGAGGCGCTCACGCATGCGGGCGTGCAGAACCGGACGCGAGTGAACATCCACTTCATCGAGTCGACGGACATCGAAGAGCAGGGCACGGCAGTGCTCGAAAAAATGGATGCGATCTTGGTGCCGGGCGGCTTCGGCGAGCGGGGCGTCGAGGGCAAGATCGCCGCGGTGCGTTTTGCGCGCGAGCACAAGATTCCTTACCTCGGCATTTGTCTTGGTATGCAGATCGCCGTCATCGAGTACGGTCGCCACGTGCTCGGGCTCGACGGTGCCAATAGCACGGAATTCAATCGCGAGACGCCGCATCCGGTGATCGCGCTCATCACCGAGTGGCAAGACGCGCTGCGTGGCGCTCAGGCGCGTAGCGATCAATCGAATCTCGGGGGCACCATGCGGCTCGGCGGTCAGGACGTGAAGCTTGCCGAGGGTTCGCGGGCTCGCAAGATCTACGGCAAGCCCGTGATTCGCGAACGTCATCGCCATCGTTACGAGTTCAACAACACCTACCTCGATCGCTATCGAGCGGCAGGGCTCTCGTTCTCGGGAATGTCGCCGGACGAGCTCGTCGAAATCGTCGAGCTCGCCGATCACCCGTGGTTCGTGGCGACACAGTTTCACCCGGAGTTCACCTCCAACCCGCGCGATGGTCATCCGCTCTTCACGGGGTTCATCGCTGCGGCGCGCACGCAGCATGGAGGTCGCAAGTCATGAAGCTCGCCCAATTCGAAGTTGGCGCTCAGGTGCCGTTTTTTTTGATCGCAGGCCCCTGCGTTATCGAGAGCGCAGCGCTCTGCGAAGAGGTGGCGGGGCGAATGCGTGAGATCACGGCGCGCCTCGGCGTGCCGTACGTGTTCAAGGCGTCGTTCGACAAGGCGAATCGCTCATCGCGATCGAGTTTCCGCGGGCCCGGGCTCGAGGCGGGGCTCAAGGTGCTCGAAGGGATTCGTTCGAAGTTCGGGTTGCCGGTGCTCACCGACGTGCACGAAGACACGCCGCTCGCCGAAGTGGCCTCGGTCGTCGATGTGCTGCAGACGCCCGCTTTTCTTTGTCGACAGACTAACTTCATCGTCGCCGCGGCCTCGCAAGGCAAGCCCGTCAACATCAAGAAGGGACAGTTCCTGTCGCCTTGGGAAATGCAGAACGTGGTCGACAAGGCGCGATCCACGGGTAACGACGCGATCATGGTATGCGAGCGCGGGTTTAGCTTCGGCTACAACAACCTCGTCTCCGACATGCGTTCGCTCGCCATCATGCGCAAGACCGGATGCCCGGTGGTTTTCGATGCAACGCATTCGGTGCAGCTGCCCGGCGGGCAGGGCAACGCCTCGGGCGGACAACGTGAGTTCGTGCCGGTGCTCGCGCGTGCAGCCGTTGCCGCAGGGGTCGCTGGGCTCTTCATGGAAACGCATCCCGATCCTGCGAAGGCGCTCTCGGACGGCCCCAACGCTTGGCCGCTGCCGCGCATGGAATCTTTGTTGTCGACGCTCGTCGAGCTCGACCGCGCCGTCAAAAAAAATCCGTTTGAGGAAGACCGATCATGAGTCGTATTGCCGATATCCACGCTCGCGAAGTCATCGACTCACGCGGCAATCCTACGGTCGAAGCCGATGTGATCCTCACAAGTGGCGTGCTCGGTCGTGCGGCCGTGCCCTCCGGAGCTTCGACGGGTACGCGTGAAGCCGTGGAGCTGCGCGACGGCGACAAGCGTCGCTACCTTGGCAAGGGCGTGCTGAAGGCGGTACGCAACGTCAACGGGCCGATCCGCAAGGCGCTCTTAAAGCAGGGCGCACGCGATCAGCAGGACATCGACGCACGATTGATCGCGCTCGATGGCACGGAGAACAAGGCGCGACTCGGCGCCAATGCGCTGCTCGCGGTCTCGCTGGCTACGGCCCATGCGGTGGCGACGGATGCGGGGCTGCCGCTGTGGCGCTATCTCGCCGGTCGTCGCAAGCCCGTGATGCCGGTGCCGATGATGAACGTCATCAATGGCGGCGCGCATGCGGACAACAGCCTCGACATCCAGGAGTTCATGATCCTGCCCGTCGGCGCGCGCAGCTTCAGCCAGGCGCTGCAGATGGGCGCTGAGGTGTTCCACACCCTCAAGGGCATCTTGAAGGGCAAGAAGCTCACGACCGCCGTGGGCGATGAAGGGGGTTTCGCGCCCGATCTCGCCTCGAATGAGGCGGCGCTCAAGCTCATGCTGCAAGCCATCGAGAAGGCGGGCTACAAGGCGGGACGTGACATTTATCTCGGCCTCGATGTGGCGAGCTCGGAGTTCTTCAAGGCGGGCCGCTATGAGCTGCACGGCGAAGGCCGTTCGTTCTCGGCGGCGCAGTTCGCGCAGTACCTCGCCAAGCTCGTCGATCGTTATCCGATCATCGCCATCGAAGACGGTATGGCCGAAGGCGATTGGGACGGTTGGGCGGGGCTGACGCGCACGCTCGGCAAGCGCTGCCAGCTCGTCGGCGACGATCTTTTCGTCACCAACACCAAAATTTTGGCCGAGGGCATCCGCAAGGGGATCGCCAACTCCATCCTCATCAAGGTCAATCAGATCGGTACGCTCACCGAGACGCTCGAGGCCATCGCGATGGCGACGGGCGCAGGATATTCCGCGGTGATTTCGCATCGTTCGGGCGAAACCGAGGACACAACCATTGCCGATATCGCGGTGGCGACGTCGGCGACGCAGATCAAGACCGGTTCGATGTCTCGCTCCGACCGTATCGCCAAGTACAACCAGCTGCTGCGCATCGAAGAGCAGTTGGGCGGCAAGGTGCGTTATGCGGGTCGCGAGGCTTTCCCGGTAAAGATCTGAACGCGCAGGGGTTTATTTTGTCTCATCGCAGGATTACCATCCCCCGCCAATGACGAAATGGTTCGCCGGTGTGTTGGTTTGCCTGACGGTACTGCTCCAGTACCGCATCTGGTTATCCGACGATGGCGTTCGCGAGGCCTACCGACTGCGTCAAGCCGTCGATCAACAGGCCGACACCAACTCCGAACTCAAGCGTCGCAACGAGCAGCTCGCGGCCGAAGTCGCCGACCTCAAAAGCGGTCTCACCGCCATCGAAGAACGGGCGCGCAGCGAACTCGGCATGATCGCTACCGGCGAATCGTTCTACCAAGTCGTGCCCAAGGTCATCTCGGCGCCTGCCGAATCGCGCGACGTGCCGACCACGCGCACGGCGCAGCGCTGAGTCGCTCGTCTTGAGCGACCCGCACTACTGGCTCGTCATGCCGGCGGCCGGGCGGGGTCAACGGCTCGGCGCCGATCTTCCTAAGCAATATCTACCCGTCGCGGGCCGCACGCTCATCGAGTGGGCCTTGCATCCCTTCGCCTCTGATCCGGCGTGTCGCGGACTCGTCATCGCGCTCGCTGCGGGTGATGCGTACTGGCCTGCCGTTCGGGCTCGACTGTCCGCTGTGGTGATCGAAGCGCCGGGTGGCGCAGAGCGCAGTGACTCGGTACGCGGCGCGCTCGAGACGCTGCGCGCTCAGGGCGCGAGCGATGCAGATTGGGTGTTGGTGCACGACGCCGCGAGGCCCTGCGTGACGGCCGCTGAGATTGCCGCGCTGCGACACGGCGTGGCGCGGGACGACAGCGCTTCGGCTTCCGCCCTGGCCGGTGGTCTGCTCGCACTGCCGCTCGCCGATACCCTCAAGCGCGGTGGCGCGCAGGAGGCAGGCGTCGTGAGTGTGGAGACGGTGTCGCGCGAGGGGCTCTGGCGTGCGTTGACGCCGCAGATGTTTCGACTCGGCGCCTTGCTGTCGGCCTTGCGGGTGGCGGCCGCAGCGGGACGTGTGCCGACTGATGAGGCGCAAGCGATGGAGTGGGTCGGCGCTCGGCCGCGACTGATCGTCGGCGAATCCACCAACCTCAAAGTGACGACGATCACCGATCTGTCGCTCGCCGAGGGCATACTGCGCGCACGAGCGAGTTCGGTTGGAGGGGTGGCGTGATGCGGGTCGGATCAGGTTTTGATGTCCATGCCTTCGGGCCGGGCGATCACGTGATGTTCGGCGGCGTGCGCGTGCCGCACTCGCAGGGTGTCGTGGCGCACTCCGATGGCGATGTCTTGTTGCATGCGCTTTGCGATGCCTTGCTCGGCGCAGCGGGGCTTGGTGACATCGGTCAACATTTTCCGGACAGCGATCCGCAGTGGCGCGGCGCCTCGAGCGATCGCTTCGTCACGCATGCCGTGACGCTGCTGCGCGAGCGCGGCTACTCGATCGTCAACGCCGATCTCACCTTGCTCTGCGAGGCACCGCGACTCGCCGCGCATCGCGATGCCATTCGCAGTGCCATCGCCACGCTGCTCGGCGTGGCAGCCGACGCCGTCAACCTCAAGGCGACGACCACCGAGAAAATGGGCTATCTCGGTCGACGCGAAGGCTTGGCCGCCGAAGCGGTCGTTCTGATTACCCGCGCGTGATCGGCTTCGAACGCCTTGCGCTCGCGCCGCCGCGCGCGGTGGAGCCCGTTGCGGGTCGCGCACGCATTCGTCTGCAGCCCGAGGATTTCGAGGTCATCGAGGAGCTGGGTTTCGAGGCGGCCGGGCAGGGTCCGCACCTGTTACTGCGGGTCCGCAAACGTAAGGCGAACACCGGGTGGGTGGCCCGCGAACTGGCGCGCCGTATCGGGGTTCGCGATTTCGACGTCGGCTACGCCGGCCTCAAAGATCGGCATGCCGTGACGACCCAGTGGTTCACCGTCCCAGCGCGGGGTCGCTCGGGGGACACCCGTGCGCCTTCGGATTGGGTCGGCGCACAGGGCGAGGGTTACGAAGTCATCGAAGCGCGCGTCCACAATCGCAAGTTGCCGCGCGGTGCGCTCGCCGGAAATACATTCAAGATTCTGCTGCGTGATTTTGACGGTGATGCGGCGATGCTCGAGCGGCGCGTCAATGAAATCGCGCGGACGGGCGTCCCCAATTATTTTGGTCCGCAGCGCTTCGGGCGCGAGTTGTCCAACTTGCGACCGCGCGAGGACGGCGCACGCGAGGGCGGCGTACGCGAGGGCGGTCGGGGTGGACAGGGGCTCGTTTGGTCCGCCATGCGCGCGCTGCTCTTCAATGCGGTGCTCGCCGAACGCGTACAACGCGGCAGCTGGACCGAGATCAAGTTGGGCGAGCGCGCGAACCTCGACGGCCGTAACTCGACGTTCCTAGTGGATGTCGTGGACGAGACGATTCACGCTCGACTCGGGATGCTCGACATCCATCCCACGGGACCCCTCTTCGGGGCGGGAGAGAGCGGCATCGGGGGCGAGGTCGCGACACTCGAAGCGGAGGTGCTGGCTCGTTTTCCGCAGTTTGTGACACCGCTCGGCGAGGCGCAGCTCGAGCCTGGCCGACGGCCGCTACGCGTGGCGGTCCGCGATCTGTCGCTCGAGTGGCTTGAGCCTGCGCGCACGGCGCGCTTGAGTTTCAGGCTGCGTCCGGGCAGTTTTGCGACGGCGGTGCTGCGTGAACTGCTCGATGTCGAGAATGCCGCGGGTCATTCGGAGGACGAACATGATTGAGGTCAAAGATCACGGACCAGTGCGCGAACTACGTCTCGCGAGGCCGCCCGTCAACGCGCTCAACCGCGCACTCATCGAAACGCTCGATCAAAAAATTGCCGAAGTGATGGCTGCGGCGGGGGAGCCTGCTCAGGCCGGTTCTGCGCCGCGCGCGATCGTGATCTCGGGGTCGCCTGGCCTTTTCTGCGCCGGACTCGACGTACGTGAGGTGACCGGTGGCGAGGCGTCGGCCAAAGGTTTGGTGCTTGCGTTCGCCGCGCTGCAACGACGGCTCGTCGATTCAACGGTTCCGGTGATCGCCGCGATCACGGGCCATAGTCCTGCGGGCGGCGCGGTGATCGCGGTGCTCTGCGATTACCGCATCATGGCCGCGGGAGATTTTCGGATCGGGCTCAACGAGGTGCAGGTGGGGCTTTATCCCGGCGAGCTCATTTATCGTGTTTACGAACGACTCGTCGGCACGCGTCGTGCCGCCTCGCTGCTGCCGCGCGGCGTCATGCTGCGCAGTGACGAGGCGCTCGAGGCGGGCCTCGTCGATGAGGTGGTGGCGTCTGAGCAGGTGGTGGCCCGCGCGATGGCGCTGGCGCAGGAACTCATCGCACTGCCGCCGAAGACCTACGCGCGCACACGCAATTTGGTGCGCGCCGATCTGCGCAAACTCTTCGATTCGCCACCAGAAACGCTGGAGTCGCTGATGGCCGAGGGTTGGGTGACGGATGAAACCCGCGAGCGCATGGCGAGACTGCTCGCCTCGCGTTGATGCGGGCGGCGTGCTGCTGCGGCGCTCAGCTCTTCAGCAGCACGTAGATCGCGCCCGTGCCGCCATCGACGGGGCGGGCCGTGCAAAAAGCGACGACGGCATCGGTGCGTCGCAGGATCACGTTCACGGATTGTTTGATCACCGGCCCTCGTGGACCTGAGCCCAAGCCTTTGCCGTGGATCACGCGCACGCAGCGACACTGTCGAGCGATGACGCGGGCGAGGAAATCACGCAGCGCGCTCTTGGCTTGCGGGACGGTCAGCCCGTGCAAGTCGAGCTCCGACTCGACACGGTAATAACCACGCCGCAACCGGCGCATCACGGCGTCCTGAATTCCCGACCGGCGGTAGGTGAGTTCCTCGCCGAATTCCACTTCGAGGTCGATGGGACTCAGCTGCAGGCTGTCCTCGAGCACCTCCGCCTCGCCGAGACGACGAAAATGGGCGCGGGGCTTGGGTTTGGGGCGATTCGGTCGCACGCGCGGCGTGGGCTGCAGCGGTTGAGTTCCCTTCACCGCCTCTCGAAACGCCCGAATGTCATCCTCTGAGGGCTTTCGCATCCTGCTACCTCGGATACCGGGGTTTCAGTATATTGTCCGCCTCCACAGGTCTCCAAGATACAGCTCGATGAAAATCCTCGTGAGCAACGACGATGGGTATCGGGCGCCGGGCATCGTTGCCTTGCGTCAGGCGCTCACGGGTCTCGCCCAACTTACCGTGGTTGCGCCGGAGCGTAACCACAGTGGTGCCAGCAATGCTTTGACGCTCGAACACCCTCTGCGGGTTACCGAGTACGAGCCGAATTGCCATTTCGTCACGGGCACGCCGACGGACTGCGTGCACCTGGCGATCTCGGGGCTGTTCGATTTCGAGCACGACATGGTCGTCTCCGGGATCAACAACGGCGAAAACCTCGGCGATGACGTGCTCTATTCGGGAACTGTCGCGGCAGCCATCGAGGGGCGTTTTCTCGGTTTGCCGACCGTCGCGTTCTCGCTGCGTCGTCCTGAGAAGGGCGAGATGGATTATTCCGCCGCCGCCAAAGTGGCGAGGTTGATTGTGCAGCGGCTGCTCACGCATCAGCTCGATCGCAACATGATCCTCAATGTCAATGTGCCGCATCGCCCGTTCGGCGAACTCCGTGGCTTCAAATCGACGCGCCTCGGTCATCGTCATCGCGCCGAGCGTTCGGTAAAGAGCTTGGATCCGCGCGGTCGTGAGGTGTACTGGGTCGGTATGGCAGGCGAAGGTCAGGACGATGGTGTGGGCACCGATTTCAATGCGGTGGCCGAAGGATATGTTTCGGTGACGCCGCTGCAGGTCGATCTCACGCGACATGCCGCACTCGATACCGTGCGCGACTGGCTGCAGGGCCTGGCTTGATGATGGATGCGCGGATCAACGGCATCGGCATGACCTCGGCTCGCACGCGCGAGCGGCTGGTTCAAAGACTGATGGAGCAGGGCGTCAAAAATCCGGCCGTGCTCGAGCGCATTCGTAACGTGCCGCGACATTTGTTCGTCGATGAGGCGCTTGCGAGTCGAGCGTACGAAGATACGGCGTTGCCGATCGGTTTCGGGCAGACGATTTCACAGCCGTATATCGTGGCGCGCATGACCGAGGCCTTGCTCGAAGGCGGGCCGCGCGAGAACGTGCTCGAAGTGGGTACTGGCTGCGGTTATCAAACTGCAGTGCTGTCGAGTCTGGTCACCAAACTCTGCACCATCGAGCGAATCGAGCCGCTGCTCGCCCGGGCAAAGTCGCGACTCAAAGAAATCGGCATCAAGAACGTGAGGTTCCGGCATGGCGATGGTTACGAGGGCTGGAAATCTCACGCGCCGTATGACGGCATTCTCGTTGCAGCCGCCCCAATGACCGTACCCGAGGCCTTGCTCAAGCAGCTCGCGGTGGGCGGGCGTCTCATCATGCCGGTGGGCGGCGAGGGCAAGCAGGAACTGCTGCGTATTACGCGACGCGAGCAGGGCTACGAGAAAGAGAAGCTTGGAGTGGTGTCGTTTGTGCCGCTACAAGCCGGTGTCGTGGCCGCGACCTAAGACCTCAGTCGCGCGCGAGCCCACAGGGAGGTGCTCTTGCGTCCCCGCGGACGGGGTTCAGGTGCGCGCCGCGGGTGAGATCGGTCAGGTGGAGCGCGGGAAGAGCAGTGCGACGACTCTCCTCCCATCCCCCATCAACACGTTGTACGTCCGACAGGCCGCGCCGAGTTCCATGATCTCGAGGCCGATCTGACGCTCGAGGAACCAGCGTCGTTGTGCAGCCGGGAGGAAGGTTTGGCCGCCGGCCCAGCCGATCACGACGACTTCAGGTTTTTCGGCGAAGGCGGGTTCGAGGTCGCGTTCCTGGAGTTCGGCGGGGGATTGGGGTCGCAGCGCAGCCTGCAGTCCGCCGCTTGCGAGCAGGACGGCGCTTTGCCATGCGGTATCGCCGACTCGAACTGCGCCCTCCGCATAACTTCGGATCAGCAAGGCTGGGCCACTCGGCGTCACGGTCAGTCTCATGCTCCGATAACATACGCGATGTGCGCGAACTCGTGCTCGTCCTCCCGGATCTTTTCCTGCGTGGAGCGGCGCCGGCCTCGGTGGTTGGTGGCTCGCTCACCTCGCTGCGTTTTGCTGCGCCGCGTTTGATGCGCGGGGGCTGGCGGGGCACGGTCGCGCGGGGCGCGGGGCGTGACGACCTGACGCTCGTCGATGAGGCGAGTGTGATCGATGCGGCACTGCGCATGGGCGAGGGTGCCAAAGACCTCGAGCGCGGATCGGCGACGGAGATGGGCGAGGCGTGGATCGCGACGCCTGTGCATTTGATGGCAGGGCTCAAGACCCTTCACTTTCCGGCGAACGGCGTGTTGCATCTTGCGGCCGATGAAGCTGCCGAACTTGCCGCTGCGTTTTCGAGCACCTTCGGTGATGACGGGCTCTCGCTTCATCCGGCGAGTGCCGCAGGCTTCGTGTTGCGCGGACTGTCGGCACCCGGCGCACTGACGGTCGAGCCTGCGCGACTGATCGGCGACTCGCTCGAGACGCATCTGCCGAGCGGACCCGGCAGTGTCGAGCTGCGCGCCCTCGCGAGCGAAGTCGAAATGTGGCTGCATGGATTGCCGCTCAATGAGCGCCGCCAAAGCCGGGGTGAGCCCGTCATCAGCAGTCTGTGGTTGTGGGGTGGTGGCCAGCCGCCGCGCGATGCATTGCGCGCGAGTGTCGTGTCGTCTCGTTGGTCGCAGATCGTGACGGACGATGTGTGGGCCCGATCGCTGGCTCGGCTGACCGGCGTGCCGGTAGCGCCTCTGCCCGAATCGATCAATGAAATGTTTGATGCGATCGATGCGAGTGATGCCGATGCGTCGGTGCTGGTGATCGCGCCACTCACCGGGCTGGATTCGGAGCGCTTCGATCGCGCCTTCGTCGCGCCGGTGGCGCGTGCGCTCGAAAGCGAGCGGCTCGGCCGGTTCACCGTTGCGGCGAACGATCGTTGGGCGACGGTCGGCCCGCGTGATCGCTATCGCCTGTGGCGTCCGCATCGAACCGTGTTCACCGCCGTCGCGGATGGTGGTGCATGACGCTGAAAATCAGTCGTCGCGTGGTCGATGAGGGAGTCGCCCGACGATTCAGTTCGCTCAATCCCGTGCTGGCGCGCGCCTATGCCGCGCGCGGTATCGATGATGCCTCGCGGCTGCGCACGAGTCTCGAGCGGCTATTGCCCGTCGGCACGCTCGACGGTATCGACGCAGCCGTCGAGTTGTTGCTTGCGCATCGTCGCAGCGGTCGAAGAATTCTGGTCATCGGCGATTTCGATGCGGACGGTGCCACGAGTTCGGCGCTCATCGTTCGGTGTTTGCGCGCCTGGGGTTTTGCGGACGTCGATTTCTTGGTGCCGAATCGTTTCGAGTTCGGTTACGGCTTGACGCCGGAGATCGTAGCGCTTGCCGCACAACAAAGCCCCGGCCTCATCATCACGGTCGACAACGGGATCTCGAGCTTGCCGGGCGTCGCAGCGGCCCGGGGATTCGGCATCGACGTGCTCGTCACTGACCATCACCTTGCAGGCGCTGAGTTGCCTGCGGCCAACGTCATCGTCAATCCCAATTTGCCTGACGCACGATTTGGATCGCGTGCGCTCGCCGGTGTGGGTGTGGCGTTCTACGTCATGGCGGCACTTCATCGTGCGCTGGCCGATGTGTCGTATCCGTCCCCCTCCACCTGGCTCGATCTCGTCGCGCTTGGGACGGTCGCCGACATCGTTCCGCTCGATGACAACAATCGAATTCTCGTTTCGCAGGGGTTGGCGCGCATCCGCGCGGGTCGATGCACCGCCGGGCTGCGTGCGCTGCTTGAAGTCGGTAACAAAACCCTCTCGAATGTGATCGCGGCCGATCTTGGATTCGCGGCAGGACCGCGACTCAATGCCGCAGGACGCCTCGACGACATGAGTCTGGGTATTCGTTGTCTACTGACCGACTCCATGACCGAGGCGCGTGCGCTCGCGGCTCGGCTCGATACGCTCAACAAAGAAAGACGAGCGATCGAAGCGACCATGCAGGAGCAAGCGATGGCGGCGGTTCGTCATCTCGAAGATCCGGAAGCCTTGGCGCGTCGAGGAATAGGCGGTGAAGGCGGTGCGAGCTGTAGGCGGCACGGCCTCTGTCTTTACGATCCGAGTTGGCATCAGGGTGTGGTCGGCATCGTGGCCGGGCGGATCAAAGATCGTCTGCGACGACCGGTGATCGCCTTTGCCGATGCGGGCGATGGTCAGCTGCGAGGCTCGGTACGTTCGGTGACGGGTGTGCATGCGCGTGACGTGCTCGAGGCCATCTCGACGAGACGTCCAGGCTTGTTGCCGAAATTCGGCGGTCACGCGATGGCCGCGGGGCTCACGCTCGATCGTGCGCAGCTCGATGTGTTTGCACGAGAGTTTGATGCGGAGGTCGAGCGTTGGCAGCAGGGTGGATCGCTCGCCGATCGAATCGACACCGATGGTGAGCTCAACGCCGAGGAGATCTCGCTGTCGACGGCCGAGGCGCTGCGCGAGGGCGGGCCGTGGGGGCAGGCGTTTCCGGAGCCTGCCTTCGATCAGCGTTTTCAGGTGCAGGGCTCGCGGATCGTTGGCGAGACGCACGTCAAGATGTGGGTCGAGCTCGAAGGCTCGGGTCGTCGGTTCGATGCCATCGCTTTCAATCTGCTGCAGGGCCGGCCGGCGCTGCGCGGGACGGGCGGTGCGCTTGCGCTGCCGAAGAGCGTGCATCTTGTCTATCGGCTCGACGTGAACGAGTGGAACGGTGAGCGGCGCCTGCAGTTGCTGGTCGACCATCTGCTAGAATGACGTCCCATGATCGAACTCGGACTCATCAAGCGATCCCTTTCAGACCTCCAGGAGCGCGTCAGCTCCTTAAGGGGGTTTCTTTGAATACGATCTGAAAAAAGAGCGGCTCGAAGAAGTCAGCCGCGAACTCGAAGATCCGGCAGTCTGGCAGAAGCCGGAGAAAGCCCAGGAACTAGGAAGAGAGCGATCCAAGCTCGCCTCCGAAATCGAACAGATCGACGCGGCGACGAATTCCGTTCGCGACTCCATCGG
>JBJTUA010000026.1:0-17327 GCA_046080445.1 Gammaproteobacteria bacterium
GCTGGTCGGCGCTGTGCGGCGCCAGCGACGCTGGTCGATCGCGGGCGCGGTGTTTTTGCTCATCTGCAGCCTGCCGGTGGTCGCTGATCGACTCTTTGCGTGGTCGCAGGCAGAAGTCGTTGACCGGACGCTCAGCGGTACCCCGCAGGCGAGGTCGGTCGCGGAAGCGATTGTCGTGTTGGGCGGGGCCATGAGCTATGTGCGCCCCTCGGGCGTGCCGATTGCCGAATGGGGTGATGCGATTGATCGCGTGTTCGGGGGCGTTGCGCTCGCCCGCGAGGGGCGAGCACCAAGGTTGATCTTCTCAGGCGGAAGCTGGATTGGTCAGGAAGGTTTGCCCTCCGAGGGTGCGGTGGCACGGCAACTCGCGCTCGAGTTCGGGTTACCCGCCGATCGCGTTGAGGTGTCGCCCCAGGCGCTGAACACTCAGCAAGAAGCCGAAGCGATTCGGAAGATGTTCAGCTCTGCGCGGCCGAAGATCATTTTGATCACGTCGGCGTTTCATATTCCGCGAGCGGTGGTGACCTTCGAGACCGAAGGGTTTGAGGTGATTGCGCATCCGGTGGATTTTCGTGCGCCGGTGACGCGGAGCCCGCTAAATGATTGGCTCCCGAAACCGGACGCTCTCGAGAAATCCGACATCGTCATCCGCGAAGCTTTAGGCCGCGGGTATTACCGGCTGCGCGCGATGCTGCGGACGGAGTCGGAGCCCGCGATGACCGATGATTCGGTAACCCCCGAGGACGCACCGTGAGCCGCTTCCTAGACCGTCGCGTCTCCGTGGCGCCGATGATGGACTGGACCGATCGGCATTGCCGTTACTTCCTGCGCGGCTTTCACAAAGATTTGCTGCTCTACACCGAGATGGTGACGGCCTCGGCTATTTTGCGCGGCGATCGCGAGAAGCTGCTCGAGTACTCCTCGGAAGAGCATCCGGTGGCGCTGCAGCTCGGGGGCTGTGAGCCCGATTATCTCGCCGCGGCCGCGCGCGACGGCGAGGAGTGGGGGTACGACGAGATCAACCTCAACTGCGGCTGCCCCTCCGACAAAGTACAAAAGGGCGCGTTTGGTGCCTGTCTCATGAACGAGCCGCGTCTCGTCGCCGACTGCGTGTCGGCGATGTGTGAGGCCGTCGATCTACCCGTGACGGTGAAGATGCGCATCGGCACCTTGCGATCGAGTGCGCGCAATCTCGATGACGCCGTGCAGCGCTTCGATGAAGAAGACTACGACAAGCTCGCCGATTTTTTGGTCGCCGTACGCGCGGCAGGAGCCGACTGCGTGATCGTGCATGCGCGCAAGGCGGTGCTCGGTAACTGGACGCCTGCTGAGAATCGAGAGATTCCGCCGCTCCGGTACGACGTGGTACGTCGCTTGAAGGAAGACTTCCCCGACATGCCTGTGTTGCTAAACGGCGGTATAAAGACCGCGGGGCAGTCGACCGAGGCGCTCGAATGGGCCGACGGCGTGATGCTCGGTCGCGAGGCGTACCACCGACCCATGGTGCTCGGCGAAATCTTTGCCGCGCTCGAAGGCGATGTGGGTTATCGAGCGCCGACTGTCGAGGACCACCTCTCGCGCATGGCCGAGTACGCCGAACGAGAACTCTCGAAGGGCGAGCGTCTGCACGCCATTACCCGTCACATCTTGGGTCTCGTGAGCCACACGCCGGGCTCGCGTGAGTACCGTCGCCTGCTCTCGGAGGGCGCTCGAGAACGTGATGCGGGCCCGGAGTTGCTGCGTCGTGCGGCTTCGCACGTATCCGCGTGATTTAGGTATTCGATCGCCTGCCGACTGATTACTTTGCTAACCCTCTTCGAACATAGCAGAGGGTTGGATGATGAGTGCAGGTCGTGCGCCTTATGTCTTTCTCGGGGTGGTCAGTCTGCTGACCACAATATCTTTGAGTAGCGGCTGTGCGATGCCGCTGCGTGTCGGCACGGAAGAGGGCGTGGCGCCGCCGCGGCTTGTGAGGATCGACGGAGCGGTCGGTTGGGATAACCCTTCGGCTTTCGGGCCGGTGCCGTCATCGCTGCAAGAAACCGGCGATGCCATCTGCTCGACCATCAACACGCGTTGGAAGACCTACCACGCCACGGGCTATCACTCGAAGGCGCAGGACCTCGATGGCGCCCCGCTCGACCGTGGCGGGTATTACTGCGAGTAACGCGGAACGGGGCCATCCACCATGGCGGCGGCGTACGCCGCCACCGCAAACACGGCGGTCGATTGGCGCAGGTGCGCGGGGTCGATCTGATCGAGCGTGTCGTTGACGGTGTGGTGGATGTCGAAGTACGTGGTCGCATCGAGCTGCGGTGCCAAGATGGGCACACCGAGACGACGCAGCGGTCCAAGATCAGCGCCACCGTTCGAGGCGTTGTCGCCAAGTTCCACTTTGAGCGGCTTCACCACGCGGTGTACTTGCTCGATCGTCGGCCAGTAGTGCTGCGGCACGCGCGCAGAGAGCTTCCACACGGGACCATCGCCAAGATCGGCTTCCATCGCAAACGCGTGGTTCGCGACGCCCTCGTCGCCGATGTCAGCGGGGTAGCGACCCGCGCCTGAGAGTCCGAACTCCTCGTTCGCAAAGAGCACGACGCGGATCGTGCGTCGCGGTTTGGGGTTGGCGCTCGCGGCAAGGCGCGCAGCGGCGATGGCGATGACGACACCCGCGCCGTCGTCCTGAACACCGTGTCCAGTATCCCACGAGTCGAGGTGACCGCCGATCAGCACGATTTCATGGGCGAGATCGGTGCCCGGCAGATCGCCGATGACGTTCGCGGAGCGTACTTGCGGCAGATCGCGCGAGGTGACGCGCATGCGCACCGTCACTGCTTGCGTCTTGGCGACCTGCCGCTCGAGCAGATCCGCATCGGGGTTCGAGATCGAAACCGCCGGAATGCGCGGCGCCGAGACGTTGTACGACAGCGTGCCGGTGTGCGCGATGCGGTTCTTGCTCGTGCCCACCGACCGAATGACCACGCCCACGGCGCCAAGGCTCCCGGCGACGCTCGGACCTTCAGTGCGCGAGCGAACGGCCTTGCTGTAGCCACTGCCGTCGCGCGTGCGTTCCATGCGCCCGTTGAAGAACACGATCTTGCCGCGCACGGCGCCCTCGGGCAGCGCTTGCAGTGCGGGAACGTCCTGCACCATCACGATGGGTGCTTCAAGACCTTCGTCGGGTGTGCCGATGCTGCCGCCGAGCGCGGTCGTCACCATCGACATGGGGTAGGGCGCGAGTACGTCGAAGCTCGCCTCGCCGCGGATCCACCGCGGCACGATCACTTCTTGGGTGTGCACGTTGGTGAACCCGAGATCGCGCAGGGTTTTGAGGGCCCACTCGACACCCGCCTTGTCGCCCGTGGTGCCGGCAAATCTTTGACCGACTTCCGTCGTGAGCGACTCGAGGAGCTGGTAGCTCTCATCGCTTTTGAGTGCTTGGTCACGTACGACCGCGGCACCTGCGAGGGTCTCGCGCGAAAGCGACAGGGGCGCGGGCGGTGCCGGGGTCTGCGCGAGGACGCTGTCAAAGATTGAGAGGGTGGCCACGCAGGCAGCCGCCAACGCGAGACCCCAGCGGCCTCGTCGATGAAGTGTGATCGTCATGGAGATCCTCAGCCGAGGCGTTTTTGAAGGGCTTGGACTTCGGCGCGCAGCGCCGCAGGCGTACGGGCACCGAACTCTTCGAAATAGTGGCCCATGTCGGCGGCCTCGGCGCGCCACTCCTCTGTCTTTACGGAGAGCAGCTCCTCGAGAGCAGGCGGCGCAATGCTGAGCCCCTGGAGGTTGAGGTCGACAGGACGCGGCAGATTGCCGATGGGTGTTTCTTGCGCCTCGGCCTTGCCGGTGCAGCGCTTCAAGATCCAGTCGAGCACGCGCAGGTTGTCGCCGAAGCCTGGCCACAAGAACTTGCCGTCGGCATCGCGACGGAACCAGTTCACGTGATAAATCTTTGGCGGGTGCTTGAGCTTCTGGCCCATCGCAAACCAATGCGCCCAATAGTCGCCGTAGTTGTAGCCCGCGAAGGGTTTCATGGCCATCGGGTCGCGACGCAGTACGCCGGCTTGGCCGATCGCAGCCGCCGTCGTCTCCGAGGCGACCGACGCCCCGACGAGCACGCCGTGGTTCCAGTCGCGCGCTTCATAGACGAGCGGGGCGACGCCACGACGACGTCCACCAAAGATAATCGCCGAGATGGGCACGCCACGCGGGCTGTCCGCCTCAGACGCATAGCGCGGGTTGCGCTTCGCGGACACCGTAAAGCGTGAGTTCGGTTGTGCAGCCGGACCGTTCGCCGGGTCGTAGGGACGGCCCTGCCAGTCGATGACGGGCTTGTCGCTCTCGAGACCTTCCCACCACGGTTGGTTATCGGCGGTGAGCGCGACGTTCGTGAAGAGCGTGTCGCGCTGGATCATCTCGAAGGCGTTGCGGTTGGTCTTGGCGTTGGTGCCGGGCACCACGCCGAAGTAACCGGCCTCGGGGTTGATCGCATAGAGGCGACCATCGGGGCCCGGATGCAGCCAGGCGATATCATCGCCGACCGTCGTGACCGTCCAGCCCGGCATGGAGTCGGGCGGAATCAACATCGCGAGATTGGTTTTGCCGCAGGCGGAAGGAAAAGCCGCAGCGACGTAATGCGTTTCACCCTGAGGGCTCGTGAGGCCGACGATCAGCATGTGCTCGGCGAGCCAGCCTTCGTGACGCGCCTGATAGCTCGCGATACGCAGCGCATGGCACTTCTTGCCAAGCAGCGCGTTGCCGCCGTAGCCGCTACCAAAACTTTGAATCGAGAGCTCTTCGGGAAAGTGCATGATGAACCGGCGGTTCGGATCGAGCTCGCCGGTCGAGTGCAGACCCTTCACGAAGCTGCCTTCGCGGGCGATGCGCTCGAGCGCGGGACGCCCGGCGCGCGTCATCAACATCATGTTGATGACCACGTATGCACTATCGGTAATTTCAACCCCGCAGCGCGAGTACGGCGAGTCGATGGGGCCCATGCAGTAGGGCACGACGTAGAGCCTGCGACCCTTCATGCAGCCCTTGAAAAGGTCGTGCATCTTGGCGTGCGCTTCGGCGGGCGGCATCCAGTGGTTGTTGGGGCCGGCGTCGTCCTTGTTCGTGGTGCACACGAAGGTGAGGTGCTCGACGCGCGCCACGTCCGACGGGTGCGATCGGGCGAGGAAACAGTTGGGGTAGTGCGCTTCGTTGAGCTTCTGCAGCTCGCCGCTCGTTTGCAGTTGGTCGATGAAGTGCTGGTACTCGGCGTCCGACCCTTCGACCCAGTGCACGGCATCTGGGGTGGTGAGTTCGCCTACGGCGGTCACCCAGTCGGCGACGGCTTTGGAGAGTCCCGACAACGGCGACAGGGTCGAAGCAGCAGTGACCATCAAGGGTGTCCCTAAGTTCTAGATCGTTCGAAGGGGCGAAATTATAGCGGGGCTCTGTCGGGATGAGGGTCTTGTATAGGACTGGCCGACACGCGCTTAATTACCTCGAAAATATCCGGTACCCCGATGCCCTATAACCTGAATATTCCCGGTTGGATGCCCGAGCACGAGTTGCGGGTCATTGAAGACTTGGCCGGTCGGGTTGCCCCACTCGGGAATATCGTCGAGGTGGGTTCGTTTTGCGGACGCAGCTCGTGGTGCTGGGCAAAATCAGTGGACCCTTCGGTCACGGTTCATTGCCTCGATATTTGGGATCCGAAGGAACACCCCTATTCGCCGCCCAGTTTGGCGGATGCGGATACGGATCTCGGGCGATTTGGGGCCGCTAAGAACTGGCGCGAAGCCGAAGGGTCGCTCGAGAACTTCACTCGCTATACCGCGGACTGCCCGAATATTGCTGCCCGTCGCGGACACTCGCCGGATGATTTTTGGCAGTGGCCGTTTTCATCGGTCGATTTGGTGTTTTTGGACGGGGTTCACCATAATCCAATTTTCCAAAAGGATTTATGGTTTTGGTGGGAGCGCCTGAAACCCGGCGGAATTTTCTGTGGCGACGATTACGCCCGAACGCACCCTGATGTGATTTTCACGGTCCGCGATTTCACGATGCACCACGGCCTCTCGCTCGTCGTGAAGGGTCGCCTCTGGATTACCCAAAAACCCCTGAACACCACCGACCCGGCGGCGAATGCAGGGCCGGTGCTGCAAATGCAGTTGTAACGGCCATACGGGTCTTGTTTGGGGCCGCCCACGGGCGTAGCGTGCGCGCCGCATGCAGGCCATCGAGGACATATTCGGCCCCGGCGGCCCGCTCGCCCGGCACTTGCCGGGTTTTGTGCCGCGCAAGTCGCAGCGGCGCATGGCGGCGGCGGTGGCGGCAGCCCTGGAGGCGCGTCGGCCGCTGCTCGTCGAGGCGGGCACGGGCACGGGGAAAACCTTCGCCTATCTGGTACCTGCCCTGTTTGCCGGGCTTCGGGTGCTGATTTCGACGGGCACGCGGACGCTGCAGGATCAGCTCTTCTCCAAAGACGTGCCGCTCGTCGCGGGGGCGATCGGGACGCCGGCGAAGGTGGCGCTCCTCAAAGGCCGCTCCAATTATCTTTGTACCTATCGATTGAAGCGCGAGGTGGCGCAGGGCGCGTTCGAGAGCGTGGCGCCGCGCGAGGCGCTCCTGTCGCGGCTCGAGTCGTGGGCGCTGATCACCAAGACGGGTGATCTTGCCGAGGTGCCGGGCTTCAATGAAAGCCATGCGCTGTGGCCCAAGGTGACCTCGACGCGCGACAACTGTCTCGGTACGCGCTGCGCGGAGTTTGCGAACTGTCATGTGGTGGCGGCGCGGCGCGAGGCGCAGGCCGCGGACCTCGTGATCGTGAACCACCATTTGTTGCTCGCGGATCTTTCGCTCAAAGAAGACGGGTTCGGCGATCTGTTGGGCAGTGCCGATGCCGTGATTTTGGATGAGGCGCATCAACTTCCGGATTTGGCGACGCAATTCTTTGGGGTGCAGGTCAGTAGTCGCCAGATCGAGAACGCGCTCATCGATGGGCGTGCCTCGCTCCTGCGCTCGGGTGGGTCACTCGCGGAGATCGGCACGGCGGCGCGCGAGGTGGAGGCGGCGATCGGTGCGGTACTCGCGTCGCTGGCCTCGAAGGTGGATCTGGAATCAGCGACGCTTGCGCTCGTGGGTGCACTGCGTGATTACGCCTCGCGGCTCGCCGATGCGGCACGCGAGGCGGCAGTCGAGCAGGTGGCCAAGCGTGCGGTGGAGCTCGCGGCCTCGCTCGAGCGTATTGCGCTCTGTACCGACGATGAGGGTGCGCGCACGAGCGAGACGAATGGTCGGAGTTTTTCTTTGGGACTGTTGCCGTTCGACATTTCCGAGCGGTTCAGAGGCTTGATCGAGGCGCGCCCGGCGGCCTGGGTGTTCACCTCGGCGACGCTGTCGGTGACGAGCGCCTCGCAGGGCGATGACTTCAGTCACTTCGCCTCGCGCTTGGGGTTGAGTGATGCCGAGTCGCTGCGGATCGCAAGTCCCTTCGACTATGAATCGCAGGCGATGTTGTACTTGCCCGCAGGCATGCCTGAGCCCACCGCACCCGGTTACGTCGAGGCGGTGATCGAGACCTGCTTGCCGCTGCTCGATGCCTCGGGCGGTGGTGCGTTCGTGCTCTTCACGAGTCATCGGGCGCTCGCGCAAGGCGCGGCGGCGCTGCGTGCGCGCTGGGATGGCGCGGCGGAGGCGCCGATTTTGGTGCAGGGCGAGGGCCCGCGCGAAAAACTCCTGCGAGATTTTCGTGAGCACGGCAATGCGGTGTTGCTCGGTACGGCGAGCTTTTGGGAAGGGGTGGACGTGAAGGGCGAGGCGCTGCGACTCGTCATCATCGAGAAGCTCCCGTTCGCCTCGCCCGACGACCCGCTCACCAAAGCGCGCATTGCACACCTGCAGCGCAAGGGTGAGAACGCGTTCAAGGATTATCAACTGCCCGAGGCGGTGCTTGCGCTCAAGCAAGGGGTGGGGCGGCTCATCCGCAGCGAGACGGATCGTGGCATGATCGTGATCGCTGATCCGCGTTTGCTCACCAAAGGGTACGGCCGCACGTTTCGGGCGAGCCTGCCACCGATGCCGGTGACCCAAGATCGAGATGAGGCGCTGCGGTTCTTGCGCAAACTCCGATGAATATATTGGCCATCGATACTGCGACTGAAGCTTGCTCTGCTGCGCTCTGCGTCGGGGCTGCGCCCGATGCCTCGGGCGGTCGGATGCTCGCGCGCTATGAAGAAGCCCCGCGCGGTCATGCGGAGTTGATTCTGCCGATGGTCGATGCACTGCTGGCCGAGGCGGGCCTCACGCTCAAAGATTTGACGGCCATCGCCTTTGGGCGCGGACCCGGTAGTTTCACGGGCGTGCGTCTCGCTGCGAGCGTAGTGCAGGGTTTGGCGTACGGCGCGGGGGTGGGCGTGGTGCCGGTGTCGACCCTGCAGGCGGTCGCGCATCATGCGTTCGCGCTTGAGGATGAGCGCGGTGGGCCGAGGGCGACGCACGTGCTTGTGTGCAACGACGCGCGCATGGATGAGGTGTATGTGGGCGCATTCGCGCGCGGACCGGAGGGGGCAGGCGGTGCCTTGCCGGTGGCGCTCGGGGCTGAGGCCGTGCTGTCGCCGGACAAGGTCGTCATGCCCTCGGGGGAGGGCGCCGCGCGCTGGCTCGGCGCGGGCCATGGCTTCAAGGCTTACCCGGCGTTGTCGTCGCTCCGTGCGGAGCAGGGCGGACCGCTCGCCTCGGTGCACGAGATGATTTTGCCGCGAGCAGAGGACCTGCTCGCCATCGCCCGGCCCGAGGTCGCGGCGGGGCGGGTGTTGCCGCCCACGGCCGCATTACCGATTTATGTCCGGGACCAAGTGGCGAAGATTCCTGGTGCGTTGTCACGAGTTTGAAATAGATCTCACGTGAAATCTGACTCATGACTGCCAAAAACATCCTGGTCGTCGAAGATGAGAAGCCGATACGCGACATGATCGCCTTCGGTTTGCGACGGGCGGGTTTCGAGGTTCGTGAGGTCGCCGATACGCGCACCGCGCGCACGGAGGTCGCCAACCGACGGCCCGACCTCATGCTCGTCGACTGGATGCTGCCCGACATGAGCGGGCTCGAGTTCACGCGGCAGATCAAGCGCGACCCCAATCTTCGTGACCTGCCGATCATCATGCTCACGGCCCGTGCCGAGGAGTCGGACAAAGTCGCCGGTCTCGAGGGCGGGGCAGACGACTATGTGACGAAGCCCTTCGCGCCGCGTGAGCTCATCGCGCGCATCAACGCGGTGCTGCGCCGCGTGGACCCACAGGTCGAGGGCTCGGTCATCACCTTCGAGGGATTGAGTCTCGACCCGGTTGCGCATCGTGTGACGGCCGATGGTCGGCCCGTCACCCTCGGACCCACCGAGTACCGCATGCTCGAGTTCTTCATGAGTCACCCCGATCGGGTGTACTCGCGCGAGCAACTGCTCGATCGCATCTGGGGTGGCAACGTCTACGTCGAAGAGCGCACGATCGACGTGCACGTGCGTCGCCTGCGCAAGGCACTCGAAGAATTCGGGTACGATCGTCTCGTGCAGACGGTACGGGGAGCGGGCTACCGCTTTTCGACTCAATCGGAGTGACCTTGCTCAAGAATCCGTTCGAAGACTGGGGTTCAGCGCTCTGGCGCGTCGCGCTTGTGGCGGGCGTGGGTGCGCTCGTGGGTCTCTTCGTGGGGCATCTGTGGTGGGGTGTCGCCGGAGCGCTTGCGATCGAGCTCGCGCGGCAGCTTGCGAACCTCAATGATTTCCTCGATTGGCTGCGCCGTCGCAATCAGCGTGACCCGCCGGACTCGGGTGGTCGGTGGGGCGATGCAGTGTCGCTCGTCTCGCGTCTGCATCGACGCAAGCAGTATCACAAGCAGCGCATTCTGAAGATGTTCCGTGAGCTGCGGCGCTCGACGGCTTCGATGCCGGACGGCGTCGTCGCGCTCAACGTCGATCGGGAAATTCTTTGGTTCAACCGTAAGGCGGGCGAGTTGCTGGGGCTTCGACGTAAGCTCGACTTCGGTATCAGCCTGCCGAGTCTCGTGCGCGTGCCGGAGTTTGCGCGTTACCTCGATCAGGGTGATTTTGGTTCGAGCTTGCGAGTGCATCCGCGCATCGGCGAGACGACGTGTCTCGAGTTTCAGGGGGTGCCCTATGGCGAGGGGCAGTTGTTCCTGCTCGTTCGAGACGTCACTCGCCAGGCGCAACTCGAAACCATGCGCAAAGATTTCGTCGCCAATGCCTCGCACGAGCTGCGCTCGCCCCTCACAGTGATTGCGGGGTATCTCGATACGATTTCTCAGGACGGTGGATTACCCGAAGAGCTGCGTCCGCCGGTGCTCGAGATGCGCCGACAGGCCGAGCGGATGACGGCGATCGTCGCTGATCTGCTCGAGCTCTCGCGTCTCGAGGCGAGTGACGAGCAGGTGGTGGGGCAGCCGATCGATGTGGCAGCGCTGCTCTCCGTGCTCCGCAAAGATTTGGTGGCGCGCGATGCGGGCAAGCATGAGGTCGCGCTGTCGATCGAGGCCCCGGCGGGGCTCATGGGCGATACCGGGCTCATCCACTCGGCGTTCTGGAACCTCGCGGATAACGCCTCGAAGTACACCTCGGCGGGCGGGAAGATTGCGCTGCGCTGGTGGGTCGATGAACTCGGCGGGCATTTTGCGGTCTCGGATACGGGGCCGGGTATTTCACCGGAACATCTGCCGCGGCTCACAGAGCGGTTTTATCGAGTTGACCCGGGTCGTGCGCGCGATACAGGTGGCTCGGGCCTCGGGCTCGCCATCGTTCGCCATGTGCTACAGCGACACGGCGCGGAGCTCAAGATCGAGAGCGAAGAGGGGCGGGGCAGCACGTTCACCTGCCACTTTCCGAGAGCGCGACTCGTCCGCGAGTCGAGCGAGTCGAAATGAGCGCGCACACGGGCTATCCTGCGACAGATTCCTGAGGGTATTACGCCATGGACACGTCAGATCTCTCCCATCACATTTCGCGTCGGTTCAACGAGGACTTGGAGCGCGTGCGCAACCAGGTGCTCTCGATGGGCGGATTCGTCGAACAGCAACTCTCCAAAGCCGTCTCGGCGCTCGTCGAGGGCGACAGCACGCTCGGTGAGACCGTCGCGCGGGACGACTTCGAAGTGAACCGCATGGAAGTGTCGATCGACGAAGAGTGCTCGCGCATTCTCGCCACGCGCTCGCCGGCGGCGAGCGACCTACGCCTCATCGTCGCCATCATCAAGGCGATCACCGACCTCGAGCGCATGGGCGACGAGTGCGAAAAGATCGGCTACATCGCTTCTCGTCTGGCGACGCAAGAGCGTCCAGCCGACAAATACCGCGAGATCAAACATCTCGGTCGTGTGGTGCAGACCATGGTGCACGACTCGCTCGATGCGTTCGCGCGCATGGATGCCGAAGCCGCGCTGCGTGTGGCGCGTCAAGATCGTCTCGTCGACGAAGAGTACGAGTCGATCCAGCGTCAGGCGATCACGTTCATGATGGAAGATCCGCGCAACATCCGCCGCGCACTCGATGTGATGTGGGTGGTGCGAGCGCTCGAGCGCATCGGTGATCACGCCAAGAACATCTGCGAGTACGTGATCTTCATGGTGCACGGCAAAGATATTCGGCACATCAAGATCGAGGATGTCGAGACCGAGCTCAAGCGTCGCGAGGGGCGTGCTTGACCCGACGGGCGATCAATTTCGGCGCCTTCGCGGTCTGCGCACTGATGATGGCGTACGCGCTGTACGCCGAATATCAGCTCGGCTTCGAGCCCTGTCCGTTGTGCATGTTCCAGCGCGTGGGCGTCATCGCGCTCGGCTTGGTATTTTTGATTGCGGCCTTGCACGACCCGGTGAGTGTGCGTGGCGCTCGGGCCTACGGCGTGGCGATCGCACTCGTTGCGGCGTTCCCGATCTATGTGTCGGGCCGGCACGTGTATATCCAGAGTCTGCCTTTCGGGTCGGTGCCCTCCTGCGGCGCGAGCCTCGATTACATGCTCGATGTATTCCCGCTCGCCACGGTACTCAAGAAAGTGCTGTTCGGGGCTGGGGAATGCCAGAAGATCGATTGGTCGTTCCTCGGTCTCTCGATGCCCGGTTGGGTACTGATCATGGTCGTTGCCCTCACGGTGGTTGGCCTCTGGAATCAGTTCAGGACGCGCTGAGGCCTCCTGCGTAAAATGCCCTCGGGGTCGACTGAGGGGACAACGTGAATTTCATCTCGAGACTGATGCCGCGCGAGGGCCGGTTCTTCGCGCTCTTCAACGAGCATGCCGCCTGCATCCGCGAGGGTGGGGTGGCGATGGTGACGCTACTCGAACACTACGGCGAGGAAATCGCCCGCTCGAAGCACATCGATCAGATCACGACGCTCGAGCACAAAGCCGATCGTGTGACGCACGAGACGGTGAACCTGCTGCACAAGACCTTCGTCACGCCCTTTGATCGTGACGATATCCATCGGCTGATCTCGCGGATGGATGACATCCTCGATCTCATGCAAGACACCGCCGAGTCGATGGCGCTCTACGACGTGCGCCACGCACCGCAGGAGGCGAAACAGCTCGCCGACTGTCTCAAGCGTAGTTGCGATGCCATCGTGCTCGCCGTGGGCATGCTCGACAACATGTCGCGCGCGCCGGAGATCTTGAAAATCTGTCGCGAAATCGACGAGCTCGAGTCCGATGCCGATCGCGTGATGCGTGCGGCGATTTCGGCGCTTTTCCGTAGTGATCTCGATGCGCGCGAGATCGTGAAATTCAAGGCGATTTACGAGCTGCTCGAGTCGGCGACCGACAAGTGCCAAGACGTGGCCAACGTGATCGAGAGCCTCGTGCTCGAGAACTCCTGAGCGGCTCCGCGAGACCTGAGATGTTCGACGCCGGACTCACCGTTCCCATCTTGATCGGGCTTGTGATGCTCGCACTCGCGTTCGACTTCATGAACGGATTTCATGATGCGGCGAACTCGATCGCCACGGTGGTGTCGACGGGCGTGCTGAAGCCGCTGCAGGCGGTGGTGTGGGCGGCGTGCTTTAATTTTTTGGCGATCGCGATCTTCGAGTTGAAGGTAGCGGCGACGGTGGGTAAGGGCATCGTCGATCCGATGGTCGTCGACCATTACGTCGTGTTCGGCGCGCTCATCGGTGCGATCAGTTGGAACATCATCACGTGGTATTACGGCATTCCCTCGAGCTCCTCGCACGCCCTCATCGGCGGCATGATCGGCGCGACGGTCGCGAAGGCCGGTACGGCACCACTCATCAGTTCGGGCATCATCAAGACGGCGATCTTCATCGTGATCTCGCCCATGCTCGGCATGTTGCTCGGCGGTCTCATCATGGTGCTCGTGTCCTGGATCTCGTTTCGGGGTACGCCGAGGGCGGTGGACGGGTGGTTCCGCAAGCTGCAGCTGGTGTCCTGCGCGCTCTATAGCCTGGGTCATGGCAGCAACGATGCGCAGAAGACGATGGGCATCATCTGGTTGCTGTTGATTTCGGCGGGCGTGACGACCTCAGACCATCTGCCGATTTGGGTGATCGTCAGTTGTTATACGGCGATCGCAATCGGCACGCTCTTCGGCGGCTGGCGCATCGTCAAGACCATGGGTCAAAGAATTACCAAGCTCAAGCCTGTCGGGGGGTTCTCCGCCGAGACGGGTGGGGCGATCACGCTCTTCACGGCCACCTCGCTCGGGGTGCCGGTGTCGACGACGCACACCATCACGGGCGCCATCATCGGGGTGGGTTCGGCGGCCCGGCCGAACGCCGTGCGCTGGGCCGTGTTCGGTGATATCGCGATGGCGTGGGTGCTGACGATCCCGAGCTCCGCGTTCATCGCGGGCGTGTCGTGGTGGATCGGAAAACAGTTCCTGTAAACGATCTTCAGACGAGCAGTCGGCGCAGGATGCCGGCGTACATCTGATGCAGCAGGTCGATTTCTTCGACGCGGATGCCTTCGTTGACCTTGTGGATCGTGGCGTTGGTCACGCCGAGCTCGATGACCTGAGCGCCCATCGGCGCAATGAATCGGCCATCTGACGTGCCGCCGCCCGTCGAGAGTTTGGGCGTCTTGCCGATCAAGGCTTTGACCGATTCGACCGCCGCGGCCGAGAGCGCGCCGGGTGGCGAGTAGAACGGCTCACCCGAGACGTACCACTCGAGCGTGTAGCGCACGCCGTTCTTGGTCAGAATATCTTCGACGGTTTTTTTGAGCGCTTCGACGGTTTGCACAGGCGAGTAGCGCAAGTTGAATCGCGCCTTGAGTTCACCCGGAATCACATTGGGCGCACCGGTGCCCGCGTTCAGATTAGAGATCTGAAACGTCGTCGGCTGGAAAAAGTCGTTGCCGGCATCCCAACTGCGTGAGGTGAGCTCGGCGAGGGCGGGTGCGAGCGTATGCACGGGGTTCTCGGCTTGGTGAGGGTAGGCCACATGACCCTGCACGCCGTGCACGGTGAGCCGCCCCGAGAGCGAACCGCGACGACCGATCTTGATGGTGTCGCCGACGGCATGCTCACTCGAGGGTTCACCGACGATGCAGTAGTCGATGCACTCGCCCCGCGCGTTCAAAGTTTCGACGACACGCTTGGTGCCATCGACCGAAGGGCCTTCTTCGTCGCTCGTGATTAAAAACGCGAGCGTGCCGCGATGAGTCGGGTGCGCGCGCACGAAGTCTTCGGTGGCGGTGATCATGGCGGCAAGGCCGCTCTTCATGTCGGCGGCGCCACGGCCATAGAGCACGCCATCACGCAGCGTCGGCACGAAGGGGTTGCTGCGCCACTCTTCGAGAGGGCCGGTCGGGACGACGTCGGTGTGGCCCGCGAAACAGATGACGGGCGAAGGGTCGGCGCCACCCGTGCTGCCATCGCCACGGCGCTTGGCCCAAAGATTGTCCACGTTGCCGTAGCGCAGGTTTTCGACGGTGAAACCGAGCGCCTTGAGGCGAGCGCCCATGACGTCTTGGCAGCCGGCATCCGTCGGGGTGACGGAGTTGCGGGACATCAGGTCTTGGGTGAGTTCGAGGGTCGCGGACATGGGGCGTTCTTATAGTGGCGGGGGGCGGGGGATGCAAGAGATCGGGTCCCCCGACGACTGAAATATTCCTGCAACACCCGCGGCGTATCGTTCCGGCCGTACACCACAGGAGGTTGTTCCGTGCTCAAGAAGACGCTGATCCTCGCCGCCGCGGCCACCCTTGCCGCCACGCTCGCCCCGATCGCCCCAGCCCAGGCCGCCCGCGATTTCATCAACGTCGTCGGCTCGTCGACGGTTTACCCCTTCACCACCACGGTGGCCGAGCAGTTCGGTCGCCAAGGCCGCTTCAAGACTCCGAAGGTCGAAAGCACCGGCACGGGCGGTGGCATCAAGCTCTTCTGCAACGGCGTCGGCCCGCAGCATGCGGATGTCGTGAATGCCTCGCGTCGGATGAACGCCTCGGAGTTTGCGACCTGCAAGAAGAACGGCGTCACGGGCATCGTCGAAGTACGTGTCGGTTATGACGGCCTCACCATCTCCGAAAACAAGCGCGGCCCGAGGCTCGACCTCACGCGTAAGCAGGTCTACCTCGCGCTCGCCAAGCAGATTCCGGATCCGGCGAACCCGACGGTGCTGATCGCGAACCCGTACAAGCGCTGGAGCGAGATCGACAAGTCGCTGCCGAACGTGAAGATCGAAGTGCTCGGCCCGCCGCCGACCTCGGGCACGCGCGACTCGTTCCACGAGCTCTACATGGAAGCGGGTTGCCGCACGTACCCCTGGCTCAACACGCTGCGTGGTCAGGACGAGAAGCGTTTCAAGCGCGTCTGCCACACCATCCGAGAAGACGGTGCGTTCATCGAAGCGGGCGAGAACGACAACCTGATCGTGCAAAAGCTCGAAGCGAACCCGAACGCGGTCGGCATCTTCGGTTTCAGCTTCCTCGAAGAAAACCTCGACAAGCTGCGTGGATCGAAGATCGAAGGCGTCGAGCCGACGTTCGACACGATCTCCTCGGGCAAGTATCCCGCCTCGCGTCCGCTCTTCATCTACGTGAAGAAGGCGCACATCGGCGTGATTCCGGGTCTGCAGGAGTTCGTCAATGAATACGTGAGCGAGAAGGCGCTCGGCGAAGAAGGTTATCTCGCCGATCGAGGTCTCGTGCCGCAGCCGAAGTCGGATCTCGCGAAGACGCGAGCCGATGTGAAGGCGCTCAAGAACTTCGCCCCGTAAGGCTCAGGCTCGCAAAAACCAGGACACACGAACATGAGTATCAAGACGTTGACGGTTTCCGCGCTGGTCGCGGCGACCTTGGGTGCGGCCGGCCTCGCGAGTGCCGACGCGGCCGCGGCCCAAGGGGCGTCCGGCCAGGCCGCACCGAGTGCCGTGCAGTCGGAACTCGAGATGCTGAAGGCGCAGCTGGCGCTACTGCAAGAGCGCCTCGCGCAGCTCGAGGCGGCTCAAAAGTCGCAGGCCGAGAAGGCCGAGACGGTGGCGACCGAGCAAGCGGTGGTCAATACTGATCTGCAAGACTCGATCGATCGCACGGCCGACAACCTCGCGCGTACGGTAGGTGAGGGTGCGAGCTCCGGTTGGATGGGTCGCTGGGTGTGGAAGGGCGACCTTCGTGCGCGCAACGAGAATATCGATCAGGAGGCGACCGTAACCGAGCGCAACCGTAACCGCGTTCGTCTGCGCGTCGGCGCCTTCGCTCGGGTGAATGACAACACGCGCGTTGAGGTGCAATTCACGACGAATGAGGGCGGTGATGCGCGATCGTCGAACCAGTCGTTCACCGATGCGAATTCACGCAAAGCGCTCGATCTCGATACGGCTTACGTCGAGTGGTCGCCGACCGATCAATGGAAGTTCACGGCCGGCAAGATGCGCTACCCGTGGGTGCGTACGTCGAGTTATTTCTTTGATAACGACGTCAACCCTGAGGGTATCGCCGCCAACTGGCAGCAGGCCGCCAACGGTTTCTTTGGTAGCGTGTTCTTGACCCAGTTCGCCGAGCGTTCGACCGCAGCGGACTCCGGTATGGCTGGTGCGCAGTTCGGCTGGCGTTGGGCGAATACCGATGGCAGTCGCGTGTTGCTCGCCGGTGCGTACTACGACCATGCGGCCGTGCGCGGCTACAACCCCTTCCAGGGTGCGAGCTCGAGCTCGGCGGGTCTCGGTAGCTATGGCAACTCGACCACCACGAGCGCGACGATCTGTCGCAAGGCGGTCGCCTCAGGTGGGGCGTGTCTCGCCAACGACTACAACGTGATCGAGTTGCTTGGTGAGTATCAGTTCAATGTCAGTGAGCAACCGTTGCTGCTCTTCGCCAACTT
>JBJTUA010000027.1:0-43218 GCA_046080445.1 Gammaproteobacteria bacterium
CAGCTCTTGCGAATTTCGGTGATTCTTTCGACCACATCGCCCGCCAATCGCCATTCCTCGGCGACTTTTCTCTGCGCAGCAATGCGCTGTCGTTGCGGCAAGGTCAAAAGATCGACCAGCCCGATCGAAAAAAGCCGACCGAGCTCAAGCTCCTCACCATTGCGCAGTCGCTCGAAAGTGAACGTTGGATTCGCAATTCTACCGGCTTGCAAGGCACGCGCATTCCGCTGCGAATACTCGTTGAGCAGCAACTGGAACCCGGGGCTCTGCATGAGCGCAATACGAACGGCAGCGTCTTGACCCAGCGGTCGATCGAGTTCGGCGTAGAGCGCCGCCGGGTCGACGGGCTTTCGTTGCGCCAGACGCAAGTCACCCCCCGTGAAGTCACGATAGTCGCTATTGACGGAAGCGATACGCTCATCGGTATCGAGGGTAGAACAGCCTGGCAGCACGAGTAAGACGAACGCTGCTATCAGTAGGCTGAACGGATGCCACGTTCGTTTTGCGCAGAAAGTCATTGGCTGTTCTCGCCCTTGAAGTCCTTGGCCACGATATAGACCTCGCGGGATTCCGGCCTCGACGCCTTGGGCTTGCGAATCGAAACCTTGTGGAAGCTCTTGCGTAATTCTTTGACGTACTCGTCGGAGCCCTGACCCTGAAACATCTTGGCGATGAACGCAGCGCCCGGCTTCAACGCAAGACGAACGGTGTCGAGGGCGAGCTCGAGAAAGTAAATGGATCGCGCCTGATCGGCGGAGTCGATACCACTGAGATTGGGTGCGATATCGGAGATGATCAGATCGAATTTCTCGCCTTTGAGCCAATCTTGTATTTGCTGTACGACCTCATCGCTCGTGAAATCGCCTTGGATGAAGTCCACGCCGGCGATGGGGTCCATCGGCAGAATATCGGTCGCCAAAACCCTGCCCTTTGCGCCGACCGTGCGGGCAGCTACCTGGGACCAGCCGCCAGGGGCGGAGCCCAGATCCATCACCCGCTGTCCGGGGCGCAGTAGACGGTCCTTCTCGTTGAGCTCGATCAGCTTGTACGCCGAACGAGACCGATAGCCCTCTTTTTGGGCGAGTTTGACGTAGGGGTCAGTGACATGTCGGCGCAGCCAACTGTCGCTACTCTTGGATCGGGCCATGATGCAGATAGACTATCGAAAATCATGACGTTCGACGATCTCAAAAAGCTGCGCCATCGCGAACACCGTGACCAGGCGGGTCTGTATCTGGCCGAAGGCGAGCACCTCATTCTCGAGCTGACCCGGACACTTGCCGGAACCCCTGCATTATCGAATGCGCAGGTTTTCGTCACCCACGAGTATGAATCCGAAAAGCTGCCCCAACCTTGGCCGACCGCGCTGCCCTTGAAGAGACTGAGCGCGCGGCAAATGGCGGCGCTGAGTGATACCCGTACCCCGCAGGGCGTCATGGCCGTCGTCCCCATGGTGCCACCGCCACCGCCTCGGGCAGGCGAGAGAATCATCTATCTTCACGAAATTCAGGACCCGGGGAATCTCGGCACCATCCTGCGCACGCTCGCGTGGTTCGGTCATTTCAGATGCCTGCTTTCACCCCAGAGCGCAGATCTTTATAACCCGAAAGTCGTCCGCGCGAGCATGGGCGCGATTTTCCATGTGCCCGTCGAACGGGACGTCACGATCGAAACATTGGTCGCACGTTATCCGCGACTCGCACGACTCGATTTGCACGGCAAGCCCGTTAGCGCGCCGGAGTTTCGAGAGTTCGATGGTTATGTGTTCGGTAACGAGGCCCGCGGTCTGCCGATGGATATCGCCCAAAAAATACACGGCGAAACGTTTTCGATCCCGGGCGAGCAACACATCGAATCGCTCAACTTGGCGGCAGCAGTCAATATCTGCGCCTACGAGTTGGCGCGCTCCTGAGATCGCGCTCAGAATCGCTCGTCGGAGCGCAGATAACGCCACTGTCCGACCGGTAGCGCGCCGAGCAGCACCTGCCCCGTCCGGATGCGCTTCAAGCCGGTGACCTTGAGACCGACGATTTCGCACATGCGACGAATCTGCCGTTTTCGACCTTCGCGTAAGCCGAATCGCAGCTGATCTTCGTTTTGCCATTCGACTCGAGCAGGCTTGAGTTTCACGCCATCGAGTGTCAGCCCGTAGCGCAATCGATCGAGGCCGTCTTCCGACAGAACACCCTCTACGCGAACGAGATATTCCTTCTCGACATCGTTCCCGCCAATCAATTGTTTGGCAATGCGTCCATCCTGCGTGTAGACCATGAGTCCGGTGGAATCGATATCGAGTCGCCCCGCTGGTGCGAGTCCTTTGAGCTGCCGCGGATCGAAATGCTTGCCGGAGTGATCAGCGCTCCAGCGATTTTCGGGTCGAATCAGAACCGTGGCGGGCTCGTATCCATCTTCGGCCTGACCTGAAACATAGCCAATCGGTTTATTGAGGATAATGGTGACGAGCTCGCTCTGCTGCTCACGTGCGCGACGGTCGATTTCGATCTGTGCCTCTCGACTCACCCGACTACCGAGCACGTCGACCACCCGTCCGTCCACCTTCACCCAGCCGTTGACGATCCACTCTTCGGCTTCTCGCCGCGAGCAGAAGCCGAGTTCGCTGAGGCGTTTGGAGAGCCTGGGCTGGTCGTCGACGTCGTGTGTCACGTCACCATTGTGACAGACGGTCATCCGGTCTTGATTTCTTTTACGGTTCGGAAACTGATATGTGAAGTACCAAGTCCTACATCAGCCGGCTGCCGCGACCCTGTCCGATATCGAGCACAGAAATCGCTCGAACATAAATGTGAGCCGCCTTTGATGACCCGTTTTCCCGCGCCCTCGGGATCGGCTTCTCGCGACTGCTCGAAACTCGCGGGAGCGACCTTGGGCGAATACCAGTCCGAGGTCCACTCCCACGCATTACCGACCATGTCATACAAGCCTGAAGAGTTGGCCTTGAAGCAGCCCACCGGCGCCAAACCGGGATAACCGTCGTCTGCAGAGTCGAGCGTCGGAAACGGACCCTGCCAACTGTTCGCAAGCCATCGGCCTTGCGCGTCGCGTCGCTCAGCTTCCATATCGGGCGTCACTGCGCCCGCGCCCCGCGCCGCGCGCTCCCACTCGAGCTCGGTCGGTAATCGTCGCCCTCGCCAAGACGCATAAGCCTCCGCATCTTCGAACGCCACGGCGACCACGGGCTCGTCGTCCCGAGTCGTCGAACCGACACCCAGAGGACTGCGCCAATTGGCTGTCGGATCGATGCGCCACTGACTGCTCTTGCGATCGAACACCGCAGCGCCGAGCGGCTCGCCCCCGGGGCCCGGGCGTTCGGCAACCGTCACATAATCCGTTGAACGAACGAACTCGGCGAACTGCGCATTCGTGACTTCGGTGGCGTCGATATCGAATGCGGCAACCGCTCCCTCGCCGCCGACTTTCTCTTCGTCGCGAAAGGCCACCGCACCACGCGACACTCGCCCAGCTTCGATCCGAATATGTTGGCCGATCGCCGCTGCCCCTGCACAAGCCGTCGTTAATCGGATCGTTTGTTCGACGGGCGGCGCTTTCCCCTGACAGGCCGCAAGCGTGAGTAAAAGTGTAGCGATGAACGCTCGCGCAGGTCGAGTAATCCTTTCTCGCATATACCGTTTCTAGGCTCTATGATCGTGCAATGAGTCTCAACAAAGAATTAAATGAGCAGGGGCGTGATTTTGGCAGCTCACGCTACCGATGGTACGTGCTGATCACTCTGACCCTCGTCTATACGCTCAACTTCATCGATCGTGCACTGCTTGGCGTGCTCGCACAACCGGTGATTACGACTTTCAGCCTCACGGATACCCAGTTTGGTTTCTTGGCCGGCCCACCGTTCGCCCTTTTTTATGCGCTGATGGGTATCCCCATCGCGCTGGCAGCCGACCGCTACAACCGCATCGCCATCATCTCGCTGTGTATCGCGCTGTGGTCGCTCATGACTGCGCTGTGCGGCCTCGCTACCGGTTTCCTGTTCTTGCTCATCGCGCGCATCGGTGTCGCCATCGGCGAGGCGGGCAGCAACCCACCCTCGAACTCGGTCATCGCCGACTACTACCGGCCCGCGGGCCGTACCAAAGCGCTTTCGATCTACTCCACCGGCGTGATGCTCGGCTCCGCCCTCGCCTTCTTGATCGGCGGTCCGCTCGGTCAATTGCCCGATGCCACCGTAGTGCGCGTCCTCGATTTCTTTGCTTTGGGCCATCTGCCCGTGACCTTGGGCTGGGGCAGCAATTTCGGTTGGCGCTTTGCTTTCCTGGCGCTCGGTGTACCGGGTGTGTTGTTCGGCTTGTTGGTGTTCGCCACGGTCCGCGAGCCACCTCGTGGCTACACCGACCCACCCGGCATCCCCACGCCAGAGCGCGCAGGCATCGTCGCCACGTGGCGTTTGCTGCTTGGCAAGCCGAGCTTCTGGTACATGGCGGCGGCCACGTCCATCGTGGCCATGGTCGGTTACGGTTACTCGGCTTTTCAGGCGCCGATGATGCAGCGCTTGCACGGGCTCTCGCCCGCCGAGTTCGCCATACGCTTTGGCGTACCCCTCAGCATCATGGGCGCAATCGGCACGTTCGCGGCAGGCTATATCACCGAGCAAATGGCGAAGCGTTCCATTCGTTGGGTCGCAAAACTGCCAGCGATTTTTTTGGTCCTCGCCGCACCGCTCTATGTTCTGGGTTTCATGCAGCCGACCAGCGAGCTCGACCGGGCACTCTTCATTTGGGCAGCAGCGTCCATGCTGCACTATGGCTACCTCGGAGCGCAGTACACGATCGGCCAAGGTGTTGTCCCACAGACCTCGCGGGCTTCGGCAATCGCGATCCTGCTTTTCATCATCGCGCTTGTGGGTAATGGCATCGGTCCGCAGATCGTTGGCGTACTCAGCGACACGTTCATGACCCTGGGCCTTGAACAGCGCGGGTTGGCAGGCGTTCTCGATGTCGCCTCCTGCAACCCCAAACTTGCCGCGGCTCTGCCCGCAGCTCAGCAAGCGGCATGCGGCGCGATCTATGCAGAAGGTCTGCGCAACTCGATGATGGTGACGGCACTTTTGCTGCTGGTGTCGGCTGCGAGCTTCTGGATGTGCTCGCGGCATCTCGATCGCGACATGCTCGCCCGCTGACACTGCGCACCCTGCCCCGACCCTCCAGTCAGCAGGACGATTGGATCGACCTGTTTTTTTCGGCTGATGGTCGGAATACGCGCAATGGAACGCGTAATTCACCGACGACTTGGCGTCTCGCTTTCGGGAATACTGACCTCCGCACACTCCGCTTCGATCGAGATCAGCTGCATGGGGTCAGTGAGTCGGCACTGAGTAAATGGCTTTGCGAGACTCACGCCCGGGGGAGCAGAGGACGCAGCAGGAGACATCAGTAAAAGCGCACCGAGTGCACTGGCACAGATCGACCCTACCATCACCGGTTTATTCATCGCCTGCACCCCCAAGCCATTTTTCGAGAGTCAGTGCTTGAGCATACATACTACATAGCATGTATTTAATAACTGTTCATCGAAAGGGATCTAAGCGGCGACGAGTAAACGCTTGGCGACTTTCGCATGCAACCGACCCATCAAGCGAGCCAGATGCATAAAGACCGTCAGCATTAAAATTCCGAAAATGATGGCTCCGATACCCACGAGTGCGCCCTCGCCGAGCCCGGTCGAGACCACATCAGCCGGCAGATCGACACCCTGTGCTCGCAGCACTTCCCATGCGCCGGCGCCGATCAAGGCAACGCTTATCGAAATAAATGACACCGCGAGCGTGAAGTTGATTACCCCGACCGGAAGCGCTAACAACTGATAAACAAGTGTCGACCAGGTGCGCAGGTCGCTAAGCATGGCGCCGATGCGATCCAACCAACCGCCCGTCGTGGCGGGCTGTGCGCGACGCGGCATGCGCTCGCCGGTCATCGCTTCGACCAATCTTCCTTCCACTAGCGCAAGTACTCGGGTGAGCCCGATGAATGTAATGAAGAACGGAATACCGATGATGAGAATGGCGAGCCCGAGCGAGAGCGACAGCCCAATCGTGACCACGCAGAAATAGAGAATGCCGGTAAACAGCGACAGCATCATGAGCGCGATCGACGACCAGCTACGAACATCGCTATAAATCGAAAAGAATCGCTTGATGGGTCCCGACGCCGAGACCGATGCAGCCGTTACGGCACTACGTGGCGCCAACGCCGCTTGCACGGTTTGATCGGTCTCGCGATACGCCGCAGCCACATCCTCCGGAAGTCCGTAGCTCCCGGCGATGGCCAGGAGTACCGACTCTTCCGTCTCGCTTGGGCGCGCAGCGCATTCGGCGCGAAGGTGGGTTTCGGCGTCGGATAACGCGTCTTGGATCAGCGCGGGGTCCGCCCCTTGGAGGGCGCTACGTAAGGCATCGAGATACTCCGCGATGCTGCGGGGAGAACGGGTGTCGTGCGCGTTCATGGCTGTGTGGGTCCTGTGAATTGATCGACGAAGTCCCGGGTGTCACGCCAGACGCCGCGCCACTCGGCCAACACCGCCCGCCCCTCTTCGGTGATTCGGTAGTAACGACGCGGCGGCCCAGAGTAGGACGGCACGATCCGGCTCGACAGCCAGCCAGAAGCCGCGAGAGACCGCAGAACCGGGTAGATGGTGCCTTCCTTGAACAGGGGCTCCCCTTCCTTGGCGCGCTGCAATCGTTTGGCGATGTCGTAGCCGTAGAGGTCCTCTTCGGACTCGGAAAGCACCCCGAGCAACACCAGGGCGACGAGGCCGGCGTTCAAATCTCGCTGGAATTTTCGCGCGGTTTCATTCATGGCCAATATTGTAGACGTAACACTACTGTACGTCAACTAATATTAGTAAAGATATTTTACCTATGAGGTGAACCGAACGGTCTTGGCGCAAAGAAACGCCAAGAATTATCGACCTGCAATCTGGAAGCCGTCTGCCCCGATACCCTTTCGGCTCGACATGTCTCACCAACCGATTTCGGCCTGCGTCCTCACCAGAAACGAGGCCAGCAGCATCCAACGTTGCCTTGAGTCGCTCTCCTTCTGTGACGAGCGGTTGGTCATCGACGCACGCTCCACGGATACGACACGCGAGATCGCCCGATCCCTCGGCGCGCGGGTAATCGAACGCGACTGGCCGGGATTTCGCTCTCAGCGTGAGTTCGCCTTGCAAAGCGCGACGCACCATTGGATCTTGTTTCTCGACGCGGAAGAGGAGCTCTCGGCAGACGGTAAAGAAATGATCCGCCAGCTACGCGACACCGGCGCACTCGGAGAAGTCGACGGTTATTGGCTACCGCGCTTGAATCGATACTACGGACGCTACGTGACACATGGAGATTGGCGGAGCGATCGCGGCATCCGTCTTTTTGATCGCCGCAAGGCACACGTGGCGGGTCGAGAGATCCACGAGCACGTCGAGGTAAACGGCAAAGTATCCAGCCTGAACGCGGTCGTGCTCCACGAATCCTATCGGGATCTACGCGAGCAACTCGAAAAACTATCAGACTACGCGCGACTGATGGCCGAGGCCTGGCATCGAGAAGGACGCCGCACTGCTGTCTTTGCTTGCATGCTCAATCCTGCCTGGCGCTTCGTACGCAGCTATTTTCTGCGTTTGGGTTTTCTGGATGGCTGGCGAGGCTATGTCATCGCGCTCGTCGAAGCGAGATACGTCAGAGAAAAATATCTTCGTCTGCTCGTACTGAACAAAGCCCTCACATCAGCGGATGCGCAGCGATAGCCGCTCCACGTAACGCCGCAGCATCGTCAACGATCAGTCTCAAAGGGATCTGCGAAATCCACGGCGACATTCGCCCCTTGGCGTTGAATCTCTCGATGAGCGGGCTATCGGCAACCATCGGCCAGATTTTGGGCAACACCCCTCCACCAAAATAAACGCCTCCGCGTGCAGCGAATAACAGCGCGCAGTCTCCCGCAAAACTTCCGAGCACTGCCAAAAACCGCGTCACTGCCTCGCGCGACACCGTATCGCCTTCCAGGGCCTGCTTGGCGATGACGGCCGCTGTCGGGGCGCTAGAGTCGCTGCCTCCGGACTGCGACACCAGAAATTTGTAGAGGGCGACGAGTCCGTCGCCGCACACGATGCGCTCGACCGATACGCGCGCGTGTCGGGTACGCAGGTGGCGCAACAGGTCTGCCTCAAAGTCATCGAGAGGTGCAAAGGCCACGTGCCCTCCCTCGCCGGGTACGGCACGCCACGATACTCCGCCGCTCGACATCACCGGAACAAGCCCCGCGACACCCAGACCCGTACCGGGACCAAGAACGAGTTTCGGACTCTGCTCGGTCATCTGCCCCTCTCTGATGTTCCAGAGATTGACATGGGCCATCCGAGGCACACTGAGCGCAAGCGCTTCAAAATCATTGACGAGCGTCAGATGTTTCAGTTGCAAGGTTTCGCGCAGGCTATCTGACGAAAAATGCCACGGAGAGTTTGTGAAGCGGATTTCGTCGCCGCCAACCGGGCTCGCCACCGCCAGGCTGGCGCCTTTCAAACTCGGCGCCTCTACGCCTGCGCGTTTCAGAAAATGATGGACGGCATCGGCAAAGAGGGCGAACTCGCTCGATGCCAGAGTCTCGCGCGCCAAGAGACGTCCGGCACCCGCTTCGACATCACGCCCGTCATAGAGCGCAAATCGGGCGTTGGTACCGCCGATATCGCCCACCAGCCAAAGATCTTCGACAGAACCGTCTGCAGCAAGCATTGAACGCTACTCGTGTGTCGAGCCTCGGGCTCGAAGCAGTGGCGTCACTCGCGGGATCGTGAGCATCGTACTCATGATCGCCATCAGCAATAGCGCCGTGAAGGTGGCGGACGAAATGACCTGACGATCGAGCAGCACGCTCGCGAAGATGATCTCGATCAGGGCTTTGGTCTGCAACAACCAGCCGATGATTTTCGAATCGAGTGACGTCCATCCAAGGACTCTCCCCGCAAGACGGACCCCGATCAACTTTCCTCCAACCGATGCCAGCAACAATAGTCCGGCCGTCACCAATACGGCGGTTCCACCCATTTCCCAATTGGTTCGAAGTCCGGTACTCAAGAAGAAAACGGGCATCAGTAACAGCAACACAAGTCGTCGTGCCATGGCGAGCTCTGCCTCACCCAGCCACTGCTGATCGAGCACGGCGCCAGCGAGGAAGGCTCCCACCATGAAGTGCAGACCACACCAATCCGCACCGAGTCCGCAGGCGGCGAGCCAGATAAGCGAGACATACCATCGATCTGCGAGACTCAGCCGCGGCATGATGCGACGCATACCGACGGCGGCGATGGCAAAAATCGCCAAAAATATACCCTGTCGCCCGAGTCGATCCCAATCCATGAGAATCAAAGCCAGCACGGCCCAGATCAGAATGTCGTCCAGACTCGCGTAACGCAGAATTCTTTGACCGAGCGGTCGCTTCAATAGCTGCAGACGCTCGAGGAACAGCGCGAGGATCGGTAGCGCTGTCACTGCAGAGGCCATCCCGATACCGAGCACGAATTGCCAGGCCTCGGCCTTGTCCCCTGCCCATCCGCCACTTTGCAGTAGCCAGATCGCCACGATCGCGCCCGCACAAAGCGGCGTGACGAGGGCAAAACCCGCGGCGATCGCACTGTCACGTCGCTCGCGCCACGCGCCATGAACGTCGAGTTCGAGTCCTGCGAGGAATACGAACAGCATGACGGCCCAAAGAGCGACGGAATTCAGGGACTGCACGACGGGCGGCGTGAAAACCGTCCCGTAGTATTCAGGCAGCCACGCGCCCAGCACACCCGGACCGAGCAGGATTCCGGTCACGATTTGCACAACGACCAACGGTGCAAAGTGGTCGGTTCGACATAATCGCCAAACCAAAAACGGCACCGTAAAAATAATTAACAGCGCAAGAAGATAAAGTTCGCTGACCGTCATTTACTGAGGGCTCGCTGCCGGTTTTCCGGTGAACACGGCATAGCCCCAAGGCGCAAGTTCGATCGACGACTCGGCGTTGAGGGTTCGTGCTTCGCCCGTGAAGAATTCGGTGTAATCGCCATGGGCCAGCGCCTCACGAAGTCGCACAGTCCGGTGTTCCGCAGAAAAATTGAAGAGAGCGAGAACTTTGTCGGTGTCGTTGCCCCTCACAAACGATAAAACGCGCTGCGGGGAATCATTCGTGATACGGATCATGCGTGCACCCCAAGGGCCGTTATGCAGCGCGGAGTGATCTGTCTTGAGCTTGATCAGCTGCTTGAACAGCGCCTCGTGCGGGTGCTGACGCCAGACGATCGGATCTCGCTCGAAGAATGCGAGCCGCTTGGCGTTTCCGGCCTCTTGGCCGTTGTAGATCAGAGGAATGCCGTCACCGACAAAGGTCAGAACGATCGCCGCACGTACGCCGTCACCGAACATCTCGAACTCTGTCCCCTCCCAAGAGTTCTTGTCATGGTTGCTCGTGAAGACCATCCGCATGCTGCCGCGCGGGAAGAGATTATCCTGCTCCGAGTAATGTCCGGCGAGTGCATCGACGCTAGCGCCTTTGCGTGCCACATCATGAGTGGCAGAGTGCAGACCCCACCCATAGGTCGCATCGAAGGCCTCATAGTGCATGTCGCGCGAGGCAGCTTCGGCGAGCATGAACACCGGCTTGATCTGGTCGAGCTCCCGCCTTACCTCGTTCCAAAAATCGATGGGCACATAGGCAGCGACATCGCATCGAAAGCCATCGACGCCGGCTTCGCGCACCCAGAACGCCATGGAATCAGCCATGTATTGGCGGAGTTCCCGTTTCGAATAATCGAACTCGATGATGTCCGACCAATCCCACCAAGACGTTGGATGGAAGTCCCCTTTCCAATCGCGCTCATACCAATCCGGGTGCTGCGTCACGAGCGGGTTATCCCAAGCGCTGTGGTTGGCCACCCAATCGAGGATCACCCGCATCCCGAGTGCGTGTGCGCGATCGACGAACCGCTTGAGATCTACGAACGTGCCGAACTCCGGATTCACGGCGCGATAATCCCGAACAGCATAGGGACTACCGAGCGACCCTTTGCGGTTTTTTTCGCCAATCGGATGGATGGGCATCAGCCAGAGGATGTCGACGCCGAGTTCTTTGAGACGAGGCAGTTGCGCCTCGGCGGCAATTAGCGTCCCCTCGTTCGTGAACTGACGAATGTTGATCTGGTAGATGACCGCATCGCGACTCCACTCTGGAGGCGTGATCTTTACGAGGGTCTCGGGCTCATGACGCGCCGCTGTTTCACTCTTGGGGCGCGAGGCATCACAGGCCGTGAGCAGCCCGCCGAACGCGAACACGAGCGCCAACGACAAACAAACGGCTCTCATCGCAGGGCCTCGAGTCGGATGGCAAATCCACCACCCGGCGCCACGGGAATGTCCCATCGGTCACCGCGCTTCGCCATACGCGTTTCTATGATGATCGAGTGAGGGTTCGTTTCCCAACCGGCATCTTTACCGTCACGGTAGAGGCGTGCGCGATAACGCTTACCTGCGGCGAGGAAATCGAGGGGTATGCTGAGCGTCCGCGATACCTCATCGGTCACGCCACCCACATACCAGTCCTCGCTCGCTCTGTCCTTGCGCGCGACGGTCACGTAGTCACCGACTTCGCCATCGAGCACCAAGGTTTCATCCCAATCGACCGGCACATCTTTGATGAATTGGAATGGTTCGGGATACCGAGCGTAATTTTCAGGTAGATCCGCCACCATCTGAATCGGGCTATACAGTACGACGTACTGCGCCAGTTGTTTGGCGATCGTCGATTGAAATTTTTGTCCATTGCGCCCGACGAGACTCAGCACACCCGGTGTGAAATCCATCGGCCCGGACAACATGCGCGTGAAGAACAGGTTGGCTTCATGTTCGGGCGGGTTCGGCGGAACACCCCATGCGTTGTATTCCATCCCGCGCGCGCCCTCTCGCGCGACCCAGTTCGGATAAGTCCTTCGCAAGCCCGTATCCTTGATGGGCTCATGCGGATTAATCGCGATTTTTCGCTTCGCTGCCTCGGTGACGACCTTGAGGTGGTGACGAGACATCGCCTGTCCATCGTGCCACTCGAATCGCATGGTGCCATCGGCATCGAGAAACTTGGCGCCCCCGGCATCGGCCACATAACCTGTCTTGATGGCTTCGATGCCGAGTCGAGCGCTTTGGTCGAGCGCGGCGTCGAGTTGCGCCTCGTAGTGAGACGCGAAGCCTGAGGTCTCATGGTGTCCCATTATTTTCACGCCCTTGCTTCGACCATAGGCGGCAACCGCTTCGAGATCGAAATCCGGATAGGGCTTCGTGAAATCGAAGGAGTCGCCGTTGGCAAACCAATCGGCATCCCACCCCAAGTTCCAACCTTCGATGAGTACACTGCGAAAACCATTCGCTGCGGCGAAATCGATATAGCGCTTGGCGTTTGCGGTGGTTGCGCCGTGCTTGGGGCCTGACGCCCAAGACTCGGTATCGAGATGCAGACTCCACCAAATACCGACGTATTTCTGCGGCTTCACCCAAGAGACGTCGCCGAGGACATTCGGTTCGTTGAGATTGAGGATAAGATCCGACATGTACAGACCGCCCGCCCGATCGGCGATTTGCATCGTTCGCCATGGCGTACTGAACGGCGCGATGCGGCGTACTCTCGGACCCATCGCCGCCGGCGACAGCGTCGCCTTGAAGCGCGTACCCTCGACACGACGGAGCCACATCGCCGAATAATCGACGAGCGCTGCTTCGTGTACGGCAACGTGGAGTCCGCTCGACATCCGGAAAGTGATGGGGGTATGTGCCTGCCCCACTTCCGCTGCACGAGTACGGTTATAAAGATACTCGTAACGGTTCCACTCCCCTGCCGGAATCCACCACGCCGTCTCTGCATCAATCAAATCAAACTCGGTGAGCTCATCCGTGATGTTGACCTTTTTGAGCGCATCCTGATCCGGAAACTCGTAACGGAATCCAAGGCCGTCATCGAATACGCGAAAGACGATCGTGAACTCGCGTGGCGACGGCGAAGGCATCGGCGCCTTGGTTTCGCGCAACTGAACTCGCAACTCGTTATGGTGATCTCGTACGAATCGGCGCTCACCCCAAGGCTGCTCCCAGGTGTGATCGACCGAGCGGAGTTCGCTCTTCACCATGTAAAAGTTTCGTTCGAACTTCGGCGCGTCTGCAAAGATGAATCCGAGCCGTGACTCACCGACTACGGGCTTACCCTGCCGATCGACACGGTAACTCACTCGACCTTCACCGTTGATCGATACCGCAACGCGTAGCACCTTTCCCGGCGACTCGACGGAAGCCACTTCAGTCGCAACCCCCGGCGCCGACCACCCCAAACATCCAGCGGCGATCGCGAGGGTTAGCGCAAATCGAAACATTCGCATCGTCAATGACCTCTGGCCGCGCAAACCGAAAATCCGAAGGCAGGCAATGACACTTTTAAACTACCCGGCGCACTCGCGCGAAGCTCGCAATGTCCCTCGAGCGCTTCGAACTCCATGGAGGTGGTCTCCACTTGAACTTGGGTAACGATCGGCGCCGATGACGTATTGAACGAGAGGACGTATTCACGGCCTGTCGATGGATCGAATCGGGACACGGCAAAGATTCCAGGTTTGCCCTCGGTATACCGCCGAGTCTCCTGCCGACCTGAATGAAGCGCCGCATGTGCCGTGCGAAGATTCGAGAGTCGGGCAATCAAGGTGTAGAGCGGGTGGGCGGCATTGAAGTGCGACTGCGCGTGGGTCGAAGCCGTTCCAAGAATAGGCTGGTCGAGATACTCGGGGACGCGACTCGCGAACAAAGGCTGACGGGCAGATTGATCGCCGCCGAGACCGACGAAACCCTGCTCATCTCCCGAGTACAGCGTGGGGACGCCGCGGAGAGTCAGCAGCATGGCGTGAGCGAGCTTTACCCGCGCGAGCGCTTCTTCACGGCCCACGCCCGGATGCTTTTTGAAAATGAAGTGGGCGAAGCGGCCAAAGTCATGGTTGCTGATGAAGGTCGGCGAGCGTAGCGCCGTAGCGGCTCCGCCTTCGTACAACACGTCATCCGCAAAGAGTCGTGCGAGCAGATCCGTACCGAGATTACCTGCAACGGTTTCGCGAACGGCCGCCGCGAACGAGAAATCGAGCACGGTCGGCAGACCCGCTGATCGAGTGTAACGGGCGAGCAACGAGACGTCGGAAGGCGAGTCGGTAAAGACCTCACCAAAAATATGGAAGTTGGGTATTCCCTTGTTCTTCGCTCGATCGAGCATTGCAGGAGTGAACGCGCGCCAAAACTCGTCGTTGACATGCTTTGCCGTATCGATACGGAAGCCATCGACGCCATAGCGATCGATCCAACTTCCAAAGATGTCTATGAAGCCCGCAACGACTCGCGGATTCTCCGTCATGAGATCGTCGAGCCCGGCGAAGTCGCCCATATCATTACTTTCGCCGGAAAAAGTGGTATTGCCTCGGTTGTGATACCAAATGGGCTCATTGAGCCACGCCGGGACTTTTACACGCTCCTCGCCGCGAGGCACAAAAGGCGTATACGCAAAATCCGGGCGGATCAACTTCGCAAAGTTTTCGGCCGTTTGGTGACGAGCACCGTCGCCCGCGAAGCCCTCGTTGATGGGCGGTCCATCTACTCCGCCGCGCCTCGTATAGGGATAATCGGCGCGAGATCGGTAAGCGCAGTCGCTGACCGGGCATTCACGGTAGGAAATGACATCCGCCGTATGGTTGGTGATGATGTCGAGATAAATCTTCATCCCGCGTGCGCGAAGTGCCTCAACCAACTGACGCAACTCGTCGTCGGTACCGAAATGCGGGTCTACTGTCGTGAAGTCGGTTATCCAATAACCGTGATAGCCCGCTGACTCCTGACCCGGAGCGCCCTGCACGGGTTTGTTTTTGTAGATGGGTCCCAGCCAAATGGCGGTCGCGCCCAGACCCTGAATGTAGTCGAGTCGCGAGATCAATCCCTTGAGATCGCCGCCGTTGTAAAAACCTTTCGACGTGAGATCGAATCCCGTCCGAAGGCGATCGCCCTTGATACCGCCCTGATCATTAGAAGGGTCGCCGTTCTCGAAGCGGTCGGGGAGCATGAAGTAAATGACTTCGCGCTCAGGAGCCCGCGCGCGGATCGATTCGAGGGTCGGCGCAGGAGCGGCCACGGTCGGCGGCAACAGGACAGTAGAAACGAGCAGCGCAATGAGTCGACGGAACACGGCCGCAGCTGAGTCTTTCATTTCGCCCCCGGCGTTTAACAATCAGCCGGAGGCTGCGCAGTTCTTTCGGATGAATTCCGAATGCTCAGGCATCACGGCGACGCATTTACGAATGGTTTGTCGAATGTTCTCGAGATAGGTCGCGACTTCGTCTTCGGGTAGGACATCGGCGAGAGGGTGCCAGCCTTTCGGGCGCATTCCCTGACCGTGCATGACCTGCAACCAAGATACTTCCGCAAAGAGCTCGTTTCCTTCGCGAAGGGTTCGCCCGTGACTCAGGTAGACATCCATCTTGTGCCGTAGCGACTCGGGAATCGGCATCGTCCGGCAGTAATTCCAGTACGCCGAATCGTCACGCTCGGTGGCGTGGTAGTGCAGGATGATGAAGTCGCGGATTTTTTCGTATTCGAATCGTGACTGACGGTTGAACTCGTCGATGTCGGCCTGGTTGAACCCCTTGTCCGGGAACCAAGCGATGGTCCGCGCAATCATGGTTTGCACCAGATGAATGCTGGTGGACTCCAGGGGCTCCAAAAATCCGCTCGCCAAACCCACCGCGATGACATTCCGATTCCAGGCGAGTTTTCGCATGCCGGCGGTGAACTTCAACGTGCGCGGATCAGCCGTCGGTTCACCATCGAGATTATTGAGAAGAATGCTGGTCGCCTCGTCTTCGCTCATGTATCGACTGCAGAAGACGTGACCGTTACCGATGCGGTGCTGCAACGGTATGCGCCACTGCCAGCCCGCCGCATGCGCGGTCGAGCGCGTATACGGCAACAAGACCTTGGCAGACGTACAGGGCACGGCGACGGCCCGATCATTTGGCAGCCATTCGCTCCAATCTTCGAAACCCGTGCGCAATGTTTGCTCGATGAGCAATCCGCGGAATCCCGAACAATCGATGAAGAGCTCGCCATCGATTCGTCGACCGTCGGTCATATGTACGGCGGCAATGAATCCGTTATCGGGTCGCAGCTCGACTCCGGAGATTTTTCCCTCCACGCGCTCAACACCTGCCGCTTCGCTACGCGTGCGTAGAAACCGGGCATAGAGGCTGGCATCGAAATGGAAGGCGTAGTTGATGTCGGCCAGTGGCGAACCCGCCATGTCCGGCGGCGGTCGCATGAATCGATTTTCCCGCGACGCCATGCAGTCGATTGAATATTCCTCGAGATCGGCGGCCCGTCCGAGGTGATGCATGCGACGCCAGTAATGTTCGAAATTGACGGTGGAGAGCTCCTGCCCCACCCGTCCGAAGGCGTGCATGTATTTCTCGCCACGCCGCCACCAGTCGACGAACTCAATACCCATTTTGAACGTGCCTTGCGTGGCACGGAGCATTTCGTTTTCATCGATTCCGCAGACCTGGTTGTACAGGCGAATCATCGGAATCGTGGCTTCACCGACACCGACCGTACCGATTTCTTCGGACTCGACGAGGCGAATCCGGTAGCGACCCTGCAAAATGCGCGAAAGGGCCGCGGCGGTCATCCAACCAGCCGTGCCACCTCCGACGATGACAATCGTGCGCAGGAGTCTTGAATCCATGGGTGGATTACCCGCGTCCCAGCGACATTCCAACCCCACCAAAAATCACGTGCCCGCCGGGATCATACTGATCCCGGCGGGCAACGCTAGCCCAATCAATCAATAACGGTAATTGACGCCGAACAGGTAGGTCTTACCGTACTTCACGCGCTCGATGATGTTGCTCTCCGTATCGCGGTAGCGAACGAAGGGCTCGTTGGTCAGGTTCTGGGCCTGGAACTGCAGCTGCAGTCCCTTGGCAACGCCAGACTGGACCTCGTAGCTCAGCTGACCATCGAGGATCTTCTCGCTCTTGATGTACGTCAGCTGACGATCACCCGTGAAGCTCGACACCTCACCGACGAAGCTCGAGCGGTAACGCTGCGCCAAGCGCGCTTCGAAGCCCGACTTGGAGAAATACAGCGTCAAGTCCGCCACGTTCTCGGATAAGCCCGGCAGCGGGATCGTATTGGTAACGATCTGGTCCACCGTCACACCACCGGTCGGCAGCGTGATCTGGCTATCCGTATAGGCGTAGCCCGCCTCGATGCCGAAGCCATCGAGGAAGTCCGCGACCATATTGAGCGGGAACGAGCCCGACAGTTCGAGACCCTTGATCGAGCCACCCGAACCGTTAACCGGTTGGGTGAACGAGCCGACGCGCGGTGCGGTAGCCGGAATGCCCGAGCTCGAGGTGATGTATGACGTGAAGTTGAAGGCGGTATTCGGCACACGGACGATGTAGGTGCTGAGCTTCTTGTAGAACGCTGCAGCGCCCACGTATGCACGCGTACCAAAGTACTTCTCGTAACGCACGTCGAGTGCCGTCGCACGGAAGGGCTTCAACTCAGGATTACCGCCACCACCGCCCAAGCGGTTCTGGCCGGGGTCGTATCCGAAGTCGAAGCTTGCGCGCATGTCGTTCAACGTCGGTCGCGCCATCTGCCTCGCAAGGCTCAAGCGCAACTGCTGATCATCACCCATGTCCATGATCAGGTTGAGGCTCGGCAATACGTCCAGGAACTTGTCGCCGTCCGTATTTTCTTTGGCCGGACAGACGTCATTCACACAGGTTGCCGAGCGGCTCACGTTGAAGGCCGTCGAGCTCTGATCCGTGTTGATGATCTGTACGCCCAAGTTGCCGCGTACCGGCTTGTCGAACAGCGTGCCGTCGATCGTGCCCTTGATGTGCGCCGTCGTCAGCTTTTCTTCGACCGTCCAATCTTTGTTGTAGATATCCGGAACGCGCTTAGCTTCGATACGGTAAATCGAGCCAATGGTGCCAACTGGATTGAACGTCGCGATCTTGATGCCGTTCACCGTGGTGAAACCCGATCCCGGGATTTCAGCCGAAGCGAGCGCGCCACCCGAAGCGATGACCAAGCGACCTTCGGTGTACGAACGTTGCTTCTCGCGGGTCGTGTAGTCCAAGCCCGCCTCGATGCTCTTGAAGAGGCCCGCATCGACATCCTTCGAGATATCAAAGCGCAGCGACTTCACTTCGTCGGAGACGAACGGCAGCTTGGAGTAACCGGCCTGTGCAATCGCCGGTCCACCACCCCAACCCTGAACGTCGGTCAGTTTGATGATCGAGCGATTGGAGTAGTCGATTCCGGGAGTAAAGACGCCGGCACTCGTGAACTGGATCGAATCGAGCTGCGCCGTGCGGAGCGTCGACTGCGCCGTACCGGCCGTCGTCTCGAGAATTCCGCCGTTTTTCTCCGCCTTGGAGTACGACAGGTCGGTCGTGACCGTGAACTCGCCCGCCTTGAATTCCGTGCTCCAACCGATGGAGTTGAGCTCATCGACGTTGTTGCTGGAATCGTTACGAACGACTGCGCGGACCTTGTTGAACGTGCCGGCCGTGGCATTGCCACCGCTCACTGTCGCGGCGGTCAGCTGACCACCCGAGTCGTAGTTACCCGGATTACCGTTCCACGAGTCGTTGAGCGGCGCCTGGAAACCCTTGGTCGCCGTCAGGCTCTCGAATTTCGCGTAGAAGAGATCGACCGTGCTTCTGAATTCACTCGACGGAGCAAACTCGAGAACGGCCATCGCGCCATCACGACGCTGAGTGGTCTGATCGGCCCAGGCATTGAAGCCGTTGTACGGTACGTTGACCGTCGCGGTGCCGAACCTCGCCTGACCACCACCCCACGATTCGAAGCGCGAGGTCGTCGGACCGGTTTCATCGAGGCGGGCGATACCGATCGCGATGCCGAACTTGCCGTCGGCCAGCTGATCGATAAACGCGAGGTTGTACCGATCACCTTCGCCTTCGGCCACCGTGCCGACGCCGAGCTTCTGGCGACGGTAGTTGGCAGCAACCGTCATTTTGTCGCGGCTGAGCGGGCGAACCGTTTGAATGTTGACCGTACCCGCGAGACCCTGACCGACGAGCGACGCTTCCGTCGACTTGATGACGTCAACCTGGTTAACGAGCTCGGAAGGATATTGATCGTATTCAACCGCGCGGCTGTCACCCACCGACACCTGCTGGCGTCCGTTGAGCAAGCCAGTGGTGAAATCCGGGCCGAAGCCGCGGATCGAAATCTGGGAGGCACGACCGCCGGTACGCTGCGCAGCGACACCCGGCAAACGGGCAATCGACTCCGCGATGCTGGTATCCGGTAACTTGCCGATATCCTCTGCCGAAACGACTTCGACGATGGATTCCGACTTCTTTTTCTCGGCGATGGCCGTCTCGATGGCGGCCCGGATACCGGTTACCGTGATCTCGACAAGGCCGTCATCAGGTGACGCCTGCTGCGCCGCCGCGTTGTTGGACATCGCAATGGCCGCGGCGACGGCCAACGACAACGCACTGCGCGGATGACGCTGGAATAGCTTCGACATAGGCTGATCGCTCCCCCTAATTAGTTTTTTCGATCGAACGAACGGATTGCCCTAAAACAATAGTTGCACGGTCCGTGCGTCACGCCCCAGATGAATACGATTTCAGAGTTTCGGTACCCAACCCTCAACTAAAGGCCCACCACACCGCTGCGACCAGCGCGATCAATCCGAGGGTGGCCAAAGCGTCGAGCCGGCGACCGGACGACGGGGCCTCAACCCCCTCAGGTGAACCTCCGGAACCGACCGTGAGGGCATCGACTTGAGAGGCCGCCGGCGGAGGCGTTGCGAGACTCACGAGGACAAGGGTGGCTGAGCAGACGACGAACAAGAAAATCGCGAAATGCAGGAAGTTCATGGTGGTAAACCAGCCGATCCACCCATCGCCCATGAGGTCGCGGTTGAGCTCGAGCACGAGCCGGGTCATGCCGAGAACAAAGCCAGTCAGCAACGCCGCCATGGCGCCCTGAGAGTTGACCCGGCGCCAGAAGATCCCGATCAGGAAGACCGCCGCGATGGGCGGTGAAATATAGGCTTGGACACTCTGCAGGTACTGATAAAGCTGGCCCGAAATCAGTTTCATCATGGGGATCCAGGCGAGCCCGAAACCCACCATGACCAGCGTCACTGCCTGACCGACGACCACCAGTTCACGCTCGGGAGCCTGCGGCTTGAGCTTGCGATACACGTCCCAGGTAACGAGCGTCGAGCAGGAATTGAACACCGAGGACAGCGAACTCATCAGGGCCGCGAGCAACCCGGCGACGACCAGTCCACGCACGCCCTCAGGCAGCAAGGTGCTGACCAGCGTGGGCAGCGCCGCGTCCGGCGAACTCAAGGTGATCTCGCCTCGTGTCGCCAATACGTGCGCGATGATTCCCGGAACGACGAAAATGAAGAGTGGCAACAACTTCAGGAACCCGGCAAAGACTGCACCGCGACGAGCCTCCTGAATATTTCGTGCCGACAAGACTCGCTGCACGATGAACTGGTCCGTACACCAGTACCAAACCCCCAAGATGGGCGCGCCCAACAAAATGCCCGTCCACGGGAAATTGGGGTCGGTTGCAGGTTTCCACATGTCGAGGAAGTCGGCGCCGGCTTCTTGGGCCATGACATCCCATCCGCCGACCGCCTGCAGTCCAAACCACGTGACGAGGCCAGCACCCGCCAACATGACGAACATCTGCATCATGTCGGTGTAGAGCACCGCCCGCATTCCGCCGAAGACCGTATAGATGCCGGTGGCAACCACCACGATGAAGGCGCCCGTCCAAAAGTCGATGCCCATGAGGGCTTCGAACACGATGCCCCCGGCAAAGATCGTCACCGAAATCTTTGTAAGTACATAGCCGACGATGGAAATGACTGCGAGATACCAGCGCGCGGCAGGCGAGTATCGACGCTCGAGGAACTCCGGCATGGTGTATACGCCGCTGCGTAGGTAGAACGGCACGAAAAACCAGCCGAGCAGCAAGAGGATCAGCGACGCGAGAATTTCGAACTGTGCGACTGCGACACCGCTCGCAGCACCCGTACCGGCAAGTCCGACCAGATGCTCAGAGCCGATGTTCGATGCAAAGAGCGAAGCACCGACGATGAACCATCCTGCATTGCGATTGCCGAGAAAATAACCGGCGGCCGATTCGCGGGTTTCGCTCCGCCTCGATACGCCAAACGCCACGAGAAAAACGACCACGAAATAGGCCAGCACGACCAGCCAGTCGATCATCGTCAGCATAGACCCCCCTCGCCTGCGTCAGCGTCAGTTTTTATTGGAACGCAGCAGACCAAAGAAAACGCCGGCAGGCGGTAGCTCGACCACTCCCGGACCGATATCACAAGGCTCGAAACCATGTCCCGTCAGGGCTTCTATTTTTGTTCCGACAGGCAAGGACATTCGTGTCGACGATGCGCCGAAATTGAATGCAGCGATGACTGTCTGCCCCTCATATTCGCGCGCAAAAACCAGCAATTCGTCGGTCGCGGGCAGCAACTGCATCGAGCCCCAACGCAACGCAGCATGACTCTGGCGGAAACGAATCATTGCGCGATACGCGTTCAACACCGATCCGCGATCCGCCTCCTGCAGCGATACCGACGCGCCGCGATGGGTATCGGGAATCGGTAGCCATGGCTGACCATCCGAGAATCCGGCCTGATTCGTGGCATTCCATGGCATCGGAGTACGGCAACCGTCTCGACCCTTGAACGTCGGCCAAAATGCGATGCCGTAAGGATCTTTGATCGCCTCGCGCGGGACCTCGACCTCGGTCAAACCGAGCTCCTCACCTTGGTACGTGCAAGCCGTGCCGCGCAGCGACAACAAGAAGGCGTTCATCAATTTGGCTCGTCGGACGTTATCGATCCCCGACTGCGGCCACCGGGAAACGACTCGAGCGACATCGTGATTGCCGATCGCCCAGCACGGCCAATAGTTGGGTGCAGTCTTCGAAAGATTTTCGAATACGTCTCGTACGTGTCCGGTCGAGAATCGATCAACAAGAAGCTCGAAGCAGTAGGCAGAATGCAGGCGTCGGTCACCCTCGGTGTAATCGCGGACGGCAGCAAAAGGGTCTTCGCAGGAAATCTCGCCCAGCGTCATCGTGCCGGGGTAACGATTCATCAGCGCACGAAGTCGCTCGATGAAAGTGAGCGTCTCGGGCTGCGTGTTGTCATACACGTGGTACTGCGCAGCGTACGGATTATCGACCGTGAAACCGCGCCCTTTGCGCTCTGCTTCGGGCTTTGCCGGATTGCTGCGCAGCTTGGCGTCATGGAAGCAGAAGTTGATGGCATCGAGCCTGAATCCATCGACCCCTCGTTTCAGCCAAAACTCTGCCTCGACCAGCATCTGCTCGGCCACTTGCGGGTTGTGGTAGTTGAGGTCGGGCTGACTCACCAGGAAGTTATGAAGGTAATACTGTCCGCGCCTCGGCTCCCACTGCCATGCAGAGCCACCGAAAATCGATAGCCAGTTATTGGGCGGCGTACCGTCGGGCTGCGGGTCTGCCCAAACATACCAATCTGCCTTGGCGTTATCGCGACTACGTCGACTCTCCTCGAACCACGGGTGACGGTCGGAACTGTGGCTCAGCACTTGATCGACGATGACCCTCAAGCCTCGGCGATGACTCTCGGCGAGCAGGCGGTCGAAGTCTTCCAAAGACCCGAAGACCGGATCGACATCGCGGTAATCGCTGATGTCATAACCGAAATCTGCCATCGGGGAGCGATAAAAGGGGGATACCCAGATCGCATCGACGCCGAGGCTGGCGATGTAGTCGAGCTTGCCGATGAGCCCGGGAAGATCGCCCGTGCCATCACCATTACTATCCGCGAAGCTGCGTGGATAGACTTGGTAAATGACCGCACCACGCCACCACTCTGCCGTGACGGTGCGCGCAGCCAGCATCGGCTTTTTATCCAACATCTGAAGCCCCCCGAGGTGACGCCGCCTCCGCGACACCACCTGACTTTCGTGAACGGATTGTTTTCGATCCTCGCAGAGAAGCTATGCTGAATACGATTACATTTCGTTGTCTAGCCGCAGTATGGCGCAGAGACTGGAATCTCGGAGGGGGGATAAAAATGAAAAAGCCAGCGTTAAGCTTTTGGCAAATCTGGAACATGTGCTTTGGCTTCATGGGCATCCAGTTCGGGTTTGCCCTGCAAAATGCCAACGTCAGTCGCATCTTCCAGTCCCTTGGCGCCTCGATCGACGATCTTCCTTTACTTTGGCTGGCCGCGCCGGTCACCGGTCTTCTGGTGCAACCCATCGTCGGTTATTTCAGCGATCGAACCTGGAACCGGCTCGGCCGTCGCCGGCCGTACTTCTTATATGGTGCGCTGCTGTCGACTGCCGCACTCATCGTCATGCCCAACAGCCCAACACTCTGGATCGCAGCGGGCATGCTCTGGATCCTCGATGCCTCGATCAATATTTCGATGGAGCCTTTCCGGGCGTTGGTCGGCGACACACTCCCGAACCGGCAGCGCGCCTTGGGCTATGCGATGCAGAGCTGGTTCATCGGGGTCGGCGCCATCGTGGCCTCCGCTCTACCCTGGATGCTCACGAATTGGTTCGATGTGTCCAATGTGGCATCGGAGGGCGCCATCCCCGATAGCGTTCGATGGGCCTTTTATTTGGGCGCGCTCTCGTTTATCGGTGCTGTGGGCTGGACCGTAATCCGAACTCGCGAGTACTCACCAGAAACCTTGCGATCCTTCGAAGACCTCGCCGATTCACCGTCCGTCGATTCGTCGGAGCGGATGATCCCGACGCTGATCAAAGATTTCATCAACATGCCTCGGGTCATGCGGCAACTCGCCCTCGTGCAGTTCCTGACTTGGTTCGCCTTGTTTTCGATGTGGATTTACGCCACACCGGGCGTGACCTCGCACCACTACGGAACGAGCGACGTAGCTTCCGCTGCGTACAACAACGGAGCGGACTGGGTCGGCGTGCTGTTCGCCGTTTACAACGGCGTTGCCGCGCTGGCCGCACTCTTGCTGATTCCGCTTGCATCACGCCTCGGTCGACGAGGCACGCACATGCTCTGCCTGAGCCTCGGCGGTCTCGGACTCATTTCTTTCGTGTTCATTGACGACCCGCGCTGGCTGCTCGTTCCGATGATTGGCGTCGGTTTCGCCTGGTCGTCGATTCTGGCGATGCCTTACGCCATGCTCGCAGGCGCCCTACCCGCCTCGAAAATGGGCGTCTATATGGGCATGTTCAATTTTTTCATCGTCATTCCGCAGATCCTTGCGGCATCACTGCTTGGTCTGCTGGTGCGATGGGTATTTGGCGGCGAGACGATCTACGCGCTCGTGACGGGCGGCGTCTTGCTCTTCTTGGCGGCTTTCGCCACTTTGCGAGTCGATGATCGTGATGCGGAGGGATGACCTCCGCAACTACCGCGGATGACCAGCTCAGGCTCGATGAGCGTTGACTGCACAGCGCCGCCGTCGATCAGTTCGATCAGGTTTTCGACGAGACGCTCGCCTGCTCGGCGAGTGTCCTGTCGAACCGTCGTCAACGGTGGGTTGTAATAGCTGGCCGTGACGATGTCATCGAACCCAACGACCGAAACATCTTCGGGAATCCGCATTCCGTGATCCATCAACGCGCGAATCACGCCAATGGCGATGAGATCACTTGCTGCAACGACGCCGTCGAACGGCTGACCCGAGTTGACGAGTTGCAACCCGGCTTGATAACCCGAGGCAGGCGTACTTTGGGCATCCACTCTCAGTGCCGCGCTAGGTTCGAGACCTGCTGCGCGCAAGGTCGATTCATACCCTCGATGGCGCTGCATGAATTCAGGACACTGCTCAGACGCACCGCCCGCAAATGCAATGCTTCGCCGACCCAACTGCAGCAGATGCTCCGTTGCGCGACGCGTTCCAAGTTCGTTGTCGCAGCCGATATAATGACCGTGCAAATCTTCGATCACCGGACCCCAGATCACGAAATGGGCGCCCGACTCGGTGAGTCGGCGCAGTCGATCCGCAGAGGTCGTGTAATCGCCGTATCCAAGAAGGATCAAACCATCGGCGCGATTGCTGAGCTCGTAATCGGTATGCCAATCCTCGCTCTGCTGCTGGAACGACACGAGCACATCGAATCCACGACGCGCTGCTGTGCGAGTGATGTGCCCAAGCATATTGAGAAAGAACGGATTGATCTGGGCGTCGTTCGAATATTCTTCGAACAGCAGCAACGCCAGCGTTCGACTGCGTCGAGTCCTGAGACCGGCGGCCGTACGATCGACGCGATAACGCATTTCATTGGCGATCTGCTGAACCCGCAAGCGGGTCTCAGGACGCACGAGCGGGCTGTTACGCAGCGCGCGCGAAACGGTCGCCTGCGAGACGTTCGCGCGATGCGCGATATCGATGGATGTCGCCTTGAGCGGCTTACTCGACATGACCCTCAGAGCTCCGTCTCAAAGAAACGGATGGCTCTCCCCCTTCCTTGTCGGGAAAATGCCCTTCCCTGCTCCGATGGTATCGCGGCTGGGAGTGATCTGACAGTTTTGGAGTCTCCATGAGCGTCAACCCTGATTTACACCGACGAAAGGCAACGCTATTCATTGGCGGGCTCGCCGGACTCGCCGCAATGGGTTTACCCAAATCGGTGGTCCATGCGGCAGAGACCTCCCCCGCCTCGGACGGGGTCATCGACCGTTTCTCAGCGCTCTCTTCACAAGGGCTCTCCCCGCGCGAGATCGAAGTTTGGCGACCTCCCGAGTTCGACCCTAAACAGCGGTACAAAGTGCTGTACATGCACGACGGGCAAATGCTTTTCGACCCTACCCGAACCTGGAATCGACAAGCCTGGGAAATAGACCGCACTGGCAGCCGACTAATTGAAGAGCGCTTGGTACAGGATTTCATTGTCGTCGGCATCGCCAACGACCCCGCCCGACGGCATGCCGAATTCTTTCCGCAAGCCGCACTTAATGATCTACACCCCGAGACGCTCCGAGCTTCTTTTACAGAGAAAGCACTCGGTGGACGACCCGCTGCGGACGACTATCTGAAATTCATTGTTGAAGTCGTCAAACCGCTGATCGACCGAAGTTATCCCACGCTTACCAGTCGCGACTCGACGTTCATCATGGGCTCGAGCATGGGCGGGCTCATCAGCCTCTATGCAGCCTGCGAATACCCAGAAATCTTTGGTGGCGCCGCCGCCTTGAGCACTCACTGGATCGGCACGTACGAGCGGAATAACGAAATACCCTCTGCACTGATGAGTTATCTCGACCGAAAACTCCCTGCGGCGGGTCGGACTCGCCTCTATATGGATCGTGGGACACGCGAACTCGATGCGCTGTATGACGAAGCGCAGGCGCGAGTCGACGCGCTCATGATCAAGCGGGGTTACACGAAGCCGTTTTTCGAGACGCTTGTTTTCCCCGATGCAGGCCACAACGAGACGTCATGGGCGGCGAGAGTCGGCCGACCGATTCAGTTCTTGCTAGGCCGTCCCTAGGGTCTTTGCCGTCTATTGAGACCAAGCCAGCCTAGCGCCAAAGCAAGATGCAGCAGGTCTGCCGGCTGCAAGACTCTCACCGGCGATATCTTTGTGGCAAAACATCCCAGCCCAAACAACATCAACGCAGCGGAAAAAACTCCCGGGATGAAACGTTGAGTCCAGCATGCATAGGCGATGCCGAACGTCGAGACGAGCGCACAAGCATCGAGATAAAGCCGCGATCCCGTCATCGTCACGATCAGCACACCGATTGCTGCGAGGACGAACAGCATCACCAGCGACGTCGCCCACCTCTGGATGGATCTCCAATGAGGCAATCCGAGCGAAATCATCAGCGCTGGAAACGCTGCGACTCCGGTAACCATCGACACCAACTTGTGGGATGGCTCGTCCACGAAAATCCCGGAAAACCGCAGCGCGCCAACCAAAGCAGCCACTGAAAACAAGGCGGCAGAAAGTCTGAATAACGAAGATTGCGCGGAAAAAATTGCTACATAAGCCGTAGCGATAAACAGAACGGCATCGGTGATGGCCAGCGTATTAACGGCGCGGCCCCATCATGTCGGGCCGGAGCCAGAGCCGCCCCACAAAACTGAAAAATCCGAGCATCACGAAGGAATACGCAAGATTCTGCCAAAGCGACAGTTGCGCGTCGACGAGGTACAACAACATCAACATCAGCGTACCGACGAACGTGGAGACGGCGCCGATACGCTTCATCCGTGAGTTGTAGGGTGTTGCGAACGGCACGAACTCGGCAGCCTTGAAAGGCTGTTCGCCCACGGCTTCAAGATGCAAAGGTCCGCGAGGCGGGCCGAACACATGCATGAGTTTTTCGCGCCAGGATCGTGACGACCGAACCAGTCGACCGATAACGAAGTAATGCTGGATGTTCGCCCAGACCGGATCCCAACTACGCAGAGGCTTGCGGACTCCGTAGATCACCTTCTCATCGGGTCGCTCATCGGCATACGTACCGAAGATCTGGTCCCAGATGCTGAAAATCCCGCCGTAATTTTTGTCGATGCAGTAGTCGTTTTGGCCGTGATGGACACGATGGTTCGACGGCGTCACGAGGAATCGCTCGAGAATTCCCATTCGACCGACCAACTGCGTGTGAACCCAGTATTGATAAAGCAGATCGATCAGTGCGACGACGACGAAAACCTGCGTGGGAATACCCAATACCGCCAACGGCAGATAAAACGCCCACTTGAAATAAAAGCCCGTCGCCGACTGCCGTAAAGCCGTTGCGAGATTGAAGTCTTCACTACTATGGTGAATGACATGAGACGCCCAAAACAGGTTCACCTCATGACCGGCACGGTGGACCCAGTAGTAACAAAAATCGTATAGCACAAGGGCAAACGCCCATACCCAGAATTGAGTCGTGTCCCAGGTGAACACACCAAACTCGGCAGCGAGCAGCGAGTACATGTACACGCTGAACGCGCCCCCCATGACATTGATGAATTGACTCACAAGCCCCGCATTGAGCGACGTCACCGTATCCTGGAATCGATACAAATGGCGGCCTTTGACTCGCGACACCCAGTATTCAGTTGCGATCATCAAAAAGAACATCGGGACGATATAGAGATAAGGACTCATATCAGACCGAGGGTAATCGAATCGACGATCCTCGTCCATCAAGCCTATTCCCCTCCGCGGTCACGCCCTGAAGATTCCTTGACGGGAAACAACACGGGGGAGCAGCCTCTTCGCATATGAAGCCTGTGCTTATTCCGCTGCTCTTAGCCGGGGCAAGTATTGTCGCGACTCAGGTGTTCAAGGCGTACTCCCTGGCCGAAGGGCTCGCCGTCACGGCCTTCGTCTGCGGTTTAGCACTTTGGAGACTTGATCGATCCACCGACCGCTTGATCATCATCGGCGCAGCCGACGTCGAACGCTTCCGTAAAAAGTATTTTCCAGAGTTTTTTACTTACGCGCGGCAAGGATCGGAGATCGATGAGCTTGCCAGTGTCATCGACCCCTCCTGGAATGAGGTCGTCCCTACGACGTATTTGATCAACCGAGAGGGAAAGGTTGTCGCCCGAATTCAAGGCAAGAAGAGCGCCGACGAATTTAGAGCTGCGCTTCAAAAATTACTGTGATCAGGCGTATGCAGCTCGCGACACCGCGGTCTTAGGGATCGATCGCTCGTCTATAAAACTCCCAGTGGCGATCGCCAAGCGCTTTCAATATACCGATCGGGTCGTGCCCGACGCCTTCAACGATAATCCAGTCGTGGGGAATCCTTAAGCGAACCAGATGCTCGTGAAACGCTCGGTTATTGGAAAAAGTATTATCCTGATCGCCGATCACCATGCGAATTTGCGATCGCTGCCTAAGCGTTTCGGCATTCTCTGCCGCTAACACACGCGGACTGACTGCGGTGAAATACGCGGGGTCACAAAAATAACGACATAGGTTCCGGGCGTCATAAAGGCTGGGCCGCTGCACCAGCGCGCCACCACGCGAAGAGGCCGACGGCGAGGCAGACGAGAGCGACGAGATCTGCCCTGAATACTGTGGAAAGTTGGACGTTGTAGCCGCCCACGGACGACGCCAGAACCATGAACGACATCACGCCAACGAACCCCGCCAAAAACGCCATCCACTGAAATGGCGGTTTGAAGGCAGCATAGATGAGGAAGGCACCGAGCAAGCCGAACAGCACTGCCCGATGGCGCATGAGAATCTCTAGGTTCGGGTCGTCAATCGAAATGCCGTACAGCGACGCAAGTCGCGACCCGCCCAATACCCCAGACAACGGCAACAGGTGGATAATCCCGACTACGATCAGCATCGCCGAAACAATTGCTCTCATACGCACCGCCGCTAATAGACGTCGATCGTCAAAATATGAACCGCGACTCCCCGATCATACGCCCTTGGGCGGAAACAGACGTAGAGGAGCTCTATCGGGTCGTTCGATGATCAATATCCGACCTAAGTGTCTGGCTGCCTTGGTGCAGGAGCGATTTCATTGCGCGTATGGACAGCTCGCAGCGAGTTCCCGATGGGCGTTTTCGAAATGGGGAGCGGCTTCAGTTCATTCCATGAACTTGAACAAGATGGGGCATAAAAAGCCGGTCAGAGTCGATGTCCCAACCAAGTTGGCATCCGCCAAATGCGCGGCTTCGGGAATCATCGCTGCGCAGATCATGACCAGCATGGCACCGGCTCCGATACCTTCGATGAACACTTGCATGTTGTGATCGATATGACCGGCCATCGCTGCGCCTGCGGCGGCGCCGAGCGCGGTAAACACGACCAACGAACCCCAGAGCAAAAGTACCCTGCCCGTCGTCAGCCCCTGCATCTTCATTTGTTGCGAGGCGGAGAGTGCTTCGGGTAGGTCGCTCAGGAATAACCCGGCGATCAGCGTGTAAGGGAACACCGACCAGAAGGTGAGCTCGCCGCCAGCAGCCACCACGCCTGATACGGCGACGGTAAGGGAAATTCCGATGATCAAGCTTTCCGGTACGGCATCGAGCAACGTGCCAAGCCAAATGGCGAGTGCCGCGTTTCCGTGCGACTGATGTCGCCGACGCAGTTCATCCTGCGCGGGGAAATGGCCGCCGTGACTGATGGCCTCGATCGCCAGCGTCGCCCATTTTTCCTGCTCTCGTTGGTTATGCGCCGCCGCACCACGATTCTCTTCGATGCGATGTACGGCAAGTTCTCTGAGCTGTTGCTCGAGTTCCGGAATCTGCTTGCGAAGACTCGCAAAGTCTGCCGGTGTGAGCAGCAACATCTCGACATCCGTCTTCGCTTCGCAATCGGCACTGCAAGGCATCTCGGTCAGGAGCGCAATCTCGCCGATGACCTCGCCGTGCCCCAACTCGATCGGCTCGGCATGCTCAGGATGGTCGATGAGAACAAAACCTTTTCGGACGAGGTATAGACCCTGCGAGAGTTCGCCCCGTGAAAAAATGGTTTCGCCAGCCAAGAAGAATCTTGGCCGCATGTGACTCAATACGGCGGCCATCTTCTCCGCGGGCAGATTGAAGAAAACCGGTACATTCATAACCTCTGCCAACGCCTTCCGGTGAAAAGCCTGGCGCTCGATCGCCGTCTTCGAAATGACGTAGGCTTTTTTACGCAGATAGCCACCCTTGGCATTCACGAGCTGATCGAGCAAAACGAAGAGCACGCCTCCTGCGATGCAGCCGACGATCAAAGTCAGCAGATGCTCCGCCTCTTTCAGTTTTGCCGTCTCATTAGGCGCCGTCGCAAAGGCCAGCACTGTCGGTGCAACGAGCTCGATCGCGAGGGCACACAGCAATGCGCCGCCACCGAACGCCGCCAGCAACCCTACTACCGCCTGCGGTATTCGAACCTTGACGCCAATGACCGCACCAATCACCAACGACGAGGCGCACAAAGCGCCGATACCGCCCGCCCACAACACAGTCGTTTCCATTTTGGCGATCTCCTGTGTCTATTTGAGTAATACGCGTAACGCAGCTTTTTGGGTTTCCGTCAGTTGAAGTTTGTCCAACTCGATGACCGCAGCATCGACCGGCAAACCGTGCAGGCGCTGCTGAATCGACTCAAGCTCTGAGGACGCTGCCGTCAGCACTGCGGAAATGGATCCGCCGAGACCCCGACGAGCCATGGCCCGTATCTTGAGCGCTTCGAACTGTTCGATGGTCAGGTGCAGCCGAATACGCTCCTCCTCGAGAGCGCGCGCCTCCTCTGCCGTGATGACGCCGTCAGCGAGCGCATCCTCGACTTTCTGAATCATGTCTTCACGCTGGCGGTGCAGCTGATCCGAAAACGCCGATCCCAAAATGCCGGCTGGCAGGGCGACGATACCGATGCCGAGCAAGGCAAGAATCATCGTGAATGCCTGTCCGACCGGGGTGACCGGCGAAATATCTCCATAGCCGACACTCGCCAATGTGATCACCGCCCAATACATGGCGCGCGGCATCGTGTCGAACTTCTCCGGTTGCACCGCGTGTTCGACCTCGTAGACGATCGCGCCGGCCAGAATGGTGATGAGAAACGTCACAAACATGGCAGCGAAGAACGCTCTTTGCTCGCGCTGCATGACGTCGCTGAAAGTCTTCATCGCCGTGTTGTAGCGCGTGAGTTTCAACACTCGCAGAACGCGGAGAATTCGAATGAAACGTAGATCTACTGTTCCAGCGAAGAAGAGGTGGAGGTACCACGGTGCAATCGCGATCAAGTCGACCAACGATGAGGGCTTGAACATCCAGCCCGTTCGTTGCGACATGCTAGGTTTATCCGGGTCCGCTTCCGGAGAGGAATAAAGACGTAACAGATACTCGGCCGTAAACACGGCGACCGAAATATCATCGAATAACGTGAATACGCTCGCGAGCGGCATATGGATCGCGGGTACGGTCTCGAGGATCACCGCGAATACGCTGATGATAATAAAAACAACGAGAATCAAGTCGATCTGCGAATGCAGTCTGCCGGACGTCGGTGTTTCATTGAGCAGCGCATATACCTTCCGACGGATGGTCGACCCGCGATTTTCCTGAATGAACTGCTTCAACGCCGGGATGAAGTCCCGCAGGAGTTTCAACAAACGCAACAATCGCAACGCTCGGAGTACCCGTAGATCAAGGTCGATGACGCCGAGGAGATGCAGCCAGTAAGGGCCGATGACGGCCAGATCGATCAACGCGAAGGGCGTTATCGCCTGACGCAGGGCGGGTGTTTTCTTGCCCCGAAATGCCGGGTCTCCTCCGGCGGCAAACAGTCGCAGCACGTATTCCAGCGTGAACAGATAGATCGACACTCGATCGAAGAGGCCGAACCAGTATTCGTTGCCGGCATAGATCGGGAAGTGCTCGAGCGACAGCGCGACAAGATTCGCGATGATCAGCCAGGTGATGAAGGATTCGAACGCCTCGCCAGTGCGGGACCATTATCGATATCGAAAAGTTTGTGGTGCGCAGACGCACGCAATGAACCCAGCATGGCCATGTCAGCTCCCCTTCCCCGTTATTCTTATATTGAGAGGTCACCCGGACGTCCTTTGGTCCGGTGTCGTGATGCGAATTAGACTTTACGATCGACCAGAATGCCCGTGAGGCGTTCGATGTTTCGAGATACCTGCAACGCCGCCTCCGGAGGAATCTGCCGAATGGTGTCCCCCGTTTGGCGATCCTTCACTTGAACAATTACGGCGCTCGTTGCTTGGTCGACAGAGATATTGATCGAGGCGCCACGATCCGAGAGGCGCTCGTTGGCAGCCTCGACCGACTCGCGAAAATTTGCGCGGAGTGCTTCGAGAGTCGGCGTCGGAGAATTTCTTTCTTCGCTACGCTTGCTGTCTGCGCCACGCTGATTTTTGGACGCAGGAGCGCTTTCAGGCACTCGCTCTGCGGCGCTTGGCCCATCAACGGCACCGGCCCGACCGATGTCGGGAGAGGCTACGGGTAAGGCGCGCGCGCTTTCCACCCGAGAAAAATAGCCCTTGTGGCGGAGTATTGTCTACTAGAAATCAGCCGCAACATTTTTGTCGGGATAACGATCGACCCTTATTCGATGTCGTCTTTGGACTGTCGGCGCCAGACGTAACCCAGCAAAACAGCACTGATGATCGTGGCGCCGATCGCCACAGCCGCATCGGAAAAGCCATTTTTCCGCGCAAAGTACGCGAACCCGGCGCAACAAAAAATGACGATGAGTGAGAGTGATGTCGTACGAGGTGAACGTGTTGTCATATATATATGGGATAATAATATTGGCTTCAGGGTTTCATGTCGCGCCAGGCATCGCGCTGCTCAAGACCGGCGCAATAGCGCGCCCCGTCGAGAAGAATCTTGGCAGATCCGTAAGGCTGATCCGCGAGTAATTGCTGGATCTGCGCTTCGATCTTTTCGTTGATCCGCATTTTGTCGGCGCCGGTAGTCAGATCACCGACGAGGCGATCCTCGACCATTTGCAAAGCGGGTGAAAGACTCGCCGCAATACCATCGGATTTTGCGCCCGTTCCAGAGTAATGATCTCGCGCGAGAATCATGATCTTGTAGCACTGGATAAGCGCTTCGATTTTGCGATCGCTGATCTTGAGCTCAACAGGCGGCTGCGCGGGCCACGCAATGGCCTCATTCGGATCGGTCTTCTGGGTGCACGCGACCAGAGACGACATCGCGGCAACAACCATCCATCGAAAAAAACTAGATTGCATATCAGTCGCTCAAGGCCACCTGGACACCGCCGGTCTGTGGCGCCGCAACGTAGGTGATGCTGGCATTGACGGTCTGCCCACCATCGAATGCCACGTCAAACCGAACATCGGCACGGCAGCGACGCGTCGCGACGAGGTCATCTTTGAAGAGTGTCTGAATGTTGCCGGGCTTGGCCGTGACATTGGCTTCGGCCCACGTTTTACAGGCCTCGACGCACCCTTCGGTACTTCCGTCTGCACCCGCTGGACATTGCGAGGCCACCGCAGGGATTTTTCCGTACAGCCGAGCGGCGCACTGACCGGCAAGATCTTTGACGACACCACGCTTCGCCAACCCGAGCATCTTGTCGACGACTTCAGGATCTTCACATGACGCTTCGCGACTGCATGCCGAAAGCATTAATGATGCAGCGAAACATGCCGTCAAAAACAAGAGGCGAGACCTGCGTTTCATTTGAAGGCTCCTGCTTCTATCCAATGGAAGCGTGTCGGGGTGATACGCCACGGAAAATAGTGTCGAAGGGCGCCCTCCGGCAACACCCGACCGGTACCGTGGTCGGTCCATTCGCCGCTGCAGCCCAGTCTTTGCAGCATACGCGTATCCATGATCTCAGTGCTCGTGAACGGCGATGCCCCGCTCAATTCACCCGCAAGGATGGAAGACGAATACAGATCGTGGAAGCTCGCCCAACTCCGACCCTCCAACCCTCTCGATAACTGGGCGAGGTGCGTTTCATAATCCTGACGCTCCAAACCGAGCTGGCCGAGCACGTTGCAGAATAAAACCGATGCTTTTGGATGTTGAGACAGCAACCCCGGTAGGCAGTCGACAAAATCGGCATGTACCCACTCGTAAGCGGTCCGAGCGTCCCTGAGCACCCTCCCATGCCGCCAATTAAAAAAAAGTGGGGCTGAGGTATCTAGATCGATGAGGGTGAGTCGACTGAAGAGGCGTAGGAATGAGTTCGGCAGAAACCATCCGGCGCTCGGTCCGACGATGATCAGATGCGTCGAAGCGGGATTCCATGCCTGCAAAAACGTAGCGATCGCACGACGAAAAGGCTCGTGCAACCGGCGATACCGCAGAGCGCGAAAATGCCACTTCAGGCCACCACTCTGGCGTAGCGCGCTTGGTGTCGCGATCTGGGCATCGTGGTCTTGATGGAACGACATCGAATAGCAAGATATCTGGCGTACGGAGTAGGAAGCAACCATGAATAAAGTGTCATCCATCTCGAGGGGAGAGTGGTTCTATCGATCGGTCACGGCATTGTTGGTGGGGGCTCTGTTCACCACCGTCTGCGACGCCGCACAAGCCCGTTCGACATCGAAGACTGCCGCACCCTCAGCCAACACCTGTGTCATGGCAGACGATGCTGCGGTTGCCGACCTTTTCCGCAAGTGGAATCTGGCGCTGGCGACGCTCGACTCCTCGAAGGTAGCGGCGCTGTATTGGCCAAACGCCGTCTTGCTGCCGACGGTTTCCAATGTTCCGCGAACCGATACCGCATTGATCACTGATTACTTCGATCACTTTCTTAAGAAGTCCCCACGCGGCACCATCGTTCGGCGCATAACGCACCACGCGTGTAACGTCTCTGTTGATGCGGGTCTTTACGACTTCTCGGTCATGGATCCGGCAGGCAATGCGTCGACGGTGTCGGCACGCTATACCTTCGTCTACACCTACCGCGATGGCGAGTGGAAAATCCAACATCACCACTCATCGGCGATGCCAGAACCCGTGGGCGCTGCCGCGCCGACCCATCATGATCAAGACGAGCATGCAGCCGATCATTCTGGCAATACCCATGAGGGCGAATCAGCGACTCAAGCCACGGCAGAAAAAAAAAGACCGGCCGCCACTGAATCGAGCGGTCAGCGACTTCGGATTCAACTCGACTCCGCCACGCGCACGCCCTCGTCCTATCTGAACGCAGAACAGCGTCGCAAAGTCGGTCGAGAAACCGTCGGCATCAAGGTATGCACCGAGACTCGCGAGGGTGAGCGCACTTTCACCGTCTCCGATGCTGCGCCACATGCAGAGGCCAATGAGGCCGCCATCGCTTGGGCGAAGAACTCCCGATGGACGGTGTCTGGCACGCCCACGCAGGACAATCCGGCGTGCGCGCAGGTCGTGGTTCGATTCGCCGACCTCGGCGTCTGATCAGTCGAGCGAGTCGAACTCGCGCGGTAGTTGGTAGGTCTTGCCGAAGTCAGCCAGTATTTTTTTAGCTCGCTGACGCTCTTCCGGTGTCAGCATGCGTTCGACGACCGTCGCATTTTTGTCGACGGTCATGACGAAGTCTTTTTCCCAGCCCCCCGCCGTAACGCGAGAGGTGGACATCCAGACGTAGGCTTTCAAGGCATTCGGTTCAACGCCTTTGCCGTAGGCATAGCGCAAGCCAATCTCTGCACGCGCTCGCGGGTTGCCGCGCTGCGCTGCCGTGAGATACCAGCGACTTGCCAGGCGCTCGTTTTGCTTGACGCACAGACCGCGTGCGTACAACTCAGCGAGTCCGAAGGGCGAAGTGGAATCGCCGGAATTCTCGCTTTTCATCCACGCGTCTCGCGCCTCGCAATAACGCCCTTCTCTGAATAAATCGAAGCCGCGAAGGAACTGAGCCTCCGCTGCCCGAGGCCACGACAGCACGAGTAGCGCGATCGCGATTCCTGAGAGGCGTCGAAGGTCACGCGTCATTGATTAGGTCTCGCTCCATCGCGATAAAGAACGGTGATGCTGATACGACGATTTCGCGGATCGGCAGGGTTATCCGGATTGACGGGCTGAGAATCTGCCACACCTTCAATGCGCGAGAACCGTGAGTTATCGACGCCGATCGAGTTGAGATACTGCCGAGTGGAATCGGCACGGTTTGCCGACAGGCTCCAGTTGTTTTTTCCCGCAGAGTTTTTGAACTGCACGTTGTCGGTATGGCCGCGTACTGCGATTTCGTTGGGAATACCCTTCAGACTTTCGCCCACTTTCTCGATCAAGGCGGTAGCCTCCCCCGAAATCTCGGTCGTACCCGAACCGAACATCGAAAATCCTGCGCCGTCAAGAATTTCGATACGCAGGCCTTCCTTCTCGCGAACGAACTTCACCATAGAGAGCAGATCGGACGTTTTCTGATCAGCACCAATTTGCTTCTCAAGCGTATCTTGCAGATTTTCGAAGTTCTTCTCGTCCTGCTCCGCAGCAATTTTCTTTTTCTCTTCCTCGCTGAGACCTTGCGGAAGCGCTTGGTCTTCAGACTGTGCTTGCTGTTCCTCGGTGCCGGGTGCCGTAAGCTGAAGAATACCGGTTTGCGTCAAAGTGAGCGGCAAGGCCTTCGGGTCGATCAGCGACATGCCACCGAAAAATCCGGATGAGCCGCCCGACTTGTCGACGCGGGGCGCATTGGTCGGCTGAAAGTATTCCGCAATGCTCTTGCGCTGATCGGCATTGGTCGCGCCCAGCAGCCACATGAGCAGGAAGAACGCCATCATCGCCGTCATCATGTCGGCCAGCGCGATCTTCCATGCGCCACCGTGACCGCCTGCGTGACCCTCATCAATGATTTTCTTGATGATGATGGGCTGCAGCGGCGCCGGAGCCTCCGGTGCGGCAGGTGCGGACTCCGCTGCGGCGGGCGGAGCGCCCTCGGCAGCGGCTTGCTCGCCCGCAGTTTTTGCGGCGTCTTCTGCGACAGCGGTCTCCGCCACGTTACTTGCCTCGGAGGCCATCGAAGACTTCCGCAAACGTCGGAGCAGAATGGTGGTCGATCGCGGCGCGCGCGGATTCGATGATCAGCGGAACCGGATCACCACGAACGTGCCCGATCAGCGTGAACTTCGCGACCGCATAGATTTGACCTTCTTCGTCGATGATCTGTGCGAGACGGGCCGCGAGCGGACCGACGATGCCGTACGCCATGAACACACCGAGGAAGGTTCCGACGAGCGCACTACCGATGAGCGCACCGAGAACCGCCGGCGGCTGATCGATCGCCGCCATCGTCTTAACGACGCCGAGCACGCACGCCACGATACCGAGCGCGGGCAGCGCGCCTTCGAGGTTCGCAAGCGCCTGCGCAGGCTTGAGCGCCGAGTGGTGGTGAGTCTTGATGGCGACGGTGAGATTATCCGCCACCGTCTCGGGGTTCGGCGGCTGGTTCGATGTCACGAGCAGTCGAATGGTGTCGCAGATCATGCCGATCAGGGCATGGTCTTTGAGAAGCTTCGGATACTCGCCAAAGATGGAGCTCGCCTCGGGGTTTTCGATATGCGGCTCGAGCGCTACGGCGCCCTCGGCCTTCAGCAGCTTGAAGAGCTTGGTAATGAGCGTGATCGTGTCCTGGAACTCCTGCTTGTGGTAAGCCGGTCCGCTCAGGCACTTGCCGATACCGCCACCGACACCCTTCAGAATATCAAGACTATTGCCGATCACCATGGCGCCGATACCCGCGCCAAGAATGATGCCCATTTCTGTCGGGGCAGCCTCGATGATCGGGGCCATCGGACCGTGGTGAAGAATATAAAAGCCGAACACGCACCCGAACAGAACAACCAATCCAATAATTACGAACATGTTCCTTCTCCCGACCAGGCTTCCCGCCCAGCTTGCCGATTAACCACGCAACTCCCCGTTTTTTCGTGACGAGTCACGGGTGCGGGGAGCCACCGTGCCATGCGAACCTTCAGCGCCGTTAATGAGCGAACGCAACTGCTTCGCGATCGCGGTCAGCATCTGGCTGACTCGTGATTCGCTCACTTCCAGCACTGCACCGATTTCACGCAGCGTGAGCTCTCGATCGTAATAGAGGGCAACGACCGTTTTTTCACGCTCCGAAAGCGATGCAATCCCTTGCTTGAGAGCAAGGCGAATACTTTCCTCGTCGGCCACCTGATCAGGCGTCGGCTCTTCGCTCGCGAAGTTGATTTCTTCGAGCGTGACCGAGCCGGCCAGTCCTTGGTTACGACCCCGCAGTTCGTGGTATCGACCGACATCGAGTCCAAGCTCATCGGCAATCTGCCGATGCGTAGCGGGCGTACCCTTTTCGTTTGCGATACGAGTTGCGGCCGCCCTTGCCTCGACGGCTACCTTGACGGTGCTACGCGGCGCCCAAGCGGCCCGACGAATTTCATCGAGCATTGCGCCGCGAATACGCAGTTTGGCAAAGGTTTCGAAATCATTGCCACGTTCCGGATCAAAGGCCTCGATGGCCTCCATCAATCCAACAATACCGACCTGGACGAGATCTGCGTGCTCGATAGCCGCGGGCAATCGCCCGCGGAAATGCGCCGCAACACGCTTCACCAACTTGAAGTGAGCGGCGAAATCGCCGCTCGTGCTCGGCGCCGTCGCCGAAGCTACTTCAGAGTAGGTATCGCCTGGGCCTTTCATGACCTGCTCGCCCCCGCGGTCCCGTCGACGACACTGAGAAACGTGCGAGAGTTTTCGGTATCGACCTTGAGACTCTCGAGTCGTGTGGCAATTTGACGCACTGCGGCGGCGGCGGCACTTCTGGATGCAGCGGTGACCAGCGTCTCGCGACGGCGTGTCACCATCATCGACTCCGGCTCATGAGGCACGATGCCCCCCAGCACGAGATTAAGTTCGAGGAAGCGCAAAGCAACCTGCTGCAGTCGCTCAAACACCTGCTGTCCACGCTGAATGTTCGAGACGTCATTGACGATGATCTCGAAGTTTCGGCTGCCAAAATCCTGATGCATGACTTTGATGAGCCCATAGGCATCAGCCAGAGACGCCGGCTCATCGCACACCACGACCATGATGGTGTCAGCAAGGCGCGCAAGCGTCGTGACATGCTTGCCGATTCCGGCGCCCGTATCGATCAACATGAAATCTGCCGGGGGCGTCAACGTACCGATCGCTTGCACGATCTGCGTCATCTCGAGAGTGTCCATGTCGGCCATGTCACGCTTACCCGAAGCACCGGGAATGACTTTGATGCCCGCAGGCCCGTCAAAAAGCGTTTGCGACAACGTGCATCGGCCTGCTATCGCATCGGAGACGTCGTACTCAGGCTGCACGCCGAGCAAGACATGAACGTTCGCGAGTCCCATGTCGCCGTCGAATAACCACACCGAATGACCACGAGTCGCGAGCGCAGCCGCGACGTTCAAACTCAGGAACGTTTTCCCTACGCCGCCTTTGCCGCTTGAGAATGCGATAAAGCGAGTTTTTCGTTCCGCGGAGTCGATCATTCGGCACCTTCGGAGACGATGTTCAGCGTGAGCTCGAATGCGTTTCGTACCGGTTTGGCCAGCGCGTCACCCGATGCTTCGGTGAGCGATGCCTTCGGATCGGCGGACGATGAGAGTCCAGCCAGATGCAACCCACGCTCGGCCATGCCACTCAGCAAACCTAGCGGCACTTCGGTGGGCGACCAGTGCGTCAGAATCACTCCGGCAATTTGAGTACCGCAGTCGAACCAGCGTGCCGCAGCGCCTCTGTTGAGATAGGCGGGGAGACATAAATAGACGTCGTAACCTTCCAGCTCGGGACGCGCGACTAAAAGATCCTCGCGACTGTAGCCACCTGCATCGATCACCATGGCGCCGGGCGCGACGCCCCCCCAGCTGGATTCGATCTGCGCAGCGTCGGCCATCGCAAAGAATTTTTCACGGGCGCCCGGACGAATATCACGTGACGCGCTGACCACCGCCGGCTGCGATTTCGCTACGGCGATCGCGCGAGCCGCCTGCATGGCGGCTGTCGTCTTGCCGCTCGCGGCGGGACCCACGAATACGGCCGGCCGATCACCGAGCACACGCCCGACTTCGCTGCGATTCAAATCATTGAGCAGACCGCTCGTCATCGAAGCGGCATCGAGACCGGACTCGATCAGCCGCCCAGCATAGGCAGCCGATACACCCTGCTCGAGTAGCGCCATTTTTTCTTGTAAACCACGACCCTTGCCACTTGCCGACGCCAGTCGGATCTCGAGTGCCTGCAATTCTTTGCGGATCAGGTTGACGAGTACTTGGCCATTATCCGGTGTCATTGACGCCACCGGATCGACTGCCGAAGCCGACTCGATTGGCGCGACAGACTCCGGTATGAACTCTCGCTTCGGTCGGGCGAGCATTTCTTCCTGCATCGTTGCCGCGAAGGTCTCGCGCGCCTGGATGTCGATGATCGGTGCTTCATCGTTAGCCGAATCATTGGTGCATACGAGCAACTCATGGGAGTTACCCACGCGGCTCGACGAGATCAGCAAGATGTTCGGTCCGTACAACCGGCGAGACCGCTCACTGGCTTCATTAAACGTTCCGGCTACTACTCGTTCGATACGCATGAACTATCCCCGTTAAGCCGCGGCGGTCTGTCGCGCTTGCACTGTGATACTGGTGTTGACCCGAAGGTTCGTGTCCTCCGGGAGTTCCGAATACGAAAGCACTGACAACCCCGGAATACGCGGTCGCAGAATGCGCGACAGCCAAGGTCTGAGCGTTGGCGAGGTCACAAGCAACGCCGGTCGGTCGCTATTGAGCTCGTCTTGCGAGGCCTTGCCGACAGAGCGCAGCAAACCTTCCGCGAGCTCCGGTTCGACCGGAATGTTGCCGCCCTGCGCCCGGCGCGCGGTCGCATGCAGCACTTGCTCGAGCTCAGGCGCCAAAGTCATCACCGACAACTCATCGCCGTGTTGGGCGTATTGCTGAACAATCATGCGACCCAGGGCGATCCGCGCCACTCCGGTCAGCTCATCGATATCCTGTACTTTTTCAGCGACTGGTGCGAGTGCGAGCAATACGCCTCGAAGATCGCGAATCGACACGCCCTCAGCGAGAAGATTCTGCAGAACCTGAGTCAACGTGCCGATGGGAAGTTTCTTGGGAATCAATTCCTCGACCAACTTCGGTGCAGCAGCCGCAAGCTTGTCGACCAACTGTTGCGTCTCGTCGTGACCGAGCAGCAAGTTGCAGTTGTCCTGCAAAATCTTGTTGAGATGAGTCGCGATCGTGGTGCTGGCGTCGACCACGGTGTAGCCGAGTGAGCGGGCATAGTCGCGCTGCGCCGGGTCGATCCACACGGCATCGAGGCCGAAAGTCGGGTCTTTAGTACGTAAGCCCTGAAGTTCGCCGTGAACAACGCCCGAGTGGATCGCAAGCTCACGGGTCGGTTTGACCTCGCCTCGCCCGATCACCACGCCATTGACCATGATCTGATAGGCCTCCGGTCGCAGGTCGAGGTTGTCGCGTATGTGAACCTGCGGAATCAGGAAGCCCAATTCATAGGTGAGCTTTTTGCGGATGCCGCGAATACGCGTGACCAACGATCCGCCTTGTTGGGTATCGATGAGTGCCACGAGTGCGTAGCCCACTTCGAGACCAATCGCGTCGGCCTGCTGTACGTCTGACCACGACAGTTCTTTTGGTGCAGCAGGAGCATCCTCGATTTTCTTTTCTGCGAGGCGCGCCTGTTCGCGTCGTCGTCCCAACATCCAAGCCGCGCCAGCCGTCACGGCAGCGAGCGATAAAAATGCGATGTGCGGCATTCCGGGAATCACGCCCAGTAACGCAAGGATGCAGGCCGTGAGCCACCAGGCCTCGATATTGTTGAACTGATTGGAGGTCTGCTCGTGCAGCGACTCCTCGCCGGACACGCGAGTCACGATGATCGCGGTCGCCACCGACAGCAGCAACGACGGTACCTGAGCGACGAGTCCGTCGCCGACCGCCAGGGTTGTATAACGCTCGACGGCTGCGCTCATCGACATGCCGTGCTGCATCGTCCCGACAAGAATGCCGCCGACGATATTGATCAGCAGAATCAGGATGCCGGCGATCGCGTCACCACGAACGAACTTGCTCGCACCATCCATGGAGCCGTAGAAATCGGCTTCCGAAGTGATCTCGCGACGGCGCGTCCGGGCCTGCTCTTGATTGATGAGCCCTGCAGCGAGATCCGCATCGACCGCCATCTGCTTGCCCGGCAGGGCATCAAGGGTGAAGCGTGCCGTAACCTCGGAGACGCGACCTGCGCCCTTCGTGACCACGACGAAATTGATGATTACGAGAATCGCAAACACGACGATGCCGACGATGTAATCGCCGGCAACGAGAACGGAGCCGAAGGCCTCGATGACATGGCCAGCGGCATCGGTGCCCTCATGACCCGCGCTGAGTACGACGCGCGTCGAAGCAACGTTGAGCGCCAGACGCAACAAGGTGGCGAAGAGCAGAACCGTCGGGAAGACCGAAAACGAGAAAGGTCGCGCGGCAGCGATCGCCAGGAACAGGATCACCAGCGACAACGCGATGTTGAAGGTGAAGAACAGATCGAGGAGCAGCGGCGGGACGGGAAGCAGCAACATCCCGAGGAGCAGCAGGAACCCCAACGGGATCGCCACAGCCTCCAGCGGCAATTTCTTGCCGAATTGTCGAAGGTTCGA
>JBJTUA010000028.1:0-31453 GCA_046080445.1 Gammaproteobacteria bacterium
GACGCTGAGCGCCGTCTGGCGCCGTCAACCACCCTGCACCGTGCTTGGCGAACGGCAGGGCGCCAGCGCGAATCGACGGGCTCTGGCACCGTCGGCGATTCTGTTCCTGCGGAGTTCCACGATGCTGTCGCCGTACGCAAGCCTTGCCGGGCGCCTCGAGCGCCTCTTCGCTCTCCTCGCCAAGGCCACCCTCGCCCGCCGCAGGCCCGACAGCCAGGGCCGGTGACGGCAGAGGCTGCGCGCCGGCCGGCGTCCAGCCGGCCGGGCGGGACGGCCGCTGGCCATTGCGCTAGAACGCCCGTCCCAGGGTCAGGTAAGCCTGCGCCCCGCGCTGACCGTCCGGGGCGTCGAGCGGCCAGGCCACGCCCAGGCGCAGCCGCAGGGGCAGCACGTACAGCAGCTTCGCCTCGGCCAGCAGTTCGAAGCCGACGCCGCGGCTGAGTTCGGCCGGCCCGCTGCGGCCCGCGCCCCATGTGCCGCCGGCATCCACGAACACGCTGCCGGACAGGCGGTTGATGCCCAGCGGCGGCACCATGCCGTGGCGGTCGATGTCGGCCAGCGGCATCCTCAGCTCCAGCGACACCACGCGCGCGTTCGGGCCCAGCAGTGCGGCCTCGTCGCCCGCGTAGCCGCGCAGCGAGAGGCTGCGCTGATTGAGCACGGGGCCGAGCTGCAGCATCTCGTCGGTGGCGCCACCGAGCTGGAAGGGTTCGGTGCGGCCGCGGGCCCGGGCTTCGGTGGCCCGCAGCGCCAGCACGGCGCGCCCCTGGCCCAGGTAGGCCCGCAGGTCGGCGCGGAGCACCGTGCCGTCGTAGCGCCGCGCTTCGCCGCCCTGCAGCGGCTTGTAGCCCTCCGCCAGCAGCGTGCCCTGCCAGCCGCGGTTGGCACCCTCGCTGCGCCAGTCGCCGGCGCTGCTGTCGATGTCGATCAGCGCCGCCAGGAGCCGCTCGTCGCGGCGTGGCGTCGTACGCCCGGCAGGCAGGTCGACGCGCTCGGACCGGTCGGCCGCGGCACCCAGACCCACGCTCACGCGCTGCTGCAGATTGCCGAACGGGAACTGGCTCAGCCATTGCGCGCGCGTCTCGCGGTCGAACACCGTCACCTCATCGGCGCGGCTGCCGGCGCGCCAGGCGCGGGCCACAAGGTTGCGCTGCAGCGCGATGCCATGGCTGCCCACGAACAGGTATTCGAAGCTGCCGACGAGCTCGCGCTGCGAGGTCTCGACCTGCAGCAGCGCGGCGTAGCGGTGCCAGCCCAGCGCGTCGCCACCCGAGGTGCTCGCGCCGTAGGCCGTGAGCCTGCGGTCGGCCGTGACGGCCGGAAGCCACGAGCGCGGGTACAGCGCCCGAAGCGCCGAATAGGGCTGGCCGGGCTGCAGCACTGCGGCCGGCGCGGCAGCCTGCGCCGGCGCGGGGCTGTCGCCCGTGTCGGCCACCGCCGGCAGGCGCTGCAGCACCGCGGGCTGCGCCAGCTGCACGATGGCGCTGCCCTCGGGCACCACGACGACGCTGGCCAGCACGCCGTCGGCGGCGCTGCCGGCGTGCAGCAGCACCCCGGTGTGCGCGTGCGTCAGGCGCTGCAGCTCGCCACCGGCCAGCCGCCAGACGTTGGTCACGCCGTCTTCGGCCAGGATCAGCTCCAGCCCGGCGGCGCTGCTGCGCAGCCCCTGGATGGGCGACGCGCGCCGCAGCACGGTGCGCGGCGCGTCCTGCGGACGATCGAGACTGAGCTCGAGCACCCGCCAGTCGCCGCCCCGGCGCCACAGCAGGTGCACGCCGCGGCCGTCGGCCGTGGCGGCCAGGTCGAGCAACTCGCTGCCGTCGGCTGGCGTGTACAGGGGCTGCACCGCGCCGTCGGCGGCCACGCGCACCAGGCGGGTGGCGCCTTCGGTCAGCTGCAGGGCCAGCACGGCCTCGCCCGCCTGCACGCCGCGCCGCAGGTGTGCGCAGTGGGTCAGCCGGCGAAGCCGGTCGCCTTCGAGGCGGTACAGGTCGTAGACCAGATGCAGGCTGTGGCAGATGTCGGGCTGGGCCAGCAGCACGCGGCCATCGGCGGCCACGCTCACGCGGGCGCCCCCGTTGACGCGTGCCACCCGCTCGCGCCGGCCGTCGCGGCCCAGCCGCTGCAGTTGGGTGCCGTCGAGGCCGTCGCTGGCCACGGCCAGCCAGCCCTGGCCGCCCGGCAGCGCGGCGATGGAATCGACGCTGAACAGCGGCCCGGCGAGCGGCGCCCCCACGGCTTCGGGCCGCGCCTTCAGCGGCGCAGCACGCTCGTCGACCTGGCGCGTGAGGTCGGCGATGAACTCGGCCCAGAGCACGTCCATCGTCTTGCCCGTCACGTCCCAGGGCGCGCTGTGCAGGCGCGGCACGATGTTGCCGCTGTAGCGCTCGACCAGCCCGCCGACGGCGCCCGGGCCGTAGCGCCGCTGCAGGTGCTCCATGAAGTAGGCGCCGTACAGGTACTGCTTGGAGACCGGCAGGCGCCTTCCGTCGGCGTTGATCTCGCGCAGCGACACGAAGCCGCGCGCCCGCTCGGCCCGCAGCCAGGCCTCGAAGGCAGGGCCGCGCAGGCGGCCCTTGCCGGCGGCGGGTTCGCTCTCGGCGAGCACGGCCAGGCCTTCGGTCATCCAGCCCGGCTGGAACACGTTCGGGATGAACCAGGGCACATTGCCGAAGATGGCCTGCAGCACCCGCGGCACGCCCCGAACCTTGTCGAGGTGCACGGCGTGGGTGAGCTCGTGCACCAGCAGCAGGTCGAACCAGGCGCTGTTGTCGAGCAACTGGCCTTCGTCGGGCGGCGCCAGGAACACGCCCATGAAGCTGTAGGGCAAGGGCGTCGAGAAGCCGTTGGCGAAGTCGAACTCGCTGTACAGCACGATCTCGATGCGTGTGCGTGGCTGCCACTGCAGCGCCTGGGTCACCCGGGGCAGCGCCGCCTCGGCGGCGCGCGCCACGGCCTCGGCCCGCGCGCGCTAGCCGGCGTGGTGGTGGATGCGGAAGCTCGCGCTGTCGGCCGAGAACCAGTCCACGCGCGGGTCCGCCAGGGGCTGAGCCCGTGGCGCCGCACAGGCTGTGGCCAGGATGACCAGAGTGAGCAGCCGAAGAAGGTGTTGGATCATGGGACGGGCCGTGTTGTCGCTCGAGCCCGCGATTTCAACACCTTGGGGGATCGTCGGCGAACACCGCACTCAGGACACCAGGCGCATCCAGGCCCACAACACCGCCAGGCTCAGCAGGGTGACGGGCACGCCGATGGCCGCGTGCTCGCGCCAGCCTATCGGCACGCCGGCCTTCTGCGCCAGGTCGGCCACGATGAGGTTGGCGATGCTGCCAACCAGCAGCAGGTTGCCGGCGAAGGTGCTGGCCAGGGCCAGGAGCGTGCCGCCCTGCATGCCCGCGTCGCCCATATGGGGCAGCAGCAGCATGACGGCCGGCACGTTGGACACGGCGTTCGACAGCAGCACGCCCAGCACCAGCAGCGTGCCGGGCTCGGACAGCACCACGCCCCGGGCCTGCAGCGCCGCCACCGCCCCGGCGGCCAGGCCGCTCTGCGCGAGCGCGTGGTTGACGATGAACAGGCCGATGAACAGCAGCAGCAGCGGCCAGTCGACGAAGCCCATGACCTGCGACGAGTGCAGCCGGCGGCTCAGCAACAGCACGCCGGCGCCGACCAGCGCCGCCACCTCGCGCGGCCAGTCGGTGAACAGGAACACGCCGAACAGCACCGCCGCGACGGCCAGACCCTTGGCCGACTGCAGCGCGTCGAAGGGCGCGTCGTCGTCCTCGGCCGCCGGCGCCACCGGCCGCGGACTTGCCGCCGCACGAGCCCCCGGGCCGGCCACCAGCCAAAGCCACAGCAGCACCAGGCTGGCCAGCACCGGCGGCCAGGCGGCCGCCAGGTAGGCGCCGAAGGGCAGCCGCAGCACCGAGCCGATGAGCATGTTCTGCGGGTTGCCGATCAGCGTGACCGCCGAGCCGATGTTGGCCGCGCAGGCCAGGCCCACCAGGAAGGGCACCGGCGGCAAGCCGCGCTGCAGGCAGATGCGCGCCACCACCGGCGTCATCGCCAGGCAGACCACGTCGTTGGAGAACACGGCCGACAGCAAGGCCGCCAAGGCCAGCAGCGCGGCCAGCAAAGCCCCGCGCGACATCGACCGGCCGGCCACGCCGCGCGTGACGGCGGCATAGAAGCCGCCCAGCCGCATCTGCGCCGACAGCACCATGAACGCGAACAGCAGCACGATCGTGGGCAGGTCCACCGCGCGCGCCGCCTCTTCCAGCGACAGGCCGGTGACGGCGATCATGGCGATCGCCCCCAGCACGGCCACGCCGGTGCGGTCGATCTTCACCGCCGGCAGGCCGCCCAGGAACATGCACAGGTAGACCACGCCGAACACCACCAGGACGGCGGTGTCGGTGGTCATCGCCGCCACGGCCGGGGCGCGCCGTCAGCGCCGCGCAGGCGGCAGGTCGGTGCAGCTGCCGTGCGCCGCCTCGGCGGCCATGCCGATGCTCTCGCCGAGCGTCGGGTGCGGATGGATGGTCTTGCCTATGTCCACCATGTCGGCGCCCATCTCGATGGCCAGGGCGACCTCGCCGATCATGTCGCCGGCGTGCGTGCCGACGATGCCGCCGCCGAGGATGCGGCCGTGGCCGTGGGCCTCCGGGCTGTCGTCGAACAGCAGCTTGGTGAAGCCCTCGTCGCGTCCCTGCGCAAGCGAACGACCGCTTGCCGCCCACGGGAACATGCCTTTTTGCACTGCAATCCCTTGGGCCTTCGCCTCGGCTTCGGTGAGACCCACCCAAGCGACCTCAGGATCGGTGTACGCGACTGAGGGAATGACTCGCGCATCGAACGCGCGCTTCTCGCCTGCAATCACCTCGGCAGCCACCTTGCCCTCGTGCGTCGCCTTGTGCGCCAGCATCGGCTGTCCTACCAGATCGCCGATCGCGAAGATGTGCGGAATATTGGTCCGCATTTGACGATCGACGCGGATGAATCCGCGCTCATCGACTGCGACGCCTGCCTTGTCGGCATCGATCAACGCGCCATTCGGTTTGCGACCTACAGCCACGAGCACTCGGTCATAGATCTGCGGTTCGGGCGCACCCTCGCCTTCGAACTCGACTCTCAAGCCTTCCTTGAGCGCGGACACCGCTTTGACTTTCACACCGAGTAGGACTTGCTCGTAACGCTTGCGCAGACGCTTCTCGAGCGGCTTCACGAGATCGGGGTCGGCCCCGGGCATCAGTTGCTTCATCACCTCGACCACACTGACGCGCGTGCCGAGCGCGTCGTAGACGCAACCCATTTCGAGACCGATGATGCCGCCACCGATGACGAGCAAACGTTTGGGCAGGTCACGCAACTCGAGCGCATCGGTCGAGTCCATCACCCGAGGATCCTGCGGCACGAACGGTAATCGAACGGGCTCGGAGCCCGCGGCAATGATGCAGTAGTCGAAACTGATTCGACTCGCGCCGTCATCGCTCGTGACTTCGATCACTCGCGGTGCGACGAAGCGGCCCGTGCCGCGCATCACCGACACTTTGCGTTGCTTGGCGAGTGCCTCGAGACCACCCGTGAGTTTTTTGACCACGCCGCTCTTCCAGCGGCGCAGTTTGTCGGTATCGATCTTGGGCGCGCCGAAGTCGATGCCGTGAGCCGCCATGGAGGCCGCCTCATCGATGACTTTGGCGGCATGCAGCAAAGCTTTGGAGGGAATACAGCCGACGTTCAGACAGACGCCGCCCAGAGTCGGCCAGCGCTCAATGAGCGTGACCTTAAGACCGAGATCAGCGGCGCGGAACGCTGCCGTGTACCCGCCAGGGCCTGCGCCGAGTACGAGCACCTGCGCATGTTGAGGCACGCCGGGCACGGGTCCCGTCTCGATGGCCGGCGTAGCGGCCGCCGTAGCGGCCGGCGCGGTCGACGCCACAGCCGCAGCACTCGACGCCGCAGGGGCAGCAGGAGCGGCTGGCGCGGTCGGAGCGGCCGCAGGCTTCGAGAGTATGGCCGACACCTCAGCGACCACCTCGGCCTCGATACGCGCGATCACCGTCCCCTTGGAGACCTTCGCCCCCTTGACCACGAGGATCTCTGTCAGGCGACCCCCCACCGGCGCCGGCACATCCATGGCGGCCTTGTCGGTCTCGAGCGTGATGAGCGGCGCTTCCGCCTCGACGGTCTCGCCGGGCTTGACGAGCACGTCGATGACCGGCACCTCGGCGAAATTACCGAGATCGGGTACGACGATGTCGATGATCTTCATCAGCCGAGCGCCTCAGGCTGACTCAAGGTTTGCGCGAGCCAGCTCGTGAATCGAACGCCCTCTGCCCCGTCGATGACGCGATGATCGTAGGAGAGCGAGAGCGGCAGCATCAGCCGCGGAACGAACGCGCCGTCTTGCCAGATCGGTTTCATCACGGAGCGCGACACCCCGAGGATAGCGACTTCCGGCGCGTTGATGATCGGCGTGAAGGCCGTACCACCGATGCCGCCGAGGCTCGAGACGGTGAAGCATCCGCCCTGCATGTCCGCACCAGAGAGCTTGCTGAGCCGCGCGCGCTCGGAGAGCGTGGCGAGATCGCGCGCGATCGTGAAGAGATCTTTGCGATCGGCATCACGAATGACCGGCACGAGCAAACCGTTGGGCGTATCGGCCGCAAAACCGATGTGACAGTATTTTTTGAGGACGAGGTTTTGCGCGGACTCGTCGAGCGAGGAGTTGAAGTTTGGAAATTGCTTCATCGCTCGTGCGCAGGCCGCAACGATGAATGCGAGCGGCGTGAGTTTGACGCCCTGCGCCGCGGCCTCCGCCTTCAGCGCTTGACGTCGCGCCTCGAGCGCCGTGATGTCGGCTTCGTCGAACTGCGTGACGTGCGGAATATTGACCCAAGACGCATGAAGCCGCGGCCCCGAAATGCGACGCACACGACTGAGGGGTTGAATGTCGATTGCACCAAACGCGGCGTGATCGACGACCGGAACCTTGGGCAGTGCAGGCGCAGCCATCTGTAGCCCGCCCTGCAACACCTGCTTGACCCAGGCTTTGACATCCTCGTGCGTGATGCGCCCCTTGAGCCCTGAGCCCTGCACGCGACCGAGATCGACGCCGAGTTCGCGAGCGAGACGACGTACCGAAGGGCCGGCATGGGCACGCGAAAACCCCGCCTCCTGAATGGGCGCGAGATCCGTGCGCGCACCGGGAATGGCAGTGGGTGTCGTCGCAACCACCGCCTGCGATGGCGCGACCGACTTCGCGGCAACGGGCGACGGAGTGGCGATGGGCGGCGATGCAAGTTTAGCGGCCGACTCATCGACCTCGATCATGGCGACCAGATCGCCGTTGTTCACCTTGGCGCCGCGCTCGATATGCAGCGACTTCAGTACGCCCGCCGATGGCGAAGGCACATCCATCATCGCCTTCTCGGTTTCGAGCGTGGCGATAGGCGTGTCGACTTCCAGCGTATCGCCCGGCTTGACGAGCAATTCGATGACCGCGACATCCTTGAAAGAACCCAGATCGGGAACGCGAATTTCTTTGAGTGCCATGATCTTTGAGTGCGTCAGCTGACGAGCGGATCGGGTTTGGCGGGGTCGATGCCGAGCGTGGCAATTGCCTTCTCGACCACTTGGATATCGATCTGGCCTTCCTCGGCGAGAGCACGCAGCGTCGCCAACACGATGAACCGATGATCGACTTCGAAGTGGTGGCGCAGTGCCTCACGCGCATCGGAACGACCATAGCCGTCGGTTCCGAGCACGACGTAGCGTCCCGGCACCCATTGGCGGATCTGATCCGGCACGTTGCGAACGTAGTCGCTCGCGGCAATGAATGGCCCCTGCAAATTCGCCAAGGTCGTCGCGACGTAAGGCACGCGCGGCGTCGCACCCGGGTGCAAAAGATTCCAGCGCTCGCACTCGAGGGCATCACGTCGCAACTCGTTCCAGCTCGGCGCCGACAACACATCGCTCTCGATGCCGTAGTCGGCCGCCAACTGCTCGGCGGCTTTGATCACTTCACGCAAGATAGTTCCCGAGCCGAGCAAGATCACCTTGGGATTTTTCTTAGACTGAGCCGCGCCCCGCGGCGTGACGGTAGAGAACTTGTAGAGACCTTTGAGAATGCCCTGCTCCACCCCTTGCGGCATGGCGGGCATCGCGTAGTTCTCGTTCATTACGGTGACGTAATAGAACACCGGCTCGCCTTCGGCATACATGCGCCGCATGCCATCCTGGATGATCACGGCGATTTCATAGGCGAAGGTCGGATCGTAAGACCGACAGTTCGGCACTGTCGTGGCAAGCAGCTGACTGTGACCATCTTGATGCTGCAGACCTTCGCCCGCGAGCGTCGTGCGACCCGCCGTCGCGCCGAGCAAGAAGCCACGCGTCTGCATATCGCCTGCGGCCCAAATAAAATCGCCCACCCGCTGGAAACCGAACATCGAGTAGAAAATGTAGAACGGCATCATGTTGATGCCGTGATTGGCGTAGGCCGTACCGGCGGCCATCCACGAGCACATCGCTCCGGCCTCGTTGATGCCCTCTTCGAGGATTTGGCCTTTCTTGTCCTCCCGATACGACATCAACTGATCGGCGTCCTGCGGCGTATAGAGCTGCCCCACCGAAGAGTAGATGCCGACCTGCCTGAACAAACCTTCCATGCCGAAGGTGCGCGCTTCGTCGGGCACGATGGGTACGACGTGCTTGCCGACTTGCTTGTCCTTGAGCAGCGTCGTCAGCATGCGCACGAAGGCCATGGTGGTCGAGATCTCGCGCCCTTCGCTGCTCTCGAGCAGCGGCTTGAACGCCTCGAGCGGCGGGATCGCGAGCGGCGCGGCTGATCGACGACGCGCAGGCAAATAGCCTCCGAGCGAGATGCGGCGCGAACGCAGGTAACGCATTTCTTCGCTGTCTTCGGCCGGCTTGCAAAACGGTAGACGCGCAATTTCTTCGTCTGATACCGGAATGTTGAACCGATCACGAAAATCACGCAGATCGTCGTCGGACAGTTTTTTCTGCTGGTGAGTGACCATCTGGCCTTCACCCGCCTTGCCCATGCCGAAACCTTTGACCGTCTTGGCGAGGATGACAGTGGGCTGACCCTTGTGCTGCATCGCCGCGGCATATGCAGCAAACACTTTACGCGGATCGTGACCACCCCGATTGAGGCGCCAAATTTCTTCATCCGACATGTTGGCGACCATCGCCTTCAGTTCGGGGAACTTCCCAAAGAAATTGTCGCGCGTGTACGCGCCGCCCTTGGCCTTGAAGTTTTGGTACTCTCCGTCGACGCACTCTTCCATGACGCGACGCAGCAAACCGAGATTATCTTTGGCGAGCAGCGGATCCCAACGCGACCCCCAGAGCACCTTGATGACGTTCCAGCCGGCGCCCAAGAAAGCCGCTTCGAGTTCCTGGATGATTTTGCCGTTGCCACGCACGGGACCATCGAGTCGCTGCAGATTGCAGTTGATCACGAACACCAGGTTGTCGAGCTTCTCGCGCACCGGCATGGTGAGCGCGCCCATCGACTCGGGCTCGTCCATCTCGCCATCACCGAGGAACGCCCACACTTTTCGGTCTGAGGGCGCAACGAGACCGCGATGCTCCAAGTAACGCTGGAAGCGCGCTTGGAAGATCGCCTGCATCGGCCCGAGCCCCATCGACACCGTCGGGAACTGCCAAAAGTCCGGCATCAACCAAGGATGCGGATACGACGAGAGTCCATCTCCCGCGACTTCTTGTCGAAAGTGTCGCAGCTGTCCCTCGGTCAAACGCCCTTCGAGATACGCACGCGCGTAGATGCCGGGTGACGCGTGTCCCTGAACGAACACCATGTCGCCGGAATGCTCTGCCGTGGGTGCTCGCCAAAAATGATTGAAGCCGACTTCATACAAGGTTGCGGCGGACGCGTAGGTGGCGATATGCCCGCCGTATTCGGAAGAGATGCGGTTCGCCTGCACGACCATCGCCATCGCATTCCAACGGATGTAGGCCTCGATGCGTCGCTCGAGTTCGCGACTACCGGGATACTCCGTCTGCTGCCCCGTCGAAATCGTATTGAGGTACGCCGTGTTCGGCTTGAATGGAAGATAGGCACCCGACCGACGCGTGTAGTCGATGAGACGCTCCAACAAAAAATGGGCGCGCTCGGGACCATGCGCCTTGAGTACGGAGTCGATGGACTCCAGCCACTCCCGGGTTTCCCCCGGATCGATATCGGCCCTCGGACTTTCGGACATACCCCCGTCCTGCTTTCCGTGCTTGTGAAAAACCGTATGTTAACTTGTTGAGGGCGCCTAAGGGGAGCGGTGACCGTGTGCTAGCATCCCCGCCCCCATGACCCCGGAAATCACCCTTCGTCGTCCCGACGACTGGCATGTGCATCTGCGTGACGGCGAGGCGCTGGCCTCGGTTCTTCCGCACACGGCGCGACAATTTGCCCGGGCCATCGTGATGCCGAACCTCAAACCTCCGGTAACCACCGTGGCGCTCGCGACGGCTTACCGCGACCGGATTCGCGCCGCGCGCCCGGCGGGAAGTGATTTCGAACCTTTGATGACGCTCTATCTTTTCGACAACATGCCCGTCGAAGAAATCGATCGTGCGAAGGCCGCAGGATTCATCGCCGGCTGCAAGCTGTATCCCGCTGGCGCCACCACTCACTCCGATGCCGGCGTCACCGACGTCCGCCATATCGATGGCGTACTCGCCCGCATGGCCGAACTCGGTGTCGTGTTGCAGGTTCACGGTGAAGTGACCCACGAGCATGTCGATATCTTCGATCGCGAGGCGAAGTTCATCGACGAGGTGCTCGCGCCGCTCGTCGAACGACATCCAACCCTCAAAGTCGTCTTCGAACACATCACGACGCGTGCAGCCGTCGATTTTGTTTCGGGTGCACGAGCCGGTGTGGCCGCCACGATCACGCCGCAACATCTGCTGTGCAACCGTAACGAAATCTTTCGGGGTGGCATCCGACCGCACTTCTACTGTTTACCGGTGCTCAAGACCGAGCCCGATCGCCGCGCCCTCATCGAAGCGGCCACTGGCGGTAACCCGCGGTTCTTTCTCGGTACCGACAGCGCTCCGCATGCGCGGGGCAGCAAAGAATCCTCCTGTGGCTGTGCGGGAATGTACTCCGCTCATGCAGCCCTAGAACTGTATGCCGAGGCTTTCGAAGACGCGGGTGCACTCGACAAACTCGAGGGATTCGCCTCGCTGTTCGGGCCCGATTTTTACGAACTGCCGCGGAACGAAGGTACGGTGACGCTGCGCCGCGAGGCGCTCAGCATTCCGGGTGCTTACGCGTTTGGCCGTGAGGTCGTGATCCCCATGCGGGCGAACGAGAAGGTCCGCTGGCGGATGATCGCGGCGTGAGCACCACCGTACCTAGCCTCGCGCGTCGATTTCGCGGATTCCTACCGGTCGTGATCGATGTCGAGACCGGCGGACTCAACGTCGGCAAAGACGCCTTGCTCGAAATCGCAGCAGTGCTGATTGAGATCACGCCCGAAGGTCTTTTGACCCGCGGCGAAACGCACACCTACCACGTCAAGCCATTCGAGGGCTCGAACATCGAACCGGCTTCGCTCGCGGTGACGGGTATCGACCCCTTCCATCCGCTACGCCCCGCCATCGACGAGAAAGACGCCCTCACGCGAATCTTCAAAGAAGTACGGGAAGCCGTCCGTCGTCACGGCTGCAAGCGCGCCATCCTCGTGGGACACAACGCCTCGTTCGATCTCGGCTTTCTCAATGCGGCCGTTGCCCGAACCGAGATCAAAAGAAATCCTTTTCATCCGTTCTCGAGCTTCGATACGGTTTCTTTGGCGGGTGCGGCGCTTGGGCAAACCGTGCTCGCCAAAGCCGTGCTCGCGATCGGACTCGAGTGGGACTCCTCCGAGGCGCACGCGGCGGCCTACGATGCGGAACGCACCGCCGATATTTTTTGTCGGGTGTGCAACGACTGTCAGCCGAGTTTTCTGGCTGCCGAACAGCGCGCCAAAGCGATGGGCTGGCACGACGAACCGAATGGCGAATCCAGCCCGACGTCTCCGGTTGCCGAAGAAAACAACCCCTGACGGCCCGACGAGCGAGCGTCAGGCGGTGGCGCCGGCCTCGTCGAGCAGCGTCTTGAGTTCACCGCTGTGGTACATCTCGAGCGCGATGTCGCAGCCGCCGATCAACTCGCCTTTGACGTAGAGCTGAGGATAGGTCGGCCAGTTGGAGTAGCGCTTGAGCGCCTCGCGCAACTCGGGGTCTTCAAAAATATTGACGTGATGGAATTTGGCGCCACACGCGCGCAAGGCCCCAGCAGTTTGGGCGGAGAAGCCGCACTGCGGGAAATCTGGCGTGCCCTTCATGAAGAGCACCACGGGTGCCGTAGACAGTTGAGCCTTGATTCGTTCGGTGACATCCATCTCGAGCAACCTCTTTCAAACCTTGCGTTGCGGTAACCGCGCCAATCGTCGCTGCTCGAGTTCTCGAAGCAGATCCCATTGCTGTTCCGCCGACAGGCGAATCCAGCTCGCGATTTCATCGCGCGTACGAAAACATCCGGCGCAGTGACCTGAGTGGTCGAGCGCACAAACACTGATGCACGGCGACATCGGCCGCGCACGCCGGGCTTCCAAGCCAGCATCCGCCATAAATAATCCCGTCCTTGGGGTGCCCGAGCAGGGCCAATGCGTTGAATTATGGGGGTTCGTCCCCTATTCTTCAAACCCGTTCGATCCTTTACCTGTTGGAGCGTCAATTCAAATGAAAAACCCACTCGACAGTGTCGGCGCAACCGTCACCCTCGGCGTTCTTTTCGCCATCATCGTGATGCTGCTGCCTGGAACACCGGGCGGCGAGTTCAGCAACCTCGGCCTCGGTCGTTGGCTGCATATCGTCACCGGCATCTTCTGGATCGGCCTGCTTTACTACTTCAACGTCGCCCAGATTCCGGCGCTCGCGGCAGCCAATGCCGACAAGGGCGGCCCGGGCGGTGCGGGCATCGTCAAATACGTCGCGCCGCGCGCCCTGCTGTGGTTCCGCTGGATGGCATTGGCCACCTGGCTCACGGGCGGTTGGTTGCTCGGCGCTCGATTCATGGATGCCTTCACGCTGCAAGAAGGCAGCGTCGTAATCGGTATCGGCGCTTGGCTCGGCACCATCATGCTGTTCAACGTTTGGGTACTGATCTGGCCGAACCAGAAAAAAGTCATCGGCGTTGTCGAAGCCACCGACGAAGAGAAGGCGAAGGCGCGCCGCACGGCCACCCTCACCTCACGCGTCAACTTCCTGCTGTCCTTCCCCATGCTGCTCTGCATGGGCGGTTCAGCGCACGGTCTGCCGTTTTAAGTTAGAGCGGCTTGGGCGTGGGGTAGCGGATCACCCTGTCAGGGTTTCCGCGCTCCACGCACCCTCGTGAGGGTCGACCGGTCACGAGATACCAGCGATCACCGCTGCTCATACCGGCAAACTCCCGCGGGCTCTGGGAAAAACACGTCTCCACAAAATGCTCCGGTACGAGCAGCACGCGCTGCTCGCTACCTGCGAGCCATCGGGCTGCATCGAAGGCCTCCGCATCGCCCTCTCGCCAACGAGCGTGACCAAAGTTCACGGTATCGCGATCGAGGTAAAGCAAAAACTGCTCTTTGTACGCGAGCAAACCGAGCTCGCGATTCTTTGGCACGACTGCCGTCACGCGACGGATGAACTCCGAGGCGGAACGCTCGCCATTGATTTGCGGGGCGATCCCGAAGCCCCAAGTGAGCGTGAGACAAGCGAGTACCGACGGCCAAGCCAATAGGGGTTTGAACTTCCACGCCAACACCCAGACGACGCTCGCCATCACGGCGAACACGTACACCGGCGTCATCGAGCTCAGTTCCGACTCGGAGAGCAACGCGACGACTCGCGGCACCGCGAACCACGACCCGAGCGCGAGGACGACACCCGGAACGACGATAAAGAGCGCGATGATCCAAGACATCCGCTGGACCGCGCGAAGGGCAAAGAGCGACGACAGGTGCGGCGCTGCGGCGATCGCGAGCGCGGGCAAGGCCGGCAAGATGTATACGCCGCGTTTACCCGTGCTGACGCTGAAAAACGCGATGACGAAAATCGCCCATAACAGCGGCAGCCAAACCGCGGCCCGCCCCTCGCGCCAATCGGTACGCCAGCGAGGTACGAGCCAAATCAGCAGCGCACTGAGCGGTAACCACAGCACCGGAATGACTTCGACGAAGTAGTAGTACCAAGGTCGGATGTGATGCCAGGCCTGCGTGTACCGCGTCACGGTTTGTTGAAAGAGAATTTCGTCGCGATAGGCGGCCAGCTCCGGCGTACCCTCGCTTGCCACGTGCCAGAGCATCGGCACGAGCCAGAGCAAAATGGTGCCGACAAAGATCGCGAGCACAGGAATAACGGAGCTCAGCCGAACTTTTCTCGATCCCATGCGACCGGCGAGCCATGCAGCAAGCGGCAACAACACGAGCGCTAACACGCCGACCGCTTTGTCGATTACGCCGAGCCCCGCGCCAAAGGCGCCGAGCAGCGCCACCCAGAGTGGCGCACCCTGCAACACGTGGCGCATCAGCCCCCACAATGCGAGCGTGCAGAAAAAAATGAGCGTGGCATCGATTTGCGCGCCGCGCGTCGTCATCACGAAATGAATGCAGGAGACCAGCGTCAGCGCCGCGAGACGCCCCGCCTCGTGACCATGCAAACGACGCACGAGGTCGTACACCAAAAGCAGCGTACCGAGCGAAGCCAGCATCGAGGGCAGCAAAAATCCGAGCCGCAAAGAATGGGTGAGCAAAAAGCCAACGCTCATCAGCCAGAAATGCAGGGGCGGTTTGTCTTGATAGAGATCGCCACCGGCGTGCGGGATGAGCCAGTTGCCGCTGCGCACCATGTCGAGCGCCACGCCAGCGAATCGCGGTTCGTCGGCCGGCCATGGATCTCTGAGGCCGTATCCCGCGAGGATGAGCAGCGCGAACCACGCGCCGATCCATGCAAGATCGGTCAGCGTGTCACGCGAGATACCGTTCACGCGTCAGCCTGGTGGCGACCAGAACGAATGAGGTAGAGATTACGCAGATAGACCGCAAGCCCGAGCCCCTGCCCTGCGATGAAGACGGGATCTTGTTTGTGGATGGCATACGCGAGCAAGGTGAGTCCACCTGCCAAGCTGAAATACCAGAAGGCCTGCGGAATGATGCTGCGCTTCAAGCGCTCGCTCGCAATCCACTGCACGACGAACCGCATCGAGAAGAGCGCCTGCCCGATGAAACCGATGATGATCCAGACCAGAGTGTCGGGGTTTTGCATGTCGCTCCTCGAAATGGGTCGCTAGTCTTCAGTGACTCGAAGTCCCGGTTTGAATCGTCGACGCAGCCACATCACGCCAAAGATATCGACGATTCCCACCCAAAGCCGATCGAATAGACCGTACTTCGAGGTGCCCCGCTCGCGCGGTCGATGCGAGACAGGCACCGACACGACCCGGGCGCCCGCGCGCAAAAAAAGCGCGGGCAAAAATCGATGCATGTGATCGAATCGCGGCAGCTCCACGAATACGTCGCGGCGCATCAACTTGATGCCGCAGCCTGTATCGGGCGTGCCATCACCCAGCAACCAGCCGCGCACCCCGTTGGCGACGCGTGATTGCGCATGACGCAGCCACGTATCTCGTCGCTGCACGCGATTGCCCGCTACGAGTTCGGCGGTGTGACGCGCCTCGTAGAGCTTTGGGATATCGGCAGGATCGTTTTGTCCGTCCCCATCGAGCGTCGCGATCCACTCGGCTCGCGCATGCCGAACGCCGGAGCATACGGCCGCACTCTGACCACTACGGAAGGAATGACGCAGCAGACGGACCTGCGGGATCTCGTTGCGCAGCAAAAGTACGGCCGCCGCCGTGCCATCCGTACTGCCGTCATCGACGAAGAGAATTTCGAACTGCCGTCCGGTCAGTGCAGCGACGATTTCGCGGGCCAGAGGTCCGACGTTATCGACCTCGTTACAGACGGGAATGACCACCGAGATTTCCATGGGCCGCGATTGTCGTTCAAGTTCGCTTGAGTCGCCAGCGCTTGTGTGACCACGGCCAATCGGCAGGACTTTCGTGTATTTGACGCTCGACCCGTCTGGCAAAGCGCTCCGTCAGCTCCCCCGGCGCGAGCGCCTCGTTTTTGGCGCGCATCAGTTCGAAGCTTGCCAAGTAGCGACCCCGTCCCGTGCGGCGGATGGTCGCAAAAAATACCGGGTAATCGAGACTGCTTGCGATCACGTCACCACCCATGAAAAACGCGGTGTCACGATTGAGAAAGGACGTCCAGTGACGCCGATCACTCGCGACCGGCTCTTGATCGGCCGCGAGCGCGATGAGCCGGGGTACGCTTCGACGAGACAGGATGTCGCGCATCATGCGATCGGCGGGAACCATCCGCGCGCCAAATCGACTGCGCAGTGCGCGCATCTCGCGATCGGCCCAAGCGTTCTTGAGCGGTTTATAGGCGGTGTCGACCGGAAACCCAAGATGCTTCGACAAGGCGAGCAACAACCACTCCCAATTGCACTGATGACCGGCGAGCAGCACCGCCGGCGTACCCGATGAGATCGCCTCGCGCACGATCTCGAAGTTGGCGAGTTGCATGCGGTCGTCGAAATCGCGCTCGTCCATCGACGTGGATTTGACGATCTCGACCATCACATCGCCATAACTGCGATAAAACTCGCGACGAACCGCCTCGATCTCGGCGGGTGTTTTCTCTGGAAAGGCCAAGGCGAGGCTCTGCCGGATGACCGCAGGCTTGTAGGGAAAAACGTACCACGCCAAAAAAGCGAAGACGCGAGAGAGCCCATGCAGCGCCCCGAGGGGCAAAGCGGCGAGTGCCCGCACCCACCATGAGGGCCGAGGCACGGATTCTTCGGGGCGAGACATGCGGTAGGGATGTTACGCGGCGTACAATGGCGGCTCAATGCACACCGAAAACGAGCATGCCGCGAGGGTCTTTTGAGCACCCTCCATCTAATCCGGCACGGACAAGCCTCTTTCGGCGCCGACGACTACGACCGTCTCTCGAGTCTCGGCGAACAACAGGTCCACCACCTGCGCGAGCACTACGCGCGCACGGGTCAGCGCCTCAACACCATCGTCAGCGGCAGACTCAAAAGACAGCGCGCGACCGCGGCCATTCTCGCCTCGCCCAACGTCGATGGCGTGAGAGACCACGCGGCCTTCGACGAATACGACGCGCACGCCCTTTTCAAAGCGCACGCCGAGCTCACAGGTGTTCCGCTGTCGGCGCTGCGAGGATCGAGACCTCCGGATGCGCGCGCTTTTCAGCGGCGGCTCGAGGAAGTCGGTCGCCAGTGGGTGGCCGGCGCACTCGATCGACCCGGCATCGAGCGTTGGCACGACTTTCGATCTCGCGTGGCCGAGGGACTCGAGCAAATCATGCGCGAAGCAGGACGATCTCAAGAGGTGGCGATCTGCACCTCGGCAGGCGCTATCGGCGCTGCGGTCGGACACATCCTCGGACTCGACGACGAGGGCTCGTTACGACTCTCTTGGTCGATCTTCAACGCCTCAATTACGCGCGTGCGATTCGATGATTCGCGTCGCAGTCTCGAGGTGTTCAATGCAGTGCCTCACCTCGAGGCGCAACCGGATCCGCGGGGTCTGATAACGTTCCGCTAGTCGCATTCCGGCGCATGAGCCATACGCAAGGCAACAGGATCGCGGGCATCAACGCGAGCAACACATACTGATTCGAGTACGCGAGCACGAGCGCCTCGCGATGGATCGTCTGCAAGATCCACGCAAGCGAGCCTGTGTCATCGGTGGCCGCGACATGCGCAATCTCGCGCAGGCGATCGAAGTTCGCCGTGGCGTCTGTCGAAATACCTTGAACCAACAAGGCGACGCCGATACTGCTGCCAAGATTTCGCGAGAGCACCATGAGTGCCGCGCCCTCGGTTCGATACTCTGCAGAGAGCGTGATGAACGTCAACGTATTGAGCGGCACGAAAATCAGCCCGAGACCCACCCCTTGCATCAGCAACCAACCGGTCAGTACATCGGCCGGCACATCCGCAGGTAACCACGCGAAGGCGAGCAGGCCGACCGAGTTCAACACACACCCGACGGCGAATGCGAGCCGCAAGTCGATGTAGGACGCCACTCGGCTCAACGTCAGCATCGCGATGATGAGCCCGATACCGCGCGGCGCCATCAACACGCCGGCACCGGCGACGGAATACCCCTGCACTTCCTGCAGGAACTGCGGCAACAGCACCATCGAGCCCATGAACGGCCAACCGACCAGCACCGACATGGCAACACCCAGCACGAGATTACGATCTCGCCATAACCCTCCCGCAAACAACGGACGCTCGCTGGAGAAGGAATGCACGATGAACATATATCCTGCGATCAGTCCGATGCTGATTTCGATCACGATTTCTGCCGAGTCGAACCAATCGAGCTGTTGTCCGCGATCGATCGCCAACTGCAGCATGAGCACGGATATACCCAGCAGTAGATACCCCATGCGATCGAAGCGGCGCGGTGTTTCCGCGGGCTCGCCGCGCAGCGTCGCGAACATTCCGATCAACGACAACGCAACGACGGGCATGTTGATGTAGAACACCGAGCGCCAGCCGAAGTTGTCGGTGAGCCAACCGCCGAGCCAAGGCCCGATGACAGGCCCCACCATCACACCCATCCCGAAGAGCGCAAACACTTTTGCCAGCTGATCGGAGGGATAGACGCCCTGCATGGCCGTCTGACTGAGCGGCAGCAGCGCCGCGCCACAAAGCCCCTGGAGAAATCGTGCCGCAACCAGCGTTTCGATGTTGGGCGCGAGCCCACAAAGAAAAGACGACACGCCGAAGCCTGCGACGGACAGCATGTAGCAGCGACGCAAGCCGAGACGCGCTTCGACAGCCCCGAGCGCCGGCAAGGCGATGGCGCTTGCGATGAGATAAGAGGTGAGCACCCAGGCCACCTGCTCGCGTGTCGCCGCCAAGCTGCCCTGAATGACTGGCAGCGCGACGTTAGCAACCGTCGTGTCGATGGCGTACAGCAGCACCGCGAGCACGGTGCTCAGCGATAGCAGCGTACGGTTCGGCGTCATCGTCTGATCAGCGAGGGCTGAGCAATCGACTGAATCGAGTGCCGGATTGCGGATCGACGACGACGACCGCGCTCGTACCCGCGCGTAGCGGCAACTCTGCAGGCCCGGAGTCGATGGCGATGCGGACCGGAACGCGCTGCACCACCTTCACCCAATTTCCTGAGGCATTTTGTGGGGGCAACACGGCGAACTCTGCGCCACTTGCCGGCGAGATGGTCTCCACATGGCCGCGCCACTCTGCGCCCGGATAACTGTCGACCGTGATCGCGACCGATTGACCGTTGCGGAGCAGGCCGAGCTGCGTTTCTTTGAAGTTCGCCTCTACCCACAGTTCGTCCGAGCGAACGAGCGTGAAAAGACTCGTCGCTCGTCGCGCCATTGCACCGGGTTTCGGCAGCTTGACCACCCTGCCCGACTCCGGCGCCTTCAAGGTCGCCCGCGCAAGACGCAACGACGCCGCGTCTAGATCGGCTTTCGCCTCGACGACGAGCGGATGCGCATCGAGCTGACCCTCGAGCGCGGGGCCGAGACGAACGCGAAGCTCGGCAATTCCTTGATCGATGACCTGCAGCTTTCCTTTGGCTTGCAGGGCCTGATGCTCGGCCGCATCGAAGCGCTCGGCCGGCACCATGCGCGCTGCCACCAATTCGCGCTGTCGGGCGAGCTCACGCGTCGTATAACGCAATTGCTCATCGGCCAACGCGCGCTCGTCGCGTCGCTGATCGAGCTGCCGACGAGCGGCGACCAAGTCCTCTCGCACAGCCTCGAGACGCGCGGTCGCTCGACGCACGTCGATCTCGGCACTCTCCGGGTCGAGCTTGGCGATTAGTTGACCACGCTCGACGCGCGCATTTTCGGTCACGAGCACCTCGGTCACCTGCGCCTCGATCTCGGGATGGATCGGCACGAGATCGGCTTTGACGTAGGCGTTGTCGGTTTCGATATAACGACCGCCAGTAGCCCAGATCACTACAGCAATGATGACGGCGACGATCGGCACGCCCCAGAGCAACACTGCTCGCAGACCCGAGCCTTTCGTCTTGTCATTCAGCACGTCATTCATCGTCGTGTGTCCTCACCAAAAGCCTGCATTCCCGCCGAGAGCCTCAGCAGCGAACTGGAAAGCTCTCGTCGCTCCGCCGCAGTCATACCGGCGCAGGCTTCGCGGATGATGTCGTCGAGAACACCCCAAATGCGCTCCACCTTGCCCTCACCGGGTTTGGTCAAAAAAAGCTTGAGGGCGCGACGATCGTCGGGGTCGACTTCGCGACGTAGCAGCTTGCGTTGCTCGAGTTCGTCGACGACGCGTAAGACGGACATCGACTGGACTTCGAGGGCGGTGGCCAGTGCTTTGAGGCTCGCCCCGGGGCGAAAGGCCAGGAACGCGAGACAGCGCGCCTGCGCGGGGGTGAAATCGAAACGAGCCACCCGCCGACCAAACTCGAGCCGCAGCCGCTTGGCCACGTCGTGGATCAGAAAGGCGAGATGCTCGCGGGGATTGTCCTTCGACATTCCCGCAGTCTATACGAAGCCAGGCTGATAGAAAGCCTTGCTTATTAAATTATCGTGACCGGACGGACTTGTAGAGGCCGCCGGTTCGGGTCGCGAGGAAAGAATCGAGCGAAATGTCTTCCTGTTTGAGGAATCCGCGATCCGGCAGACTGCCGTTTCGCACCATTTCGATGACGGCGACCACGGAGGCCGAGGTCGTCCAGGCAATTGCGGTGCGCGAGCGCCCCGCCACGTCGATCGGGTAATAACTGCGCACGAATTCCTTGCGCTGCAGGCGTCCCTCGCTCCACCCCTCTGCCGAGGCGTGCACGTACACCACGTCGGCGTCGACGGGAGGCTTGGCGTTCGAGAGAATTTGCCCGGCGAGTTCGCGCTTTTCGCGCATGAGCAGCTCATGGAAGAAAAAATTCATGAGTTGGACATGCCCCGGATAGCGCATGGTTTTGTAATCGAGGTTTTCGACACGCCCCGCGAACGTTTCGCACATGGTGCCGAGACCACCCGAGGTGGTGAACGCTTCGAGTTGCACGCCATCGATGTAGACCGTCTCGATCCATTCCATGGCGGACACCATCTTCCGAACGCCCTCTTCGATGACTTCGCAATCGTTGAGGTATTCGTTGACGACACCCTCGGACGACCAATTGAACGCATAGCCGAGCAAGCCCGTGGGGTTTTGCGGTAACGCGCCGACACGCAAACGAATGGAGCGCACCCGCTCGAAGCCCGCAGCGAGGTTGGCACCCACGATGCCGATGAAGCCTGGCGCGAGCCCGCATTGGGGCGCCATGAGTCCTCGGCTCGTCGTCGACAACTCGCGAATGTGGTTTGTGGTCGGTACGTCTTCGGTGAGGTCGAAGTAATGGATGCCGAGTTCGTGCGCAATCGAGGACACGCCCTTGTTGAGCCCATAAGGCAGGCAGGACAACACCGCCTGCTGATCCTTCAGCGCGCGGCGTAACGCGACGGGGTCGGCGACGTCGACACTTTGCACCGGGAATTCTTTGCCGGTGATCGTGCGGGCATCGGAGGCGGTGACTTTGAAGCCAGCCCCATGCAAAAGCTCCGCTGCAAGATGCCCGACCTTGCCGAGCCCGAGTACTGCGATTTTTTCGAATGCCATGGATCAGATCTCGAAGCTGACGCCCTGAGCGAGCGGAAGTTTGTCGGAATAATTGACCGTTGCCGTCTGTCGACGCATGTAACCCCGCCAAGAGTCGGAGCCGCTCTCGCGACCGCCGCCCGTTTCTTTTTCACCGCCGAAGGCGCCACCGATCTCGGCACCCGACGGACCGATGTTGACGTTGGCGATGCCGCAATCGGAGCCGGCCGCCGAGAGGAAGGCCTCAGCCTCTCGCAGGTCACGCGTGAAGATGCAGGATGACAAACCCTGCGGCACATCGTTTTGGAGGGCGATCGCTTCGGCGAGTGTGTCGTAACCGAGTACATAGAGAATGGGCGCAAACGTCTCTTCGCGAACCGTGGCGGTTTGTCGGGGCATTTCGACGATGGCCGGCTCGACGTAGTGACCGCCCGCCGGTACGCCGCGACGCCGGCGTCCCCCGCCAAACACCACCCCGCCCTCGGCACGCGCTTTCTCGATGACCTCGTGCATGCGCGCGACGGCGTCCGCGTCGATGAGCGGACCGACGAGCACACCACTTTCGCGCGGATCGCCGATCGCAAGACTTCCGTAGGCTTTTTTGAGTCGCTCGAGCAACTCGGCGCGCCGACTGTGGTGGACGAGGAGTCGTCGCAACGTGGTGCAACGCTGCCCCGAAGTGCCCACCGCAGAGAAGACGATCGCACGCACGGCGAGATCGAGGTCCGCCGTCGGCGCGACGATCATGGCGCTGTTGCCGCCGAGTTCGAGAATGGTGCGTCCGAACCGCGCCGCCACGCGAGGGCCGACGATGCGGCCCATCCGAGTCGAGCCGGTCGCTGAGACAATGGGCACATCGCGCGAGTCGACGAGTGCCTCACCGATCGCGGCACCTCCGATGACGCACTGAATCAACCCTTGCGGCGCATCGCTTCCGAACCGCTGGAGCGCGCGCTCGACGATACGCATCGTGGCCATCGCCGTAAGCGGTGTTTTTTCAGAGGGCTTCCACATGACCGGATCGCCGCAGACGAGCGCGAGCGCCGCGTTCCAACACCACACCGCCACCGGAAAGTTGAACGCCGAGATCACGGCGCAGGTGCCCATCGGATGCCAGGTCTCCATCATGCGATGGCCGGGACGCTCCGAGGCAATGGTGAGACCGTAGAGCTGACGCGAGAGACCGACGGCAAAATCGCAGATGTCGATCATCTCCTGAACTTCGCCGAGACCCTCGGAGGCGATCTTGCCCATCTCGGCCGTCACGAGCGCCGCGAGCGATTCTTTGTCGCGACGCAGCTCTTCACCGAGCAGACGAATGAGCTCACCGCGTCGCGGCGCAGGAACCCCGCGCCAGACTTCGAAGGCCGACGTCGCCCGCGCGATGACCACGGGTATTTCTTCGAGCGGCGTGATCGGTGCGCGACCGAGCTCCTGACCGTCGATGGGCGAGCGAATGATGAGTTCCTGTTTTGACGCAGACATCGTGGTCCTCCTGAGGGGCGCGAGGATTACTCAGTCGCCCCGATTCCACAAGAGTCGATAGGCCCCGTCGGGGTCATACATACGCGACTGGCGCTGCGGATCGAAACGGCGCCCGTCGCGCGGATCGGTTCCGCGCCCGGCCAGATACAGCCAATTGCCCTGATTGCTGTAGGGATCGTAATCGACCAATTGCGATTCGAACCAGGCGGCGCCGGCGCGGTAATCGCAGCGCAAATCATTGACGAGCCAGCTCGCCACATTTTGCCGAAGACGATTGGACAAATAACCCGTCGCCGCAAGCTCTCGCATACCGCAATCATTGAAGGGCTCGCCGCTACGCCCCGCGCACCATGCCGCAAAACGCGCCTCGTCGTGCGGCGGCGTCGACTCTTGCGTAAGGCCGGCCGCGCGATAGAGACGTGCGCCGTGTTGCAGGTGCAGAAATCGGAAATAGTCGCGCCAGAGCAGTTCGAACCAGATCCAATAGGTACTCTCGTTTGCACCCCGCGAGGCTTCGTGCGCTTTCAACGCTGCAAATAAAGCACGTGGCGAGAGCGCGCCGGTGGCGAGCCAAGGCGAAAACTTTGTCGAGTAATCGATGCCGATGAGACCATTTCGGGTTTCTTTGTAGCGCTGCGCGGCGGCGCCAGAAAAATAACGTGTCAGATGCGCCAACGCCGCCGACTCACCGCCGCGACACGTCGGCTCGCCATACGGAAACGACGAGCGCTCATCCGTAACCGCCGTGGCGCCCTCCAAAAGTTGATCGAGGGCCATCGACTCAGGCAATCCAGCAGCCGGCGCGGGCCACTCACTCGTCGGAGGTTCGGCGTGCCTCGGCTGCACGCCCTCGGCCTCGATGCGCTTGCGAAACGCCGTAAAAACCTGCGGCAGCGACGCGATCTCGAACGGGAGATCTTCGGGATCGAGCAGACTCGATTGCCAGATCGTCTCTACCGCGACGCCTGCCGCGCGCACCGCAGCGACGTCCTGCTCTTCTTCGGGCGCGGCAATATGCTCGCAGAAAATATTCGTTGCGCCGATGCTCTGTGCAATTTTCGGCAAGACCTCACCCGGCAGACCACGCGTGAGCCACAGTCGATGCCCAAGTTGACCGAGCGAAGCGTCGAGATCTCGAAGTGTATCGATCAAAAATACACGGCGATGGCGCCCAAGGCGCGGAAAGCCCCAACGCGTGGGGCCATCGAGCCGCGGATCGTGGACGTACACGCAAAGCAGTCGATCGCCCTGCTCGATCGCTCGCTCGAGCACGCGGTGATCGTGCAGGCGCAGGTCGTTACGGAACCAGACGATGAACGTGTTCATTTCTTAGAGGTAAGCGATTTACTGTCACGCCGACAGCGCTCGGAGCAGTACTTCACGCTGTCCCAGTTTTTCGCCCAGGACTTCCGCCACGTCATTGGGCGACCGCAGACCGCGCAAGGCTTCGCGGGCAAAGACTGTTTGTTGCCTCGAAAACCCGAACGCTCAGGGCTCATCGGCGGCGCGCAGCCGCCAGCACTCGCTCGGCCTGCAGCAGATGCGGACGATCGACGAGCTTGCCGTCGACCCGCAACGCGCCCACGCCAGGCGATGTCGAAAACGCAGCAAGCACCGCTTCCGCATGCGCCACCTCGGCGGCGCTCGGCGTGAACGCCCCATGCAAGGCGGGAATTTGCGCAGGATGGATTGCAAGCTTGGCCACGTAGCCGCTGCGACGCGAGGCGCAGGCCCGCTGCTCGACCGCAGCGATATCTTTGATCTCGGTATCGACGGTGTCGATCGCGCTGACGCCGGCGGCCGCTGCCGTGAAGAGACAGCCGGCGCTCGCCATCTGATACGGCATGTCGTAACGCCCCGCTTCGTCGCGGCTCGCCGCGGCGCCAAGCTCGGTAGCGAGATCTTCCGCACCCCAGGTCATGCCGACCACTCGGGCAGGGGTGGGCACGAACGAGGCGAGCTGCAGCATCGCGCCCGCCGTCTCGGTGATCATCGGAATAACTTTGATGCCACCTGCGGCCAAACCGTGAGACGCCTCGAGCGCTTCGAGCCAATAGTCGAAGCGCATGACATCACGACCGTCTCGCGCCTTTGGCAGCAGCAGGCCATCGGGTCGCGCCGGAACCACTGCCGCAAGGTCAATGAGCGCATCGGGACTGTCGATGGGGTTGATGCGCACCCAGAGCGGCACAGGCCGAGAGGATCGTTGCAGGTGCGCCGTAATGGCCTCGCGAGCCTTGGGCCGCTGCGAGGCGGCGACGGCGTCTTCGAGGTCGAGGATGACCGCATCCGCCCCACTCGCCTCCGCTTTTTCGAAACGCTCCGGACGGTCTCCGGGAACGAACAGCATCGACCTCATGCCACATCCTCGCCGCAACCCGTGCGGCCGGCGCCCATGATAACCCGCCGGCTCGTTACTGATATCCTGCCGCCCCTGCGCCGGCGGTGCGGTCCGCGGCGATGGAGCGACGATGTCTAACGAAACTCTGGATGTGCTGATCGTGGGTGCGGGCCTGTCGGGAATCGGCGCCGCCGCCGAAATTCGCCGGCAATTCCCTACCAAGAAAATCACCATCCTCGAGTCGCGTGACCGTCTCGGTGGAACCTGGGACCTTTTTCGTTACCCCGGCATCCGCTCCGACTCCGACATGTACACGCTCGGCTTCAAGGCGAAGCCCTGGCGTAAGCCGAAATCGATCGTCGACGGGCCCTCGATCCTCAACTATTTGCGCGAGATGGCGAACGAGAGCGGCGTCGCGTCGACCATTCAGTACGGCAAGCGAGTCGAATCAGCGGACTGGTCGAATGCGCGTTGCGAATGGACGGTCGCCGTGCGCGATTGTGACGGTCATACCTCGACGCTGCGTACGCGCTTCATGCACCTCTGCACGGGTTACTACAGCTACACCGAAGCCTATAGACCGCACTTCGAAGGCGAAGCGGATTTTCGCGGTCAGATCGTCCATCCGCAGTTCTGGCCCGAAAACTTTGACTACAGCGGCCGCCGCATCGTAGTAATTGGCAGTGGCGCAACCGCCATCACGCTCGTGCCTGCACTCGCCGAGAAAGCCGCTCACGTGACACAGTTGCAGCGCACACCCTCCTACGTGGTCAACCAGCCCGGTGAGGATCCGTGGGCGCGCGTACTCGCAAAGATACTGCCGGCTGCCGTCGTCTATCCAATCGTGCGCTGGAAGCACATTTTGATGACCTCTTTCTTTTACCGACTGGCGCGCAAGTACCCGCGCTGGTTCGGCCAACGCCTCGTCGAACTCGCCGCTGCCGATCTTCCCAAAGGTTACGACGTCGCCCGCCATTTCAAGCCCGACTACAACCCTTGGGACCAGCGCGTCTGCGCCGCACCCGATGGCGATCTTTTCCAGGCGATCGCGAAGGGGCGCGTCAGCGTCGTCACCGATACCATCGATCGCTTCGTCCCCGAGGGCATCAAACTGAGCTCAGGCGAGACGCTCGCGGCCGACATCGTCGTCACCGCCACCGGGCTCAAAGTATTACCGCTTGGTGCGATCCAACTGTCGATCGACGGCAAAGCCGTCAACTTGGGCGACTCGATGGTGTATCGCGGTGCAATGCTGAGCGGCATCCCGAACCTCGTGCTCACCTTCGGCTACACCAATGCCTCGTGGACGCTGCGCGCCGACCTGATCGCCGCCTACGTGTGCCGACTGCTCGGTCATTTCGATCGATACGGCTACCAATACGCCGTACCGGTGCGTGATTCGTCGGTTGGCGAGATGCCGTTCATCGACTTCAATTCGGGCTATGTGCTGCGCGCCCTCGAGGGACTACCGAAGCAAGGCGATCGCTTCCCATGGCGAGTGCATCAAACCTACTTGCGTGACCTCGGCGTCACGCGTTACCGACGCATCACCGACCCTGCCCTCAAGTTCGGCCATGCGCCCAGCTGAGTCCAACATGAAAACCTCTCTGCTCGACTTTCGCGATAAAACGGCCGTCATCACCGGCGCAGGCAGCGGCATCGGTCGCGCACTCGCGCAAGGTCTCGCCACGCGGGGTTGTCACCTCGCACTCGCCGACATCAACACAGAAAACCTCGCCGAGACGGCGAAACTCGTCGCGGCTTCCGGCCGCGTCTCGACCCATGAACTCGACGTCGCCTCGCGCGAGCGCGTGGCGGCATTTCCGAGCGAGGTGATGCGCCATCATGCGGCCGTCGACCTGCTCTTCAATAACGCCGGCGTTGCCGTCGGCGGCCGCTTCCTCGAAACCACCGAAGCCGACTTCGACTGGTTGTTCGAAATCAATTTTCATGGGGTCGTGCGCATGACCCGCGCCTTCCTGCCGATGTTGCTGGTGCGGCCCGATGCCCACATCGTCAATACCGCAAGCCTCTTCGGCATCATCGCGCCCGCGGGGCAAACCCATTACTCGGCGAGCAAGTTCGCCGTGCGCGGGTTCAGCGATGCGCTGCGTCACGAACTCGTGGAGACCACCGTCGGCGTGAGCGCCGTATGCCCGGGCGGCGTCGCCACCTCCATCGCAAGCAGCGCGCGGTTTTCTGCCACGCTCTCCAAAGAAACCATCTCGCACCAACTCGAGAAATCGCGACGCCTGTTGCGCAAACCCCCGGCGGAAGCCGCCGAGATCATCCTCGCCGGCGTCGAACGCCGACAACCACGCATCCTGGTCGGTAACGATGCCCGCCTCGGCGCCTGGCTCGAACGCTTGATGCCGACCACTTATGGGTCGCTGCTGAAACGATTCGAACTATGACGCTGATCGCGACCCTGCTCGTTCTCGCCGCGCTCTCCGCTGCGCTCGCACTCTTCACGCGGCGCGTGGCGAAGAAAGTCGAACACGCCGTCCCGCCCTGCGGGACATTCATTGACGTCCCCGATGCGCGACTGCATTACGTCGATCAAGGCGTCGCCCCTGCGGGCAAACCCGTTATCGTGATGATCCACGGCCTCGGCGGACATCTGCTTCACTTCAAGTACGCGCTCGTCGATGAGCTCTCTCGCGACACCCGCGTCATCGCCATCGATCGACCGGGCTCGGGTTATTCCACACGCACGACGGGTCGCGCGACCCGACTCACGGAGCAAGCCGATGCGGTCGTCGCCCTGCTTGATGGCCTGAAGATTGAGCGCGCGCTCTTCGTCGGTCACTCCTTGGGCGGCGCGTTGTCGCTCACGATTGCGCTGCGTCACCCGAACCGCGTTGCCGGTCTCGCGCTGATTGCGCCGCTCACCCACTACGCCGGTAAATTTCCACCCGTCTTTCGCGCCCTCGCCGTACGCGGTCGCCTCGCGCGACGCTTCGTCGCCCATGTGCTCGCGACCCCGGTCTTCATCGCCAATCGTCGACGCGTACTCCCGCAGGTATTCGGTCCTGAGGCCGTACCCCGCGACTATCGTGTGCGCGGGGGCGGCGTGTTGACGCTACGACCGAGTCAGTACATCGGCGCGTCCGAGGATCTTGGATCGACCCCTGCCGTGCTGCCGTCCATCGAGTCGCGATACGAATCTTTGAACCGACCCGATGCGCCGCCGATCGCCGTGCTCTATGGACGCGAAGATGCGATCCTCGACTACCGCATTCACGGCGAGCGTTTCGCCGAGCGCGTGCCGGCGTGTCGACTCGAACTCGTCTCCGGTGGACACATGCTGCCACTCACCCAACCCGAGCGCGTCGCACGTTTCATTCGTGACGCGTGGGCACACAGCCCCGCCTGAGTACCACCTTGGATACCCACGCCCCCGAACGACGCGTGCTCCTACTCGTGGGGTTGTACCTGCTCGCCGTCGTGCTCGGCGTCGGTAGTGCCTGGCTTTGGCTGACGCGGGTGGGCATCTCGGGCGTCGACGCCGGTGCCTGGCGCGTGAACCTGCTCGCCGGCAGCCGTGACGCCGACGCCTATACCCGCGCGCGCATCGCCATCGGCGCCGTGCTCGCTCTCGGTCGCAGCGAGACGCTCTACTACACGACCGATCACGACGATGACGGTGCGCCGCTGCGAGCCGAGTGTCGTTATCGCATCGAAGGGATTCCGCCCCCGGCTCGCTGGTGGAGCGTCACGGCCTATGCCGCCGATCATTTCCTGTTCCCGAACGATGCGAAGCGCTATAGCGTCAGCGGCGAGACCGTGACACCCGATGCGGCCGGACGATTCAGCGCCACCCTCGGGCCGTCCACGGAGGCCTCACAGAACGACACCTCGTGGATTCCTACCGCAGGGCGCGGCGGCATGCGTCTCACGCTGCGTCTCTATGGCGCCGCGGAGGCCGTACAGCGCGCACCCGGGTCGCTCACCACCCCGAGCATTCGGCGGGTCGGAGCGTGTCCGTGAGCCCAAAGAAATCGACGTGGGTCCGGCATTGGATTCGCGCGGCCGTCATCGCCGTGCTGATGCACGCCCTGACCATTTGGGCCGTCCCTCGCCTCATCATGGATCGCGTCCTCACCTTGGGCTCGGCGGACGCCACCCTCGAGCGCGCCAACGGCGTCACCCTGCCCCCGCCGACCGATCACACCCAGCGACGCATCGTGATGCCGAGCCCCGACCTGCTCTACGCCACGTGTTTCTTTGATCTCGGCAAGGGACCGTTTCGGGTGACGCTCGAAACCAACTACCCGCGCTATTGGTCGATCGCCCTCTACGCCTCGACGTCGGATAATTTTTTCGTCGTGAACGATCGCGGTGCGCCAAGTGGAAAAGTGGATCTCACCGTCGTCGGACCCGGACAGACCGGCTCGAATGTGGTCTCACCGACTCGACGGGGAATGCTCTTGATGCGTCTGCTCGTCAACGACGATCCAGCGGTGCGCGCAGCGGCCGAGACGGCGCGACGCAGCCTACGCTGCACGAGCTGAACTCGACGGCGCACATTTGTTAAGCCGCCGACAGCTTGAGCTGCGATACGCCAGAGAGTTTTAACTGGCGTTTGGTCACCCTCCAATCGCTGACATCTTCGGTTTCTTCGGCGTCTACGGAGGAGTTTGAAGCCCGAACAGCGCGAGCGGCCATCATGGAGTTTGACGGGCGGCTGCCCCGCTATGAGGCTGAAAGACAGGCGAGCGGTCCTAAGCCTGCCGAAACTTACTTCCGTGCCTGGCGGAATAACGGAACCCGCGTTACCGAGGTGCAAAGTGACTCGCCCAAAAGTGTTCGACGTTGAATCTATTTGGCCGAAGCTTTTGCAGGACATCGCCGGCGGCGCATCGCTCACAGCGGCGTTGCAGCGGTTGCGGCCGTGGCCATCGTATTGGTGGGCCAAAAATCAACTTCGGCGTAATCCCGAGCTTCGCGCAAGATACACCGAGGCTTGCGAGGATCGCGCTGATCGCTTAGCAGAAGAGTTGATGGAACTTGCCGATTCTCCGATCCCTCTAGGCTTAGATGGTCCGGGCAAGTCCGCTTGGGTGCAGAAGCTGAGGCTGCAAGTGGATACCCGTAAATGGATTGCCTGCAAACTAAAGCCGCGCCAATACGGTGAGCGGGTCGACGTTGAAGTTCGCCACACGTCGATCTCAATTACTGCGGCTTTAGCAGAGGCAGAGCGGCGCGTCCTCGGTGGGAGAACTCAGGAGCCGGCGTTAATTGAGATGCAAGCGGAGCGATAGGTCGTGCGCGTATGTAGGAGGGAATTCCTTAACCAGCTTAAATAGCAAACTCCAGCGAAGCGCTCCAAACCAATTGCTGGCTTCTACCTCTGTTTTTTAGACATCTTTTCGGCCCAGCGTCCATAAGCTCCGTAGGTTTGCTCATCAGCAAACTTCAAAAGAGCAAGGTTAACAGTGTCAAGTGGATTCGCTTCGCAATAGTTATCCATCCAATATGACATTTGATCTTCACTAAGAGCCATAACTGACGAGGGGCGCATCGGCGGCAAGACACTCGGCTATACGCTGCGTTGCCGCACCCGAGACGGCATCGATGCCGAGTTTCACCGGGGCGTTCCCCACCGCTGCGGCTGCGCTTCGACAGCCGCGATCACCTTGGGATGACGATGCCCGGTATTGAGCACTGCGATGCCGCCTGCAAAGTCGATATAGCGGCGTCCCTCGACATCCCAGAGTTCTGAATTCTCGGCACGATCAGCGAAGATCGGCATCGCGGTTGCGACACCTGCAGGCACAGCTTCGACCCGGCGCTGAAGCAGCGCGTCATTGGTCATCATCTTGTTTAACGCCTGTTACTATATTCCCTGTCGCGGCGATCGAGCAGCCG
>JBJTUA010000029.1:0-147409 GCA_046080445.1 Gammaproteobacteria bacterium
AACGGCGGGCTATCCTGCGCTGCGTGCGCAGCATTCCACGTATACGCTCAAGCAGTTGCTCGACTACACCAATGATCAGCGTTACGTCGATGTCGCAACCGGCACGCCGACCAAATCGCGCAACGGACACATGATGTCCGCCATTGCCAAGCGCCTCACCGAAGACGACAAGAAGGCGTTGGCGAGCTACATCCAGGGCCTGCGTTAATGAGGATTCTCCGGGCGGCATGGTGGGCTGTCGTGGGTGTCGTGCTGATCGGCACGTCGATCACCCCGAACACGGCCGAAGCCCAAAGCGCTGCTCAAGGTCTCTCGCGCTGGCAAGAGGGCCGCCATTATCGTCGTGTCTCCCCGGCCATTCCGACTAACGTCGCTGCGGGTAAAGTCGAAGTCATCGAAATTTTTTGGTACGGCTGCAGCCACTGCTATACGCTCGATCCGTTCCTTGAGCGTTGGAAGAAAAACGGCAAGCCGGCGAACGTCGAGTTCGTGCGCGTCCCAGTCACTTGGAATGCCGGTGCCAAGTTACATGCGCGCCTCTACTACACGCTGCAGGCGCTCAAGCAAGACGAACGGCTGCATACTAAGGTTTTCGACACCATCTTCCGTACGGGCAATGGCCTGCTCGGTCGCGATGAAGCGTCGACTCTCGAAACGATGATCGACTGGGCCAAACAGAACGGGATCCAGGAAAAAGCCTTCCGTGATGCGTGGAACTCCATGTGGGTCAGCACCAAGCTGCGACAAGCCGACGATATCGTTCGACGGTATCGGGCAGAAGGCACGCCGTTCATGGCGGTGAACGGCCGCTACTCCACCGATGTGGGCATGGCGGGCGGTACTGAGCAGATGCTCAGTCTGATCAGCGACCTCGCCAACTCGGAGAAGGCTCGCTGAGCCTCGAGCGCGCGACTTTCGAGCAGCGCGCGTGATCCGATTTTTCAAACTCGACGCGACCGGGCTGCACGGCGAAACCCTGCACGAAGGAGCCGTCGTGCCTGACGACGCCATCTGGATCGATCTCGTGGAGCCTTCCGCCGAGGAGGAATCACGAATCGAGCAGTTCCTGCGCATCGACGTGCCGACGCGCGAGGAGATGCGGGAAATCGAGACGTCGAATCGCTTTTATCAGGAAGGCGATGCGTTTTACATGACGGCGACCGTGGTCACCAAACTCGATACCGCGCGCCCCGAGAATAGCCAGATCACGTTCATTCTCACACCCGATCGACTGATAACCAACCGATACGTCGATCCGCTGCCGTTTCGACGGTATATCGCGTACGCAGAACGCCACCCTGCGCTCTGCAACTCCGCTGCAGCAGTGCTTGCAGGCTTGCTCGAAGCCATGGTCAATCGGATCGCCGATGTGCTCGAACGTACGGGCGATGAGATGGACACGCTCTCGGCTGAGGTGTTCGGTTCGTCGACCGTCGTCAGACGACGTGATCGGGACTACCGTGCGATCCTCGAGCGAGTCGGTCGAAATGGGGATCTCAACTCAAAGGCGCGCGAAACCCTCGGCAGCCTCGCGCGCTTGATCGGGTTCATGCAGCAATCGAATGGACAACGCCTGGATGAGGATCTCAAGGGTCGTCTGAACTCGATCCTCCGGGATGCCGAGCAGTTGAGCAGTCATGCGGGGTTCATGAGCAACAAAGTTCAGTTTCTGCTCGATGCCACGCTCGGGATGATCAATATCGATCAGAACAATATCTTGAAGATCTTTTCTGTCGCTACCGTTGTTCTGCTACCGCCTTCGGTGATCGGTGCCATATTTGGAATGAATTTTGATGTTATTCCGAGCTCGCACGCTGAATGGGGCTTCTGGGGAGCGCTCGCCATGATGGCTTTATCTGCCGTTGTTCCTTTCATCTACTTCCAACGGCGTGGTTGGCTCTGAGATAATGCCCCGATGCCACACTCCATTTCGCCCCACGTCCGTGGACTCTCTCTTGCCCTGATCGCTGCGCTTCTCGTTGCCGCCTGCGGGGGTGGGGGTGGCGGAAATGGAGGCAATACGGGCGGTGGCAACACCGGCTCTACTTGTTCGCTGACGAATCGCCAGAACTGGGTCGTCACGCAGATGAACGAGTGGTATCTCTACCCCGAAACACTGCCGGCGAATATCAACGTCGCGAACTATGCGTCGGTCGATGCGCTCATCAGCGCCCTCATCGCCACGGCGAAATCGCAGAACAAAGATCGCGATTTCACCTACATCACATCGATCGCGCAAGAAAACGCGCTGATCAATTCAGGCTCGACGGCCGGCTTCGGCATTTTGCTCTATTACGACCTGACGGCTCGTCGAGTGTTCATCCTCGAGGCTTATGAAAGTGCGCCCGCGTACATCACCGCGAGCATCGACCGCGGCGATGAAATCATCGCAATCGGCACATCCGCCAACGACCTGCGTTCGGTCTCCGACATCCTGGCTGCCGAGGGTCGTCAAGGTGTGTCGAACGCGCTGGGTCCGAGCACCGCAGGCCTCACTCGGGTGCTGCGGATCGCGCGCGGATCTAATGTTCGCGATGTGACCGTCTCGAAGGCCGACTATTCACTCGAGCCGCTGTCGCCGCGATACGGCGCTCGCATCATCGACGACGGTGGCAAGCGATACGGCTACATCAACCTGCGTACGTTCATCGTGAGCTCTGCGAGCACTCGCCTGAGGGAAGAGTTCGCCAAGTTCAGGACTGCCGGTATCACCGAGGTCGTGATCGATTTTCGCTATAACGGTGGCGGTCTCGTCAGCGTTGCCGAGACCATGGGTGATCTGCTGGGCGGAAACCGTCAAACCTCCGAAACCTTCTCGGAAACCGTTTACCGCAGCTCCAAGTCTTCACGAAATTCATTGAAGCGGTTCGCGCCTCAACCCGAATCCATCTCCCCGATGAAACTGGCGTTCATCACGACGTCATCGTCGGCGTCGGCGAGCGAGCTCGTGATCAACAGTTTCATTCCCTACTTCAATGATCGCCTTGCTCTGATCGGTGGCAACACCTTCGGCAAACCAGTAGGCCAGATTGCTGCCGACAACGCCGCCTGTGACGATCGGCTTCGGGTGCTCGCCTTCACGACCCGCAATTCCGCCAACTCCGACGCGTACTTCAACGGTCTCGCCGAAGCCGTGAAGGCCAGCTGCCGAGCCAGTGACGATTTCACTCGAGCGCTCGGCATCGCCAGCGAAGGCTCGACTCGGCAAGCGCTGGACTGGCTTCAGGGTCGATCGTGTACACCTATTCCGGCGACGACGGCCCAAGCCGCATCAGCCTCCGGAATTGGACAAGGCACGACCGTCGAAAGCGGGGAGGTCCTCGATCTCGAGCCGGTGCCGGTCTCGGGTCAACCGACTCCAGCGCAGCGAGAAATCCCCGGCCTCTTCTAATCCAAGCGCCTGAATGTCAATTCGCTTGCCGATCACCACAAGGGTCGGTAACGTCTTCGGTGTGCGCTCGACCACACATCGCCAACGATCACTGAACGTTTCGACTCTGCTCGTTGGAGCGTGCTTGTCGTTCATCACGTCGCTCGCACAAGCCGCAGGCGCTCAGTCAACGGCCCAACTGCTGGCGATCGCCGAACCGCAGCGCGCGCCCGATCTGCCGATCACGCAACTGATCGTTCGATTTCGCGACGATGTCGCGGCCGGTCGCCTGGCTCGCCCCTCGCTGGCAAAACTGGAATCGCTTTCGAGTCGTGCCGGTGGGCGTCTTGCCTACCGAAGACCAACTGCCGATTTTTCGCATGTCCTGCGTCTCGGCGAGCCGTTGCCGCGCGTCGATGCAGAACGCGTCGCGCAGCGTCTGCGACTCGACCCGGCGATCGCGAGCGTTGAGATCGACGAGTATGTGTTCCCTCTGCTCTCCCCCAATGACTCCTTCTGGAACGATTCGCGAGAGCCCCTCTGGCATCTGAAGCCCCCCACGACCGAACGTCCCGGCGGTGCGAATCTCACTGCGGCTTGGGATGTCTCGACCGGGCGCGATGTGGTGATCGCCGTCATCGATACGGGTATCACCACGCATCTCGATCTCGACACCAACATCATCCGCGGCCACGACTTCATTTCCGCCGACTCCGACGGCAGCTTTCTCGTCGCGAACGATGGCAACGGACGTGATACCGATCCTTCTGATCCGGGCGATTGGATCGACGACAACGATCTCACCAAGGCCGTTTTTTCATCGAGCAGCGCAGCCTGTCGAAAAGCGAACAGCTCCTGGCACGGTACGCATGTCGCCGGCACCATCGGTGCAGTGACGGGCAACAACTCCGGCACGGTCGGCATTGCGCATCAAGGAAAAGTTCTCGCAATACGTGCCTTGGGAAAATGCCTGGGGTACGGGTCCGACATCACCGATGCGATTCGTTGGGCGGCCGGGGCACAGCCTGCTAGCGGCAGCTGGTCCGACCTTGGCATTCCGACCAATGCCACTCCCGCCAAAGTCATCAACCTCAGTCTCGGCTCCACGAGTTCGAGTTGCTCGAGCAGTCGTCAAAATGCGATCACGGCTGCGCGCGCGATGGGCGCAGTCGTCGTCGCCGCCTCTGGTAACGATAGTCGCGCCACGATCAGCTCACCTGCCAACTGCTCCGGCGTCATCGCCGTGACGGCACATACCGTAGAAGGCGACAAAGCGAGCTACGCCAATTACGGCACGGGTACGACGCTCAGCGCGCCGGGAGGCGGCTCCTGCACAACTACGATCCTCAATTGTTTGCCGCAAGGCAGCAGCGGAGCCGCGGGCACGATTTGGCGCCTCATCACCTCGACTACCAATGACGGAGACACGGCGCCCAATGCAGCGGTCTATGCCGGTAAGTCGGGCACCAGCATGGCGACCCCACATGTCTCGGGCGTCGCGGCGCTGCTGTTTTCGGCAATGCCGACACTCACCGTCGACAGTGTGCGCAACTTGCTCACGGCAAGTGCGCGTGAGTTTCCGGCCGGTACATTTTGTGCGGGTAAAATCGACAACCCCTGCGGTGCGGGGATGCTCGATGCCACCCGTGCCATGCAGCGTCTCGAAGCGCTGACACCGATACTCATGGCGCAAGCAAACGCTGCCCTGGTCGAGAATGGCGCAACCGTCACATTGACTGGCTCAGCAACGCCGAAGGCCGGGGGCAATACCAACCTCACCTACCGCTGGCAGCAACTCGCCGGCGCATCCGTCACGCTCAGCAGCACGACGACTACACAAACCACCTTCACGGCTCCGAACGGCTCGCGAATGAGTTTTCGGCTGACCGCGACCGATGGCGACGGATTTTCCGCATCGAAAACCGTGGACGTACGTTCGAATGGAACTCCCGTACTCGCTACGGTGCCCCCCGTATCAGCAACGTCAGGTAGCACAGTGAGCTTCCGAGTGTCCGCAACAGATCCGGACAATGACACACTCACTTACACTGCCTCCGGTAGCCCCGTCGGCGCCACATTCAGCTCGACTACCGGTGATTTTTCCTGGCCGAATTCGACGACCGGAACCTTCAATATCACGGTGACCGCGAGTGATGGTCTGGCGACGAGCGCTCCAATCGCCGTCACGATAACTGTCACGGCGCCTGCGGGCCGAGGCGGCGGGGGATCCTTCGACCTCTGGACAATCTTGATGCTGATCGTCGCGTTACTCTTACGCCGATCCTTCCGACGAAAAAGCGTTATCTGAGCTCGAAGATCAACGTCTTCGACAGGTCGGCAATCAGTTTCGAGCCGACATTCTCCGGTGAATAATCGATGGTCGGCATGTCGTCGACGGTGATGGCTATCGCGATGCGGCCGTGCGGCGTGTAGACGATACCGACATCGCTACGCAAAGCATCAAGACTTCCTGACTTGCTCGCAACGCGCCAATCGCCGCTGTATCGTCCGATGCCGTCTTTGTACTGCTGACGCTCAAGCACACCGAGCAGATCTTTCGAGGCCGTCTCACTCACGACTTTTCCCTGCTCGAGCAACTCGAGCAGTCGAACCATTTCCCGCGGCGTGGACGAACCGATGCCGAAGCGTTGGTTCTCGGACTTCTCGCCCTCACGACTCCAACCTTGAGCAGGCTTGAGCTGAGTACCGTCGCCACGGATCTTGCGCATCGAGCGTGTCTGCGTAAGACCGATGGATTGCATAAAATCATTGACCTTGTCGGCGCTGATGCGATCGAGAATCAGGTTGGTCGCCGTGTTGTCGCTGACTACGATCATCATCGTCCGCGCATCTTTCAGGCTAACCGTTTCGCCATCCGAAAACTCTGCGAGTACGCCCGAGCCCGATACCTTGTCCTGCGCACGAATCGTGAGGCGTTCGTTCCATTGCGCGCGTTTCGCTTCTACTTCGGCGGCCAGGGCACACGCAATGGGCAGCTTGATGGTGCTCGCCGTACGAACGCGACGGTCGGGTTCGATCCCAATCTCACGCCCCGTATCGAGATTGCGCGCGTACAAAGAAACCGTACCCGAGAACCCAGTGATCATTCCCCGGAGCGTCGTCTCGAGGGATGAGGCCTCGTCCGCCCGTCCGCACACGGGGGCTAGCATCAGCACAGCTGCAGCGAGCATTAACCGTCTGTTCATCGCCATCCGCCTCCGAAGGGTTGCTCCGATATAATGCCTGTGGGAAGCGCCCGTAGCTCAGCTGGATAGAGTACTGCCCTCCGAAGGCAGGGGTCGTGAGTTCGAATCTCGCCGGGCGCGCCATCCACTCCCGCAATCTTGGCGAACCTCAGTTGGACCGGTAGCACTCGAAGAGATTGCTGTCCGGCTTCCGAACCTGCGTCTCGATATCGAGCAGTCCGAGCATCGAATGCAGCAGGTTATCGTGGGAGAGCGTCTTGTCGCGTTGGTTCGCCACGCAAGTCATGTCGATGCCCATCCGGCTTGCGAGTCCAGGCGACGACCAAAAGACCATGGGGACATGGGTTTGCACCCGTGGCGCTACGGCATAGGGCAAGGCATGCAAGAAGATGCCGTTTTCGCCGAGCGACTCACCGTGGTCCGACACGTATAAAAGTGCGGTGTCGGCACGATCTGCTAGCGCGCTGAGCTGCCGGATCGTCTCGGCGAGCAGATGGTCGGTATAGAGAATGGTGTTGTCGTAAGCGTTCACGATGTCTTGGACGTCGCACTTCGAAAAATCCGTCTCGCGACAAACCGGTGTGAACTGCTCGAACTCCTTCGGATAACGCAGGTGATAACCCGGACCGTGACTGCCCAGCATGTGAAGAACGACGAGCTTTCGACCGCTCGGCTCAGCGAGTGTTTTGCCGAACATGTCGAAGATGCCGCCATCCATGCACGGACTGTCGCCGACGCAGAACTGCGGGTAGTTCTCTCGCGCAGCACGTATTTCAGGGACGCTACGACACACCCCTTTGCAGTTGGTGTTATTCCCGAACCATTGCACGTCGAACCCGGCTTTCTGAGCGATATCGATCAGGTTGTCGCGAGCCTTGGCTTTTTCGGAGGTGAACTCCGCACGGCCCAGATCCGAAAACATGCAGGGCACGGAAATGGCTGTGGAGGTGCCGCAAGATGACACATCATTGAAGTGAATGACGCCAGGCGTTGCTGCGAGCTGCGGCGTCGTTTGACGGCCATAGCCATTGAGTCCGAAGTTGGCTGCGCGCGCTGTCTCACCGACGACCAGTACGACGATCATCGGGCGGTCTGCAGCGGCGCCGGTCCATTTTGATCCGAGCTTCGCATCATTGCCGATCGCCTGATAAGGCAGGTCCGGACGAGTGATTTCGCCAACGTAGCTGCCGAGACCGGCCAAGTAATTGACGGGCACGAGCATATGGCGAAGCTCGCGATTGTTGCGGAAGGTCGAGGCATGATCCTGATAGAACGCAGCCGCGACGATGCCGACTCCCATGACGGTCAATCCCAGCGCGATACCACGATGCGCCAGCTCACGGCGCCAACTCAAAGCGATCAAGCCAGCACGCATCACGAGGAACGCGGGCAATACGCCAAGCAATCCCACGTACGAAGCGAAATTGAAATTGAGGAGCTCGCCCGCTTCGGTCCCGTTGGTCTCGAAAACGTTGCGGATCATCACTTTATCGATCAGCACGCCGTAGGCCGACACGAAATATGAGGCGAGCCCTGCGAGCAGCACGGCGAGTGCAAGCACTGGTTTGGCGATCGGCCGCAACAACGTGAGCGGCATCAGAAAGAGATTGACCACGACGAAGGTCAGCACCGCGAACGAGACGAGGTAAAGCGCGTCATCGAACGAGTGCATCGGTCGAATCGAAAGCACTTTCGACCAGAACGGTACGTTGAGCGCAAGCAAGCACCATAGCGCGACCCATGCGGTCAGCGCTGTCGCATTCAACTTCACGGACGGCAAACGGAATTTCATTGGTTACAGGGCCCCCGCCCCGACTCAAAAACTTCTTTTGGTCTCGATGATGACCTGCATGTTCTTGATCGACTTATCGCCGTTCACGGGGAACGCGAGATCGATATGTAAAACCTTACCCAAAGCGGATCGACTATTGCCGAGTCGCAAGCCGACTCCGACGTCTCCGAGCACGCCCTGCGTCTTGCTCGCATACGGGTCACTACCCCACGTTCCGCCGATATCCAAAAATGCTGCAGCGCCGACGTGGACGAGTCGGAACGGATACCAGTCTGTGAATGCGCGTTGCTCGAGCGTCATGAGCCATCGACCTTGGCCACCCTGATAGCGCAACGGATAACCGCGCAGCCCCGTATCGCCACCGAGCATCAGCTCACGATCGATATCGAGTTTTTCGCCAGCGTCGACGCTCAGGGAAGCGAAGAACAAGCGTCGGGTCGATTGACGATGGTAGTACCGCGCAGATGCGCTCAGCAGCGTGTCGCGGAAGTTGCCCTCTTCGTAGCGAACTTCGAGCGAGCCCGCGAAGAGCAGACTGCGTTTTTCGCTGAGCTCGAGACCCTTGGCGACTTGCGAGTCGAAAATGAATGCATTGCGATCGGCGCCGAGACTATCTGTGGAGTAACCGAGCCGCGCACTTACGTTCCAGCCGTACTGAAAATCTTCGGTGCGTTCGATCTGGTCACGATTGCGCGCCGCACGAAAATCGTTCTCTAGCCAATCGATACGGACCCAGGGATAAACCAGTTTGCGATCTGGCGGGATAACCGTGGCGGGATTACCTCCCGGGATGGGCGAGAACTCTCGCGCATCGCTCGTCAGCCCAACGGACCAGCGCGTCACGAAGCGCCCCTTCAGGCCTTCTGAAAAACCGACATAGGCACTGCGGAACTGCTGATCGACCAGATACTCGCCCACCTCTTTGCCGAGGTCGTAACGTGAGTCGATGCGGTCGGTATCGTAAGTCGATACACCGCCAGCCCAGCGCGTATCGAGCGAATAGAACGGTCGTTCGAGGCTCAGTCTTTTGGCGCCACCGTCGCTGAAATCGGAGTATTCGGCCTCGAGTGCCCACCATGAGCTGCCGAGCTGACGATCGACGTAACGGACCGCTGTGATGTCACGATCGACTTCGTTGAGTTGCTTGAAGTTGATCTGTGAGCCGAGCCCCAACACATTCAACTCTTCGAGTTCGAACCCTGACGTACTCTTGCCACCCTTTCTTCCGAAAGAAACGCCTGGATTGAGCGTCCAAACATCGCGAGTCACCACCTCGATGTCGACAACGCCGTTGGCATAGCGAACCGGAACGACGGATGCGTCATAAAGATAGCGAGTATCGCGAAGCAAACGTTCGCTCTCGGCGAGCAGTCGACCTTGGTACAACTCTCCTTCACGAAACAGCAAACGATCAGCGAGCGTGCTGTCACGAGTGTTTCGATGCAGGCGATTGGCAAGCCTGAAAAGGCGAATATCTTCATCCGGCCGGCTTGTATCGAATACGTCGAGCGCGCGAATGGTGATTTTTCCGATACGTGCGCGAGCCGCCTCGAGCGTCGCGTCATCCGGAACGTCCGGCGGTCGGGCGGAGGTCACGCGATCATTGCGTGCCGAAAATCGAGGTTTGGCTTCAGAAGCGCTCGACTCTGCGCCAGGCACGCCCTCACCCATCAAACCGAACGCGACGATCGCATCAAGCACGGCGTAGTACCTTCAAGTAGAGACCAAGACACATCAGCCAAGCGATCAATGCGGACATCAGGTCATGCGACAAAAAATGTGCGCCACGAGATTGCTGAGCGAGTGAAAACAAACTCCCCACCGTAACGACGCCTAGCAAGGCCAGTCGCGCTCTGTTTGGATGAGTTCCCAGCCAAAGAAAATAAAGCGAAAACAGAGCGAACGCCGACGAGGAGTGCGCTCCCGGAAAGCAGGCGGCTTTTGGTAGGTTGTCGGGTCTGTCTTGATACCAATAGATCTCTGGCTGATCGCCGCCAAAACCCTGCAGACTCCACGGACAATCGACATTGGTCATTTCTTTGAGTGCGCCGACGGTCAGTGGGACGAGCGTCATGCAAAGCGCCAGATAAGCCAAGGCACGACGATGGGTTTTGAGTGCAGACCATCGATAACTTGCCGCCCAGCCGATGATGAAGAGTACCCCCACCAAGCGCATGAGGTTGCGGCCGCCCCGATGGGCAAAGTCGTTCGCCCAGAAACTCTCTGCACCCCGCCAGCTCTGAGATGTGAAATCGAAAAAAAATCGGCTCGCGATCAGATGGTCGCCATCGAAAAGCGCCAAGGCCGAGAGCGCGATGCCGCCGAGCAGCAAGGGAGCCCACAGATGCTTGAGAAAAAAACGATGCGGAAGATCAGCGGGCGACATGACGACTCAGTGGGACTTCAGACCGTCCGCGGAGCATAAAGTTCCTGCCGGACGAGCCGATACAGATTAGACCCCAATGTTATCCGGGGCAGACGGACGGTAGCGAACGAATCAACTTCGCGGTCGCCGCAAACTGCTCGATGGCGGTCGGAGTCGCCGGAACACCCTCCCCCGGTACGTAGACCGAAAAAACCGACTCTCCCGATCGATCGAAAAACACGACGGCGCGCAGCGTGTTCTCCTTGCCCGATAACTCGAGTAAATAAATCGACCCGTAGAGATCCGGTCGAAGATGGCCGGCGAGTCCTGGCCCCTCGCGGTACAGATTGAAAAACTGGCTACGCTTCGACGGCTCACCCTTGCCGACCGATCCGTGGATCTCGAAAAGATTAGGGCCCTTGGTGATGAAGGTGGTGGCATCGCTCCAGGTCTCGAGGCTTTTCCAAATCGCCTGAAAGTGGACGGCCTTCACGCCATACGCCTGAGTGGTTGGCAAGGCGCTCGCGACCATCGCCTCCGGCATCTTGAGCGCAGCGGCCGCCATGCCTAGCGGCGCAGGTGCTTTGTTCGCCAGGGCGCCGCGAACCAAGGCAACTTGTTCAGGTGTAGCGCAAAACGCTCCCTCTTGCGCATAGGCGCTGGTCATTCCGACGAAGGACAGCACCACCACGGAAAAAAGCTTGAGCAGAAACGCTCTCTTGCCCTGCATATAAAACCCCCTGGTACACCTGAGTATCGTCCCAAATCATAAAGTGTGTGCGCTGACTGCGATGCAAGTCCGTTCGGCAGGCGGCGAGTCCCCTCAATCGAACGTCGGAATGACCGATAACGATTACAGGGGTAAGACCCCCACTCGTGGACCTTCTTGAGGATTTGGCGATGCTCGAACTGCCCGATCACCCCATCAGCGACCGCCATGCGCGCGGCCTGCGGCGTGATCTCGAGCGCCGAATCCGCGAACGTCGAAGGCAGTATCGGCTCGAACGTCGCCCGCGGAAATTCGGACCGCGGGTCCGGATGGCCCACGAGTTTTTATTTGAGACGCTCGGTCATAGTCGAGTGATGATGATCGAGGGGACGCGAAAATTTGCCATGTGGGCCTGCTGCGAGCTTAACGACGACGGCGTCTACCAGTTACACGGCGAGGCCTTGCGCAAACGCCCGACCGGGGTCGTATCGGAACGCTACGACTTCCCTCTGCTCGCTACGCCTCATTTCTATGAGCGGCTGCTTCAGGGTCTGCGGTTCGAGGGACACACCCTCATCACCACCATGGTCGATGTCGTACGCCTGCTCGTCGACCAAGTCGGGATCGACGAGACCGCCCCGGCCGATGAATGGCCAAAATGGCAGCGCTCGGGCAGCGCGTGGTTCGCTCTCGATTATGGTCTTGCCGCCGGGGATATCCCGAACCATGGGGACGTGGTCTTGCGCACCATCATTCCAGCCGTGGCCTTGCATCCCGGTCGTCGCGACGACTGGGAAGCGATGCGGGCCGCAGGCAGCTATGTCTCGGTTGCCCGACCGAGACTCGACTGAACGCCGTAACGGCGGTCGATGTGCGCCGGCCCCCCGGTAGCGGCTATACTGCGCCCCGAATTTCCCAAGGGCCTTTTGGATATCGTCGTGAGCAAACAGGACTCCCAGTTCTTCAATATCTTCAGCCTCGTGCTCGGCATTCTCATCGTCATCGCGCTCGTGCTATTCGCGCTGGCTCGGATGGTCGGTCGTGAGACCCAAAACGCCCACCTGCTGCTGGACTCCAAATACGTTGCAGACGTCGAAAAAAACCTCACCACGGGTCGAGTCGCCGTAGCCGGTCAAGATAATTCTGCCCTCGCCATCGTCCCGGCTGCGGGTGCAGTCGTGGCGGCACTCGCTGTCCCCACTGATGGCCCGGGCGTATACGAACAAGTTTGCGGCGCCTGCCATCTCAACGGTATCGGTGGCGCGCCGCGCTCCGACGATCGCCTCGCGTGGGCACCGCGCATCGCTCAGGGCAAAGAGACCCTCTACAAGCACGCCATCGAGGGTTACACCGGCAAGTCTGGCGTGATGCCGGCCAAGGGCGGGCGCACCGACCTCTCCGATGACCTCGTCAAGGCAGCGGTCGATTACATGGTGACCAAGTCGCAGTAAGCGCTTACGACAGGGCGTGGCGTAACGTGCCCGCCTCCAGCACGTCGTCTGCGCTAACTGAATCCGACGCTCGCAAGTCGGCAATGGTCCGCGCCACGCGCAGCAGCCGGTCTTGAGACCGAAGGCTGCCCCCCTGCGAAGCCCGCGAAGTCAGCAACACCCGATGCGCTTCGTGACCGAGACGACACTTCGTCAACAGCGCACTGCCCGCCAGCAATGAATTGAGGCATCCCTGCCGTTCGACCTGACGTGATCTCGTCGACACAATCTTTGCTCGAAGACGTTGCTCCTCGGCGATGGCGATATCCTCCGTCGGATGATTTCTTAGAGCGCGGCGATGGTCGGCAAGATCGGCGTCACTGACCGACTCGAGAGTGACCCTGAGGTCGATTCGGTCAAGCAAGGGTCCTGATAGTCGGGCGCGATATCGCTCGAGAACCGGAGGCTTGCAGCAACAGCCACCGTAGCGCGCCCCGGCGCGACCGCAGGGACACGGATTCATGGCCGCGATTAATTGAAAGCATGCCGGATACTCTGACTTCGCACCGACACGCGATACGGCTACTCGACCTGTCTCGAGCGGTTCACGCAGGGCCTCGAGAACTCGACGATCGAACTCTGGTAACTCGTCCAAGAAAAGAACGCCTCGATGAGCCACAGTGATTTCACCGGGCCCCGCTGCAGCGCCGCCTCCAATGATGGCGTTGGCCGAAGCGGTGTGGTGTGGCGCACGAAAGGGTCGACGCACCACCTCGGGCAGTGAGGCGACGGAAAGAGACATGATCATGGCCACCTCGAGCGCTTCTTGGTCTGTGAGTGCGGGCAGCAACCACGGCAACCGTTCGGCGAGCATGGTCTTTCCGCAGCCTGGCGGCCCTACCATCAGCAGACTATGTCCGCCCGCCGCTGCAACCTCGAGTGCACGCTTGCCCCTGGCCTGACCGCAAACGTCGGATAATCGCAAGCCTTCGAGCGCTGGCACAGCAGTCCCGGGGTTCGATGTCATGGAGACTAGAGACTCGGATGTGTAGCGAGCCTTTATTTCTTTGGTCATCAGCTGCTCGGCCACCGAGCGCAGATTGACGGCGATCAGCGCTTCGAGATTCGGGCACCAGCTGGGCTCGTGTTGATTGTCTTGCGGTAATACGACGGCGTGACCTTCGGCAGCAGCGGCAGGCAGCGCGCCGCGAATCGGTCGAAGATCGCCCGATAAACCGAGTTCACCAAAAAATTCGAGGGTGTCGAGAGAGCGACTCGGAGTGACTTGCTCGCTTGCGACCAAGATGCCGATGGCAATGGCCAGCTCGAAGCGACCCCCGTCCTTCGGCAATTCGGCGGGTGCAAGGTTGATGGTGATGCGTCCCGCCGGAAAGTCGAAACCGGAGTTCACGAGCGCAGCACGGACTCGCTCCTTGCTTTCTTTGACCTCGGTGGCGGGCAGGCCGACGATGTTGAAACACGGCAACCCCGCGCCGAGATGAACCTCGACATCGACACGTGGTGCGATCAGTCCGACTTGCGCGCGACACAAAATTCGCGCGACCGACATGGCGGCAGGTCAGTCGCGGGTGGAGCGGGCAAGCCGAGCCTCGAGCTCGGCGAGTCGCTGCTCGACGTCTTCGAGGCGGGAACGGGTACGCTCGAGCACCTTGGTCTGAGCGGTGAATTCATCTCGGGCGAGCAGATCGAGGCGGGCGAGATTGGCTCGGAGCACCGCCCGGAAATTGGCTTCAAGGTCGTGACGCATGTTTTGCATGGTCGGCGGCATGCTCTCGAAGAGCCTGCGGGCGAGATCGTCGACGCGGAAATCCATAGTGCTTTCTCCTTTGCCCTTTCTTTGCCCTTTATTGACGCAGGCGGTGTCGCCCAAAGCGCCAAAACGGTGCGCCAAACTCGAAAAAAACCCTGAAAACGGCCTGTATTGCCCGGTTTGAGGCGGTCGGGGGATGGCATGGAATCTGCAAAACCCCTGACGCATGCCGGACGTTGCGAAGGATAGCGCGATGTCCGTCCAGGCGCCGAGCGGCATTAGCCGTCGGATCGTCCGGTTTGACGCCGATGGGGCATACAAAGCGGTGAAGACGTGGCGATGAAAATGATCACCGCGATCATCCGGCCCTATAAGTTGGACGATCTCGAGATGGCCGTGGCGCGGATCGGCGTGCAGGGCATGACCGTGATGGAAGTGCAGGGATACGGTGCTCAGCACGGGCATGCAGAGGTTTATCGCGGCGCAGAGTATCGCGTCGAGTTCGTGGCACGGTTGCAGGTCTTGATCGCCGTCGATGAGAGCATCGTCGAGCCCGTGATCGAGACCATCGCCAACGTGACGCGCACGGGAAAAGTCGGAGACGGTCGAATTTTTGCAGCGAACATCGAACAGGCCATACGCATACGCACCGGCGAAACGGGCGTGGCAGCAACCTGATTACACGGTCAGCAGGGAGAGTGACATGAAGATGACGAACGAGTTGATCACATCGGCAACCGGCTGGTATCGGAAGTCAGGCGGTCTCGCAGCGCTCATCCTCGGATTCATGGCACCTGCTCTGTCGCTCGCCGAAGGCGCAGCCCCCACACCCGACAAGGGCGACGTCTCCTGGATGATGGTCTCCACCCTGCTCGTCATCCTCATGACGGTCCCGGGTCTGGCACTCTTTTACGGCGGCCTCGTTCGATCAAAGAATATTCTCTCGGTGCTGATGCAAGTGATGGTGGGTTTCTCGCTCATCGTCGTTTTGTGGTGCATCTACGGTTACTCGTTCGCCTTCACCGAAGGCAACGCGTTCATCGGTGGCGCCGATCGTCTGTTCCTCAACGGCGTCTGGGATCCGGTAGCCGGAACGTTTGCCTACGCAGCCACCTTCAGCAAAGGCGTGGTCATTCCGGAAATCAGCTTCGTCGCCTTCCAGGCCACTTTCGCCGGCATTACCTGCGCCCTCATCGTGGGTGCGTTTGCAGAACGCATGAAATTCTCGGCTGTGCTCATCTTCATGGTGATCTGGTTCACCATCTGCTATCTGCCGATCGCGCACATGGTCTGGTTCTGGATGGGTCCGGACGCGTACACGGACGCCGCGGTGGTCGATGAACTGAATTCGAAGGCTGGACTCTTGTGGCAATGGGGCGCGCTCGACTTCGCGGGCGGTACCGTCGTCCACATCAATGCCGGTATTGCGGCCCTCGTCGGCGCCTATATGGTCGGCAAGCGCGTGGGCTACGGACGCGAGCCGATGCCGCCACATAACCTCGTGCACACGATGGTGGGCGCTTCGCTGCTGTGGGTGGGTTGGTTCGGCTTCAACGCGGGTTCGGCGCTCGAAGCCGGCAACTTTGCCGCCCTCGCCTTCATCAACACTTTGTTGGCTACGGCGGGTGCCGTCGTCGCCTGGTCCTTCGCGGAGTGGGTGCTCAAGGGTCATGCCTCGATGCTCGGTGCGGCATCGGGTGCCGTGGCGGGTCTGGTGGCGATCACGCCGGCCGCCGGTAACGTCGGGCTGATGGGCGCGCTCGTCATCGGCATCGCCGCAGGACTCGTCTGCCTCTGGGGTGTCACCGGTCTCAAGCGCTTGCTGAAAGCGGACGACTCGCTCGACGTGTTCGGTGTGCACGGCATCGGCGGCATCCTGGGTGCGCTGCTCACGGGCGTGTTCAATAACCAGAGCCTCGGCGGTCCGGGTCTGGTCACCGACTGGGTCACGGCCTCAGTGGGCTCGAATCCGATCGCCACGCAGGTGCTGACTCAGGCGAAGGCCGTAGGCGTCACCATCGTCTGGTCGGCCGTTGCGGCGTTCATCGCCTTCAAGATCGCCGATCTCATCGTCGGGCTGCGTGTCGCCGAGGAAGAAGAGCGCGAGGGGCTCGATACGAACGAGCACAACGAGCGGGCGTACACCAACTGATCTTTCACCGAATTTGAGTTGTCCCCTGTAAATCCTGGGGCGGCAAACGAAAGGTTGCCGCCCTTTTTTTGCGTCTCCGATGGATGGGCAATCGAGTCGGGACGCCCTGCTAAACTTCCGACCATGCAAGCAGGATTCATCGGACTTGGGGCCATGGGCATTTTCATGGCACGCAACCTTCACAAGGCGGGGCTGCTCACCTCGGTTTGGAATCGCTCCAACGAAAAATCAGCGGCGCTCGCGACTGAGCTGGGTTGCCATGCTGCCGAGAACCCCGCCGATCTTGCCCGTCGTTGTCACGTCATCGTGATCTGCGTGTCTGCAGATACCGATGTCCTCGAGGTCGTTCGCGCTCTCGTTTCCGGAATCCAGCCCAACACGCTCGTCATCGACTGCTCCACGGTAAGCGCCGATACCGCGCGTACGGCCGCAGCGCTGCTCGCAGATCGACAGTCCGCATTTCTCGATTGTCCGGTAAGCGGCGGTGTCGAGGGCGCACAGAAAGGTACTCTCGCCATCATGTGCGGCGGTACCACTGCAGATTTCGAACGAGCACGGCCCGTACTCGAAGCCATGGGCAAGACAATCAGCCTGTTCGGGCCCAATGGTGCAGGACAGGCCACGAAGGCGACGAACCAAATTCTTTGTGCGGGAATCATTCGCGCCGTCGCAGAGGCGATGGCTTTTGCACGAGCTCAAAAATTGCCTCTTGAGTCGCTTGTCGACACACTCGGCAAAGGCGCGGGCAGCGCGTGGTATTTCGTCAATCGCGCCCCCAACATGATTCGCGGCAGCTTCCCGGCGGGCTTCCGCGTGCGTCTGCACGAAAAAGACTTACGTATCTGCCGAGACATGGCGGCCGCGAGCGGCGTCTCGCTGCCCGTGGTGGACGATATGCTGCGCGAATATGCCGAGCTGATCCGACGGGGCTATGGCGACGAAGACATCTCGGCGGTGTATCGACTCAAATGGGAGTTGTTCGAGAACGCTCCGTTTCGCAATCCTCCTGAGGGTGAGATTTCAGCATTGCTGCGTCGCACCCGAACCATCGCGATCGTCGGCCTGAGTGCCGACCGCTCGCGTCCGAGTCATGGCGTTGCACGATCTTTGAAGCAGTTTGGTTATCGGATCATTCCGGTCACGCCCTCCGCTACCGAAATTCTGGGTGAGCGCTGCGTTCCGTCGCTCGATCATCTCAGCGATGTTCTGGCTCCCGGAGAAACGGTCGATCTCGTCGATGTCTTCCGACGTCCCGAGCACGTCTCGGCGATCGTCGATGACTGCATTCGTTTGAAACTGCCGGCACTGTGGCTGCAGGATGGCGTCATCGATGAAGCCGCCGGGCGTCGCGCACGCAATGCCGGGGTCGTCACCGTGATGGATCGCTGCATCTTCCGCGACCGCGCGGCGATGACCTGAGAAAACTGTAAAAGATATGACGTTGCACTTCATCAAGATGCATGGCCTCGGCAACGACTTCGCCGTGATCGAGGCGCATCATGACGATCCGCTCCCCGATGCCCGTACCTGGCGCGCCATCGCCGACCGTCATACCGGAATCGGCTTTGATCAAGCCCTCGTGATTCTGCCGCCACGAAACGCCGATACCATCGCGTTCTATCGCATCTTCAACGCTGATGGCGGCGAGGTCGAGCAATGCGGCAACGGGGTGCGATGCATTGCCGAGTGGTTGAGATTATCTGGACGAGTTCCCGCCCACTCGATCGATAGCGTCAGCCTCGAGAGTTCAAGCGGCCTGATCGAAGCACGTTTTGGTTCGCCGGGAATAGTGTCGGTGAACATGGGGGTACCGCAATTCATCGCCGACGACTCGGTGACGCTTACCGTGGCGGGTCAGGACACCACCTTTACCGAAGTATCGATGGGTAACCCGCATATTGTTCTCAGGGTCACCGATATCGATACCGCGCCCGTAGCGACCCTCGGTGCCGCGCTCGAATCGCATCCGCGCTTTCCGAATCGAACCAATGTCGGTTTTCTGGAAGTTGTCGACCGCACCCATGCTCGGCTTCGCGTCTTCGAGCGTGGCGTCGGAGAAACCTTGGCCTGCGGAACGGGTGCGTGCGCGGCGATGGCCGCAGGGCGACGATCGGGATGGTTCGACAAAAAAGTGGAAGTGGGTCTGCCCGGCGGACTATTGACGATCAACTGGCCTGGCGAGCGAGCGCCACTGTGGATGACAGGACCTGCGGTCGTGGCCTTCCGTGGTGAGATCGAATTTTCTTGAGGAGTTTGCGCGCATGAGCAATGCCGATGACGTTGCACAATACCTGAAGCAGCATCCGGATTTTTTTGATTCGCACCCCGAGTTACTGGAACACCTCCATGTACCGCATGGCGGTAACGGCACCGTATCGCTGGTCGAACGGCAACTCAAGGTGTTACGCGAGCGGCAAGCGGCGAGCCGCGAACGACTCGCCGAGCTTGTGCGTGTCGCGCGCAACAACGATCAGCTCGCCGATCGAATCCACAAACTCACGCTGCGCTTACTACACGCCAAAACGTCCTCGGAAGTTTGTACGCAAGTAGAAACCTCGATGCGCGAGGATTTCGACGTCACACCCGCCTACCTTGCGCTGGATGCAGAGAGACGGCCCCTGCTCGAGTCCTTGCTGTCGGCAGGAAAACCTCGCTGCGGTCACTTCCCGGAAGCACAGCGAAAATCTTTGCTGGGAGAAGAGGGTGCGTCCATCGCCTCGATGGCGCTCGTCCCCATAGGGCCAGGCGCGACGCTCGGCGCGCTCCTACTCGGCAGCACGGATGTCGATCGTTTCAATCCGGCAGTCAGCACAGACTTTTTGGCGCGCATCGGCGAGATGATTGCTGCAGCACTGATACGCTGCGGCAACGGACCGCGAGTGTGAAACCTGATATGCGGCGCTGGCGCGATCGCTTCGGTACCCATCTCGGTACTGAACGACGCCTCTCGCCGCATACGACCGCCAATTATCTTCGTGAAGTCGACGCACTGATCGAATGGTGTGACGCCAATAAAATCGAGGCGTGGAAAGCGCTGGACACGCAGCATTTGCGTCTGTTCGCTGCGCGCTCGCATGCCGGAGGCCTTTCGCCGAGGAGCGTGCAGCGCCGATTGTCCGCCGTCCGCACCTTCCTGCGTTTTTTGCAGCGCGAACGAGTGATCGTGCAAAACCCGGCTACGGACGTTCGAGCGCCGAAGGCAACGCGTCGGTTGCCGGAAACCCTCGATGTCGATCAGATGAGTCGCTTGCTCGACATCAAGGGCGACGATGCACTCACGCTGCGCGATCGGGCCATCATGGAACTCTTCTATTCTTCGGGATTGCGCCTCGCGGAACTCATCGCTCTCGATGTCGGTGCAATCGACTTCGCCGATCGAACCGTCCGCGTCACGGGTAAAGGAAACAAATCACGCATTCTTCCGGTGGGACGCAAGGCGATCGACGCGCTCGAAGCGTGGCTCAAAGTGCGCGGCGAGCACGCCGGCGCAGGCGAGACCGCGCTATTCACTGGGCGCAAGGGTCGACGTGTGGGGAATCGCACCATTCAAGCACGCATCGCACGTTGGGCGCGATTACAGGGTCTTCCGGTGCATGTGCACCCTCACCTCTTCCGACACTCCTTCGCCTCGCATCTGCTCGAGTCCAGTCAGGATCTGCGCGGGGTTCAGGAACTACTTGGCCACGCAGACATCGCCACGACCCAGGTGTATACCCACCTTGATTTCCAACATCTCGCCCGCATTTATGATCAATCGCACCCGCGGGCAAGGAAGAAGACATGAGCGAAGGATTCAATCCGCATGGCACGACCATCCTCGGCGTCCGTCGAAACGGCGTCGTGGCAATCGGCGGCGACGGACAGGTGACGCTCGGCAGCACCGTCATGAAGGGCAACGCCCGAAAGGTGCGACCGCTAGGTCAAGGCAAAGTATTGGGTGGCTTCGCCGGCGGGACGGCGGATGCGTTCACGCTTTTCGAGCGCTTCGAGGGCAAGCTCGACAAATTCGGCAACCTGACCCGCGCAGCCATCGAGCTCGCCAAAGATTGGCGCTCCGACCGCTATTTGCGTCGTTTAGAAGCGCTTCTTTTGGTGGGCGATCCGCACAAGCTGTTCGTGATTTCGGGTAATGGCGATGTGATCGAGCCCGAGTACGATTTGGTAGCGATCGGCTCCGGAGGTGCGTTCGCCCAAGCTGCGGCGCGAGCCCTGCTCGAAAACACAGATCTGTCGGCGCGTGAAATCGTCGAGCGCTCGCTGAATATCGCTGCGGACATCTGTGTGTATACCAATCGCAATCTCGTGATCGAGGAATTGCCGTCGTGACCGATGTCGCCACCAGTCTGCGTCCGCGGCAAATCGTCGGGGAACTCGACAAACATATCGTCGGGCAAGATGCGGCCAAGCGAGCCGTCTCGATCGCGCTACGTAACCGATGGCGTCGCATGCAGGTCGACGAGCAGCTTCGTCCCGAGATCACACCCAAAAATATCTTGATGATCGGGCCGACCGGTTGTGGAAAAACGGAAATCGCCCGCCGACTCGCCCGCCTTGCCAATGCGCCGTTCGTGAAAGTGGAAGCGACCAAATTCACCGAGGTGGGCTATGTCGGGCGCGACGTCGACAGCATCGTCAAGGAACTCGTCGATGTCGCTGTCAAAATGACTCGCGAATCCGAAATCGCCCGTGTCCGAGATCGTGCTGCAGATGCTGCCGAAGAGCGCATCCTCGATGCGCTCCTGCCGAAACCGAAGCTCATGGGGTTCTCGACCGACGAGCCGACTGCACCGCGCGATGCTGAGACGCGCCAAAAATTCCGCAAGATGCTGCGCGAAGGAACCTTGGACGATCGCGAAATCGAAATCGAACTGCGGGGCATGGGTCCCGGCATGGAAATCGTCGCTCCTCCGGGCATGGAAGAAATGCAACAGCAGTTGCAGGCGATGTTCCAAAACCTCGGCGCCGGAAAGAGTCGCTCCAAGAAAATGAAGGTGCGTGAGGCAGCAAAGATTCTCGTCGACGAGGAAGCCGCGAAGATGCTCAACGAGGAAGAGCTGCGCGCCAAAGCCGTCCGCAATGCCGAGCAGAACGGCATCGTGTTCATCGACGAAATCGACAAGGTATGCCGCCGGCAAGAGTCCTACGGCGCAGACGTTTCGCGCGAAGGCGTTCAGCGCGATCTTCTGCCGCTCGTCGAGGGTTGTACCGTCAACACGAAATACGGCGCCATCAAAACCGACCATGTTCTGTTCATCGCTTCAGGCGCCTTCCACGTCTCTAAGCCATCGGATCTCATCCCAGAGCTGCAGGGCAGATTTCCGATTCGCGTCGAACTCGAGCCGCTCAAGGTCGATGATTTCGTGCGTATCCTGACGGAGCCGGACGCGTCGCTGACCACCCAGTACGCCGCCCTCCTGCGCACCGAAGGCGTGGAAATCTCATTTGCGCCGGAAGGCGTCCGTCGACTTGCAGAGATTGCCGCGCACGTCAACGAGCGTACCGAGAACATCGGGGCGCGACGCCTGCACACCGTCATGGAGCGACTACTTGAAAGTCTGTCCTTCGACGCGAGCGATCGTGCGGGTAGCACGATCCGGATCGATGCCGCATATGTCGATGGGAATCTTAGCAAACTCGCACAAGACGAAGATCTGAGCCGGTTCATTCTTTGAGCGATCTCGCACTCGGCATCATCGTCTTTACATTTGTCGCGGTTCCCGCGTCTCTGTTGCTCCTCGCCCTCGCCGATGTCATTCGTCTCGAGGGCGAAGGTCAGCGCAAACGCTGGATCAGAAATTGCATCTGGGCGCTCGCTGTGCCGGCATCCGTTCCTCTGGGCATCGCCGCCTGGGGCTGGGCGGGCGCCGCACATCTCGAGCCCCTCTGCCACGCCTATGCGTCGGCGGAGTACCGTAGCGAACGACCGATTAAAGCATCGGGTCTGGTCATCGAGAGCGATCAAATAACCGAGGGCGGCGCGCCGCCCGCCTGGGCTCAAACGCTCGTTGACGAACTCCGCTCTCCTCGAGGCTCGATAGATGACGTGCGGATCGCCGTTCCTGCGGCCAACGACGGGAGGCTTGTAAGCGCCCCGGTTCCAAGGTCGGCGGGGCGGGCACTTCGATTACAGGCCAGACGAATTGTGCATCACGAAAATCTTTGGTTCCGGGTCGAGATGGATCGGTTCCGACTCGCGGATATCGAGGACGGCTTGACGCTGGGGCTGGCCGATGAGCTTTGGATCGATGCGGGTCGTACCCGCTACTTCTGCGGAATCGTCAGCGGCGCCATACCGACGACACGCTCTGAGTATCCCGCTGGTGATGGAGTTGTGCGGTTCGTGAGGCGCGCACTCGCAGGTTCGCCTAAAAATGGCGGACTCGACTAAACCATGAACCCCAAATTTCGCGTGTCGAAATTACCGATGCTCGGTGCGACTTTGGATAGGTCAGGGTCGGCGACGCCGAACCAGCTGGCGAGCGTAGCGGCATATTGATCTGCAGAAACGGTGGGGATGATTCGTCCTCCGCCAATTTCCCACGTGCTACCGATTTCGAGTAGCGGATAGCTGCCGTAGAAACGGCCGCCCTGAACGGCTCCGCCTGTAACGAGTTGTACCCCGCCCCACGCATGGTCGGAGCCATCGCCGTTCGATGTCAGCGTGCGCCCGAAATCCGAATGCGTGAATAGCGTGACGCTATTCTCCATGCCGATTTCAGTCATCGCGTCATAAAACGTTTTGATTGATGCGCTGACGTTGGAGAGCAAGCCGGGTTGGTCGCGCACGAGATCATCGTGCTGATCGAAGCCCCCCGTCGAGACGAAAAAGATCTGCCGGGAAAGGCCGAGACTTTGTCGCGCCGAAATGACTTTCGCGACGGTTCGCAGTTGTTGCTGTAGTGCCGACAGCGTGCCCGTATTCGGAAGCGCATTGAAGCTGTATCCAGAAGCGATGGCTGCACTGATGCGATCGGCAAACTGAACGGCTCGCTGCTGAACGCCGGCGAAGGATCGTTCGTAGATCGTGTTGGAACTCGTGCCCGTTGCGGCGGCAAGCACCGCCTCGAACGCCGCCCGCCGAGCAGGGCCGGAACCGGTCGTCGGGAACGCGGTGAAAGGCGTAGGGCCGGTGGCGCCCATGACATAGGGCTTTGCAATCTCGCTCGCCTGGAAAAACGTTTGCCCGGCTAGCGACACATTGACCGACAGAGACTGAGATCCCGTCTGCGCATTGAGCACATCGGCCACACGCCCCGCCCATCCGGACTTCAGCGTGGCTCGGCCTCGAAGACTGTGCCATTGATCCTGTTGGTCGTTATGCGAGAACAACTGTGGTGGCAGCGTATGCCCCGTCGTCGCCGCAGTTTGGTACTGAGCTTTGGTGGTCGGTCGGATGAGCGGTCCGACATTCGCCATCACCGCTAGCTTTCCGGAGGCGAATAAATCACGCGCTCCCGTCATACTCGGGTGAAACCCGTAGGTCGGATCACCTGTGGTCTGACCTTGCAGAGTGATCGGCAACAACGTGGCGCGATCGATGGCGAGACTCGACGTCGTACCGCCGCCGCGCGAACGCGAGTAGGCGTTGTACTCCGCCGCGCTCGTCGGTACCACCATGTTCCAGGAATCGTTGCCACCGAATAGAAACAGACAGACAAGCGCCTTGTAATCGCCGAACCCACCGGTACCTGCCATCTGCGCGTGCACGGTGCCGGCGGTTCGGGAAAACGCATGGGCAATTCCACCCGCTGCAGCCGCCTTGATGAATTTTCTTCGCAGACGATTCATGGTGTCGGAGTCTCAGCGCTGCAAGGTGTATTCGGGCGAGGTGACGACAAAGAAAATCGCATCAGCAGTTCGCGTCGCAAGTGCCGTGCCCGGATTCGTCGTCGGCACCGTCGTTCGATCGATCTGCGCTTTCGCTTGCACCTTGAGCGTACTCGAGATTTGCGAAGACCCGCCGAGCAAGCGCTCCGCGACCCGGTTGATCAAGGCCTCGCTGTCAGCAGCTGCCAACAGTTCATCAGCCGTATTGATGAACATGATATCGACGCCGAGCGTCGTCGCTGTATGCGTGCGACTCAGGGCTTGCGTCCAAAAGAAGTTGGCAATCTGCGTATTGAGATATTCCGTAGCCAACTGCATTTCCGGGGCGACGCGTCCCGCATCGGCAATTTCTCCAGACGGCGCATAAAAGGGACTGAAGAAGTTGAATACCGAGGGAGAGCTGCCTTGCGCCTGCCCAAACACGGCACCCACACCACCGGAAAAATTGCCCGCGACTCCGAGCTTTCCCGATCGCGACGTTGCGTCGTACGCGCGCCAAAACTGGGTGAGACGCAGCAGGGGCTCCTTGAGTTTGCCGGCACTGGACGCCGCGCTCCCGGTCGGAATGGATCGCGCTTCAGTGTCGAGCAGAATAGCTCTGACAACCGCTTCGAGATTTCCGCGACGTCCGTTGCCGTCGTTATTGAAGCGCTCCGCCACGCGCTGTACGTACGCAGGCGACGGGTTGCTGGTGACTAACTTCTGAATAAGTTGTTTCGAGATGAAAGGTCCAACGTTCGGATGATTGAAGACGTTATCCAGTGCGTCCTTCAGATCTTGTGCGCCCGTCTGCCCAGCCGGAATGGTGGCGTTCGGTAATGCGGCGCCCGAATAGCTCAGCACGAGCTTGCTACCCGTCTCGTGCTGATCGGCGTAGAGCCGCATCGGTTTTACTTGGTTGTAGCCGAAAACGGGTGCCAGTTGCGGACGCGTCGTGGCGAATGTGCAGTTCGGCGTGGTCGAGGGGCATTCCCACTTCCAGCCTGTAAATACTTTGGCGAAGCCCTCGATCACGTTCTGGTTGTAGGTAGACAGTGGTTGCCCTGCAGCGTCGTTACGGACGCTGCCATCGATGTTGAGCTGCACGAGGCCGACACTGAAGAGCTGCATCATTTCCCGAGCGTAGTTTTCGTCGGGCCGCAGATTGGTTCCTGCTACGGCCTTTTGATTACCGAGCATCGACAGGTAGATACCCATCGCCGGATGCAGCGTGACCTCTTCGAGCAGGTTTCGGTAATTTCCGAATGCATTCCGCGTCAACATGTCGTGGAAGTCTGCGGTGGCATTCGGAAGGTTCAGCAGAGCGCCCACTTGTGATACGACAAAAATTTCGGAGAGAGCAAATGCCACACGCTGACGTAACTGATCATCGCCACGCAGTACGTTCGCGAACCATTGCTCCAAACGATTGGCATTGAGCGAACCGATGTTGAATCCCTGCGGCACGGGATCCGGATAGGCCGCCTCGACCGCCGGCAACAAGTACGAAGGGGCGAGTGAGACCTGCGTGTCGATCCAACGGGAGTACGCGGTCGCCGAGTCTCCGAAGGCGATCAGACGCGTTGCGTCCGCTTCAGTCGCGCCAAACGTGGCTTGATTGAGAAACCGATAGGCTTCCGCTTTGGTGATGGGCGTTACTGAAGTGGTGGTGTTAAGCGGAATACTTGAGGATGCGCCTCCGCCTCCTCCGCAGGAGGCGAGCACCAGCAAGGCAGCCGATAACAACAGCCGGAGTGCCATCGACTTGCGATTTCGATCAGACCCCATGGATCCAAATCTACCGCAACCTACGTCTCGTCGACCTCAAATTTCACACACTCGAACCAAAAGATTTGCCAAGAGGCCTTCAGGAGAAGTGCTGTGCGGCCAAGAGATCGAGTCGCTGCTCGAAGTCGCTACCGGTCGGTAGCAACAGACAGCCGGGCGGCAACTCTTCGGGCGTGACGAGACGCGCTGCGAAACCACCGACCCAAACTTCGCAACGTCCGCTCAAGTGTTCGGCGAGTTCGCGGAGCTGGTTGAGCGCGGGTACTTCGTTTTCGGGCATTACCAGCGAGACCAACACCGCGCGTGCATCGACCTCGAGTGCGAAACGAGCGAGCTCTTCGGGGGGCACATCGACCCCTAGATAATGCGTACGGAAGCGTCGGGTCGCCGCGAGCCAACTGCACATCAAAATGCCGAGTTCGTGGCGTTCACCCGAGAGCGTCGAAAGCACGAGACAAGGACCGGTGTCGGAGCGCAGATAACCGCGCGATACGCTGATGATCAGCCGACGGACGATGTCGGTCACCATATGTTCTTGGGCGATCGAGACTTCGCCCTTATGCCAGCGCTCCCCAATCTCACGCACGAGAGGCACAAGTACCGTGTTCACCACTTCATTGGGCGGCAGCAGCGCCACGGCAGAGGTCAGGACCTCCTCGACGCCCGAGGGGTCGGAGTGCTCGGCCGCGTCGATCGCCCGCTCGACGTAGGACTGTCCACGTGTTGGACCGGAACGCACTTGGCCGCCCGAGTCGACGACGAGCTTGGCGAGCTCTTCTTCATTAAGGGCAGCCAGACGGCTGATGGTGTGGCCCATTTCCGTGGCGCTGCGGAGCAACCGCAAACGGGCCACGTCAGCAGCTGAATAGGTGCGCCGACCCGAAGAATCCCGGGAAGGACGCACAACTTCGTATCGGCGCTCCCACGCTCGCAGGGTCTCCACCGTGAGTCCGGTGGCCTGGGAGACGGCCTTGATCGTGAACTGGCCCGCCGAGGGGTTCGTTGCAAGCCTGTTCATGTTTTGTTCATCTCGTGTACAGCCTTAACCTGTGCAAGAGCTTGACAGATTCCAGACCCCCTGTCATCCTTTACCTCGTCGACCCAGGCGTACGCAGGAAAGCGGTACGTCTTAGAGCCAAACCAAGGAGTACTGCAATGATTCGTTTCAACGCCAAGAATTTCGCCGCCGTCGCCCTGCTGGGCTTCGCGTCGGTCGCCGCCCAGGCCGACGGTTCCACCGTCCTCGAAGTCGCCAAGGACAAGGGCAATTTCACCACCCTCGCCAAGGCCATCGAAGTCGCGGGCCTCAACGACGCCCTCAACGGCAACGGCCCGGTCACCATTTTCGCCCCGACGGACGAAGCTTTCGCCAAGCTGCCCCCGGGCCAGCTCGAAGCGCTGCTGCGTCCTGAGAACAAGGATCAGCTCGTCAAGATCCTCACCAACCACGTAGTGCCGGGAAAGGCCCTCGAAGAGAACGACCTGAAGCGCACCCGCAGCGCCAAAACGGTCGCCGGTGAAGACGTAAAGATCGAGCTCGTGCGCGGTCGCGTCCGCGTCGACGGCGCTCGCGTCTCGGGTGACTTCAACGCCGGCAACGGCGTCGTCGTTGCCATCGACAGCGTTTTGCTGCCGAACTGATCGAATCATGAAGGACACGGCGTCCCGTCCGGGGCGCCGTTCCGGACACGGAAGTCCGGATGTAAGGAAACCCCCGTCCAAGGATGATCCGGGTGGAGTGGATCGAAAGATTCACTCCACCCCGGACGACGGTGGAGCATCGTAAGATGGGTGGGTGTTTACCACGACCACTGTAGGCAGCCTTCCGAAGCCCCACTGGCTTGCCGAACCCGAAAAACTCTGGCCCCAATGGCGTCTCAGGGACGCCGAACTGCAGCACGGCAAAGAACGTTCTGCTCTCGAATGGTTGCGCGAGCAGGAGTCGGCGGGCATCGACCTCGTCGGTGATGGCGAACAGTTCCGAATCCATTTCGTCCACGGCTTCCTCGAGCAGCTCGAGGGCATCGACTGGAATCGCAAGACGCGGATGGGTATTCGCAACAACCGTTACGAAGCTGAAGTCCCGACCGTCACCGGTCCGCTCTCGCGCCCCCGCTCCATTCACGTGGCTGATGCGTCGTTCATGCGGCGGCACACCGAGCATCCACTCAAAATCACGCTGCCCGGCCCGATGACCATCTGCGACACCCTCGCCGATGGCTACTACGGTCGACGCGCCGACATGGCGATGCGCTTTGCCGAGCTGCTCAATGCTGAGGCACGCGAAATCGAAGCGGCGGGTGCAGACGTGATCCAGTTCGACGAACCGGCCTTCAACGTTTTTCTCGAGGAGGTGCGCGACTGGGGACTGCCCGCCCTGGAGCGCGCCATGCAGGGGCTCAAGGCGACGACCGTCGTACACATCTGCTACGGCTACGGAATCGAAGCGAACATCAAGTGGAAGGAGTCGCTCGGCAACCAATGGCGACAGTACGAACAGATCTTTCCTTGGATTAACCAGAGCAGCGTCAAACAAGTCTCGCTCGAGTTTGCCGGATCTCGCGTGCCGCACGACGTGCTCCGACTGTTGCCCAACAAAGAATTGCTCGTCGGCGCCATCGAAGTACTCCCGGGAAAACTCGAAACGCCTGAAGAGGTCGCGCACAACATTCTCGAAGCCACGCGCCATGTCGAGAAGGCGCGCTTGCTGCCCTGCACTAACTGCGGCATGGCACCATTATCAGCCGAACTCGCTCGAGGCAAACTGCGCGCATTGGGCGCCGGAGCGGCCATCGCGCGTAGCCGCCTTTAATCGCCTCGTGTCGGAAGATCTTCAGCTTGCCGATCAACGTATCGTCCTCTGCGGGGCGAGTGGCACGCTCGGTCGAGCCATCGCTCGCAAACTGGCTCAAGAGGGCGCGCATCTGGCGCTGCTCGGTCGTCATCTCGAGGCTCTCCAGCATGAGGCCGAGGCGCTGATGGCATCGATGAGCGGCCATCGCCCTCTCGTCATTCAATGTGATCTCGCGCAACAGGACTCGGTCGATATCGCCATCACTACCGCGACTCGGGAGCTCGGCTGCATCGATGTCTTCGTCTCGGCTGCTGGTGCAGCACAAGGCGGAGTTTTTTCGGATCTCGATGACGCCGCTTGGCGACGCAATCTCGAAGTAAAGCTCTTCGGAACGCTACGTATCCTGCGCGCCGTGACGGCTCATATGGTGCAGTCACGCGGCGGCCGTATCGTGATTGTTGCCGGAAACTCAGCGGAAAAACCGGATCCACGCATGTTGCCAGGTGCTGCCGCCAACGCGGCGCTCGTCGCCATCGTTCGTGGTTTGGCAGATGAACTGAAACCGCATGGCGTCGCCATAAATGCCGTCAACCCCGGCCCGGTGCGCTCATTGCGCCTCGAAACCCTCATGAAGGCTGAAGCCACGCGCAGCGGCATCACGCCTGAACAAGCACTCAAAGTATTTCTCGACCGCACCGGAGTTCACGAGCTCCTCGCGCCCGAGGACGTGGCCGCCTGCGTCGCGTTTTTTGCCTCATCGCTATCCAGTCACCTTACCGGAACGTCCACGACCGTATGACGGATCAACTCGGCTATCGCGCGCGTATCGCCATCGTGGTCCCCTCGACCAACACCAGCTGTCAGCCAGAGTCCGAGATGCTGAGGCCTTCAGGCGTCACCAATCAGACGGCTCGGATCAGCATCAAAGAAAGACCACTGACGAGTGATCAGGCCTTCATGGAGCATGTGCAGGCCATGCGCGATGGGATGCGTACGGCGATCGATCAAGTCATGACGTGTCAACCCACCCACGTGATCATGGGTGTTGCACTCGAGGCGTTTTGGGGAGGTGTCGCGGCAGCCGATGAATTACAGCGCGAACTCGCCGAACGCGCAGGCGTGGGTATCTCGATGGGGTCGACGGCAACGGTCGCTGCGCTCAAAAAATATAGCGCAAAGTCCATCGCGATCCTCACGCCCCATCAACCGCGAGGAGATGAACAGGTTCGGCGGTACTTCGAGGAAGCAGGATTTTCGATTCCGCGTCTCATCGGGCTCAAGTGTCCATCGCCCGTTCAGATCGCTCATACCACGCGGCAGCAGGTCGTCGATGCGCTTCACGAGCTCGATGGCGACGATGTGGAGGCCATCGTTCAGGTCGGGACCAACCTGGCGGCGATCGATCTTTGTGCGGAAGCCGAGAAATCTTTCGGCAAGCCGGTGCTTGCCATCAACGCCATCACATATTGGGATGCGTTGCGACGATGTGGCATCGATGATCGGATCGTGGGTCATGGACGGACGCTCGAAGCGTTTTGAGCGCGTGAATTCATGAACGGGCGCGTCTTGATCGCCGGAGGCGGCCCCAGCGGCATGGCCACGGCGCTTTTTTTGATCCAACGTGGCATCCCGGTCGCCATCATCGAGCGTAGCGTGGAGCCCCACGCCGATCCCCGCGCGGCGACCTATCATCCCCCCACGCTCGAGATGCTTGCGCCGTCAGGCGTCACAGATGAGTTACACGCTAAAGGGATCATCGCGCGTCGATGGCAGTTCCGTGATCGACGCGAGGGTCTCATCGCCGAATTCGATCTCGGTTTGCTGGCCGAAGACACGCCGTTTCCTTATCGTCTGCAATGCGAGCAGCACAAATTGGTCGCGATGATGGAGCGACGCGTGGTGAGTTCATCGCTCGCGACGGTCGTTCACGGTGCCGACATCGAAAACGTGATGCAGGACTCTTCCGGAGTCCGGATCGAGATGCGTCATGCCAATGGCACACAGAGTCAGCTCTTAGGCGGCTTTCTGGTGGGAGCCGACGGCGGACGCAGCGTCGTTCGTAAAAGTCAGGGTATCGAGTTCGAGGGTTTCACCTGGCCAGAACGCTTCGTCGTGATCACCACCACCTTCGACTTCGAGCAGCTAGGTTTCGCCTATAGCTCGTACACCATGGATCCGATCGAATGGGCAGCCACGTTCAAGGTGCCCGGTGACGATCAACGCGGTATCTGGCGCTGCGTGTTTCCGGCGAAGGCCGATGAAATAGAGTCGGAGCTGCTCGATCCAGCGCGGGCCGCCCTGCGACTCGCTCGGTTCGTGCCCGAGAGTCGATCCGCCAGCGTCGTCCACGTCAATCTCTATGCCGTGCATCAACGCGTGGCTGCCACCTATCGCAAGGGGCGAGTGCTGCTTGCGGGGGATGCAGCACACATCAACAACCCGCTCGGTGGCATGGGTCTCAATTTCGGAATCCACGATGCGCATCGGCTCGCCGAATGCCTCGCTGAGACCTTCGAAACCGGCGGCGACGCGCCTTTGGATCGTTACGATCGCCAGCGACGGGCGGTTGCCGAGCGCTATCTGCAAGCACAAACCATCGCCAACAAGCAGACGCTCGAAGAGACCGATCCCGATCGTCGCCTTGCTCGCCAGATGGAGATGCGCGCGATTGCCGCCGACCCCGATCGCGCGCGGCAGTATCTTTTGCAAACGGCCATGATCGAGGGGCTTCGAGTGGCTGCGTCGATCGCCTGACAATGGCGTTACAATCGGGCTCGTTAGGGCATCGCGACGCTTCGGGGGTTTCTGCTTCGTGAAAGTCTGGCAAAAAAGAACATTGATGGTCGTTGCTGCTTTTGCGGTGGTGATCGGTTTATTCACTCTCGATTTCATGTCTTTCGGCGGACAGTTCCGCGACCTCAGCTTCAGATCGCCCGGTTTCTGCTCTACCCTGCCCCTCACGGCGAGCGCCGAAGATATCCAGATCGATCGCAATCGAAGCATCGCCTACTTGTCGTCGCTCGATCGCCGCAGTCTCGTGAACGGTGAATCCGTCGAAGGCACGGTACTGCAAATCGATCTCGTCGCCGATCCGCTGCGTGCCGAGCCGGCGCTCTCCTCAGCACCGGCAGGTTTCAGGCCGCATGGCATGTCGCTCTACCGAATGGGTGACGGCAAACAAAGACTGTTCGTGATCAGTCACCCTGAAGGCGAAGAGCACGTCATCGAAATCTTCGAGCAAGATGCCACCAATCGCTTCACCCACGTCGGGTCGGTGCGCGATCCCTTGCTCGTCTCGCCCAACGCCATCGTCGCAGTCGGGCCGCAGCAGTTTTATGTCGCGAACGACAAAGGCGCGACCGGGTTCTTTGCGCGCATCGCCGAGTCGCTATTTCGTGGCGGGTTTTCCAAGGTCGTTTATTTCGACGGCGAGTCGATGCGTATCGCAGCGGATGGACTCAAAAACGCCGTTGGCATGGGCTTCTCACCCGATGGGCTTACGGCCTATGTCGCCGAAACGCTGGGTAAGCGAATTTCGGTCTACGGACGAAACCCTCTGACAGGTGATTTGACGTTCAGGCAGCACATCGACATCTATGGCTCGCCCGACAATATCAATGTCGATGCCGATGGCGCGCTGTGGATTGCCGTGCACGCGAAGTTGCTCGACCTCATTCGCCATTTCGGCGATGCCGATCACCGCTCGCCAACCACCATTCTTCGTTATTCCGGCGGAGCACTCGCGCCCATTTACGTAAACGACGGCTCGGGAATCTCTGCGGGCAGCGTCGGTGCTGCCTTCGGCGGGCGCCTCTACATCGGCTCCATCACCGAGCCCAAGCTGCTCGTCTGTCGTCTGCGTTGATCAAAGGGGATCTTCACATGTCCATGAATCGCCGCGAATTCGTTGTATCCACCGCCGTCTCGGCAGCGATCGCTGGAGCTGCCCATACCGCTTATGCATCCGGATCGGGAGAGCCCGACGTCATCGTCATCGGCGCGGGACTCTCAGGACTGGAAGCCGCACTCACGCTCGAAGAAAACGGTCTCTCCGTACTCGTCCTCGAAGGTCGCAATCGTGTGGGCGGCCGCGTCTACACGCTCTTCGACCTCCCCGGCCATCCCGAAGTGGGCGGCAACACCATCGCCAACGCCTATGGTCGCTGCCTCGCCGCCGCGCAGCGACACAAAGTCGAAGTCGTCAATCTGGCGCCACGTCTTTTTGCCAATCGTGCCGGACAAGAACTCTTCATCGGCAGCGAGCACGTTGCTCTCAAAGATTGGCCGACTCACCCCAAAAACCCGTTTGCGGGGGATCTCAGAAAACTGCCTCCGTGGGGATGGGGTGACGCCATGTTCCGGCAGCATATGCCGTTCCGTGATCTCGAAAATTGGTACGACGCGAAACACGCGCAATACGACATCTCGGTCCATGAGTTTCTGACTTCTCATGGCGCGACCGACGCAATGATTCGACTCGGCTTCGATACCAATATCGCCTACGGCACCACCGCGCGTGACGTCTCGTTGTTGCAGCAAGCCTTTGCGGATCATTGGATGGCGGTCAATCGCGGAGCAGTGGCGGCATTTTCGCGAACAGGCGCTTCGAACGTCTCGACCGGCGTTCCTGCGGTCGGCGTCCCGCCGGGTGTACTGATCGGTGCGTTCAAAGGTGGCAACCAGAATTTGCCGATCGCCATGGCCAAGAAACTCAAGGGTGATCTTCTGCTCAATCGGCGCGTCAGCGCGATCGAAGTGTCTGAACATGGTACAAAGGTGACTTGCACGGATGGTCGTAGCTACAAGGCGAAGTCGGTGGTGTGTTCCATGCCCTTCTCGACACTGCGCCATGTCGCGATCGATCCTCTGCCCGATCCGCTGCAATACAAGGCCATTCAATCGCTCGGCTACATTCCGATCACTCAATATCATCTCATCGCAAAACGTCCGTTCTGGCTGAATGATGGCCTGTCTCCCTCGATGTGGACCGACGGCCCACTCGGTATGGTGCTCGCGCAAAAATTTGGCAAGATGGACGACGAAGTGACGAGCCTTACGGTTTGGGCGCGTGGTCTCAACGCCCAATATCTCGATCGTCTCGGGCCCGAAGAGAGTTCACGAGTGATCATCGCCGAGTTCGAAAAACTTCGACCTGCCGCCAAAGGTTTGCTGCGCGTGGCGGCGGTTCATTCGTGGAGTGCCGATCCGTTCTCTGCCGGCGACTGGGCCATCTTCCAGCCCGGACAGGTCCGCGAACTGCGCGACTCGATCGCGAAGCCTCACAAGCGACTCTTCTTCTGCGGTGAGCACACCGCCGTCGGCAGTCGCGGAATGGAAGGCGCGCTCGAGTCCGGCGAGCGCGTTTCGCTCGAGGTGCTGGCGTCCGCCTAAAGATTTCCGCCGGCGCCGCGCCACTGCGGCTTTGGATAGGGATCTTCCTTGGCAGGCTTCGGCGTGACGCTCGAACGCGAACGCCAGACGATCAACCACCAGAAGCCAAAGAACGAAAGCGTCATCCAACAGAATTCGTGCATGCCCCAATGCTCGACGCCATAACGTGCCAGTTGCTCGAACAGGATGAACGCGACGGTGTAGACGATGGCGCCAACCAATGCGCCGAACTTCCAAGCTCCTGAGCGTGCTCGACCGCGAATTCCGATGACCCACCATGCCAGCAGAAAAAAGACCGCGTACAGGTTGATCAGCGACAGCCAAAACGGTGATTTCTGAAAATAGTGGTTGACCCAAAACGCGCCGGCACCAAAGAACGAGAGCAGAACATAGCGCCACTCGTCGAGTGGCTCTTTCAGTACTCGCTGCCAGAGCATCACCAGAAATACATAGACAGTCCACGTGCCGAACAGCAATTCATAGAATTGCACCTTGCCCTGCCAGGCGTCTTCGAGCGGCGGCATCCACATATCGAACTCCCCCTGTGTCGCAGCGTCTTGGCCGACGATAGCGGTGGCGATCGGAAAAACGCCAAGACTTCGTTTTCGGCGGCCGACTGACGGAACCGCCAAACCGGGGTATCCTCGCCCTCCCGGGGGACTTATGCTGAATGCCACCATAACGGGCTGGGGCAAATGCCTGCCACCAGCCGTGTTGAGCAACGCGGACATCGCGACCTTTCTCGACACGACGGACGAGTGGATCACCACTCGCACAGGCATCCGCGAACGACGCGTCTCGCACGTCTCGTTGGGAGAGATGGCGTATGTCGCTGCGGCGCGAGCCCTCGCTTGCGCGGGAATCGAAGGCAAGGATCTCGAACTCATCGTGTTCGGGACAACCACGCACGACGATCAATGTCCGAACATGGCCTCGGGCCTGCAGCGACGCCTCGGTGCCGATGGCTGCGGCGCAATGGACGTCAATACGGCCTGCACGAGTTTTCTTTATAGCCTCTCGACCGCCGCAGCCATGATCAAAAGCGGTGTCGTGCGCACGGCACTCGTCGTCGGTGGCGAGCTGATCTCGCCCTACATGAATTGGGATGATCGTAACGTGTCGGTGCTGTTCGGCGATGGCTGCGCGGCCGTCGTGCTCCAAGCCACCGACAAGAACGAGGGCCTGCTACTCGAGAAGCTCGGTTGCTACGGTGACTCGAGAGAAATCCTTCGTATACACGGCATCGGCGGTGCCTACGTGCACCAAGGCCGAATGCTCGGATCAACCGAGTGGCAATTCGAAGGTCAGGAAATTTTCAAGAAAGCCGTGAACGGCATGGGGCTCGCGAGCGAAGACGTGTTGCAGCGCGCAGGGATCACCGCTGACGACATCCATCTCGCGGTTCCTCACCAGGCGAATCTGCGCATCATCGAAGCGGTCGCGAAACGAGCAAGCATCCCGATGGATCGCGTTTACGTCAGCGTCAGTCGCTACGGCAATATGTCTGCGGCAACAGTTCCCGTCGCGCTTTGCGAAGCACTCGAAGAGGGCCGAATCAAACCGGGCTCGCTGCTCTTGATGCCGGCTTTCGGCGGCGGACTCACCTTCTGTGCACATCTGTTGCGCTGGGGCGAACGCGTGACGCCTATTTCAAAAAGTGATGTCGATCTTCCACCTTGCGAACGATCTGCGCTCGAGATGGTGCAGCGTTATCGAACGTCCAAAGGAGCGGGCTGGGCATGACCAATGATCCGCGGCGGCGAATGCTGCCCATCGTCGCCATGGCGCTGTTCATCGACTCGATGGGCATCGGCATCATCATTCCCGTCGCGCCAGAACTCGTCATGCAGTTATCCGGTGCGGCGCTTGCAGACGCTGCGCCCATCGCAGGCTGGCTCACCCTCGCCTATGCTTCGATGCAATTCATCTTTTCGCCCATACTCGGAAATCTCAGCGATCGTTACGGTCGAAAACCGATTCTGCTGGCTTCTCTAGCGGCACTGTCCGTCGATTACGTACTGATGGGGCTCGCGCCTACGCTCGCTTGGCTATTTGTCGGTCGCATCATCGCGGGGATCGCGGGAGCCACATTCGCAACCGCCAATGCCGTGGTGGCGGATATCATTCCCGCCGATCAACGTGCTAAATATTTTGGTCTCAATGGCGCGGCCTGGGGCATGGGCTTCATCGTCGGCCCCGTCGTCGGCGGCCTTTTGGGAGAATACGGGCCGCGAGTTCCCTTCTTCGCCGCAGCAGCATTTACCGCGCTCAATTTCCTGATCGCGGTAGTCGTCCTCAAAGAAACCTTACCCGAAGCTCAACGTCGGGCATTTTCAGCGCGTCGCGCCAATGTGCTGGGCGCTATCCGATCGATGCGCGCCATTCCCGGTGCCTTGCTGCTGCTGTTCGTGCTCTTCATGTATCAAATCGGGCACGACACACTGCCTTCCACCTGGACGTGGATGACCATGGCGAAGTTCGGCTGGGGCGAGCGTGAGATGGGCATTTCGCTCGCCGTGCTCGGACTCGGTACGGCAGTGGTCCAAGGCGGACTCGTCGGGCTTTTCTCTCGCAAGCTCGGCGAGAATCGCACCGCGCTGATCGGCCTTTCGGCAGGCTCTATCGGGTTCTTGGGTTATGCCTTCTCGACAACACCGACGATGTTGTTTGCCAGTGTTCCGTTGGCCTGTCTGATCGGGCTCACCATGCCCTCGATTCGGGCCATCCTCTCGCGACAAGTACCCGCCAATGCACAAGGCGAACTTCAAGGCGCCATCGCTGGCATCGTCAGTTTCACGGCTCTCGTCACACCGTTCACGATGACGCACTTATTCAGTCTGTCGATGGGGCAGCTGCATTTCCCTGGTGCGCCCTTCGCTGCCGCAGCGGTCTCTCTCGCGCTCGGCGCAGTGCTGTTCTCGCGCAGTCGTTTCAGCGCCGCGAACGCACCCAGATAGCGAACGCCAGCAACAAGACGTTGGCAGCCGCCATGATGATGAAGGGTGAACCCGGTCGCCAAACATCGAAGGTGTAGCCACCAATTTTCGAGATGGCGAGAATGCCAAGTGCACCGAAGAAACCGACCATGCCGATAACGGCACCGCGAATAGCACCGGGCGCTTCCTGCGCAATCAGAACTTGTGACGCGAGGATGCCGCTCGCCTGACCGATGCCGAGCATTGCCGCCGCGCCAAACGCCGCACCGCCCAAGGCCGGATCGGGGGTGAGTCCCATCCAACCGTAACCGACGATCGAGAGCGCTGTGGCGATGATGATGAGCGTGACCCGATTCACCTTGTCGGCCATCCAACCAAAGATCGGCGCCCAGAGCATGGCAGAGCCCTGCACGATGCCGAATAAAGCACCTTGTCGCGAAGAGGCCTCGGCCGCCGTCGCGCCATCGGCGATTGCGGCCGTCTGCACCCACAAAGAAAGAAACAAAGCGACGATGACGAGATCGGCACGCGCAGCGAACGAAGCGGCATAAGCCAAGGCGATACGCGGTTGACGGCCCGCTGCAAGGCCCTGACTCAACAGGGTACGCAAGGGCAGCCGCTCGGTGACTTGATCGGGTCGCCCGGGCTTTAGGCCCACCATGATGAGCGCACTCAACACACATACCGCCGAGATGGTGAGATAGGCGAATCGACCCGCCTCGGTTTCGGTGGCACCGAAGCCCTGATAGAGCGACGGCAAGCGAGTGAGCACTGCAAAAAACAGGAGTGCTCCGACGGCGTTGAGGAAGAAAGAAATTCCGGTGAGCTTGCCGCGGTCGGCATCGACTGGATAGTCGGCCAGTACTGTCGCCAACATGCCACCGAGCGCTGCGATACCCACCGCGTAAATCAGTCGGTAGATGAGCAGCTGTCCGACGTCATCTGCAAACGGGTAGGCTGCATAGGCGAGCGCGGTGACGAGAAAGCCCGTGATGTAAACGACTCGTCGCCCTACCCGATCAGACCACGCCCCGAATAGTCCGACGCAAAGCAGTGTGATGATTTCCTGCCAGAACTGCAGGTCACCAGACACCATCCCGCGCTGCTCGACCGGAACCCCGATATTGACCTCGAGCAGATAAGGCTGCAGCGTCGTCGCATAAGTGAAAATGCCGATGCTAACGAATGCCGCCCAAAGATAAGCCCCGACGTGTCCTCGAGTGACTCCCGGCATCAGGCGAACTGGGCCGAATTTGACGCCAGAGGATTGATCACTCATCGAGGGACTCCAAAAACATCAGCGGAAGATCCAGATCGAGGGATAGCGCGCGTGCATCCACGCATCGAGTCCGTGCCATTGTCCGGTGGGCCAGATGACGAACGGCAAGAACATCAGGGCGAGCGCGATCAACGAGGCGTCATAGTAACCGCCAATCGCAAAAGAAAACATCATCAGCATCGCGCCCGCCGCCGCACTACGGGTCATGAATCCGAACAGCAACCCCGCTGCGATAAAAGTTTCGCCCCAACAGACGAGCCAGGCCAAAGATTGATAGTGCGGTAGACCGATGTTCTCGATGAACCAGGCGCCGAAGGATTCCGGATCGATTTCTTCGAGTCGCTGCATGAAAATCTGCGATAGTCGATCGGTGGTGATGTATTGCTGACGCCATTTATTGACGGCCGCACCCAAAAAAAACAGAGCGAGCAGATACCGTAACGCGAGCAACGCGATACGACCTGCGCCGAGTTTTCTGGGCTTGCTCATGGTGTTTTTCCGCTCGGCAGTTCGCGACCGAGCATCGCGCGTACCCAGGCATACCCTTCGCGGCGAGGAAGGGTTCGACATGTTCCCTGCAGATCGCCGGTGGAGTTTCGCCAATCGCCATTGCGCATATCGATGGCGGAGTCTGGCAGCAAGATGAGTCCCGCTGCGGCATCTACCCGCGCCCTACCCTCCGCAGTCAGCACTCGTCTCAGGTCGCCCTGATTGTCGTAGACCGACAGCGGTCTGGTGTCCGACGTCTTTCGACGCAGTAACTGGATGAGGTAGTCCCAAATGGTCGCAATCTGCGCCCAGAAAGTTTTTTCGCGCAGCCGATAGAGGCGATAGGAGTTGGCTGCAGGTGCAGCGGAAGCGCGCTCGCAGCGGAGAAAATCGTCACAGGTACTGCACAACAGATTGATGCGAATCTGAAAAGACTCCGGCGGAAGAGGCAACGGGCCTCGATCACAGCCTGCCATCAGCAGCACCATGGAAATCAGCAAGGTCGCCCTGCCAGTCGTGGTTCGATATTTGACGGGTCGATGCATCACGGGACGATTTCGGTCGGTGTCGCCGACTTAGTCAACGTTGAGCGTCAAAAGCGTGTACCTTGCGGACAAGCGAGGGGTAGCCATGGCTTCAAAATCTTCCCTGACTATTTTGGCAACGGTCCTGGTATTGGCGTCCTGCTCATCGACGCCTGTCGCCACGGTCAAGCCCGTGCTCACGACCGATCAATTCTGCATCGAGGCGCAGGCGGCCATCGTCGGTTCCAAGATACCCGCACGCAACGATGTTCATCCGGACCTTGCCGGCTTCACCAAATCGAAACCGGTCGCTCGTCCGCTCGTCACCACCCAATATGTTTGGCCGGAGAGCGCGTCGCCGAATGCAACGCCGATGATGGTGTCGTGCAAGATGAAAACGGCCGATCATCTCGTCAGCGAATATGGCGAAGGCGCTGCGGGTGCCGATATTGGCTGCAGTGGCGTCAACGCACTGACCCTGCAACGTGTACTCGCTTCGATGACCCCGGCAGAACGTCGACGAGCATCGTTCGGTGGCGGTAAAAACGTGGTCATGGAACCCGACATCGTCACGGCGATGGGACCCATCTGGCTCGAGCCCTATGCCATGGCTCGGGTCGATGAATCAGGCCGATTGCATGTGCAAGCCAAGGCCATGCGCAACGATTGGCTCGACCCGCGCTATCTGACAGCGCCCCCGCAGTTTCGGGGGACGCGCTACTGCCATCTCGTCGCGCCAGAATATTTGCGTCGACTACTGCTCGGCGAAACCAAACCGATCAACGCATCGTGACGAATTCTTCGGCGCTGGTCGGGTGGATCGCGATGGTATCGTCGAAATCGCGTTTGGTAGCGCCCATCTTCACGGCGACTGCAAAGCCCTGAAGCATTTCATCGGCACCCGCGCCGATGACGTGACAGCCCACGACGCGCTGCTCCGGCCCGACCGTAATGAGCTTCATTTCCGCGCGCGGCTTGCGCGTCGTCAGCGCGTGATACATCGGCACGAATCCGGACGTGTAGATTTTCAAAGATTCGGCACCGTAACGATCGCGAGCCTCTTGCTCACTGAGACCCACCGTACCGATCGGCGGATGACTGAACACCACAGTCGGGATGTTGGAGTAATCGAGATGCCGATCGCTCATGCCGCCGAAGATGCGATCTGATAATCGTCGTCCTGCAGCAATTGCCACGGGCGTCAGGAGCGCGCGCCCCGTGACATCACCGATGGCATACGTGCCTCCGACATTCGTCTGCTGATATCGATCGACGGCGATATGCCCAGAATCGTCGAGTTGTACGCCGGCGCGATCGAGGCCGATGCTCTCGATCATGGGCTCGCGCCCGATCGCCCAGACGACACAATCGAAGGCACCGAGCGTACGCCCGTCTGCCGTCAGTAGACAAAGACTCCCATCCGCATCGCGTTCGAGCGCTCGAGGTGTAGCGTTGGTTTCGATCGCCGTACCTTCGTCGCGCATGATTTTCATGAGCGCATCGCCCAGCATGGTGTCGAAGTGGCGTAGCACCCGTTCATGGCGGATGACGAGCGACACACGACTACCGAGGCCCGAAAACACACCAGCGAGCTCGACAGCGATGTAACCGCTGCCCACCACAGCCACGCGCTCAGGTCTCGACTCGAGTGCAAAGAATCCGTCCGAAGTGATGCCGAGCTCTGCTCCCGGGATGGCGGGCACGGAAGGCCGTCCACCCGTGGCGATGACGACATGAGGCGCTTCGAGCCGCTCGTCTCCAACACGCACTTCACCCACGCCGGTGAAGCGGCCCTGGCCGCGCAGGACTTCGATTTTTTTGTTGGCAAGATTGCGTTCGTAGATGCCGTTCAGACGATGGATATACGCTTCGCGCGCCTCGCGCAGCGCACGCCAATCGTGTCCACCGATTTGCAGGTCGAACCCATAGTGCGCCGCATCGTGTGCAGCATGGGCGATCTGGGCAGCATTCCACATCACCTTTTTGGGAACGCACCCCGCGTTGACGCAGGTACCACCGAGCCGCGACGCCTCGATGAGCGCCACTTTGGCCCCGTACTCCGTTGCTCGTTGTGCGCAGGCGAGCCCGCCGCTGCCGCCGCCGATCACCACCAAATCGAAGTTCTTCGTCGTCATGCCCGAATCGTACACGGCGCCCCGACCTCTTGCCGCAGAGTGGATTACTCTAGCGGCATGTCCAAGACCACCATCGCCACCTGGAACGTCAATTCCCTGCGGGTACGCCTTCCGCAACTGGTCGAATGGCTCGCCGACGCGAAGCCCGACATCGTCGCCCTGCAAGAAACCAAGTTGCCTGACCCCGATTTTCCCGTACGTGAGATCGCGGAGCTCGGCTACGAAGTCGTTTATAGCGGGCAGCGCACGTATAACGGCGTCGCCATCTTGTCCCGGAAACCTTTGAAGGTCGTCGCAACCGATATCCCCGGTTTCGATGACGAACAACGTCGGGTGCTCGCTGCGGAAACCGACGGTCTGCTAGTGGTCGATCTTTATGTGCCGAACGGGCAAGAGCCGGGATCGGACAAATACGCCTACAAGCTTCGCTGGCTCGAGGCGCTGGAGCGTTGGTTGAGAGACGCTCTGCTCAAAGATCGCGACGTCATCGTACTGGGCGACTTCAACATCGCACCCCAAGATCGGGATGTTCACGATCCTGCCGCGTGGGTGGGTAGCGTGCACGTCAGCGAGCCCGAGCGAACCGCCTATCGACAACTACTCGACGCCGGACTGGTCGATGTGTTCCGAAATTTCGATCAGCCCGAAAAGTCGTTCAGTTGGTGGGATTACCGTGCGGCAGCCTTCCGTCGGAATAACGGACTACGCATCGACCTCATCCTCGCTACACCCGCGCTCGCAAAACGCTGTGTCGGATCACGCATCGATCGTGAGCCGCGCCGCGCGGAACGCCCCTCAGACCATACGCCCGTGATCGCCGAGTTCCATCGCGAGTAATGCAGCAGGTGTCGTCGCGACGTTCGCGACAAAACGCCGATGCAGTTCGTCGATGCGAGCCATGACGATCTCACGCCCCTCGATCGATGACGAGGCGATCGCCCGCGACAGAACCGCGACAGTCAGTTGATTCAGAAAGTGTGTCGATAGCGGCGCAAAACTGAGATGCCAGGGTTCGGGGCTGACACCGCCCGATATCGTCCCATCGCCCGGGTCGACATAAGGACGAAAAAACCCAAACCGATGCATATGCGTATCGAGCCACGCCGTCAGGCGGGCGAAAGGGCCATCGCTCGCATATTTCTCAGTCATCAACTGCAGTTGTGATCGATCGGGCATCGCCGCCGCATCGAAGACATCGAAATCCGTACCCCAATGATGACGACTCGCGCCCGGAAGCGCCGACCAAAGCAGGATGGTCTCAACGCGTTCTTCTGGCGAAAGATCGACTGCGCTCAATGTTCGCCCTGTCCGATCGAGTAGCGGGCGCTCACCGAGATATTTGCCGTTCCAGATGGCCACTTGGCGATCGAAGTCGCGAAATGACGACGCGGCCTGCAGGTCGATGCCCTCGCCTCGCGCTGCCTCGCGCATGGCAAGAAACGATGGGATGGCTTGGCGATGAAGCACGCAGTAAAGATCTGCGACCTCTACAACATGGGTACGGCTACGGCCCGTGAGTTCGAGCTCATCGAGTGTAACGAGCGTTGATGGCGCGGATCGCATGAGCGGCGAGCATACACGTACAATCTCGTCCGTGATCCATCTACGCAATCTTCAGCTTCGCCGCGGACCCGAACCGCTCCTCGAGGACGTCTCCGTCAGCATCCTGCGGGGCGAAAAAGTCGGGCTTGTCGGCCGCAATGGCTGTGGAAAATCTTCGTTACTCGCCTTGTTCCGAGGCGAGCTCGGACCCGATCGCGGCGAATTCGAGTTGCCCGGCAAGCTCGCGGTGGCGTCGGTCGCTCAGGAATTACCCCACTCGCAGCAGCCGGTCATCGAACATGTCATCGACGGCGATATCGCGCTGCGGGCTTGCGAGCGCGAGCTCGCCGAAGCAGAAAAATCTGACGACGGCCTGCATTACGCTCACGTGTTGGGCGAGTACGACGCGCTTGGCGGCTATACGGCGCGCACTCGCGCCGCCGAACTGCTCGATGGTCTCGGGTTCGACCCTGCCGCTATCGATCAACCCATTGCGAGTTTCTCGGGTGGCATGCGGATGCGCGCCAACCTCGCTCGTGCGCTGATGTGTCGCTCCGATTTGTTGTTACTCGACGAGCCGACCAACCATCTAGATCTCGACGCCGTTCTGTGGCTGCAAGACTGGCTGCGTTCTTATCCCGGCACCTTGCTGCTCGTATCGCACGATCGGGATTTTCTCGATGCCATCATCGGACGCGTACTGCATATCTCGGCGCGGCGGATGGACAGCTACTCCGGGAACTTCAGCGAGTTCGAAACTCAACGGCTGTCGCGTCTCGCTCAGCAGCAGGCCGAGAACGAGCGTGTGAGGCGGGAGACCGAGCGCGTTCAAAGCTTCATCGACCGATTCCGCGCAAAGGCCAGCAAGGCTCGACAAGCGCAAAGTCGAATTAAATGGCTGGAGCGACTGCCGGCGCTGGTGACGCAGCATGTCGACGCCGCCTATGACTGGGAATTCCGGATTCCACGAAAACTACCGGCCCCGCTCGTCGATCTTGATCGCATCAGCGCGGGCTATGGCGATCGTACGATTATAGAAGGCATCAAGCTTTCGATCGCACCCGGCGCTCGCCTCGGCATTCTCGGCCGAAATGGCGCCGGTAAATCAACATTGATGAAAACCATTGATGGTGAGCTGCCCCCGCAATCCGGCACTCGCACCGGCGCACCCGATCTGGAAACAGGGTTCTTCGCACAACTCGAGGTCGATCAACTCGATGCATCCAGCACGGCAATACTCGAACTCACGCGCCGTGGCGGACCGGAGGTGGCGGGATGGGGTGAGCAACAAAAACGCGACCATCTCGGGCGGTTCAATTTTTCCGGAGATCGAGTGTTCGAGCCGGTCGCTTCGTTTTCAGGTGGTGAGCGTGCGCGCTTATCGCTCGCCATCCTGGTGGCCCGTCGACCTAATCTTCTGCTACTCGATGAGCCGACCAACCATCTCGATCTCGAGATGCGCGATTCTTTGTTGCTTGCTCTTCAGGAATTCGAAGGCGCCGTGGTCGTCGTCTCGCACGATCGCGGATTGCTGAGCAGTGTGTGTGACGAGTTCGTACTCGTAGGTCATGGCGAAGTCATGCCTTTCGATGGCGACCTTGCTGACTATGCCAATTGGCTCTCGCGTCGCTCCCGCCCACCATCCACGTCCGTCAATGCAGAAGCCAATGCATCGCCGACACGGAAAGAAAAAAAGCGACAAGAAGCCGATAATCGAAATGCGATTACTCCCCTTCGCACCGAGTTGCGAAAAATCGAGAAGGAGCTCGAGCGACTCGGGAAGGAGCGGATCCAGCTCGAACAGCGCTTGGCAGATCCCAAGGCGTACGCCGCCACCGACGCCGCGCTCGCCAAACTCCCAGGCACACACGCCGAACTCGTCGGCCGGATTGCGGCGCTTGAGGAGCGCTGGCTCGAACTCAGCGAGCAGCTGTCGGGATAACGGGGGGTCTGACCCAAAAAAATGGGCGGGTCTTTCGATCCGCCCGAACGGGGGTCACTCGTCAGAAGGGACGGTTGACGCGCACAATTCTACCGGTGAGCCCCCGCCTGTCAAGGATTTGTATAGAACAAATCCTGTACTTAAAAAATCAATGAGTTAGGGGTCAAAGCGCCTTGTGAGAGCCGTCACAAAGGGGGGCTTTTGCCGTGTGCTTGCACCCGCAAAACCAGACGGTCCCGGTCTTGTCCGCGTCGTACTTCAGCGGCATGAACGTGGAGCCCTTATGAGAACCGTCGCAGAAGGGTTGCTTGGCGGACTTGCCGCAGGTGCACCACCAATAAGTCTTCCCGGCCTCGACGTCGACGGGGAACGGAGTTTTGCTGGCAATGACGGGATCGGACATGGTGAAAATTCCTGAAGTTAAACTCCGCCGCAGTCTATCCCGAGGCCTCGCATGACCACCATCGGCACTCCCCGCAAACCTTCGGCTACGCGCCTGATGCTGCTCGGCTCCGGAGAGCTCGGAAAGGAAGTGGCTATCGAAGCTCAGCGGCTCGGCCTCGAAGTGATCGCGGTCGATCGGTATGCCGACGCGCCGGCGATGCAGGTTGCGCATCGCGCGCATGTCATCCGCATGCTCGATCGTGACGCACTACGCGAGCTCGTTCTTCGCGAACGACCCCAGTTCATCGTGCCGGAGATCGAAGCTATTGCGACCGAGGAACTGCTCGCGCTCGAGTCCGAGGGATTCAACGTCATTCCGACCGCGCGCGCCGCCCGCTTGACCATGGATCGCGAAGGCATCCGACGGCTCGCCGCCGAGGAACTCGTCCTGCCCACCTCACCCTATCGATTTGCTTCGACGCCAGAGGAGTATCGACAAGCGGTTGCCGCAATCGGCACACCCTGCGTCGTCAAGCCGGTGATGTCCAGCTCCGGGAAGGGTCAGAGTGTTGTACGCGAACTCGCAGAAATCGATCATGCGTGGGAGTACGCCCAAGTGGGCGGCCGCGCCGGCGCAGGTCGAGTGATCGTCGAAGGGTTCATCGCTTTCGATTACGAAATCACTCTTCTTACCGTTCGTCATGCAGGAGGCACGTCGTTCTGCGATCCGATCGGCCATCTGCAGATCGCGGGGGACTACCGCGAATCATGGCAGCCGCATCCGATGTCCATCGCCGCGCTCAAAGAAAGCCAGCGTATCGCCGAGCGGATCACGTCGGCACTGGGTGGGCGTGGATTATTCGGCGTGGAGTTGTTCGTGAAAGGCGACTCGGTATGGTTCAGCGAAGTATCGCCCCGGCCTCACGACACCGGCATGGTCACGATGATTTCCCAAGACCTGTCGGAATTCGCGCTGCACTTGCGGGCCATACTCGGCTTACCCGTCCCCGTGATTCGTCAGCTCGGTCCCTCGGCATCGAGCGCCATCCTCGTCGAAGGCGAGTCGACGAATATCCGTTTCAGCGCACTCGATGCAGCCCTCGCTGAGCCCGACACGTCACTGCGTCTTTTCGGAAAGCCCGAAGTCAGCGGTCAACGGCGCATGGGCGTGTCGCTCGCGAAGGCCGAATCGATCGATGAAGCGCGCGCCAAAGCCCGGCGCATCACGGAAATCGTGACCGCCGGAACCCGAATCTAAGATTTCGCCTCGAGCGCGCTCAGGTGTCGTCGCGCCAACGCCGCAGGCGAATGGCCGCAAGAAGCAACACTGCAGCCGCAAGCACCCCCGTATAGAGATGCAGTTCGCCGAGCAGTGGCGCAGCGCTGAGACGGCTGTAGGTGTTTTGTATGGTGTCGATGATTGTCTCAACACCCGCGCCGTCCTCGATATTGACTCGGACGGCCGTGACCTCGAAGTAATGCGTCACGCGGTAGCTGATGAGTCGACTCACATATTCCGTATCGAAAAAAAGCTCTTCGAAGATGGCGATAAACCCCGGCGAAATTGCCCAGAGGAACGGCGCTCGCTTCGCCCAAACCGATACCAATAGCAGCCAGCCGACGAGCGGTGAATACCACAAGGCGGCGATGAAGAAGTTCTGGAGCAACGTCAGCTGCGTCACGAACCAAGCGCCGACATGAAAGTTGGCGAGCGGAGCCAGCGGTGTGCCCGATACCTTGAGCGCTACGATGGCAAAGGTCAGCAAGCCCATGACAACCGACATGAGCCATATCCAAATGGGGACCGCAATGAGCGCAGTTGCAGCTTTGGACAGCACCGTTGCCGCGTCAGACACCGGCATCGACTTCCAAAACAGGATGCTACGATCTTTCCGTTCCGCATAGAGCGAATCGATGAGATAGAAATAGAGCACGATCGAGGTGATGAAAATCACCGGCAAGCCGATGGCTGACGTCCAAATGCTCAGCAGATTGGCTTGCGTTTTCACATCGGCGGCGAGTGCTTTGAAGAAAAAAGACTCCTGACCATCGACATTGATTTGAATGCTTCCGGATATGTTGGTGCTGATCAGCGCTGCAAGCACGATGAGTGCTGCGGTGATCGCGGGGACCCAGACGAGGCTGCGGTGCTCCCAGGCTTCCCGCCGAATCAGCATGAGAAACGACTTGGTGTTCATGATGCTCTCCCGGTCATCTTTGCGACGAAGAGATCGGATACGGAGGGTGTACGTGTCTCACCCAGATTCGCGAGCTCCTCGACGCGACGTCCCTCAAATACGAATGCGCTGCGACCGAACACCTCGCGTTCGTAGATCGGACCGAGACTGCGCGCAGCCTCTCGGGAGTCGTGATGGGCAATCAGCTGAACAAAGCGGCTCGACAGATCTTCGACCGACGAGTCGAGGACGATACGTCCACGATTGATCAGCAGTACGTCGGTCAGCAGGTGCTCGACTTCTTCGACTTGGTGCGTGGTCACCACGATCGTTCGCTCGCGATCGAAATAATCATTGAGCAACGCTTCGTAGAAGGACCGGCGATAAAGCAGGTCGAGGCCCAGTGTCGGCTCATCGAGCACCAGCAGCTTGGCATCGATCGCCATGATCAGCGCCAAGTGCAATTGCGTGATCATGCCTTTCGACAACTCGCCGATCTTGCTGCGTCGCCGAATCTCGGTTTTCGCAAGTACAGCGTCGGCTCGCGCACGATCGAACCTGGGATGTACGCCCGCGACAAAATCAATGGCGTGATCGACCCGCAGCCACTTCGGCAGCACGGCGACGTCTGCGATGAAGCACACGTCTTGCATGAGGCTGTCGCGCTCGCGACGCGGATCGCGACCGAGCACATTGAGTTGTCCGTCGAACGGCGTCAGACCGAGAATGGCCTTGAGGGCCGTCGTCTTGCCGGCACCATTCGGTCCCATCAGACCGACAATTCGTCCGCGGCCGATCGAAAAGCTCGCGCCGTCAAGGGCAACGGTATCTTTGCCGTATCGCTTGCGTAAATCTTTGGCGACGATGACTGAGTCAGTCATTTTTGTTTTCCTGTGGACATCAATTCGTCCACCGTGAAGCCCAAGCGCTCGATCGTGGCGCGAGTTCGCGGCCACTCGTCGCGCAGGAACCGGCTGCGCTCGTCTCTGAGCAACGCGGCACGCGCACCGGCATTGACGAACATTCCGCGCCCGCGACGCTTCTCGACGAGCTGCTCATCGGCGAGCTCCTGATAGGCTTTGAGAACAGTCAGGGGGTTGATCCGGAACTCCGCCGCAACATTGCGGACCGAGGGCAACGGGTCGCCCTCCTTCAAAACACCCTCGAGAATCATCGCCACGACGCGATCGCGAAGCTGGCGATAGATCGGGGCGTTCTCATTCCATTGCGGGTCCATAAGCGACGCTCCGGGGCTACGAGGTCAGAGGTAGCCGGAAGCCTCGATCAGACCCCAGAAAAAACTGAGGGTCAGCGCTACGGCAACCAAGGCAGCCGCCACGCTCGGGGCCAAATCCGGCGAAACCTGATTGATGGGACATGTGCTCACGTTACTTGCTCCTGAGTAAACCTTCTAGTGTTATAAATAACTACAACACCAATACGGAGTCAAGGGGTCATTTGGACGAGGCGAACTCCCCGGGCGATACCGTAGAATCCGCGCGCCTCAACGAACCTGACTTTCCCGGAGATTTTCGAGATGAAGCAGCCTTTGAATGTCGCCATCACCGGCGCCGCTGGCCAGATCGGTTACGCCCTCGCTTTCCGCGTCGCCTCGGGCGCCATGCTCGGCCCCGATCAACCGGTCAACCTGCACCTGCTCGAGATCACCCCGGCCCTGCCTACGCTTCAGGGTGTGCTGATGGAGCTCAACGACTGTGCGTTCCCGACGCTGAACAAAGTCGTCGCGACCGATGACGCTCGAGTGGCCTTCAAGGATTGTCATGCGGCATTGCTCGTCGGCGCGCGTCCGCGCGGTCCGGGCATGGAACGCAAGGACCTGCTCCTCGCCAATGCGCAGATCTTCTCCGCACAGGGTAAGGCGCTGAACGATGTGGCCGCGCGAGATGTTCGCGTGCTCGTCGTCGGCAACCCGGCCAACACCAACGCCCTGATTGCGATGAAGAATGCGCCGTCGCTCAAGCCGCAGAGCTTCACCGCCATGACGCGCCTCGATCACAACCGTGCGCTATCGCAATTGGCCGAAAAGACCGGTCACCATGTCAACGACATCCAGAAAATGATCATCTGGGGTAACCACTCGGCCACCCAGTACCCGGATATCAACCATTGCTTCGTCAAAGGTCAGCCCGCTCGCAGCCTCGTCGATGCCGAATGGATCGAGAAAACTTTCATCCCCACCGTGCAGCAGCGTGGCGCAGCGATCATCAAAGCGCGCGGGGCCTCTTCGGTCGCCTCGGCAGGCTCGGCCGCCATCGACCACGTTCGCGACTGGTTCCACGGATCTGCCCAAGGTGACTGGGCCTCTATGGGCATCCCCTCGGACGGCAGCTACGGCATTCCGGAAGGCGTGATTTATTCCTATCCGGTGGTCTGTCGCGGCGGTCGGTACGAAATCGTGCAAGGTTTGGCCATCGATGAGTTCAGCCGCAAGCGCATGGATGCCACCCACCAGGAGCTGCTGGAAGAGCGCGACGGGGTGAAGGACCTGCTCGGCTGATTGCGGGCGGCGTGACGCCGCTCTTTATAGAAGGATTGGGCATGCAGTAGTCTCTCTGCATGACCCACATCCTAATCGCCCTCTCCCTGCTGGTTCTCACCGGACTGGCTCTGACGCTCAAGGGCGGCGTCATCGCAATCCTGTTCGTCGCTGCACTGCTCTATCTCGCCTACAAGAGACTGAGCTTGCTCGCCTACACCGTGACCTTCGGTGTACTGCTCGTTGCCTATTCGGCGATCGGCGAACCCGCGGGTCTCTGGAAAGGATTTCTTTGGTTGATGTTCGCCGGTCTTGTGCTGCTCAACATCGCACCGCTGCGTCAAAAGTGGGTGACGCGGCCGTTCATGAAAATCTACCGGCGCATGCTGCCTGCGATGTCGAGCACCGAACGCGAGGCGCTCGAAGCGGGTACGGTGTGGTGGGACGGCGAACTGTTCACGGGCAAACCGAACTGGCCCAAGTTGCTCGGTGCGAAGGCTCCGGCACTCACTGCCGAGGAACAAGCCTTCCTCGATGGTCCATGCGAAGAGCTCTGCCGCATGATCGACGACTTCGATATCACGCACCGGCGTGGCGATATGCCGCCGGAAGTGTGGGACTTCCTCAAGCGCAACGGTTTCTTCGCGATGATCATCGCCAAGAAATACGGCGGTCTCGAATTCTCGGCATACGCCCACTCCTGCGTGCTCGCCAAACTGTCGAGCCGCAGCGCCGTAGTGTCTTCCACCGTCGCCGTGCCCAACTCCCTGGGGCCGGGCGAACTGTTGCAGCATTACGGCACCGAAGAGCAAAAAAATTACTACCTGCCTCGGCTTGCCAACGGCGAAGACATTCCCTGCTTTGCACTAACCGGCCCTCGTGCAGGTTCCGATGCCGCGTCACTTCCCGATGTCGGCGTGGTCTGCCGTGGGATGTGGCAGGGCCGTGAAATCATTGGCCTCAAACTCAACTTCTCGAAGCGCTACATCACGCTCGCGCCGGTCGCCACCGTCATCGGTCTCGCGTTCCGCATGCTCGATCCTGATCGACTGCTCGGCACTACGACGGATATCGGTATCACTTGCGCGCTCATCCCGCGTGAAACACCGGGCATCAGCATTGGTCGTCGTCACTTTCCGCTGAACGTGCCGTTTCAAAACGGTCCGATCAAAGGTACGGACGTTTTTGTTCCACTCGACTACATCATCGGTGGACCCAAGATGGCGGGCCAAGGCTGGCGCATGCTCGTCGAGCAGCTGTCGGTCGGTCGCTGCATCTCGCTGCCCTCGAGTGGCACGGGCGGCGGCAAGGCCGCCGTCTTTGCGACGGGTGCTTATGCGCGCATTCGTCGACAGTTCAACATGCCGGTGGGCAAGTTCGAGGGTGTCGAGAGTGTGCTCGCCAAGATGGTCGGACTCACCTACACCATGGATGCCGCGCGCTCCGTCACGGCGGGCGCCATCGACGGCGGCGAGCGTCCCTCGGTTCCTTCGGCGATGCTGAAGTATCACGTCACGGAGATGAGCCGGCAGATTGCGAACGACGCCATGGACATTCATGGCGGCAAGGGAATCTGTCTCGGACCACGTAACTATCTCGGTCGTGGCTATCAGGTCGTGCCGGTGGCGATCACCGTCGAAGGCGCAAACATCCTGACGCGTAGCCTCATCATATTTGGTCAGGGCGCGATCCGCTGCCATCCGTACGTCTTCAAAGAAATGGAGGCGGCTCGCAATCCGAACCGCGCTCAGGGTGTCAAAGATTTCGATGACGCCTTGTTCGGACACATCGGCTTCACCTTGAGCAACGCGGTACGGTCGCTCGTCATGGCGATGACGAACGCGCGGTTCACGGCTGCGCCGGTCGAGGGACCGGTCGCCCGCTACTACCAGCACATCGTTCGTTTTTCGGCGAGCTTCGCCTTCGCCGTCGACGTCGCCATGCTGAGTCTCGGCGGTTACCTCAAAAAGAAAGAAAACCTCTCCGCTCGACTCGGTGATGTGCTCTCCTGTATGTACCTCGCCTCCATGGTGCTCAAGCACTATGAAAACCAGGGCCGTCGCCCCGAGGACCTGCCCTTGGTGGAGTGGGCCTGCCGGAACCTGCTCTACAAGGCGCAGGAACAGTTGCATGGTTTTCTCAGCAACTTCCCGAACCGCTTCCTCGCAGGCGTGATGCGTCTGCTGATTTTCCCACGCGGCCTGCAGTACTCCGCGCCAGACGACAGGCTCGGTCGCAAACTCTCCGAGCTCGTCCTCTCGCCGACGGATGTACGCGACCGTCTCTGCTATCCGGTCTACCGCCGTATCGAATCAACTAATGCGCTTGGGTTGCTGCAAGAAGCGCTGGAGATGGCCGAACGCGCTGAGTCGCTCGAGAAGCGTTTGCGCGTCGAAGGGGTCAAGACCGGTCGCATCACCGCGCTCGATCTTCCAGCGCAGATCGATGAAGCCGAGCGCACCGGACTGTTCTCGACTGAAGACGCCAACTGGCTGCGCGCCTACGATCGCAAAGTCATGGAGCTCATCAACGTCGATGACTTTGCGCCGCATGAACTTGGCACGAACGGCAAGCCACGACCGCGGATCGATCTTCCGACGCAGGAACAAGCCGAATTGTTCGTGTGACCGTCGAGGTCAAGCGGGACATCTTGCACGTCGACATGGATGCGTTCTACGCATCCGTCGAACAACGCGACCATCCGGAGTTGCGGGGTAAGCCGCTGATCGTCGGCGGTGTGAGTGGTCGCGGTGTCGTGGCGGCCGCTAGCTATGAGGTCCGAAAGTTCGGCGTGCGCTCAGCGATGCCGATTCGGCATGCGCTCGCGCTATGTCCCGAAGCCGTCTGCGTGCGTCCACGCATGGCCCGCTACGCCGAAGTCTCCGAGCAAGTGTTCGCGATTTTTTATGAGTTCACGCCGCTGGTCGAAGGACTGTCGCTCGATGAGGCCTACCTCGACGTGACCGGGAGCCGCGCCCTGAAGGGTGACCCCATTCATATTGCGCAAAGCATCAAACGCCGAATCCTGGAGTCGACCTCGCTCACCGCCTCCGTGGGCGTCGCCTTCAACAAGCTCGTCGCCAAGATCGCTTCCGATCTGCAAAAACCCGACGGTCTGACCGTCGTCGTGCCGGACCGCGTCCATGAGATTCTCGATCCGCTGCCCGTCAAGCGACTACCCGGACTCGGGCGCAAGCTTGGTGAAAAGGTTGCGGCGGCGGGGATCACGACCCTCGGTGATCTACGACGCGCGGATGCGACGAGGCTCGAGCCGCTGTTCGGCAAGCATTGGCAAAACTGGCGCGAACGAGCGACCGGCATTGATGACCGCGAAGTCGAACCGGATCACGACGAAAAGTCGGTCAGCAACGAATACACCTTCGGTGAGGATCTTCGTGATGTCGGTGCCATGAAAACCGAGTTGTCGGCGCTGGCCGACAAGGTCGCCGCAAGACTACGCGCGAAAGATCTCAAAGCGGCGTGTATCGGCATCAAGATTCGATTGCACGACTTCACCACGCTGACCAGACAATGCACGCTGGCGACACCCACGTGCGAGAGTCGAGTGATCGCCGAACGGGCGATTGCGCTGTTCGGCTCTTGGTTGGCCACACAGCCGCATCCGCGCATTCGACTACTCGGTGTTTCGAGTTCCGAGTTTTCGAACGAAGTTCAGTCCGACTTGTTTGCGGAGCCCGACCGTCAACAAAACGAAAAACTAGACGCTACGCTGGATGCGATTCGGGAGAAATTTGGCGGCACAGCTGTCGCAAGGGCGAGTCTGCTCAAGCGAGATCGTTAACGCCCCTGCGCTTTCGATTGCGGTCGGGCACAAGGCCAAAGATCATGCCGGCGAGCACGCCAAAGAGATGGGCGTCCGTCACGACCGAGTCTGTGCTCCCGGAAAAAGGCATCGCTCCGAAGTTGTTTTCGTAGATGATTTTCGAGAGTCCAAACAGCGCCACCAGCCAAGCAAGGCGATCGTGGCGATCGATAATCAGGCGAACGACCGCGGCAGCGGCCATGGTGTGCAGCACGCCAGACAAGCCGACATACCACTCGATACCGCCGAGCCACCAAAGTCCGGCGTCGATCACCAACATACCCATCAAGGCATGAACGCCGTGCCGAACGAGCGTAAAGACTTCGCCGAAAAGGGCGGTAAGCAGAATCAACACACTCGCGTTCAGTACCGCATGGAAAAAACCGAGATGAACCCAGTGCCCAGAGATGAGGCGCCACCACTCTCCCTGCTCGAGACCCGTGCGTGTCCATGCAAGGCTCTGTTTCACCGGATCGCCGATCAAGGCGAGGGCGAGCACCACAACTCCGAGAGCCGCCGCCATGACGACGCGATCAAAGAAAACGAATCGCGTCGTCATGGGCACAGTTGGTTTGCTGTCCAATTTGGTTGAATACTAACCGAAGGCTCGAGCACTGCCGCAGCCGCGAATCCCGGCATGGGCAGGTCGATGGACCAAACGCCCGCCTGCCACCCAGGTTTCTGAGGAAGACTCGCCGAGCAAAAGCCGCGCTCGACGCCGACATGAATGTCACGAGCTACCCACGAGAAGCCATTCCCCGCTGCCTTGAGCACGGCTTCCTTGCGTGTCCAGCCACGCAGAAACGCCTCATATTTTTGGGTGTCATCTGCAGACGCGCGAGCAGTGATCGCAGCGCGCTCGGCTTCGGAGAACACTCGTGCAGCCAATCGATCTGGATTTGCTACGGCGTGACGAGTTTCGACATCGACGCCGATGGGTTTTTCGCTCGATACGCCGCATAGCCAAGCATCACCGCCGTGACTGAGATTGAACTGCAGCGTGCCGTAACCTGCCGAGCTTGCGAGGGCGGGCTTGCCGTGTTCACCTCGAACAAGCTCGATTTCTCTGGGCGGAATTCCGAGTCGAGCGCTCAAAACCATTCTGAGCAGTACACAAGAACTCACATAGGCGACACGAACCGAGTCATTCGACATGCGTCGCGATCGATCGAGTTCATCGGGCGCGAGAGACGTGTCAGCCATCTTGGACAGCGCCGTGCCAAAATCACTGAGCTGTGCGAACCAGAGCTCTACAGGTTCGAGGCCGGACGGCAAAATATGGGTTTGAAGGTCGCGTAGCGACCGCGGCTGCCAATGTCCGTGCACGATGTCCGGGACTATGCCCGTCGGGGTCCCGCCCGTGCAATACTCCGCAAAAAAGGGGGACCTCCGCCGGCTAAGGCGGGATGCTCAGCATGTCGTTCATTCTCGATGCACTTCGAAAATCCGAGAACTCTCGGTTACGCCAGGATCATCCGGCTGTGTTTTCGAACCGGATGGTGGCTAAGCGTCAACAGCTACCGGTTTGGGGCGTCGTGCTCATCGCCCTGCTCGCGTTGAATCTGCTAATCGTGATTTTTCTGTTCTTGCGAAATAGTTCAGGCGAATCGGCCATGGCCTCACTCCTGACCGAATCGTCTGCGCCGACCGCCGTCGCCACGGCTCCGAGTTCGGCTCCGAGCGCCCTGGCGCCCGCTTTGCCACGAGGCAACACGCCTGAATCTCTCGTGGCGCCAGCGGCAGCTGCCGTCACTCCGATGGAATCGGCGCGCCCCATTTCTCGTGATGATCTGCTCGCACGCGGCGAGAGTCTCCCGCCCGCCGATCTCAACATGCATGTCTACGATGCCAACCCGCAACAACGTTTCGTGCTGCTTAATGGGCAACGATTACGAGAAGGCGAATCCTCCCGGGAAGGGTTGCTCGTTGAGCGCATCACGCCAGAGGGCGTCGTACTGCGCTCAGGTAGCAACGCCTTCGCCGTCAACCTTCAATGAATAAAGCGCCGGTCGAACTCGACGGACTACAACTTGCAGACCTGCTGCGAGCAGGCATCTATCGTCTCTTCGAAAAAACCGACCACATCAACAAGATCAATGTATTCCCTGTTCCCGACGGCGATACGGGAACGAACATGTCTCTCACCTTATCTGCCGTACTCGCGTCGCTCGATCGATCGCCAGAACCGCACGCCGGGAGCATGCTAGTCCGCGCAGCCGATGCCGCACTCGATGGCGCACGCGGAAACTCAGGTGCAATCCTCGCGCAATTCCTGCTCGGACTCGGCGACGGCGCAGGCCACCTCGCACGCCTCAGCATCGGCGAGTTCGTGCTCGCGCTGCGCAAAGGCGCCAGCTACGCCAAAGATGCACTCTCGCAGCCGCGCGAGGGCACTATCCTCACCGTGCTGCGCGAATTCGCCGATGCCGCCGAAGCACAGGCCAGTCGCTCACAAGATTTTCGCAGCCTCTTTGCGCAGTCGCTCACGCGAGTCAACGACGCGCTCGAAGCCACCAAAAATCAACTTGAAGAGCTGCGCTCGGCGAATGTCGTCGATGCGGGCGCGCTCGGCTTCGTGGAAGTCCTCGAAGGAATGCGCCAATTCCTGGAAACGGGAGAGCTCGGCAAAGTGGTCGCGCCCGTGCATGCGGGCGATGAACTCATGGCCGGCTCAGCGCCTCCGTCCGCAGATCAAGATTATCGGTACTGCACCGAATGTCTCGTCACGGCCAAGGCCGACGGCGAAATAGACCTGCGGTTGCTGCGCGAAACGCTCGCGACCGTCGGGGCGAGTCTCGTCGTCAGTGGCAGCAAACGAAAAGCAAAGATCCACTGCCATATCGACTATCCGGAAATCGTCTTTAGTATCGCGGCGGGCTTCGGCGAACTCAGTGGTCAGAAGGCCGACGACATGCGTATGCAGCAGGGTGTAGCGCATCACGGTCGTACGCGGCGCGTCGCCGTAGTGGTCGACTCCGGCGCGGACGTTCCGGAAGAATTCGTCGATCGCTTCGGAATTCATATGGTGCCGGTGCGAATTCACTTCGCTACGCATTCCTATCTCGACAAAGTCAGCATGACGCCCAGCGAGTTCTATCGAGAGCTCGTCACCAACCCGGAACACCCCAAAACGTCGCAGCCACCGCCGGGGGATTTTCGGCGGATGTTCGAGTTCTTGGCTTCGCATTACGACGCAGTCGTGTCGGTCAATCTCACCTCGCGCCACAGCGGTACGTGGGATGCCGCGACGAAGGCCGCGCAGCGCGTGGCCAACGAAGGCAAGCCGGTTTCAGCGCTCGACTGTCGAAATGCCTCGGTCGGCCAAGGGCTGATCGCCATCGCTGCAGCGGAGGTGGCTGCGCAAGGCGCTGATGCACCGGCCGTCGTCGCGGCAGCTCAAGCGGCCATGGACCGCACTCAAACCTTCGCCCTGCTCGGCAGCATCGATTTTGCCGTTCGTGGTGGGCGTGTCCCTGCCATCGTCGGCAAGGTGGCGCGATGGCTTGGCCTCAACGTGATTTTGCGAACCTGGCCTGACGGCCGCATCAGCGCAGGGGGTGGGCTATTCGGTCCCGTGAAACTGCGTGCGCGATTCGCGCGATTCGTGGCACGTCGATTCCGCATCGATCCGTCGCGCGAGCAAGTTCGCATTCTCGTTGGCCATGGCGATCGTCACGAAGATGGTCGTTTGCTCGCCGAAGACTTACTCGCCAAGTACCCATCAGGCAGCGTCGAGTTTTGTACGGTCACCGACATGGGGCCTGCGATCGGCGTACACGGTGGTCCGGGCACACTGATCGTCGCACTCCATCGCGTGCCTATCCGAGCGCCGCAATAACCTCCGGCGGAGCCTGCACGAGCTCTACCAGCACCCCTTCCCCGGCGATCGGAAATTCTTCGCTCGACTTAGGGTGCAGGAAACAGATGTCATGCCCGGCAGCGCCTTTGCGGATGCCACCCGGCGCGAAGCGAACACCCCGAGAAGTGAGCCAATCCACGGCTTTTGGCAAATCGTCGATCCAGAGACCAATATGATTGAGCGGGGTCGTATGTACCGCCGGTTTTTTCTCCGGGTCGAGCGGCTGCATCAAATCGACTTCGACGCGAAAGACGCCTTGCCCCATCGCGCAGATATCCTCATCGACATTCTCTCGCTCACTCACGAAGCGGCCGGTGACTTGAAGACCGAGCATGTCGACCCACAGCGTGCGCAGTCGCTGCTTGTCGGGTCCGCCGATGGCAACCTGTTGGATGCCGAGCACTCGAAAGGGTCGCTTCACAGTGTCGGTCATTGGAACTTCATGATGATCTGATCAACTGCGAGACTATCGCCCTTCTTTGCGAGCACGTCGGAGACGACGCAGTCCTGAGTAGCGAACAGAATGTTCTCCATTTTCATGGCTTCGATCGCGGCGAGACGCTCGCCCGCGCGAACCGTTTGCCCAGGCTGAACCGACACGTCTACAAGCAGTCCAGGCATCGGCGACAACAACACCTTCGATAAATCGGGTGGTGCCTTGAACGGCATCAGCGCCTCGAGTTGAGCGTGTCGTGGCGTGAAGACTTTGGCGAACAAGCTCGTGCCGTTATGCGAGATGCGATAACCGAGACCGACCCGCTCGATTTGCGCGCAGAACGGCTTGCCATCGAAATAACCGTGAACGGCGATGTCACGCAAGTTGTCCTCGAAAGACACTTCGTGGACACGTCCCGCAATGCTCACGTGAAACATGGAGCCAATCGGATGCACATTCACTGGCATCTCATCCCGTCCGCCCGCCTCGTCGCGAAGCACGATGATGAAATCCTCGCGGATGCGAACCTCACGATGACGGAGCTGCCCAGTCATGCGGGCAGCGCGCTCTCTTGAGCGACGATGGGAAATTGCTGCGAGCGACAATAGGAACTCGGGTTCGTCGTGAGGAACTGCCGATGAAGAAAATCCTTTCGGATACTGCTCGGCGATAAACCCTGTGTTGAAGTCACCGGCTACGACGCGTGGATGTGCAAGTAAAGCCGCCTGAAACGGTACGTTGCTCGATATACCGCGAATGACGAACCCGTTGAGCGCCTCTCGCATACGCGCAATCGCTTCGTTGCGATCGGCACCGTAAGTAATGAGTTTGGCGATCATGGAGTCGTAGTACATCGGGATCTCGCCACCCTCGTACACGCCTGTATCGACACGAACGCCTCCCTCCGCAGGAACCGGATGAGCCGCTTCCATGTTTTGAGTCGGCGGACGGTACTTCACGAGTCGGCCGGTCGACGGCAAGAAATTGCGGAACGGATCCTCCGCATTGATTCGGCATTCGATCGCCCAGCCTTGGCGCTTGATGTCCTTCTGACCAAACGCGAGCTTTTCGCCCGCGGCGACGCGAATCATCTGCTCGACGAGATCGAGACCGGTGATGCATTCCGTGACCGGATGCTCCACCTGCAGGCGAGTGTTCATCTCGAGGAAATAGAACCCGCGATCCTTGCCGACCACAAACTCAACCGTACCCGCACTTTGGTAATTGACGGCCTTGGCGAGCGCAACGGCCTGCTCACCCATCGCCTTGCGAGTCTTGTCGTCGAGGAATGGGCTCGGCGCTTCTTCGATCACCTTTTGATGGCGCCGCTGAATGGAGCACTCGCGCTCCCAAAGATAGACACAGTTGCCGTGACCATCACCGAGCACCTGGATCTCGATGTGGCGCGGCTCTTCGACGAATTTTTCGATGAATACTCGATCGTCGCCGAAGCTGTTGCGGGCCTCGTTACAACAGGAATTGAAGCCATCGAATGCGTCTTTGTCGTTCCAAGCAACACGCAGACCCTTGCCACCGCCGCCGGCACTGGCCTTGATCATCACGGGATAGCCGATGTTCTTCGCGATCTCGACGGCCTTCTCGGCGGATTCGATCGGCTTGTTCCAACCCGGGATGGTGTTGACCTTGGCCTTCGCTGCGAGCTCTTTGGAGGCGATCTTGTCGCCCATGGCGGCGATCGAGGCATGCTTCGGACCGATGAAGATGATGCCTTCTTCTTCCACGCGACGAGAGAACTCCGCGTTCTCCGACAAGAAACCGTAGCCCGGATGCACGGCCTCGGCCCCCGTCTGCTTGCACGCAGCGATGATTCGGTCTGCAACGAGATAAGACTCGCGCGATGCCGCAGGACCGATCAGCACGGACTCGTCGGCGAGCTCGACATGCCGCGCGTCTTTGTCTGCCTCGGAATACACCGCCACGGTCTTGATGCCCATGCGACGGGCGGTCTTGATGACGCGGCAGGCAATTTCGCCACGATTGGCAATGAGTATTTTTTTGAACATGGTGGACTCCCTGCGCGCGCTCAAAGCGGAATGTTGCCGTGCTTACGCCACGGTTCTTCTATTTTCTTGTCGCGCAACACCGTTAGCGCGCGGCACACTCGACGCCGCGTTCCGTGCGGCATGATGACATCGTCGATATAGCCTCTTGCTCCGGCAATGAACGGGTTCGCAAATTTTTCACGGTACTCCGCCTCGCGCGCCGCGAGCTTCGCCGGTTCGGATTTTTCTTCGCGGAAAATGATTTCCACCGCGCCCTTGGCGCCCATGACCGCAATTTCGGCATTCGGCCAGGCAAAGTTGATATCGCCCCGCAAATGTTTGGAGGCCATGACGTCGTAAGCGCCACCATAGGCCTTGCGGGTGATGACGGTGACTTTGGGGACCGTGCACTCGGCATAGGCATAAAGCAGTTTCGCGCCGTGCTTGATGATGCCGCCGTACTCCTGCGCCGTTCCCGGCATGAAACCCGGCACATCGACGAAGGTGACCACTGCGATGTTGAACGCATCGCAAAAGCGCACAAACCGCGCCGCCTTGACGCTGCTCTTGATATCGAGACATCCGGCGAGCACAAGCGGTTGGTTGGCAACGATGCCGACCACCTGCCCGTCTATGCGACCGAAGCCGATGATGATGTTCTTGGCGTACTCGGGCTGGAGCTCGAAGAACTCACCGTCATCGACCACCTTCCCGATCAGCTCCTTCATGTCGTAGGGCTTGTTCGGGTTATCCGGAATCAAGGTGTCGAGCGAATAGTCGTTCCGATCGGGCGGGTCGAAGGCCTCGCGCATCGGCGGCTTCTCGCGGTTATTCGCCGGCAGATAATTGAAAAACCGCCGCAGCATCAAAATGGCTTCAACATCGTTTTCGAAGGCGAGATCGGCAACGCCGCTGCGGGTGGTATGCGTGACGGCGCCGCCCAGGTCTTCGGCAGACACCTCTTCGTGCGTCACGGTCTTCACCACGTCGGGACCGGTGACGAACATGTACGAACTATCCTTGACCATGAAGATGAAGTCGGTGAGCGCCGGACTGTAGACGGCGCCGCCCGCGGAAGGGCCCATGATCAAGCTGATCTGCGGTACGACGCCCGAAGCGGTGACGTTACGCTGGAAAACTTCGGCGTAGCCGCCGAGGGAAGCTACGCCCTCCTGGATTCGAGCGCCACCCGAGTCGTTGATGCCGATCACGGGTGCGCCGACTTTCATGGCGGTATCGAGAACTTTGCAGATCTTCTGAGCATGCGCCTCCGATAGCGAACCTCCGAAAACCGTGAAGTCCTGACTGAAGACGAATACGAGACGCCCGTTGATGAATCCACATCCGGTGACGACGCCATCGCCAGGGATTTTTTGATCCTGCATGCCGAAGTCGGTGCAGCGATGTTCGACGAACATGTCCCATTCCTCGAACGTGCCATCGTCGAGCAGCAGCTCGATTCGCTCGCGAGCCGTGAGCTTGCCCTTGGCATGCTGCGCGGCGACGCGTTTTGTGCCGCCGCCTTGTCTCGCCTGGGCGCGCTTCTGTTCGAGCAAGTGAATGATGTCGTGCATGGCCTATCCCTGTGTTGAATTCTTTTAAAAAGTCAGTGTGCTTCGAATAGATCGAGAAGTTTGCGGGCGGCAGACGACGGAGCAACGCGCGACTTTGCGACGTCGTCGATGGCCTGCGGCAGTGCGGCCCGAACCGCAGCGCTGTCCTTGAAGTCGGCGGCGAGCCGCGCGTGCACTTCATCCCACATCCAGGTGAGAGATTGCTGGCGACGACGCTCGGCATACTCCCCGCTACGTACGCGCAAATCGCGAAACTCGGTGACGTGAGACCAGAACGTCTCTAGTCCCTCGCCCTTTAGCGCGCTGCCGCGCATGACGCGTACATGCCATCGCGTTTCATCTTGAGCCCCCGGGGCGCCGGTGAAACGCAGCACCCGCAACGCCGAGGTGATCTGGGCTTCGGCACGCGTCGCGGCATCGGGATCGAGATCGGCTTTGTTGATGACGATTAGATCCGCGAGCTCCATGATGCCTTTCTTCATTGCCTGAAGATCATCACCGGCATTCGGCAGTTGCAACAGAACGAACATGTCGGTCATGCCTGCGACGGTCGTCTCGGATTGACCGACGCCTACCGTTTCGACGATCACCACGTCGTACCCTGCCGCTTCGCAGACGAGCACCGCTTCGCGCGTTTTTTCGGTGACGCCTCCGAGCGTACCGGACGAGGGGCTCGGACGAATGTACGCATTCTCTTGTACCGACAACCGCTCCATGCGCGTCTTGTCGCCGAGAATGGATCCGCCCGAAACACCCGACGATGGGTCGACCGCGAGCACGGCGACTTTGTGGCCGCGCGATAGCAGAAACATACCGAGCGCTTCGATGAAGGTGGATTTCCCGACACCCGGCACGCCGGAGACACCGAGCCTCAAAGCTTTTCCGGAATGAGGCAACAGCGCATCGAGCACGAGGTCTGCGCGGCGACGATGCTCGGGTCGCGTGGACTCGAGCAGCGTAATCGCTTTCGCGAGCGCCCGACGATCGCCGCTGCGAACGCCGTCGATCAGTTTGATGTCGTCCTGCTCAAGCCCCATTACTGGCGCACTTGATGTGGTTGAGCACGTCACGTGCACTCTCGGGAATGGGCGTACCCGGGCCGTAGATGCCTTTCACGCCTGCCGCTTTGAGGAAAGCATAGTCCTGCTGCGGCACGACACCGCCGACGAATACGATGATTTCCGGCGATCCTTGCTCGCGAAGCGCCCGAATGATTTCGGGCACGAGCGTCTTGTGTCCGGCAGCAAGCGTGCTCACACCGACGGCGTGTACGTCGTTTTCGATGGCCTGACGCGCACATTCTTCGGGTGTCTGGAACAGCGGACCGACATCGACATCGAAACCGAGATCCGCGAATGCGCTGGCGACGACTTTTGCGCCGCGATCGTGGCCATCCTGACCGAGCTTCGCGATCATCACGCGCGGACGTCGGCCATGGGTTTCCGCGAAGGCAGCGATATCCGCCTGCAACTTCGTCCAATCCTCGCGCGATTCGTAAGCTCCCGCGTACACGCCACTCACCTCCTGAGAATTGGCTCGATGTCGGCCCCAAGCGAGCTCGAGCGCATCGCTGACTTCACCGACCGTCGCTCGCAGACGCATGGCTTCGACTGCAAGCGCGAGCAAATTACCCGCGCCGGACTTGGCAGCCGTCGTCAGCGCAGCAAGTGCCGCCATCACCTTGTCGTTGTCGCGCGAACTGCGCACACGCTGCAGGCGGGCGATCTGATTTTCACGCACCGCGACGTTGTCGACTTCGAGGATCTCGACAGGATCTTCCTTCTCGAGACGGAATTTGTTGACGCCGATGATGACGTCGCGCCCGGAGTCGATCCGCGCCTGTTTTTCTGCGGCACTCGCTTCGATGCGCAATTTCGCCCAGCCACTTTCGACGGCGCGCGTCATGCCACCCAAAGCATCCACCTCTTCGATGATCGCCCAGGCTTTGTCGGCCATTTCCTGAGTGAGCCGCTCCATCATGTAACTGCCGGCCCACGGGTCGACGACTCGAGTGATCTGCGACTCTTCTTGAAGGATCAGCTGCGTGTTGCGCGCAATGCGCGCGCTGAATTCGGTCGGTAGCGCAATCGCCTCGTCGAACGAATTGGTATGCAAACTCTGCGTTCCACCGAAGACGGCGGCCATCGCCTCGATCGTGGTGCGAACGATGTTGTTATACGGATCCTGTTCCGTGAGGCTCCAACCCGAGGTCTGGCAATGCGTGCGCAACATCAGGCTCTTCGGATTCTTTGCGCCGAAGCTGCTCATGATGCGCCACCACAGCAGTCGCGCAGCGCGCATCTTGGCGATCTCGAGATAGAAGTTCATGCCGATCGCCCAGAAAAAACTCAGTCGACCGGCGAACTCATCGACGTCGAGTCCCTTGGCGAGCGCCGTCTTCACATATTCCTTGCCGTCGGCCAGCGTAAAGGCGAGTTCGAGTGCCTGATTCGCACCCGCCTCCTGCATGTGATAGCCCGAAATCGAAATCGAGTTGAACTTCGGCATGTTTCGCGCCGTGTACTCGATGATGTCGCCGACGATGCGCATCGACGGCTCGGGCGAATAAATGTACGTGTTGCGAACCATGAACTCCTTGAGGATGTCGTTCTGTATGGTCCCGGAGAGCTGGTCGGGCTTTACCCCCTGTTCCTCTGCGGCGATCACATAGGCCGCAAGCACGGGAAGCACCGCGCCGTTCATGGTCATCGATACCGACACTTTGTCGAGCGGTATGCCGTCGAACAGGATCTTCATGTCCTCGACGGAATCGATCGCGACACCGGCTTTGCCGACGTCGCCTTTCACCCGGGGGTGGTCGCTGTCGTACCCGCGATGGGTGGCGAGGTCGAACGCCACCGACACGCCCTGCCCACCGGCCGCGAGCGACTTACGGTAGAAGGCGTTCGAAGCTTCGGCGGTTGAGAACCCGGCGTACTGGCGGATGGTCCAGGGCCGAACGGCGTACATGGTGGGCTGCGGACCGCGGACGAACGGCGCGAAGCCCGGCAACGTATCGGCGTGGGCGAGCCCCTCGAGATCAGCCGCCGTATAAAGGGGTTTGACCTCGAGACCCTCGGGGGTCTTCCAGACGAGCTTGGAAATGTCGCCGCCGGGAGCCGCCTTGGCGGCCGCGTTCTCCCAAACCGGGAGAGCTCCGGAGTCGAGGGTGTCGTCTTTGGCCATACGCTCGGGCGTTCCCTGCCAAAAACGTCAGTCTAGCAAGGGGTTACTCCCGGGGGGAAAGACCTGGGGAAAAGCCGCTGTGGCGGATCAGGGTTTTTGAGCCGAACCGGAGGCCAAAGCCCTCCAAGCCGGGTAGTCCCCCTCGAGATGCTTGAGGTTCGTATAGCCGACCGAGCGCAGAGCTTCGATGGCGGCCGACGCCCGACGGCCGGACCCGCAATACAGCACGATTTCAGCGTCTTTTACCGCTGGTACGGCCGTTGACGGGCTCGCGATAACCGCGGTGTGCGCCACGTTGAGGGCCCCCTCGACGTGGCCTGCGGCGAACTCTTCCGCCCGACGGACGTCGAGCACGACCGGGCGACTCCCCCCCTGGGCGAGCTTCGCTTGGAGGTCGGCCGGTTTGACGGCGGGAACCGAGGCGAGGATTTCGGCGACTTGCTCGGCCGAGGGCATGGGCGCGGCCGCCGCCGGGGGCGCGGCTGGGAACGCTGCGGGAGTCGCCTGCGCCCGCTGCGGAATCTTCACGAGTTTGCTGATGTCGTAGCCCATATCGGCCACTTTCTTGACGAGTACCGCATAGCGGGCCTCGTCCATGGTCGGCGTACGCGCCATGATCCAGACGTAGTCACGAGCGCTACGCGCGACGATCGTCTCGGTGTAGTCGGCATCGACATGGGAAATGACGTACTCCGCCTTGATGGGCCACACGAACTGCATGCCCCAAATGGCGTTGTTGGTGCCCGGGATGACAAACCCCTTCGGCTCCATCTGCTTGGCGGGCCCGTCAAAAGCGCCTTTATTGAAGGTGAACGTTGTCTTGATCGTGCCGTCCGGCGCAAGTTCGTAGGTCTCGATCGCGTTGTAGATGTCTTTCTCGATGAACGTCGGAATGACGCCGATGACGTACCAGGGGCCCATGAACCGCGGCAGATCGACCGATGCCACGACCGGTACGGTCACTTTTTGAGGCGACACGCCACACGCGGAAAGAAATGTCGTGATGAACGCCACGGCCAAAACTTTTGCCGGACGAGTGAGAGTGCGATGGATCATGGTCGGTCTCCTGATTCTTTGGCTCGACATCATTCTGCGATAAACCAGCGGCCGTCGACTCGCTCGAGCACATAACGATCGTACGGCAGACCCTGCCCCGTCACATCGTAAACGGCCCGTCGACCGCCTTCCTCGAAAACAGGAGCGGTACGCCGAACGATGCGTAACGCGGCGATCAGCAGTTCGCGGCTGGCGATGCTCCGATTGCACGCGGTCACCAAGGCCTCGAGCGTTCGACCCGAGAGCGTACGCCGTAGTTCCGGACTGAGATCATCGCGGTAGTAACGATCGCAGCGCCCGTCGACCAAGGTTTTTTCGGCCTGATCGAGTAAAGCGAGAATCTCCGGCGTGTTACGCCCCGGTGCTGCGGAGGCTGGAGGAGCCGTGGTCATTCCGCTGCGGGTCGCGGTTCCATCGGACGCAGGGGCGGTCGGTGTCCTGCGGACTCGCCCTGCCAGGAGATCGTCGATCTGCGCCTCGAGCTCGAGCGGAATCGCCGCTTTCCATTCTTTGCCGTAAGGCAGAAGCGTCACCAATTCCACAACCTCGATCCGACCTTGATCTGTCGGCTGTCGCCCTTTTAGGACCACGTGGACGAACTTCCCATCCCGCACTGCCGTGAGTCCATCGAGTTCTTCGTACACTCGCGCACGCATGGTGAGACGACGAGAGAGGCTACGGAAAAGATTGACGCTCGTGAGCCGTTCGATTTCCCCGATCGGCATGGCGTCACCAAAAAGACGCGTACGGATACCCGACTCTCCCCGCGCCGCTTCCTCGCGTAATCGCTGGACGATCATGATGCGAAGTCGATCGAGTTCAGCCGGATGGATCGTGAATGCGACAGCCTGTGCGTCACCCGCTGCAATAGCGGCGAGTAACTCCGCCGCAGCACGCTCCTGCGATCCGCTGACGCTCTCCGAAGAAAACGCGGACAGAGTGCCGACGCACAGCAGCGCGCCGATCAGAATTTTTTGGAATAACCGGCTCATCCGCGCAGCCTATTCGATTAGCGGGAGTTTTCGGCGGTCGTCTCGCGATCGTGGCGACGCCCCAACCACCAACCATTGACGGCCCATCCCGTGGCGAGCACGGCGCCGACGAGCGCGGCCCCCGCGGGCGATGCGCTAACGGCATCGAGCGCCGTCTTCGCCTGCGCGCCGACGTAATCGGCAGCGCGATAAACCGGTACGTCGATAAAGCTCTTCGCCTTGTACTTCGATTCTTTGTCCATGGCTCCCCAGAGCATTTCGCGACCTGGGCGTACGAAGGCGTACTCGCCCCATCGACGCAGGATGAGCAGCGCAGCGACCATACCGAAGACGTTCAACATCGACAGGAGAATGAACCCGCCGATCATAAACACCGGCACGAACGTGAGAAGAGTTCGAACGCCCAGTTTCGAGGCGATTCGGCCCGTGAGGAATACCTGAGAAAGAATGGTCAATGCCTGAACGATGAAGTCGATATTGGCGAATACTTCGGTACGTCTCGTCGTATCAGCGAAGCTTTCACTGACGATGCGCAGCTGTTCGAAATACACGAACGTGTTCACCGCAGACAGGAACACCACGAACAAGGCGATGCCGAGCAGATACGGTGAACGCAACACGATGAATATGCCGGCGAAAGGATTGCCGCCCAGCCCTTCATCGTTTCGCGCGATACCTGAAGCCATCGGCGGGCCCGAAGGTGGTTGACGATTCCAGATCTTGATGAGAATACGCTGACAAAAAATGGCGCCGAGGAAGCCGACCGTTCCGAGATACAGCACACCGGAATTTCCGATGATATCGACCGTGAGGCGCGCAGTGAGTGGTCCCACGAGCGCGCCGAGTGTGCCGCCTGCCGCGATGAAGCCGAACAACCGTTTCGACTGTTCGCTGTCGAACATTTCGAGGAGGAAACTCCAGAACACCGACACGAGCATCAGGTTGATGACGCTGACCCACACATAAAAAAAGGTAGCGACACGCAGGTTGATTTCGTCAACTTGGATGGACGAGCCGATGATCGCGAGGATGATCGCGACCGATCCGTAGAGCAGCGGCAACAGCACACTGCGACGCATCCGCGCGACGAGCCAGCCCCATAGCGGCACGATTGCGATGGAGAAAAGCGCCGTGTAGAGCCAAAGATCGGCGACACGGTCTCGACCCAGCAAGGTCGCCACCGTCTCGCGCACCGGGCGAACGGCGAAATAACTTCCGAGCACAAAGAAAAACAGGCAAAACGCTGCAACGACAGCGGCGGTTTCGCGGGGTTCGACCTTGACGACTCGCCCAATGTGACGCTGAATCATTGCTTCGATTCCGATGTCATGGTCATGGTCGCAAGATCCAATCTTGCCCCCGGTTTGGGCACGATAGCCTTGCCACCGAGTTTGTCTATCTTTTGTTGCAACGCGTGGGCAGGTTCGGGCTCTCCGTGCACCAGGCAGACCAAGGGTCGGCCGGCGAAAGCCTGGTACCACTGCAAAAGATCGCCCTGATCGCCGTGTGCCGACAGGCCGCCGACCGTGTGGACCTTCGCCCTAAGGCGGAGCCGCTGTCCGTGTATGCGGACCTCGGGCGCCCGATCGACGAGCAGGCGTCCAAGCGTTCCCGGCGCCTGAAAGCCCGTGATCATGACGTGGCATTCCGGACGCTCGAGGTTCTGTGCGAAGTGATGAAGGATGCGTCCCCCGTTGCACATGCCACTACCAGCGATGATGAATGCATGGGAACGGATGGCGTTGATCTCCCGCGACTGCTGCGGCGTCTTGCAAAGAAAAAGATTCGGCAGCTCTGGCATCGATCCGAAACTCGCACGCAGTCGTCTCGCTTCGTCGTCGAATCGATCGGCATGCGCCCAATAGACTTTTCTCGCCTCGATGGCCATCGGGCTATCCAGAAATATCTTCCAGCGATCGAGCCCCCATTCGTGGAAATGACGACCCATTAGATAGAGAATTTCTTGGCTGCGGCCGACCGCAAAGGCCGGAACCAACACGTTGCCGCGATCGCGATCTGCTTCATGAATGATTTCAGCGATTTCTTTTATCGTGTCCTCTCGTTCGCGATGCAGACGATCGCCGTAGGTGCTTTCCATCACGACGAGATCAGCCGACTCGAAACGGTAGGGGTCGAGAAGAATAGGCGAGTCGTATTGACCCAGATCGCCACTGAAAACAATTTGCTTCGTCACGCCGTTTTCGGTGCAGTGCACATCGAGACTGCTGGAGCCCAAAATATGTCCAGCATCCCGCGCGTGCACCCGAACTCCAGGTAGCGGCGCGTAGTCCGTGTCGTAACGTAGCGCACGCACGAGCTCGAGCGTGCGCTCGACGTCATCGAGGTCGTATAGCGGCTCGAAGATCGGTTCGTCATCGCCGGCATACCGCGCACGGCGCTCGGCTTCACGCGCGGCGAGGTCGGCCGTGTCCCGAAGCAGCAGGGGCAACAAATCGCGACACGCTGCGTTGGTGTAGATCGGGCCACGGAACCCTCTTTTGACCAACAGGGGAAGACGTCCGCAATGGTCGATGTGCGCATGCGTCAGCAACACCGCATCGATCTGCGCGGGATCAAACGGGAAATCGAGGCTGTTGCGACGGTTCGCATCGCGACCACCCTGCACCAGGCCGCAATCGACGAGCAGGGTCCGTCTGCCCACCCTGAGAATGTGGCAAGAGCCCGTCACCTCACCGGCTGCACCGAAGAACTCTATTTCCATGCCTGACCTCCCGGGACATCAACTTGGGTATAGTCCGGTCGTCCGCCAAATGTTACCCGGAGAATTTGCGTGATCAGCCTCAAAGTGAACGGTGTGGATCGCTCGGTCGATGTCGAGCCCGATGCGCCCCTGCTATGGGTCATTCGCGATGTGCTTGAACTCACGGGAACCAAGTACGGTTGCGGTATCGCACAGTGTGGTGCGTGCACGGTCCATCTCGACGGTCAGCCCATCCGGTCATGCGTCACGCCGGTGTCGGCTATCGGAACGGCCGAGATTCGTACCATCGAAAGTTTGTCGGGTGACGCAGGAACGCATGCCGTACAGAAAGCCTGGCTGGAACTCGACGTCGTGCAATGTGGCTACTGCCAATCGGGCCAAATCATGGCTGCAGCTGCGCTCATCGAAACCGAGCCGAACCCGACCGACGCCGACATCGATGCCGCAATGAACGGAAATCTTTGTCGGTGCGGAACCTACCCGCGCATCCGCGCCGCCGTGAAGCGCGCGGCTGAAATCAAGCGCGGCTCAAGCTGACTCGGCGACCTATTTCGAAGCCGAAATGGGCGGTGCGCCCGCAGCGCCTGCGGTCAGGTAGTCGAGGGCGAGATGCCCGAAGGTCTTGCTGGCCAGCGGAATCGCAGTCTCGTCCACGTAAAACAGCGGCGAGTGATTCGATGCCGCCGTGAGCAGGTTCTGATCGCGCGGCGTGACGCCGACAAAGAAAAAGAAGCTGGGTACTTTTTCGGCGAAGAAGGCAAAGTCTTCGGCGCCCGTCACGAGCGGAACGGCGCGTACGTTGGCAGCCCCAGCCGCGCGTCGCAATGAAGGCAACACCCGCTCCGTCAGCGCAGGATCGTTCCGCACCACCGGATTGCTACCGGATTGAATTTCGAACTTGGCCGTCGCGCCGCTCGCTTCGGCGATATGGGTCACCATGCGATCGATGTTCGCAAGGATCATCGCGCGCTGCTGCGGATCGAACGTACGAATGGTGCCGATCATTTCGACTTCGTCGGGCACGATGTTGAAGCGGATGCCGCCGTTGATGGCGCCGACGGTCACGACTGCCGGATTGGCGGTGATATCTGTTTGCCGACTCACGACCGTCTGCAACGCTCCGACGATTTGCGAGGAGATCACCACGGGATCTACGCCGCTCCAGGGGCGCGCGCCGTGAGTCTGTCTGCCTTTGACGAGAATTCGGAACGTATCGGAGCCCGCCATCAGCGGACCACCGCGATAACCGATCATTCCGGTCGGCATGTTTGCGAAGACGTGCAAACCGAAAACTGCTTCGGGGCGATGACGCTGCAGCACGCCCTCTTGAATCATGAGAGAAGCGCCGCCGTCTTCACCCTCAGGCGCGCCCTCCTCGGCAGGCTGGAACAAAAAAATCACCGTACCCGGCAGGTCGGACTTCATGCCGGCGAATGCTTCGGCAATACCCATCAATACCGAGGTGTGTACGTCGTGACCACAGGCGTGCATGACGCCGACGGTTTGATTTCGATACGTCGCCGTTGCCCTTGAACGGAACGGCACTTCCGTCTGTTCGACGACCGGCAGCGCATCCATGTCGGCACGCAGAGCGATGGTGGGTCCGGGCTTGCCGCCCTTAAGAACACCGACTACACCTGTTTTGGCGACGCCGGTCTGTACGTCGAGGCCAAGGCGCTTGAGATGTTCCGCGACAACCTTTGAGGTACGAAACTCTCGGTTCGACAATTCAGGGTTTTGATGGAGGTCGCGACGCCATTCGATGACTCGAGGTTCCAGCGTGGCAATTGCCGTATCGAGCCGTGCACCGAGATCTTGGGCCTGCGCGGAAACACTGCAGAGCAACATACCGATGAAGGCCGAGTTGAATCGATTGAAACGCAGCATCATCAACCTCGCTTATTAAAGACGGACGAGCTCGAATAGAGAGAGTCTACCGCCACGCTCCCCGACCGCCATGAAACGACCATCCGACGACCATCGAAGGCAGGTCGGCTCCGAATCGGTCAGCTGGGCATCGAGCGCCACGGACGATTTGCCCGGCAACCATAGCGATACCCGCCAATCGCGACCACCGGTCGCGAGATAGTTGCCCGAGGGCTGGAACGCGATGCATTCGATGCGATCGGTATGTCCACGCAGCTGAACGGGGCGAGAACCTTCCGGACCTTTGCCACCGAAATCCCAAACGACGACTTGATCGTCTGCAGCCGTCCCGAGATAACGCGAGTCACCACTCCAGGTCACCTGATCGACTTTCGCCGGATACCCACGCATCTGCGAATCTCGTCCTGTCGACAGATGCCAAAAATGCACGGAGCCGTCCTGCGTTCCGGTGGCGAGATGACGACCATTGGGACTGAATGCGACTGCAAGACAAGGTGCGGCCCACTTGTAGTGACGCACCTGAAAACGGGGCGGCTCGATACGATGCACGACAAGACCGCCGTTGATCGCGGCGCCGAGGTCGCGGCCCGGTTTATCCCACCCGAGCGCGACGACCGTCGCGGTCAGTGGCGCGAATGCATGTTCTTTTTCGAATGCAGGCGACCAGAGCGTGATCTGCTTGCCCGCTGCCGTCGCCAACCGTTTGCCATCGGGTGACCAGGTGGCTGCGGTGGTCCACGCCATCGCCGGGCGCTGCTCAGAAAGAAGTTGGCCGTCAGCATCGTAGAGCGCGAGCCGCGAATCCTGACCGCTGGTGACGAACTTATCGCCGCGCGGCTGCCACGCCACCGCGAGCGCACCCATACCGTGCTCCCCTATCGTTCGCGCAGCAAGCGAAGTGTCGTGACGATCGAGCAGGAATATTTTGCCCTCGCCGCCCGCCACGGCGAGTCGACGCGAGTCGGGTGACCAAGCGACGTCGACGACATAATCGTCGAGCGCAACGCTACCGCGCGGTTCGAGGATGGCGGCGGGCTGCTTCACGCGAGGCAGGAATGGAACCCGGCCTCGAGTTCCTGGCGGTCAAGTTTTCGTCCGATGAAGACCAGCGTGTTCTGTCGCGACGCGCCTGCCGGCCACGGCCTTTCGAGTTGCCCGTCGAACATCATGTGCACACCGTGAAAGACATAGCGTCGATCTTCGCCCTTCAGCGACAGCACACCTTTCATTCTAAAAATATCGGCGCCTCGGCTTTGCAGAAGATACGACAACCAATCGTTGACCTTCTTTGCATCGAGTGGTCGCGGATCACTGATGCCGATCGAGGAAATTTCTTCATCGTGATGATGCGAAGCGAACGCGCGTTGTGCTGAGGCGCGAACGCCATCGATACGAAGATTGAACTCGGCGGGCGCGTGTTCGCAAAAAATGGCATATGCCCCCGCTTTTGCGATCTCGATGTCGAAATGACTGCCGTCGTGATCGACGTCGATGGCGTACAACGCGTGGCCCGGAGCTAGGCGACCCCCGCAAGCGACTGTCGTCGATTGTTCGGCGAACGCACGCACGGCGGGCTCGATCGCGGCATCAAGGGCCTCTGCGTTGGCGCCCGAGGCGGGCAGAATCACGAGACCGAGGCCGCCTGCGTGAGCGTGGTCATGACCATGCTCGTGCTCGTGCTCATGCTCATGCTCGTGATGTGCATGGGCTTCGGTGCCAGTACGCAAAGTGAATCGGCCAGCGGGCAGCTCGTATACACCGCCCCACTCGAACGGGTACTCGGGTTCGAGAAAGCTACCGTCCACCGTCAGCGCGCGCTGCAAGTCGAAGGCGCCGACATCGAGCACGCGATCGATGGGTACGTTGGCATTTTGAGTGCGGAAAATCTTTGCGGTGCCGTTCATGGCCCGAATCCGCCGCTCGATGCGCTCCAGCGCGGCCTCAGTCACCAAGTCGGTCTTGTTGAGCAGGATCACGTCGGCGAAGGCCACCTGCTCGCCCGGCTCTTTCATTTCATCGAGATGTTTTTCGATGTGACATGCATCGATGACCGTCACGATGGCATCGAGCAAGAACTGCTGCTTGAAATCGTCATCGAGAAAGAAAGTCTGCGCAACCGGCCCCGGATCGGCCATGCCGGTCGTCTCGACGATGATGTAATCGAATTTGTCGCGGCGCTTGAGTAACTGCCCGAGAATGCGCAGTAGATCGCCGCGTACCGTGCAGCAGATGCAGCCGTTGTTCGTTTCGAAGATTTCTTCTTCGGCTCCGATGACGAGTTGATGATCGACGCCGACCTCACCGAACTCGTTCTCGATCACGGCGATGCGCTTGCCGTGGTTCTCGGAGAGGATGCGGTTGAGCAGCGTGGTCTTTCCAGACCCCAAGAATCCCGTCAGTACGGTGACGGGCACCCGATCCGTGGTGGCCATAGGGGTCGCATGATAACGTAAGGCATGGCCAAACCCCGCGAATCCTCGACTCCTGCGCACGGCCACGCGCACTCGCATGCGGCGGGACATGACCACGCCGCGTGCATCGTCGAGGCGGTCCGAAACGCGGCCGACGTGTGTGCCAAACGGGGGCTCAACCTCACGCCCGTCCGTCGAAGAATTCTGGAAATCGTCTGGCGTGCCCATGAACCCATCGGTGCTTATGACATCCTCGCCGAGCTCGCCAAAGAACGTGACAAAGCGGCGCCACCCACGGTTTACCGTGCCCTCGAATTTTTGATCGATGCCGGACTCGTGCACCGCATCGATTCGCTCAACGCCTTCATCGGCTGCGATGAGCCTGCACGCACGCACGTCGCACAGTTTTTGGTGTGTCGAAAATGTCACCGGGTCGTGGAAATCGACGACCCTGACATCAATCGATTGCTCGCGGAAAGATCACTCGCGGCGGGGTTTCGGATCGAGCCGACGTCCCTCGAAATCAAAGGGCTCTGCGGCGACTGCGAAGCCTCGCACGTCGACTGAGTTTATTCAGCGCGTCGCCACGAGCCAGATGCCGGCGATCAGCAGCACGACGCCGGCCACGCGTCCCGCGCTGACCGGATGCTGCGGAAATCCGAGTAGTCCGAAGTGATCGATGATCACCGAGGCCAGCATCTGTCCCGCGACCGTCAGCGCCAGCAACAGTAAAGCGCCGAGCCTCGGGCCCGCGAAGGTGGCGACGCCCACATAGAGCGCGCCGAACACGCCGCCGAACCACGCCCAGGCCGGCACACCCACGAACGCCTCGCGAGCCGGCAAGGCCTGTCGCGTCAGGAACATGAACACGGCAATGACGGTGGTTCCCACCAAAAAATTGGTTAGCGTTCCGTAGACCGCTCCGCCGAGTGCGCGACTCACTGCCATGTTGAAGCCGACTTGGATGACGAGGCCGGCTCCGACCAGGAAGGCAAACAACATGGAAAGGCTTTGCACGATTTCAGATGCTCCGAGAGGGGCCGTAGCGGTGCGAGATCCAATTGCGCCCTGCGGATGATTTCATCACCCACAGTATCAAGCGCCAGAAGAGGCGTTTGCCGAGCGGAACCCGACGCGGCGGAATGACCGCCAGCACGGCAGCCGCGACATCTTCATGGACCAGCGGAGTTTGATCGACCATTGCGATGAGGATAGCGGGCGAATCGTGCCTCGCGCTAGGCTTGGCTTCGAGAACGTTTATCGTGAACACGATTCCACAACATACGCGCACGCTCATGGAGCGCCTGCTTGAGGCGTATTGCGCGCGAATCTGCCCGCCGACGGCCCGCAACGCCGTACTCATTGGGTATCGCGTGGCAGAGGACCATGCGGTGATTCACGAACTCAAGCGGATCTGCGGAGTACCCGGAACCTGTCTGCCCACACCCGTTGCGCGGTTTCGCTACCGCTCGACGAGTCAGGATTGGGCGCTCGATTATTTTGAAGAAGACGATGGCGACCGTTCATGGCGTCGCTACACGCCGCTGCCGCAGAGCCGAAGCTTCATCGAGCTATTGCGCGAATTCGACGTTGATCCAGAAGGTCACTTCTGGGGTCGTCTCGATGGTAAAAGCCTGCGGTGGTGCAGCGCCAAAGGACGCTGCCTCGACTGCGACGTCCGCTACAAGCAAGTGCTGGGACTCGCAGTCCCGGTCGGTGTCTCGCCTCCCGATCAAAAAGCGTATCGCAGCGTCAGGAAATAAGTTACTTTGAATCGCATCGACGAAAGGAGTTGATAGTCATGTCCAAAAAATCATCGAAACTCGACCGTCGCTCACTGCTTGCGGGCGCTGCGATGGCAAGCGTTGCCGCAGTGGCGGGTCGAGAGACCGTGCCGACGGCGCAAGCGCAAACAGCTGCTGCATCAACTGCCAAAAACGATCTCCAGGTCGCCAACCGAGGGCAATACGCCAAGGTGCCGCTCAAGCAAGAGTCGATCAACGTTGCGGCCGTGCAGTCGCAGCTGTACTCCATCGACCTGCGCGATCAAGCGGGGACGCTCAAGCGCAATCTCAATCGGGTACTTCGACTCATCGATCTCGCGCAGAACTCTCCGGAAGAATGGAACGGCGAGCGTCGCTGGGGTTCGAAGGTCGACCTCATCGCCATGCACGAGTTCCCGGTTCAGGGTTTCCAGCCGTGGAATCGGAAAGAACTCAATCGAATCGCCTTCGAGCTGCCGGGCCCCGAATCCGAAGCGATCGGCGAACGCGCGAAACGTTACGGTTGTTACATCTCTTGGGGTTGTTACGCCAAAGACAAAGACTGGCCCGACCACGTGATCAACATGTCGGTGCTGACCGGCCCGGACGGCAGCATCGTGAGCAAACAGTGGAAAGCCCGAAACATTCTCGGCTTGTTCGGTGACGGCGCGCTGATCGGCACGACGGTCTACGACGTGCTCGATCGCTACGTTGAAATGTATGGCTGGGATGCCGTGATGCCAGTCGCTCGTACCGACATCGGCAACATCGCCATCACAGCCGTCGGCAACGAGCCGCTGCTCTACACCTGTCTTGCGCTCAAAGGTGCCGAAGTGTTGGTGCTATCGGTAACCGGCGGTAGCAACAGCGAGACGGCGAAAGCCACTGCGCGTAGCGCACGCATCTACACCATGGGCGTTGGCAACTCGGTGTCGCCCAACAATATCGGGTTTCCCGAATCGTCAGGAACGCGCGACGAAGGCACCGTGATCGTCGATCCTCGCGGCACAGTGCTCGCCGAGACGGACAACCATCACGAAGACATCATTACCGCGCGCATTCCGATCGCAGAGTTCCGCAAGACGCGTCGCGTACAAGAGCTACCAATGGCCCTTCTGTTACCGATCCTGCAGCAATACCAGCCGCTGTTTCAGCCGAACGCATTCCTCAGCAAACTGCCGCAGAACTATCAGGAAGCGGGCGAGCTCGTCAGAAAGCGAATGGGCATGAAGTAACGCGATACTCGTGCGCCACCAGGGATGCGCTAAGGGGCGATACCCGCTCGATTGTTGAGGTTGACCGCATCGATGCCCACCGGGTAGCGGTGACGCATCGCTTTCATCGGCGACCATCCCTCGTCGGTCACGACGAGTGCGAACACGCCAAGAACCTGCGTATCGAAACTGGCAGTGCGAGTCTTGGCGTCGTACCGCAGGGGTGCGGAGCCTGCGGGAACGAATACCGGATCCCATCCGAGCGAGGCTTCGTTATAGATGAAGGCTCGCAATCTTGCGATTTCTCGGGCAGCGAGTTTGCGCTTGCCTGCAATCGGCAAGGTGATGGTCGCCGGTCGATTCACGATGGTGCGATACGGCCCTACGAGCACAGCGGTGCTCACCGCCTCACCGTGGTCGCGTAAATGCTGAGCCGGTACGGTCTGAGAACCGATGTAGGCCTCGAAGCTGTCCCAGGCCGAAACCAGATTGTCCGACGGATCACGGAAAGCCCGGTAATTCTTTGAGTCAAACGACTCCGGCTCCCCAGGATGCAGATCTTTTGCGATCACGAGCTTGGCGCCTCGAAGATCTCCCGACTTCACCTCGACGATGCCGCCACCCTCTCGATCGATCGCGCCACGCGCGACGATCGACAAATTCATGCCGACGGGGAAGACGCCGAATCGCTCGATCGCGGTGCGAACATTGTTGGCGTAGCCGATCGAGAACTCTCGCCCCCAGGCATCGAAGGTTTCGGAATACTGCAGGCGCACGATGGATGAATCAGCAGGATCACAGTCGACAGGCTTCGGCGCATCGACCCGCTCGCACCACTCGACCCAACGCTTGCCTTGCCGCAGATCGGTACGGGTGTTGAGGGGTATCTGCTGCATTTTTCTGATGGCGAGCAGCGGATCGCGGCCGTCGTAATACCAGTGTGACAACAGCACGAGAATTTCGCGACGGCCATCACGCTTGGCGAGATCGATATTCTCGCGCAAGGTTCGGAAACGATTTTCGGGATCCGTCGCCGTGAAATCTTGCGGCATGGAAAGTCCGTACGAAAAATAATTATCGAGCCGAACATCGCCCGACTTTCCGACGGGGTTGAATCGCAAGGCATAGCGCTCGCCGAAATAAGCTTCGAGGTACCGCTTGAACGAGATGTAATTGTTGTAAGCGTTCTCGTGATACACCTCTTTCGACCAAGGGTGCGGCGCAGAAAACGGACCGACGCCAGAGCGATCCGGAAAAGGCAATCCGTAGGTCGTGTAGAGCACGGCAACCTCGGCGCCCCGCGGCAGGCGGTCGAGGTGTTTCTTTGCCACGTGCAGCAGCGCGAGGTTGTATTCCGGAGTTCGACCGACCTGTCTCGACTGTTGATAAGCGAAGGTATCGCGGAAGCCAGCCAGGCACAGCGCACGCTGAATGTAGCCGCGCGTCATGAAATTATTCGCATAGTTGTTGTTATCGGTGGTCTCGCGGACGAGCACCATCTTTCGGAAACCCTCGCGTGCAAAATCGAGCGCAACATCCTCCTCGAAGCGCGTGAGGCCTGAGGTCGGGGAGTACGCCCCGAAACGCACGTCGATCTGGTCGCCGAACATCTCGCGAAGCACGCGCGCGGTCGTGCGCTCGACCTCTTCGGTCATCGGCGACAATCTCGCGGACAGATCATCGTGGAGAATGCTGAAGTCGGTGATGCCCGAGGCCATCGAGATTTCATCGACGTCACGAATGCCGTTAGGCATGGCGAGCGGATTCGGTCCGGGTCCTCGAGGGCTCGAGCCAATCATTACGACGCCCTCGAGATAATTGGTCCCGTCTCGCGGATCGAGCGCCCAGAAGGATCGCTGCTGCGGATTTTTCATGTCCTTCGCAGGCGTGATGATGCCCGGCGTGTTGGGAACGTCCTTCACGGCGAGTTTCACTTTCGGGTCGTAGATCGACACCCAATACTCGCCATCCGAGGACAAAAGGTACAAACCCATCGAGTCGAATGCGCCCTCGAGGCCTCGTGTCTTGAAACCGAGGAAGTACGGAATCAGTCCGAGTTGCTGACGAAACGGGGGAGCCCCGACGAAGTCCTCGGTGCAGGGCTCTTCGCCCGTTGCCGCATTCGCTCCGAAACTGCGCTTGAGCACCTCGCGCCGGTAAAGCGGATCGATGCCCTGCGGCTCTGCCCAATCCGTCAGTAGCACGGCGATTCTGCCGGCGTTCTGTTCCGCTGCTGGCTCGGCAGCCGTCAAGATCGTGGCAAAGAATGCCGACAACAGGATTACGCTGCGACGCATGAGAACCTCTCCTTCTTCGCCATCGGCTATCCACGACGGCCGAGGTTTAGGTTAGCCTCGCAACTCCTGATGAGCAGACTGGAAGATGCACCGATGACCGAAAACGCACTCGCCTCCGCCCTCGCCACCCTGCAGGCCCGAGTGGGTCAAGAGGTTCATGTCAGCGAATGGATGACCATCTCGCAGGAGCGAATCAACGCTTTTGCCGCGGCGACCGACGACCCTCAGTGGATACATGTCGATGTCGAGCGGGCGAAGCGCGAATCCCACTACGGTGCACCGATCGCCCATGGTTATCTGACCTTGTCGCTGAGCGTGCCGCTGCGTGGCCTCGTCGATGCCGACAAGCCCATTGCCCCCGGTGTGCGCAACGTCATCAACTACGGGCTCAACAAGCTTCGGTTTCCGAATGCCGTCCGCGTCGACTCGAGAATCCGTGGTCGATTCACTCTGCTCTCTGTCGAGCAGGTGGCGCCCAACGTCTTGCAGATTACCGAGCAATACACAGCGGAGATCGAAGGAGCGCCAAAACCCGCATGTATCGCCGAAAGCGTAATGCGCATGGTGTTCTGATCAAAAAATGAAGTCCGTTTTCCTCGACTTCGCAACGCTCGGTAGCGGCGACCTCGAGACCACTCGACTCGAGAGTGCCGCGCCGAATCTCACTCTGCTGTCGGCAACGCCCCAACACGACGTGCTCGAGCACATTGCCGATCACGCCATCGTGATGACCAACAAGCTGCGACTTGATCGAACCCTCATCGAGGCCTCGCCGGCCTTGCGGCTCATCGCCCTCTCGGCAACCGGGACCAATAACGTCGATCTCGAAGCGGCTCGCGAGCGCGGCGTTGCGGTGCGTAACGTGACCGATTACTGCACGCCTTCCGTCGTTCAACACGTACTCGGGGTGCTGCTGTCGCTCACGCATCGCCTGCCGGAGTACTCACGCGAGGCGCGAGATGGCACCTGGGCCAAGGGTTCGCAATTCACTTTGCTCGGTCACCGCATTCGGGAATTACGCGGACTGACGCTCGGTGTAGTGGGCTGGGGCGTGCTGGGGCGGGCCGTGGCCCGCGCCTGCGAAACGGCGCTCGGCATGCGCATCGTCGTTGCGAATCGTCCTGGCGGTCTGCCCATCGAAGGTCGTCTCGATCTCGATGACCTGCTGCAGCGCTCGGATGTGGTCACGCTGCATTGTCCACTCACGCCCGCGACGACGAACATGATCGACGCGCGTCGGCTCGCCCTGATGAAGTCTGACGCCATTCTCATTAATACCGCGCGGGGCGGACTGGTGGACCCTGTCGCCCTCGCGACTGCCCTAAGAAATCGTCGCCTCGGCGGCGCGGCCATCGACGTCCTGCCGGTGGAGCCCCCGGTGGACGGGAGTCCCTTGTTCGCGCCCGATCTGCCGAATCTGATCGTCACCCCGCATACGGCCTGGGCGGCGGTCGAGTCGCGCCAACGATGCCTCGATGAAGTGGCGGCCAACGTCGCCGACTGGCGGACGGGGGGAACTCGACGCCGGGTCGTCTGACAAAGAGAGGGCCCTGGATAGTCCTAATGGCGTCGGTTCTCCTTAAAGGGTAAAGGTAGAATCGCCGCCCCACCCCCGGATCTAAGAAGTTGCAGATGACCCTCACTTTGCCCCGCGCTGTTCTCGGCTCCGTCTTGCTCGGTACCGCACTTCTTCTTGCAGCGTGTGGCGGAAAATCGTCCTCCGGTACCCCAGGTGGCGGCGATCGACCCGCCGGTTCGGGCGGCCCTCCCCCCGCAAAAGTCATCACGGCCAAAGTGGATCGTCGACCCTTCGGTCCGGAAATCGAGGCGGTCGGAACCGCACTCTCCCGAGAGTCGGTCGAAATTACCTCCAAGGCTGCAAACACCATCACGCGCATCAGCTTCGTGGAAGGGCAGCATGTCGCGGCCGGAACGGTGCTGGTCGAGCTGGATCGCGCTCAAGCCGCTGCGGCGCTCGCCGAAGCAGAAGCCACCCTTGCCGAGGCGCGTAATCAGTTCAACCGCGGCCGCGACCTGTCGGTCACGCAAGCGCTGTCAAAGGCTCAACTCGATCAACTCGAAACAGCCGTCAAAACAGGCGAGTCTCGAGTCGACGCCGCTCGTGCACGTCTTTCCGACACCGTAATCCGCGCTCCGTTCACCGGACGTACTGGTCTTCGTAAAGTGAGCCCGGGAAGTTTGGTCAACCCGGGTACCGTCATCACCACGCTCGATGACTCGTCGGTGATGAAGCTCGAATTCACCGTTCCTCAGTCCTTCCTCAAAGATTTGTCGCTTGGTCTGCCCGTCGAAGCGCGTGCAGAAGGTCTCGGTGATCGAGTCTTTGCCGGCAAGATCACCGCCATCGATTCCCGGATCGATCCGGTAACCCGCGCCCTTGCGGTACGCGCCGAACTGACGAACGCCGACGGCGCGCTACGTCAGGGACTGTTCATGAGCGTCCGACTGCGCGGCAAACCTGTCGATACGCTGATGCTTCCTGAGGAAGCGCTCGTTCCTGAACAAGGTAAAACCTATGTGTTCGTCGTCGAGGGCGGCAAAGCAACCCGACGCGAAGTACGCACGGGGGGTCGTCAACCGGGCAGCGTCGCCGTTCTGCAAGGCCTTGATGGCTCTGAGGCTGTGATCGTCGAGGGTACTCAGCGCGTTCGTGATGGCGGCAAAGTCATCGCTGAGCCTCGCACATGAAGCTTTCCGAGTTCTGCATCCGCCGGCCGGTCTTCGCGACTGTGCTCAGCATGATGCTCGTCATCTTTGGACTGGTCACGCTTGAGCGACTGCCGCTGCGCGAATACCCGGACATCAATCGTCCGGTGGTGTCGATCACCACCATCTACCGTGGCGCATCGGCCAACGTGGTCGAGAACAAAATCACGCAGGTCATTGAAGATCGAGTCGCGGGCGTCGAAGGTATTCTCAAACTCGAATCCGATAGCGCCGACGAAAGATCGAGCATCCGCGTCGAGTTCGATGTCGCCCGAGACATCGATGATGCCGCCAACGACATCCGCGACCGTATCTCCCGCGTTCTGACGCAGCTTCCTCCCGAAGCGGACCCACCGCAGGTCGTGAAAGCGGATGCGAACGCAGAATCGGTGATGTTCCTCAGCTTCAACTCGGAGGCGATGACACCGCTGCAGGTCACTGATTACGCCGAGCGATACATCGTCGATCGCTTGTCGACCGTGCCCGGCGTTTCGCGTGCCGGACTCTCCGGATCGAGACGAGCGGCCATGCGCATCTGGATCGACCGGCAGGCTCTGGCCGCCCGCGCACTCACGGTCGGCGATATCGAATCCGCGCTGCGCCGTGAAAACGTGCAATTGCCGGCGGGTCGCATCGAGTCGGAGCAGCGAGAGTTTTCGCTGCGCACAGAAGTTGGTCTCGATACCGAGGAGGATTTCCGCAACCTCGTGATCGGCCGCAATTCCGACGGACACCTCGTACGTCTCGGCGAAGTCGCCGATGTGCGCATCGCTGCCGAAAACGACCGCACACTGATGCGCACTAACGGTCGCGCCGGCGTGGGTATCGGCATCGAGGCCAACTCCAAGGCCAATGTGTTGGATGTCGTTCAGGGTGTTCGCGCAGAAGTCGAGCGCTTGCAAAAAACCCTGCCCAAAGGCGTCTCGCTCGTGGTCAATGTCGACAACGGCATCGCGATTCAGGCTGCCCTTCGCGAGGTATTGATCGCCGTCATCTTTGCGTTCATCTCCGTCCTCATCGTCATTTACGGCTTTCTCGGTACGCTACGCGCGACGATCATTCCCGCAGTCACGATTCCGGTATCGGTCGTCGCGGCATTCATGTTCGTCTACGCACTCGGCTACTCGCTGAACGTCATCACGTTGCTCGGTGTCGTGCTCGCCATCGGTCTCGTCGTCGACGACTCCATCGTCGTCCTCGAAAACATTCACCGACGCGCAGAGCTCGACGAGCCGCCGATCGTCGCTGCCATTCGCGGCAGTCGTGAAATCGGCTTCGCCGTCATCGCCACTACCCTAACGCTGGTGGCCGTATTCGTGCCGCTATCGTTTTTGCCGGGTGATAACGGCCGCTTGTTCCGCGAGTTCGGGCTTACGGTGGCCGCATCCGTGCTGCTGTCTGCGGTTGTCGCACTGACGCTCACGCCGATGATGGCGTCGCGCTTGCCGCCCGAACGCGAAATGAAGCACGGACGTTTTGCCATGCGCGTCGAAAGTTTTTTCAAAAAACTTTCAGAGGAATATGAGCGTCGTTTGCGCCAGCTCATGCGACGCCCTTGGCTGATTGTCGGTTCGGTGCTCGGACTCGGATTCATCGGTGCACTGAGTTTCCGGGCTTTGCCGTCCGAGTTCATGCCGGCTGCCGACGTCGGTCGAGTCTTCGTCATGCTTCAAGCTCCGGAAGGTGCGAGCTTCGAGTACACCGAAGAATACGGTCGCAAGCTGGAAGCCATCGCGCAGAGCGAAGTGGACTCGGGCGATGTGCGTCGAGTCACCTTGCGTGTGCCCGCCGGTTTTGATGGCGCGGGCGGCGTGAATTCGGCGCGTCTCATTTTGGTGCTCAACGATTGGGGCGATCGTGATCGCTCCGCCCAGGAAATTGCAGCGTCGGTGCAGCGCAAGCTCGACGGACTCCCCGGCGTACGTGCGAATACCATGGCCGGCGGCAACATGCGGGGTGGCTGGGGAAAACCTGTTCAAGCCGTGCTTGGCGGTCCCGACTACGAAACGCTCGCGGAGTGGTCGGACAAGCTCGTGCAGCTGGCTGAGCAAAATCCGGGGCTGATCAATGTCGACAGCAGCTACCAGCCTCGCAAGCCGCAAATTCGCGTGGCCATCGATCGCGATCGCGCGGCTGATCTCGGCGTGTCGTTGCAGACCGTAGGTCGTACGCTCGAGACCATGCTCGGCTCGCGCATCGTGACGACGTTCATCGATCGCGGTCGAGAATACAACGTCATCCTGCAAGGCCGCGCCGACGAACGCGCGACCACCACCGATCTCACGAATCTCATGGTGCGTTCTGACCGATCGGGCGAGCTGATTCCGCTCTCGAGCGTGGTGCGGCTTACGGAAACCGCAGGCGCGACCGAGCTCAGTCGCTTCAATCGTCTGCGCTCAGTCGAAATCGGCGCGGGACTCGCCGAGGACTACACCATGGGCGAAGCGATCGATTGGTTCGAAAAAACCGTCGCTCGTGAACTGCCCGCCAACGCGACGCTGATGTGGGACGGCGACGCGGGCGACTACGTGCGTAGTGGTGGCCAGCTGTGGACGACGCTGCTGTTCGCCGTGATCATCGTGTTTTTGGTGCTTGCCGCTCAGTTCGAAAGCTTCGTACATCCAGCCATCATCATGGTGACGGTGCCACTTGCGCTGCTTGGAGCGGTATTCGGCCTGCAACTGCACGGCATGAGCGTCAATATTTTCAGTCAGATCGCGGTCATCATGCTCATTGGCATCGCAGCCAAGAACGGCGTATTGATCGTCGAGTTCGCCAATCAGCTGCGGGAACGCGGGGTCGAGTTCAAAGAAGCCGTCGTGCAAGCTGCGGCGGTACGCCTACGACCGGTGCTCATGACGAGTCTCTGTACAGCCTTCGGCGCGATCCCGTTCTTGTTTGCGACAGGCGCGGGGTCCGAACAACGTGAGCCCATCGGCGTCGTGGTGTTTTACGGTACGCTGGTCTCGGTCTTCCTGACCTTGCTGGTCGTGCCAGCCGTCTACTCACTCGTCGCGCGGCGCACGCGCTCAAGTAGTCACACCACGCGACTCGTCGATCGATTGATGGGCCATGCGCCGCAAGAGTCAGAAGGCTGACGACTCAGTGGTTTGAAGGAACGCCGCGCTTGCGCGCGGCTACCTATCAGGCAGGAAGTTTGGCTCAGGCGGCGAGTTCAGCCGCCTGCGCTACTTGGCCTTGCTCGAGCACACACGCAACGGCGTGAATCACCGCAGCAATCCGGACCGAGCTCTGAATCGAGGCTCTCCCAATGTCGTGCTTACGCAGCAACTTTTCGTGCGACTCGATGCAAAGGCCGCAACCGTTCACCGCAGACACCGCGAGCGAGTACAGCTCGAAGTCGAGCTTGTCGATCCCGGGGTTTGCCATGACGTTCATCCGCAGTCGTGCCGGCATGGACTGGTACTCCGCGTCACCCACGAGGTGTAAGAAGCGGTAGTACACGTTGTTCATGCCCATGATTGCGGCAGCGGCCTTCGCACCGTTGATGCCTGCCTCATCGAGCTCCGCGCGCGCCGCCGTCTCGATCGCCTGAACGAGAGGCAGATGACGCGAGGCGATCGCGGTGGCGAGCGCCGTACCCCAAATCTGCTTCGCGGTGAGCCCCGGCGCACCTTGAACGGTGAGCACCGAGCCGAGATTCAGCTTGAGGTCGCGGGCGTAATCGGGAATCGAATCCCGAAGTTGCTCGAGGGCGGTCATGATCAGGCCGCCTTGAGGGTGTCTTCGCCCTTCTGCCAATTGCAGGGGCAAAGCTCGTCCGTCTGCAGCGCGTCGAGGACGCGGAGCACTTCATCCGGCGAACGACCGACGTTCAGATCGGTGATGTAGACGAAGCGAATCACGCCCTGCGGATCGACGATGTAGGTCGCGCGCTGAGCGACACCGGCTTCGGCGTCGATGATGCCGAGCGCACCCGACAGTTCGCGCTTGATGTCGGCGAGCATCGGGAACGGCAGATCCTTCAATTCCGACTTGCTGCTGCGCCAGGCGAGGTGAACGAACTCGCTGTCGGTGCTGACGCCGTAGACCTGCGCGTCACGCGCCGTGAATTCCTTGTTCAGCTTGCCAAAAGCGGCGATCTCGGTCGGGCAAACGAAGGTGAAGTCCTTCGGCCAGAAGAAGACGGTCTGCCACTTGCCGGCGGCCGAGGCATTGGTGAACGGCTGGAACGCCGTCTTGATGTCGTTGTTGACGACGCCCGTAAGGGCGAACTTGGGAAACTGCTGTCCGATGCCGATCATGAAAAGTGCTCCTTGCGTGAATTTCGAACGGGGTAGCATCTTGGCGAGCCCGGTCTCGACAATCCAATCGATTGATGTGATGATTTCCATAGACGCCATTTATCGATTTCCGGCGAGGGACCCGCCACCGTGGCTGACATCAAGCTCAAGGATTTGCGCTACCTCGTCGCGATCGCCGATACAGGCCACTTTGGTCAGGCCGCCGAGCGTTGCTTCGTCAGCCAGCCCACCCTGTCGGCACAGCTCAAAAAACTCGAGGACTACCTCGGCGTATCGCTCGTCGAGCGGCAGCCGCGCAAGGCGCTCCTGACGCCCGCAGGGGCCGAGATCGTCGCGCGCGCCCGACGGATTGTCGAAGCGAGCGATGAGGTCGTCGCTATCGCGCAGGCGCACCGCGAACCCCTCGCCGGTCGTCTCAAAATTGCCTTCCTGCCGACGATCGGACCCTACCTGCTCCCCCTCATCGTGCCTCGTCTGCGTAAAGCACTGCCGCAGCTCGAGCTCATGCTTTACGAGTACCAAACCGCAACGATGCTCGAACGCCTGAGAGCCGGCGACATCGACATGGGGATCCTGGCTCTGCCGGTCGATCTCGATGGCCTCGCCTCGAAACGGGTGTACGACGAGCCCTTCGTCGTCGCGGCGCCGGCCGACCATCCGCTCGCCACACGAAAGCAGCTCAAGGTCGACGACCTCCAAGGCGCCACGTTGCTGTTACTCGAGGATGGTCATTGCCTGCGCGATCAAGCACTCGATGTCTGTAACCGAATCGACGTTCACGAGAAACAAGACTTCCGCGCAACCAGCATCGAGACGCTCAGACAAATGGTCGCCTCAGGAGCAGGGCTCACGCTGATGCCGGAATTCGCCACTCGCGGCAGTCATGCCGCGCCCACAGGTCTGGTGTTCAAGCCCTTCGCCAAACCGGTTCCCACGCGCAGCATCGGCGCGATCTGGCGCAAGAGCTCGCCCAGAACCGTCGCCATAGGCGCCGTCGCAGGAGTGATTGCCGATCATGCCGAGTAATTCCATGGGCGCCACCCTTCTCTGGTTCAGACAAGATCTTCGCCTCGCCGATCACCCGGCTTTGCGCGCAGCGCTTGCCCGCGAAAAGCCCGTCATCCCGGTTTTTCTTTGGTGTCCTGAAGAAGAAGGCGAATGGGCACCAGGCGGCGCATCGAGGTGGTGGCTGCATCAATCTTTGACCTCGCTCACCAGAGATCTCGAGAAAGCGGGCTCGAAGCTTTTGATCCGACGCGTCGACGACTCTTTGGCAGCGATCACGAAACTAATTCGCGAGACGGGCGCGGACGCGGTGTACTGGAGCCGACGTTACGAGCCTCTCGTCATCGAGCGTGACCGACGAATCAAAGAAACGTTACGCGCCGAAAACATCGAGGTGCGCAGTTTCAATGCGGCACTACTGATCGAACCTTGGGATGTGCAGAACCTGAGCGGAAAGCCCTTTCAGGTGTTCACGCCGTTCTGGCGAAAAGTCTCCGCCAGCATCGAGCCGCCCCCACCACTGCCTGCGCCCAAAAAAATCTCGGCGCCGACCAAATGGCCTTCGGGTGTGAAACTGGAGTCGCTGGACTTGATGCCGGAGATTCCTTGGCACGAGGGCATGGCCAAGACCTGGCATCCCGGCGAGCGTGGCGCCAAAGAACACCTCGAGGCCTTCCTCGAGGGTCCCGTCAAACATTACGGTGAAGCCCGCAATCTGCCGGCGCAGTCGGGAACCTCGAGACTTTCACCGTATCTTCATTTCGGCGAGCTCTCGCCCAGACAGGTTTGGCATGCCGCGCCCAAGTGGCGGAGTAGTCAATTCATGGCGGAGATCGGCTGGCGGGAATTCGCTCACCATCTGCTCTACCATTTTCCACGCACGACCAACGAACCCTTGCGCGCCGATTTTCTGCGCTTTCCTTGGCGAGAAAACACGCGCGAACTCGTGGCATGGCAACGCGGAAAAACCGGGATTCCGCTCGTTGATGCAGGAATGCGTGAGCTCTGGGAAACCGGCTGGATGCATAACCGCGTACGCATGGTGGTGGCATCGTTTCTGGTAAAAAACCTGCGCATGCATTGGCTGCATGGCGCGCGTTGGTTCTGGGATACGCTCGTCGATGCCGATCTGGCCAGCAACACGCTGGGTTGGCAGTGGGCGGCAGGTTGCGGCGCCGATGCAGCGCCTTACTTTCGTGTGTTCAACCCGGAGAGTCAGGCCGAAAAATTCGACCCGGAGAGTGAGTACATCAAGCGCTGGATACCCGAACTCTCGGGTAGAGGTGAAAAGCCTTATCCGGCACCGATAGTCGATCTCAAAACCTCGCGCGAAGCGGCGCTCGCGGCGTTCAAAACCTTACGGAAATGAGCATGGTCAAACACATCGTGATGTGGCGCCTTCGTGAAGGCGCCTCGAAAACGGCGGATGCCGAGCTGATCAAATCATTGCTCGAGAGTCTTGCCGGCAAGATTCCCGGACTTCTCAAAATAGAGGTCGGGATCAATTTCGTTGAGGATGCCAATGCCGCAGACGTGGTGCTCTACAGCGAGTTTGCCGATCGCGCCGCGCTCGAGACCTACCAAACCCATCCGCTGCATCTGGCTGTCGTTCCCGAAGTGAAAGCGCGCGCCATCGAGCGACGATCGGCAGACTACTTCGTCAGATGATGGCGGCATCAACCTCAAGCACGCTCGACGCACCGGCGATCACGACACTCGAAAGAGCGTGTGCCTGGGGCAGAACGTGCGTGGCGTAGAAGCGTGCCGAAGCGATCTTGCCACGCAGAAAATCCTGGTCTGGCGCGCCCGAAGCCAACTTTCTCGCCGCGACATCTGCCGACTTGGCGTGCAGCCAACCGCCGAGCACGTAGCCGGTGAGCCGCAACATCGGAACCGAGACGGCAAGCGCGCGCTCAGGTCCTTGTGCAAACGCTTCGAGCACTCCACGAATTGAGGTCTCGAGCGCATCGACGGCCTTGAGCGCCGCTGCGCGCGTCACCTCGACGGCTGCATCTGCACTCTGAATCGCCGACAACTCGCGACGCATGTCGCTCATGAGCGAAGCGATCGCCGCGCCGCGATCGCGGGCGATCTTGCGGCCAATGAAATCGTTGGATTGGATCGCCGTCGTACCTTCGTAGATGGTGGTGATCCGGACGTCGCGATAGGCCTGGGCGGCGCCCGTTTCTTCGATGAAGCCCATTCCGCCGTGTACCTGTACGCCGAGCGAAGCGAGCTCGATGCCTGCCTCGGTGCTGCACCCCTTGATGACGGGAATGAGCAAATCGCCGCGCGCCTGCGCCGCACGGCGGACATGTTCGTCGGCGTGCTTGGCACCAAGATCGAGTTGATACGCACCGTAGAGCGCTACGGCACGTAGCGCCTCGACCTGCGAGCGCATGGTGAGCAACATGCGCTTGACGTCGGGGTGATGAATGATCGGCGCAGGTCCCGGCGGAACGGCCACCGGGGGCTTTCCTTGCACGCGCGTGCGCGCCCACTCGGCGGCTTGCTGGAATGCGCGCTCTGCGACGGCATAGCCTTCGAGTCCGACCGACAAACGCGCAGCGTTCATCATGACGAACATGTATTCGAGACCGCGATTCGGCTCGCCGACGAGATAACCGATCGCGCCGTCTTTCTGCCCGTAGCCCATCACGCAGGTGGGGCTGCCGTGGATGCCAAGTTTGTGCTCGATCGAAATGCACTGCACATCGTTGCGCGCGCCAAGCGAGCCGTCCTTATTCACCAGCACCTTCGGCACGATGAACATCGAAATGCCCTTCACTCCCGGTGGCGCGCCATCGATGCGCGCCAAAACGAGATGGATGATGTTGGGGGTGAGGTCGTGCTCGCCGTAGGTGATGAAAATCTTTTGGCCGAACACCCGGTAATGATTGCCTTCGGGTACCGCTCGACTGCGAATGGCGGCCAGATCCGAGCCCGCCTGCGGCTCGGTCAGATTCATGGTGCCGGTCCATTCGCCGCTCACCATCTTCGGCAGGAAAAGAGTTTTTTGTTCGTCGGTACCGAAGTGCTCGAGCGCCTCCACGGCACCCTGAGTCAGCATCGGGCACAACTTGAACGACAAATTCGAAGCGGCCCACATTTCCTCGACGGCCGTCCCGATCATCGTAGGTGCGCCTTGCCCACCACTTTCTTGGGACGCGCGCAGCGCAGCCCAGCCGCCTTCGGCGTACTGCTGGTAAGCGGCCTTGAAGCCCTTGGAGGTGACGACACCTTCAGGTGTCCAGCGCGCACCCTCGCGATCGGCGCTCTTGTAGAGAGGATCGAGCACGTTCTCGGCAAACTTGCCGGCCTCCTCGAGAATGGCGTCGGCGACTTCCGGTGAGTAGTCGGCAAAGGCAGGACACGCCTGCAGGGCGGTCTCATCCAGCAACTGGTGGATGACGAATTGGAGATCTTTAAGTGGGGCGCGATACATGAGCGAATTCTAACTCGCCAGGGCTGGCACGAGATTGGCGGCGAGAAAATCAACGAAGGCTTTCACACGTTCGTCCTCGGCCAAACGCCCCGGATAAACGGCACACAAAGGCGACTGTTCGGGCGGCCGCCAATCGGGCAGCACTTTTTTGAGGCGCTGCGACGCCAGTCCCTGGCGGCAAAGAAATTCGGGGAGCAAGCCAATCCCGAGACCCGCCGCGACGGAGGCGTGCAACAGCGCGGGATCGTTGACCGCCAGTTTCGGACTGACACTGACCTCTTCACGCCGGTTACCGTGCGCCAATCGAAGTACGAAATTCGACCCCGGCGGAGTCTCCGGAGTCAGCATGGCAAACCGGCTCAGATCACCCGGCGTCGCAGGCTCGCCGGCCTTCTGCAGGTAAGTGGGGGTGGCACACAGAATGGCGGGCGGAGCCCCCAGCACTCGGGACACCCGATCGGCTGAAGGGTCTTCGCCCATCTGTATGACGAGGTCGTGCTCGGCGGGCAACCCGGTCGACAGGTCACCCAGTTCGACCTCCAACGGGATCTTCGGATAGCGCTCGAGGAAGCGGGGGACGAGGGGCGCGAGCAGCACTCGTCCGAAGGTCGGCTCAGCCAAAACCCGAAGCGGTCCGCTCCGCGATTCCGTGAGTTCAGCCGCGAGTCGCTTGGCGTCTTCAGTCGCCTGAAGAATGGCCCTGCAAGTGGGCAGCAAACGCTCCCCGGCCGGGGTCAGCCGAAGGCGTCGAGTCGTGCGTGTCATAAGCTTCACGCCGAGCTCATTTTCGAGCTCAGCAATCGCTCGACTCACCGCCGCCTTGGGCACAGCGAGCGCTCTGGCAGCTGCCGAAAATCCGTTGAGGTCGATGATCTTGGCGAACGTCGCCATATGGGCCGGAGACCAGAACTGCGACATGGGTGAGACTCCGATAGCTTTATCGTGAGCTATTGTTTCTTATAAGAATCAAATTGGCAAGAACTCTGAAGTGCTCTTCCAGGCGTCGTCCGGGGTTACCATGCGCTACCCACGCCGACAAATCTAAAGTCTACGGAGAATGTCATGTCGCTCAGTGTCCATGCCTGTACGTCCGAGCTCTTCATCCCGACGCTCCAAAATCTCGTCAATATTTTGGGCAAAGCGAAGGCGTTTGCCGAGGCGAAAAAGCTCGAGCCGGGCGTGCTCGAGGGGCTGCGTCTGGCACCCGACATGTTCCCCCTCAAACGACAAGTTCAGCTGTCGGCGGACTTCGCCAAAAACAGCACCGCGCGCTTGGCCGGAATCGAGCCGCCCAAGTTTCCGGATGAGGAGCAGACCCTGGACGAACTGATCGTTCGACTCCACAAAACCATCGACTGGCTGAAGACGGTAACCCCCGGCCAACTCGAAGGCGGCGAGACCCGACACATCGTGGTGCCACTACGAACCCGAACGTTGGAGATGGATGGCCTGCCGTTCATCCAGCGCTGGGCGCTGCCGAACTTTTACTTCCACGTCACCGCGACCTACAGCCTGCTCCGGCAAGCAGGGGTCGAGGTCGGCAAGCAAGATTTCCTCGGCGGGGTCTGACGGGTTGCAGGGCTACCAGGTGTAGCGAACCCGGTAGCGCACCACCGCCTCGCCGTCTTTCGGCAGCTTGGCGACGAACTGGATCTGGCGGGCATCGAGCTTCGTCGACTCCTGGCTCTGACGGACGATCTTCCACCGGCCCGTCCGGAACAGGGACTCGACGATGGTCACCTCGGCCGGTTCGTCCTTGCGGTTGCGGATCGTGAGCTCGATTTCTTCCTCGAGCCAACGGGCACGGGTATCGATCGCAAAGTCGACCTGCCTGCGCTCGCCGACGATATCGAACGCGGTCCCGAGCTTGATCCTCAGCCGCTCGTCACGCGGGGTGTGATCGATTCGGTCCTCGCCGATGAGCTCGAGACTGCCGTCCGCTTCGTCGAGCTGAGAGACCCGGATACGACCCGCCGGCAGCGGTACCCCGAGGCCATTGGTGCGATCGTTGCGAAACTCGAGGAAAACGTCGACCGAGCGGCTCGAAGTCGCGCCGAATTCCCGGTCGAGAATTTCCCCACCAAAACCCCCCTCGGAACTTCGATAAACCAGCAGCTTTTTTGCCGGGATTTGCCTGACCTGCTCGAAGAGTTCGATCTGCCGGGTCGAATTGTCCGGCAAATCCGTGCGGCGCCCGAGCGTATAGAGGTGATATTCGGAAAACGCTTTCTCCGAAAAGCCTGCGTCGTTCGCCGCCTCGGCGATCATGGCCACCGCGGGGGCTGCTCGCAGTCGGTTTTGGGGCGCCGCGCGCTGTAAGTCGCCCGCCACGAGCTTCAATCGAGCGTCGCGAAACGATGCGCCCGACAAGTTGACGATGCTGACCCAAGCCGACAAGTCGAGCGTACCGCTATTGGCATCACGCCCAGGCTTGAAGACGAGGTTGTAATCCGACCACCACGTGATACCACCGGTTTCGTAAGTCACGCGGGTCCGATGCTTGCCTGCGCGCTGCGAATTGATCATCCACTCGAGCGTCGGTCGCGTGATGAGCCCGCCTGGGAGCTCGGTGAAGCGAATCGCCGAATGGTCTTTGAGCGAAGAGATCGATCCGTCTGCCGTGCGGAGTACCAGACCATCGCTCGCCGACAACAGAGTTCCGGTCGTCGTGCTGACCTGACCGCCTTGAACTCGCTCGACGGTCACCGACCGACCGATGTTCCGCTCGATCAGCTTGCGCGAGTTGACGAGATCGAACTGAAAACTTTGCTCGAGTACACGCGTGGAGGGATCGGTAAGGGAAACGAAACTGACTGTCGTCGGGTCGATAAAGGCTGCGACATCGGAAAATCTTTGTTGCGAACGACCGATGGGCAAATCGAGTTCGCGTTCGTCACGAACGATCGCGAACCCCGGGACGGCGCGCCCCATGATGCCGCTCGAGCCGTTGACTGGTCGATACAACTCTGCCGGAACGGCGCCGGGCTCAGCGGCGCTGTAGATCGTGAGCCCCGTGTCTGCGTCGAGCGGCGATGCCAACGCACTCGCCAGAAAAAACGATAACGAGAATCGGAATCCCATAGCGCGACGGATAAACGTGGTCATTTTGAGCCTCGGAAATTTTTGATCAGCCGCCTCTCAACGTGCTCGCGGGGGGTTGCTTCAAAACGCTACGCGTCGCCAACCAGCCGCTTGCCGCAACCAAAACGCCACCGCCGAATAGGCCAAACAGCCACAGCAGCGGATCGAACGAATAAGACACCTGCAAAATCTGCTCAGCCAGAAAGTAACCTGCAATCGACGCGCCTGTCGCAGCAAGTAGCCCCGAAAGAAGGCCGAGCGCACTGAACTCCGCCACGATACCGCGGGCTACTGTCCCGCGACTCGCGCCTAGCGTACGCAGCATGGCGCTTTCATAGCGGCGCTCATCACGTGAGGCCTGAACCGCGGCAAGCAATACGACGAGTCCGGCGAACAGCGTGAACACAAAAACGCTTTGAACAGCCATCGCTGCCTTGTCGACCACCGAGCGAACCTGCGAAAGCAGATCGTCGAGATCGAACACCGAAACGCTTGGGAACCGGCGTACGAGATCAGATATCACTCGGCCATCACCCGGCTTGAGATAGGCGCTCGTCATCCAAGTGCCGGCGAGCTCATCGAGTAGTCCAGGCGGAAATACGATAAAAAAGTTGGGCTGGAAGCTGTCCCATTTGATTTTGCGAACGCTCGCTACCTCGGCTTCGATGACCTCGCCTGCGATATCGAAGGTCATGCGATCGCCGATCTTGAGACCTAAGCCTTTTTGATACTCGTCGGAGATCGAGACGATCGGTCGTCCGTGCTCCGCCGGCGACCACCAACGTCCTGCGACGATCTGGTTATCGTCGCCGAGCGACGCTTGCCAAGTGATGTTCTGATCGCGTCGCGAATACCCTTCGCCGCGAGGATCGGCGAACTGCAAGTTTTCGATCGGTTTGCCGTTGATCTGCGTGAGCCGCGCACGAATCATGGGTAACGCACGAGACCTTGAAGCGCCTTGCTCGTCGAGGAAGTCAAAGAATTCCATCCGCTGATCCGGTGGAATATTGATGAAGAAGAAATTCGGCAAGGTCTCCGGAAGACTACGACGCCAGTCGGTCAGCAGATCGTTGCGAACGACGGCGAGCAACAACAGCACCATGATGCCGAGACCAAACGCCACGATCTGCACCACGCTTTCGGCGCGACGGCGGCTGAGATTGGCGATGCCATAGCGCCACGATACGCCGACGGATCCTCGCATTGAGCCGGCAACGCGAACCATCGCCCATCCAGCCAAGGCGAGTACCACAGTGAAGACTGTGAGGCCGGCGGTAAACCCTGCAAACAGTCGCGCATCGCGCACGACCCACCACACGAGGAAAACCACGGCAGCGATCGCCGGGCCGAACGCGAGCCAGACGACAGGCGGTGGCGCCTCCATGTCGCGACGGAGTACGCGGATGGCCGGAACTCGCGACAGCTGCAGCAAGGGCGGCAAAGCAAAGCCTGCGAGCAGCGCGATGGCCGTCAGAAAACCAAGACCCAGCGGCACCCAGTCTGGCGGCGGCAAGTCGGCGCGCAGCAAGCCCTCGAGTGCGCGCAGCAACCATTCCTGAGCGAGATATCCCACTCCCGATCCGATCAGCGCAGCCACAACGGCGATGATGCAGAGTTGAACGAGACTCATCGAGAGCGTGAAGCCCTGAGTGGCCCCGACCGTTTTGAGTAATGCGACCGAATCAAGATGACGCTGAACATAGCGTCGGGCCGCCATGGCAACGGCGATCGCGCAGAGCAGTACGGCCACCAGACTCGCAAGACTGAGGAAGCGTCCCGCACGGTCAATGGCGTTTTGGATTTGCGGACTCGCTTCGCTCACATCGAGCAGACGCTGACCACGCTGCTTGCGCTTGTCGAGCCACGCTTTGAACCGAACGACCGCCTCGCGCTCACCCGCGAAAAGCAGTGCATACGTGGCGCGAGAGCCGGGCTGCAGCAGACGCGTCGAGGATAAATCGTCGGCATGCATCAGCATGGAAGGCGCCAACTCACCGAAGCCGCCGCCCTGATCAGGTCTCGTGATGAGCACTCGCGTGATTCGGAATGTGGCAGCGCCTACCGATACGGTGTCTCCCACGGCCACATCGAGCGCTGCGAGCAGCTTCGAGTCGGGCCAGACCTCGCCACGCGCGGGTCCGCGACCCACCGCCACCGGCATGCCAAACGGTTCGTTCGCGACCCCGACCGTTCCTCGCAACGGATAGTCGTCGCTGACCGCGCGAACGTTGGCGAGCTGATTGCGCTCGTCACGAAACACGACGCTCAAAACAGAGGTGCTGCGCGCCGTGCGTAGTCCGCGGTTTTTTGCCTCGGTGACGTAGGTCTCTTCGGGTGCGGCCGATCCTGACTCGAGGCGCAAATCGGCCGCCAAGACTTCGTTGGCCTGTAGCGCGACAGACTGGCTGATGCGGTTGACGAGAAAACCGACGCCCGTGAGCGCACCGACGGCGACGATGAGCGCGACCAACAAAATGCCGAGCTCGCCGGACTTCCACTCGCGACCGAGCAAGCGCACCCCAAGCATGGCGGAACGTCGCAACATGCTCAGCCCGGGGCGAGACGCCCGGCCTCCATGATCCACATGCGATTGCAGCGCGCAGCCAAGGCTCGATCATGCGTGACGAGTACGAGGGTCGTTCCCGACCGTGCATTGAGATCGAACAGCAGCTCAGCGATGCGTCCACCCGTGACCGTATCGAGATTTCCGGTCGGCTCGTCGGCGAACAACACGGCTGGACGCACGACGAAGGCGCGCGCGATGGCGACGCGCTGTTGCTCACCCCCCGACAGCTGCCGCGGATAATGACCGACGCGCTCGCGCAGTCCCACGCGCTCGAGCGCCTCGAGGGCTGCGGCTTTCGCATCCGATCTGCCGGCAAGTTCGAGCGGCAGCATCACATTTTCGAGCGCGGTCAGCGCCGGTACCAGATGAAACGACTGAAACACGAATCCCACGCGCTCGGCGCGCAGACGAGCTCGGCCGTCCTCATCGAGATGGGTGAGATCCTCTCCTGCGAGAAATACTTTTCCTGAAGTCGGCGTGTCGAGACCCGCAAGCAATGCGAGCAAAGTGGATTTGCCGGCTCCCGATGCGCCGACGATCGCTGCTGACTCGCCCGCCTGCACAGCGAAGGAAACCTTCTGAACGATGGCGAGTCTGCCTTCAGGGCTGCTAACCTCTTTCGACAGTTCACGGGCTTCGAGGACGATATCTTTGGTCACGAAACGTTCCTTCGTCTTGGCGCTGCTGGTGGCGATTGCACCGGCTTGGTCTTATGGCAATCCGGCGCGCGACACCAGCCCAACCATCCTGGTTCTGGGGGACAGCGTCAGCGCGGGTTATGGTCTGGCCTCCAACGAGGGCTGGGTAGCCCTGCTTCAAGACCGACTCAAGTCCCAAGGTTACGGATACCGCGTGGTCAATGCCAGCGTTAGTGGAGAAACCACCACCGGAGGTCTCGCCCGACTACCTCGAGCCTTGTCGGTGCATCGTCCGCAAATCGTCATCGTCGAACTCGGGGGTAACGACGGTCTGCGTGCCCTACCTCTCGAAACCTCGCGTCGTAACCTCGAACGGATTATCGAAACCGCACAAATCTCGGGCGCCCGCGTGCTGCTGCTCGGCATGAAAATTCCGCCGAATTACGGACCAAAGTATTCGCAAGGCTTCGAAGGGGTGTTTCGCGATCTCGCTCGGCGCCATCGCCTGCCCTTCGAACCGTTCTTTTTGGAGAGGATCGCACTCGTGCCCGGCATGATTCAGGCCGATGGGCTCCACCCGACCGCCAAAGCCCAGCCCGCCATGCTCGATACGGTCTGGCCTGTCTTGAAACCCATGCTCCGTCGTTGAGCGACCCCTGACGCACAGGCTAAAGTCCCCGCATGTCAAAAATCTGGTTGTCTTCTTACCCCGTCGGTGTCCCCGCCGAAGTCGATCCCACCCGGTACACCTCGGTCACGCACATGGCCGAGCAGTGTTTTACGGAGTTCGCCGATCGGCCGGCCTATATCCAGATGGGCAAGCACATCACCTACGGTGATCTCGATCGTGAATCGCGTGCGTTCGGTGCTTGGCTGCAGCACCGCACAGGACTCAAGCGTGGTGATCGCGTCGCGATCATGATGCCCAACGTGCTGCAGTACCCGATCGCACTGTTTGGGGTGTTGCGCGCCGGCGGAACGGTCGTCAATACGAATCCGCTCTACACCGCTCGCGAACTCGAGCATCAGCTCAAAGATTCGGGTGCGGAGACGATCGTCATTCTCGAAAACTTCGCGCATGTCTTGCAGGAAGTAATCGAGCGTACGAGCGTACGTAACGTCATTCTCACCAGCGTCGGCGAGCTGCTCGGTTTTCCAAAGGGCAACATCGTCGACTTCGTGGTCCGTCGCGTTCGAAAAGGCGTTCCCGCCTATCAGCTGCCAGGTGCGCTGCGATTCGCGGCCACCTTGCGCGAAGGACGAGACCTCGAGCTCGAACGCCATGCGCTCACGCATGACGACCTCGCTTTCCTGCAATACACCGGCGGTACGACGGGTGTCTCGAAAGGCGCCATGCTGAGTCACGGCAACATGGTCGCGAATGTGCTGCAGTCCTCGGCCTGGACCGAAGCGGTACTCCCGCGTGATGAAGTCGGCATCGCCATCACGGCGCTGCCGCTTTATCACATCTTTGCACTCACGGCGAACTGCATCTTGTTTCTGAGATTGGGCTGGACCAACGTCCTCATCACGAACCCGCGCGACTTCCCCGGTTTTGTGGCCGAGCTCAAAAAATACAAGTTCACCTACATGTCGGGCGTGAATACTTTGTTCAACGCCTTGCTGCATACGCCGAGCTTCGATCAAGTGGATTTCAGCAAGCTACGCTGCACCTTGGGCGGCGGCATGGCGGTTCAACGCGCCGTGGCCGAACGCTGGAAGCAGGTGACGGGTTGTATCCTGACTCAGGCATGGGGACTCACTGAAACCTCGCCTGCCGCTTGCATCAACCCCATCAATGTCGACTTTAACGACTCCATCGGTCTGCCGATTTCCTCCACCGAAATCGGTATCGCCGACGACGAAGGGAAAATGCTGTCGGTCGGCGAGCTCGGGGAAATCTGCGTTCGCGGCCCCCAGGTTATGAAGGGCTATTACAAGCGCCCGGAAGAAACTGCGAAGGTTATGCTGCCCGATGGCTGGCTACGTACCGGTGACATCGGACGGATGGATCAAAAGGGCTTCGTCTACATCGAAGATCGCAAGAAGGACATGATCAACGTGTCCGGCTTTAACGTGTATCCGAACGAAGTCGAGAGTGTTGCGGTCACCCATCCGGGCGTACTCGAGGCGGCGGCTGTTGCAAAATCCGATGATCGTTCAGGCGAAGCCGTTGCACTTTTTGTCGTTCGAAAAGATCCGAAGCTCACCGAAGAACAAGTCATCGAGCACTGCCGCGGCGCACTTACCGGATACAAAGTGCCGCGTCACGTCTATTTCCGCAGCGAACTGCCCAAGACCAACGTCGGAAAGATTTTGCGGCGCGCGCTGCGTGACGAAGCACAGACGCTCTGAGGCCTCTGCTCAGAGCGGATCGTCTGGCGTGAAGAGTCGTCGATGCTCGCCGATCGCATACCGATCGGTCATGCCCGCCACGTAATCGGCGACCACGCGGGCTCGTGCCGCTTTGCCGCCGCTTTGCGCAGCGAGCGCGGCCGCGTCGCGATGCTCACGCGGCAATAAATCGATGTCTCGCAGCATGGTCTCGAACAGCTCGCGCAATACTTTGCGTGCCTTGTCCGTCATCCCGAGCACTCGATGATGTCGATAGAGATGAGCATTCAAGAAACGCTTGAGCTCCACATGCTCGGCACGAACCGTCTCACTCATCGTGATCAGCGGTTCGGTCTGCAAGCGGACGTCGTCAATCGATGTCACGCCCGATTCTCGAATACGCGCACGGCTTGCTTCGACGACATCGCGCACGACACGGTTGATCATTCGGCGAATGGTTTCGTGGATCACGCGGCGTCCGGTCAGTTGCGGATAACGCGCCATGACCACCGCATGCTCACGACTAAAGAGCGTGACGTCGCGCAATGCATCGATCTCGACAAGACCCGCTCGCAGACCGTCGTCGACATCATGATTGTTGTAAGCGATGGCATCGGCCAAGTTCGCGAGCTGAGCCTCGAGGCTCGGTTGGCCGCGCTTCAGAAAGCGCTCGCCGAGCTCACCGAGCTGTCGCGCATTGTTGGTCGAACAATGTTTGAGAATGCCTTCGCGCGTTTCGTAGGTGAGATTGAGCCCCGGAAACTCTGCATAGCGCTCCTCGAGCAAATCGACGACGCGCAGGGATTGCAGGTTGTGCTCGAATCCACCGTAATCGCGCATGCACTCGTTGAGCGCATCTTGTCCGGCATGCCCGAAGGGTGTGTGGCCGAGATCGTGAGCGAGACAGATCGCCTCGGTAAGCGTCTCATGGAGTCCGAGCACGCCCGCGATGGTACGGCCAATCTGAGCCACTTCCATGGAGTGAGTCAGTCGCGTCCGATACAGATCGCCCTCGTGATTGACGAAAACCTGCGTCTTGTAGACGAGCCGTCGAAAGGCATTGGAGTGGACGATGCGATCGCGGTCGCGCTGGAACTCGCCGCGCATTTCGGGCGAGGGTTCGGAATACACCCGGCCTCGCGACGTGGCGTCTTGAGCCGCCCAAGGCGAAAGACGAGATGCGCCGATCGCGCTCTCATTCGTCATGTCAAATGCGCCTCGAGCGTGGCCGCGAGCGCATCAGCGGGGTAATCGTCACTCACGAACGCGTGGCCGATTCCGCTCAACAAGATCAGGCGAACTTTTCCATCCTTCACTTTCTTGTCGAGCCCCATCGCGATCCGAGCAGCCTCGGGGGTCAGCTCGCCGCGCACGTCGGTCCGCAGACCCAAACGCTGCAGCAGATCGCCGATTCGCGATACCTCGCTCGACTTCATCAAGCCGCAACGTTCCGAGAGCGAGGCGGCCATCAGCATGCCCGCCGCAACGGCTTCGCCGTGCAACCACTTCGAATAGCCCGTGACACTCTCGATGGCGTGACCGAACGTGTGACCAAAATTGAGGAGCGCGCGCTCGCCTTGCTCGCGCTCATCCCGCGCCACGATACCGGCCTTGGTTTTGCAGGAATGATGGATCGCGTATGCCAGCGACTCGACGTCACGCGCCATCAATTTTTCGGCATTGGATTCGAGCCACTCGAAAAATTCGGCATCGCAGATCAAGCCATACTTCACGACTTCGGCAAGTCCCGCACGCAGTTCTCGGAGCGAGAGGCTATTCAGCGTCGCCACATCGATGATCACGGTGCGCGGCTGATGGAAGGCGCCGATCATGTTCTTGCCTTGCGGATGGTTGACCCCAGTCTTACCACCGACGGACGAGTCGACCTGAGACAGCAGCGTAGTCGGTATCTGCACAAAAGAAATGCCGCGCTGGTAGCACGCTGCGGCAAAGCCGGCGATGTCGCCGACGACCCCGCCGCCTAGAGCGACGATGAGATCGTCGCGCGCAAATCGATGCTCGATGAGTTGGTCGAAAAGAGTGGATGCCGCAGCCAACGTCTTGTGTGACTCACCGTCTGGCAAAACGATGTCGTGGGTCTCCGTATGCTGACGGGCCGCATGAATCGATGCCGCATAAAGCGGAGCAACGATCGGATTGGTGACGATCGCGAGCTTGCGAGCCGTCAATAGCGCGCCAAGCCAAGCCGCATCGCGCAGCAAACCGTCGCCGATGTAAATCGGATAACTACGCTCGCCGAGCGGAACCGTTATGGAATGCAGTAGCGTCATGCCCTGCAAAGTATACGCGGCGGAACGGCCAGTCAGTCCGCGGGCAACTGCTTCAAAATTCGATCCACCACGTCGCGCACTCGATGGCCGTCGGTTCGTACCGTGACAGCCGCCACGTCTTCGTAGAGCGGCGCGCGCAGTGTCATGAGTTCGGCCAGACGGGCTGGTAAATCGGCGGCTCCGGAGAGCAGGGGTCGACGCTCACCCTGACGGACCCGGACCAGCTGCTGCTCGATCGACGTTTGGAGGTAGATGACGAGTCCACCTTCGCGCAGCCGGCGACGATTTTCCTCGAGCAGCACGGCTCCGCCCCCAGTCGAGAGGACGATGCCCTGCCTATCGAGTAGTTCGGAGATGAGGTCGCGTTCACGTAGCCGGAAGCCGGTCTCGCCCTCTTTCTCGAAGATGAGTGAAATATCGGCACCGGTACGCTTTTCGAGCTCTGCATCGCAGTCGATGAAGGGGCGGCGCAACGCACGGGCGAGCTGTCGACCGACCGCCGACTTTCCGGAGCCCATCGGCCCAACCAGGATGAGATTTTGTGTTTCGTTCATCATCAGCGAGAAATCGCTCTGACCATCCAAGACTAACCGAAGGTTGGGTATCGTGGTGGTCAGACACCGGACATCTCCATTCCGGTAACATGCGCAGGTCGTGAAGCGTTACCTGCCGAAAATCGCTTTTCTGGCTGCAGCGGGTCTCGTGATCAGCGCCCTCGCCGTCGCGGCACTGATCTCGGGTGCCTATCTTTATATGCAGCCTTCGCTGCCCACCGTCGAGGCGATGCGCCAGATCGAGTTGCAGGTGCCGTTGCGCGTCTACTCCCGAGACGGTCAGGTCATCGCGCAAATCGGCGAGCAGCGGCGTATCCCCGTCACCTTCGACGATGTTCCGCCCCTCGTGCGCCAAGCCTTCATCGCGGCCGAGGACGATCGATTTTTCGAGCATTCGGGCTTCGACTACCAGGGCATCCTGCGCTCCCTCGCCGTCAACGTGTTGCCAGGCTCGAGATTGCAAGGCGCAAGCACCATCACGCAGCAAACGGCTCGAAATCTTTTCCTGACTCAGGATCGCACCTGGCGACGCAAGGCTCAGGAGATGTTCCTGACCTACCGAATCGAGAAAGAATTCTCCAAAGAAGAGATCCTCGGGCTCTATCTCAACGTCATCCATTTCGGCAAACGCGCCTACGGCGTGGCAGCGGCGGCCGATCTTTACTTTGGTAAAACACTCGATCAACTGACGCTCGCCGAAGCAGCAACGCTCGCGCGCGTGCCGCAGGCACCGTCGCGTTTCAATCCGATCAATAACCCCGTGGCCGCCGCCCAGCGTCGCGGCTATGTGCTGCGACGAATGCGGGAACTCGGTTTCATCGACCCTGAAACCGAAAAACGCGCGGCGACCGAGACCGTCATGGCGCGCGAGCATGTGCAGAGCTTCGAGGTCGAAGCGCCTTATATCGCCGAGATGGCTCGCCTCGAGCTCGTGCAACGCTTCGGTGCTGCCGCGCAGAACGAGGGCTACAATATTTATACGACGATCGACCCGCGCATGCAGACTGGCGCGAACGTCGCGGTTCGCAAGGGCTTGCTCGACTACGATCGTCGTCACGGTTGGCGCGGCCCAAAGACTCGCGTCGAGCTTCCGCAAACCAATGACACCGCCGAGCTCGAAGCGCTGATCGCCGACCAAGACTCCAGTGGTCCCGTGCTGCCCGCCGTCGTGCTCGACGTTCAAGAAAAGTCGGCGCGTGTATACGTGCGCGACGCGGGCATCGTCACGCTGCCTTGGGAAGGCCTCTCTTGGGCGCGCCCGAAAATCGACGGTCGTACCGGCAAGGCACCCAAATCTGCGCGCGAATTGTTGGCGCGTGGTGACGTAATTCATGTGACGCTGCTGCCCACGCCTCAGTTGGCGCAGATACCCGAAGCCGCAGCGGCGCTCGTTGCGCTGTCTCCCCTCGATGGCGCCATCACCGCGCTGGTGGGTGGCTTCGATTATTTTGATCCTAATGCTGGCAAGTTCAATCGCGCCATCCAAGCCAAACGTCAGCCAGGATCAGGCTTCAAACCGTTTCTATATTCGGCGGCGCTCGACAACGGCTTTACGCCGGCGACGGTCGTGCTCGATGCGCCGTTCGTGATCGACGACCCGAACATGGAAGAAGCCTGGCGGCCCGAAAACTCGAGCGGCGATTTCGGTGGGCCCACTCGACTGCGCGAGGCGCTCGTCAAATCACGTAATCTCGTCTCCATCAGGGTGCTGCAAGCGATTGGCATGGGTCCAGCCATCGCCTACTCCGAGCGATTCGGCTTCGAGCGCGCGAGCCTTCCACGAAATCTCACACTGTCGCTCGGCACCATGAGCGCGACGCCGCTTCAAGTCGCTTCCGGTTACGCCGTGTTCGCCAATGGCGGTCATCGTATCCAGCCTTGGTTCATCGAACGCATCGAAGATCCCACCGGCCAAGTGGTATTTCAGGCCGCACCGAGACGCGTCGCGCGGGAGTGTGATCCGCCGGATCCCGTCGCGAGCACTGCAACGCCGGAAGAGGCGCCGCCGACGCCTTCAGCGGAAACCTCCGCAGAAGAGAAAGAGGGCCCGGCTGTGATGCCCGTCAATTGCTCGTTACCCGCGACCGAGGTTGCGCCTCGAGTCATCAGCGCCCAAAACGCATGGCTCATCACCGACATGCTGCGCGAAGTCATCACGCGCGGTACGGGACTTCGGGCGCTCGCGTTGGGACGCAGCGATATCGCAGGCAAAACCGGCACCACCAACGAAGCGCGCGACACGTGGTTCAACGGCTACAACGCCTCGGTCGTAGCGTCTGTCTGGGTGGGCTTCGATCAATCTCGACCACTCGGGGAAGGTGAGGAAGGTAGTCGTACGGCCGTGCCGATCTGGGTCGACTTCATGGCGGAGGCGCTCAAGGGCGTGCCCGATCGACCCTGGGATAACCCTGGTGGACTCATGCAGGTGCGCATCTCACCGGTCACCGGAGAAATCGCCGGTGCCGACGATCCCGAAGCCATCTTCGAAACGTTCATGGTCGATCGCTTGCCCGTGGGCAGCGCGCCCGGCAACCCGAACACCGACCCGAAGCGTCCGAACGAATCGTCGAGCGAACCTATTTTTTAATCATCCGTCATGAAGAAGCTTCCGCCGCGCGCCGAGAATCTTCGAAGAGCCCTCGCCCAAGAGGCCGCTCGTGTCATGGCCGAGCACGGCATACGCGATTTCTTGTTCGCCAAACGCAAAGCGGCTGAACGCTTCGGAGTGGTCGACGGCTCCGTGCTGCCGCGTAACATCGAAATCGAACAGGCCCTGCAGGAATACCAAAGATTGTTCGGCGGCGAAGCGCACCTCGAATCGCTGCAAGCACAACGTGAAGTCGCCCTCGATGTCATGCAGCGACTGGAGGAATTTCAGCCACGTCTTGTCGGCTCCGTGCTGCATGGCACGGCGACCGATCACGATGACGTCATGCTGCATGTCTTTGCCGATCGTGCTGAGTCCGTGACGTTTCGCCTCATGGATCAAGGCGTTCCTTTCGAAGTCGGTGAACGCCGTACGCGGCTCAATGCCGAGCGCGTGGTGCAACAGCCCGCGGTGCGGCTCGAAGTCGATGGACAACCGGTAGAGATCGTCGTCTTTCCGGTGGATGGAATCCGCCAAGCGCCGGTCAGTCCGGTGGACGGAAAACCGATGCGCCGCGCAGACACGAACGAAGTGTCTGCGCTCGTGGCTGCCGGCTACGACAGTCGGGAGTCGGCTCTCGGTTAGCGCGCTTTACGCGCGCTTGGCGATCGGCAAGTAGTCGCGCTTCACAGGCCCGGTGTAGAGCTGACGCGGTCGGCCGATCTTGTAGGCCGGATCGCTGATCATCTCCTGCCAGTGCGCGACCCACCCGGCCGTACGCGCGATGGCAAACATCACAGTGAACATCGAGCGCGGAATGCCGAGAGCGCTGTAGATGATGCCCGAATAAAAATCGACGTTCGGATAGAGCTTGCGCGAGATGAAGTAGTCGTCCTTGAGGGCGATTTCTTCGAGACGCTGGGCGAGCTCAAGCAACGGGTTGTCGGCGCGCCCCATTTTTGCGAGCACCTTGTGGCACATCTCGCGGATGATCTTCGCGCGCGGATCGAAATTTTTGTAGACGCGGTGGCCAAAGCCCATCAGACGCACGTTGCTCGACTTGTCCTTCACCTGTGCGAGGAATTTCGGGATGTTGTCGACGCTGCCGATTTCTTCGAGCATTTCTAGAACGGCTTCGTTGGCGCCGCCGTGGGCCGGGCCCCAAAGCGCCGAAACACCGGCAGAGATGGCGGCATACGGGTTGGCGCCCGTCGAACCCGCCAGACGCACGGTCGAGGTGCTCGCGTTCTGCTCGTGATCGGCGTGCAGAATGAGGAGCAGATCGAGCGCTTGCGAGGCCAGCGGATCGACGTGATACGGCTCGCACGGTACCGCGTAGAACATGTGCAGCAAATTGCTGCAGTAGTCGAGGTCGTTGCGCGGATAGACGAAAGGCTGGCCCACCGAACGCTTGTAAGCCGCCGCGGAAATCGTCGGCAGCTTCGCGATGATGCGGTGCATGAAGATTTCGCGGTGTCGCGGATTATTGATGTCCATCGAGTCGTGATAGAACGCCGACATCGACGCCACGATCGCGCTGACCATTGCCATCGGGTGCGCATCGTAGTGAAACCCGTTGTACATGCGCAGCAGCGACTCGTTGATCATGGTGTGACGCTGGATGTTCACACTGAAGTCGGCGAGCTGCTTCTGGTCGGGAAGCTCTCCGTTGTTGAGGAGATAAGCCACCTCGATGAAAGAACTCTGCGCAGCGAGTTGCTCGATGGGATAACCGCGATAGAGCAACACGCCTTGATCGCCATCGATATACGTAATGCGACTTTCCGTGCTGGCGGTGGCCATGAAGCCCGGATCAAACGTGAAGACGCCGTGGTCTTTGTTGAGCGCACCGATATCGACGACGTCTGGACCGATGGAGCCGGAGCGCACCGGCAGAGTGCTCGTTTTTCCCGAGGAAAGATCTTTGATTTCGAAGTTTTTGTGAGTCATGGCGTGCGGGTCGTCGTCTTGGGGCTCGTCGCAGAAACGCGACGAATCGTGGGGAAATTGACACGGCAGCCGAACATAATCAAGGCAACCCGCATGAATTTTATTACTCGACCACCTTGTAGAGCGCGCCGGACTGCAGTTTGCGGTCCGGATACAAACCGTTGATGAGCATCAGCTCTTCGCGCTGGTACTTTTCGACGGGCATGTCGGCGGCGTAATCCTCGATCCGGGTGTCCGCCGTGGCGGTGCGGATCTTGATCCGATACGGCTCCGCCAACGGAAATTCTGCAGGCTTGAGCGCGCGAAGCGTCTCGGCCACCGACAAAAACAGTCCGTCGGCCTCGGGGATAGCGCCTCGCGACGAACGGCTCGCGCCGGCGAAGAGATAAGCGCTCTTGTTGCGATACAAAACGACCCAGCGGACGGGGCCCGCTCCTTTATCGAGCGGCGAGCCGGAGGTGGTGCGTACCGTATAACCCTCCATGCCGTTGATCTCGATGGGCTCGCCACCGGTCAGCGTCGCGCCCCGCAGTTGCGACAGGAGAAATTCGCGGGGCCCCATGGTCGGCGGATAGTCACGCAAGCTGATCTGCATCAGCGTGTCCTTGTTCGGGGTGTAGGCGATCAAGGCGTCGCGCTGGTTATCGACGGTCCACGCCCGGGGAAACGCCACCGTGATGCCGAGCTCGGCGTGATACAGCCGATTGCCGCGCACGATGCCCTGCGCCCGACTCGATCCGTAGGTCAGGCCATCGATCGCCTTCATGTAGCGCTCTCGGTTTTCGAGCCATCCTCCGGCCGGCCCTCCCTCGAGCTTTGCCGACGCTTTGGCCGCTTGGACCGCACGAGCATCCGGTGCGGGATGGGACGAAAACATGCCGTGGTAAACCCGCGGCTCACGACCCTCGGCGCGAGCGCGATCCATCTCGAAGCGCTCGCCGCGCCGGAACATCTCGAACACTTCGCCCATCGCCTCGGGGCGATACCCCGCACGCACGGAATACTGCAGCCCGATGCGATCCGCCTCGAGCTCGTTCTCCCGACCGTATCCTTGCATCCAGGCCGTCGCTCCGAGATTCGCAAGATCGGCGACCGCGCCCGAACCGGTGTAGATGGCCGCAGCAGCAGCGGCGAGCGAAGCGAGCACCCCGCGAGTCATGCGTTTCTGAGGATGCTTGGCCGTGACGTGAGCCACCTCGTGTCCGAGCACCGAAGCAAGCTCGGCCTCGGAATTGAGATTAAACAGCAGCCCGCGGTGAACGTAGACGTAACAGCACCCGGTGGTGAACGCATTGATGGAGTCGTCGTCGAGGACCACGAATTTCCATTCCTGGTCACCGAGACTGCTCTGTCGGGCTACGCGTTGCCCAACCTCGCTCACGTAGTCTTGAAGTGCCTGGTTGTCGTAGACACCGTAGGCTTTGAGAATTTGTTCGTGCGCTTTTCGGGAGCTCGCGCTTTCCTGCGACTTGCGCTGCGGTGGCTTGCTCGTCGAGGACTGGGCATCGACTCGCACTGACCCGGCCATCACGGCCATCGCAGCAAAGAGAGTGATCAGTGTCTTCAACGTCTTCATGAAGCAGCTCGGCGATCCACAAAATTTCGATCACGCGACGCTAGCAGAAGTTCCGGTCGATCCGGATGCGCCCGGCCCAGAAATGACAAAGCGCCCTCTCGGGCGCTTGGTCGGAAGTCTTTACTCGGGCCGCACATCGCGACCCTCACAGCCTTAACGCGCGGCGGCGGAGGCGTACTTCTTGCGGAACTTGTCGACGCGACCGGCGGTGTCGAGGATCTTCTGCTTGCCCGTATAGAAGGGGTGGCAGTTCGAGCACACTTCGAGCGACAGGTCTTGACCCAGGGTCGAGCGCGTCTGAAAGGTGTTGCCGCAAGAGCAAGACACTTTGATTTCGGTGTATTCCGGGTGAATCGAGGACTTCATGACCGACCTTCCAGTTGACGGGCAGGACGAAAAAGGGCGCGCAGTCTAAGCGCGGCAGCCTAGTTTCGACAAGGGCTAGCCCGTCTGGACGGGTCTTCGGGACGAGTTTGGAGACGTTCGAGCCACAAAACTGTGGATAAGTCTGTGGAACGGCGGTCGTCCGGATCCAACAAATCGGCTTATTTCGCCTTTTTGGCGAGCAGATCAAAAAATTAAAAGGCCTTAATGACCTTTTAAATCAATAGCTTGCGTCGTCAATTTGGTCATAAAACTGAAAAAATCACGTAATGTGCGACGACGGCGAAGATTTTTGCTCGCTGTGCATAGTTTCCGCGCCATCCCCCGGCAGAAATTCCAGCAAGACCTCATTGAGAAACTGGAATCCGAGCGGCGTCGCTAGGACCCGCACCCCGGATCCGACCGACTCCGAGCGGGTCAGCAACCCGCGGGCCATGAGGCGGCGAACCAATGGGTCGACCGACTCCCAAGCCACGCCGGTGCGCCGCTCGAAGAGGTCGGTCTCGAACCCCGCGGTGAGACGCAGCGCGTTCAGCATGAACTCGAAAGGTCGTTGATCTTCCTCGACCCCACTCCAAAGAATCGCGCCATCCGGGTCGCGCTGATACCGACGCGGCTCTCGCGGTTGCAGACTGCGAACCACGGATAGCGTCCCGTCCGCTCGCAGGCCCGACAACTTGCCGTGTGCTCCGGCGCCGATACCGAGATAGTCGCCGAAGCTCCAGTAGACGAGGTTGTGCGCACAGTCGAATCCTTCGCGCGCATAGGCCGATACCTCGTATCGACGATATCCCGCCTGCGCAAGACGACCACTCGTCATATCGAGCATGCGCGATACCTCATCATCGACGGGCAAGCCTGCGGGGGGTCGCGCCGCGAACGGCGTTCCCGGCTCCAAGGTCAGGTGATAGTGCGAGATCTGCGCCGGCGACAGTGCGAGTGCCGCCTCGATGTCTCGGAGTGCGCCAGCTTCGTTCTGTTCCGGCAGTCCATACATTAAGTCGATGTTGAAATTGAGCAAGCCTGCGGCGTGCAGTTCATCGGCCGCTGCCCGGGTTTCGTCAGCCGAGTGAATGCGTCCGAGTTTCTGCAATGCCGACGCATCAAAACTTTGCGCACCGAGCGACACACGATTGACGCCTGCAGCGGCGTACTCGGCAAATCGACCGCGCTCGATCGTGCCGGGGTTCGCTTCGAGCGTAACTTCCGCGTTCTCTGTGAGACCCGGTCCGCCCCGCACAGCCTCGAGCACACGGCCGATGGCTGCTGGCGAAAATAAACTGGGCGTCCCGCCGCCCATGAAGACGGTCGAGATACGACGATTACCGATCAGCGCGGACTGCGATTCGCACTGTCGCGCAAGATCACGGACTAACGCGGCGATGTAGGAGTCTTCGGGTACACGCTCTCGGCCAGGCACGTCTTCACGCAGCGCGTGTGAATTGAAATCGCAGTACGGGCATTTGCTGACGCACCACGGAAAATGAATGTAGAGACTAAGCGGTGTCTCGGCGTTCATCGACCTGTCGAGCCCGCGATACCGCGCAGTTGCGCATGCAAATCGCGTAACGCTGCGCCACGATGGCTCTGCGCGTGCTTTTCTGCCGCCGCAAGCTCGGCGACGCTGCGCTGCTCTCCTCGCGGCGCGAACACCGGGTCGTATCCGAACCCTCCGCTTCCTCGAGGAGCGCGCAGGATGGCGCCTTCCCACACACCACGACCCAGTACCGGAGAACGATCTTCCGCACGACCAACGAGTGCGATCACGCAACGAAAGCGCGCCGAACGCGAGTCATCCGGCACGGACTGCATCGCCTCAAGCAATTTTTTGAGGTTGGCGAGATCGCACGCACCGTTTCCTGCGTAGCGGGCGGAACGCACACCTGGCGCGCCGCGCAGTGCATCGACTTCGAGCCCGGAGTCGTCGGCCATCGCCGGTAGTCCGCTGAGCGCTGCGGCGTAGCGCGCTTTCAATAACGCATTGTCCTCAAAAGTTTCGCCCGTCTCTTCGGGCGGCTCGATACCGAGCTCGGCCTGCGGCAGAAACTCGAAGCCGAGCGGACCGAGCAGGTCGGCGAACTCGCGAATCTTTCCGGCGTTTCCCGTGGCGAGAACGATCCGCATCGCTCAGGGCTTGCCCGTTTGTTTCAGCGTTTCGAGCTGCAAGGCATGCAGTGTGGAGATGCCGCTCGATGCCAAAGCCAGCATGGCGTCGAGTTCGTCGCGGCGAAACGCGTGTCCCTCCGCTGTGCCCTGAATCTCGACGAAACTGCCGCCGTCTTTCATGACGACATTCATGTCGGTCTCCGCTTGCGAGTCTTCGGCGTAATCGAGATCGAGTACCGGAACACCGCCGCAAATACCAACCGAGACGGCAGCAACCTGCCCGTGCAGCGGCGAACGCGCGAGCGTGCCGCGAGTGATCAAGGTCTGACAGGCGTCGACCAGTGCCACATAACTTCCGGTGATGGCTGCGGTACGCGTTCCCCCATCGGCCTGCAGCACGTCGCAATCGAGCGTGACCGTGCGCTCGCCGAGCGCCGCCATGTCGATCACGGCTCGCAGGCTGCGACCGATCAGTCGCTGGATCTCCTGGGTTCGCCCCGATTGCTTGCCCTTCGCCGCTTCGCGAGCCGATCGCGTATGCGTCGATCGCGGCAGCATGCCGTACTCGGCCGTCACCCATCCCTGCCCTCGGCCGCGCAAGAAGCCAGGCACACCCTCTTCGATGCTGGCGGTGCAAAGGACGCGGGTACCTCCGAATTCGACGAGTACGGATCCCTCGGCGTGCCGGGTGTAGTGACGATGGAAGCTCACGGGGCGAAGCTGATCGGGGCCGCGCCCGCTCGGACGTTGAAACATTTTTGATTTCCGACTCTTGCAGACTAGTGGGATAAACTGCGCGCTTTATACACCCCGGCCGGCTTCGACGCACGGCAGCGGTGCCCGCGAGCAGAGGACTCTCGATGATCAGCAGCATGACCGGCTTCGCAAGGCGCGAGGCGAGCGGCCCCTTCGGTGAGCTCACCTGCGAACTTCGCAGCGTCAACCACCGCTACCTCGAACCGGGATTCCGGCTGCCCGAAGAGCTTCGCTCCCTCGAGGGTGAGTTGCGTCAACTTCTGGCCAAAGAACTGCGCCGCGGCAAACTCGACTGCACGATCCATCTGCGCGGCGCCCACCGTGCCGAGCGCGAACTACGCATCGACGAGGCCACCCTGCAGCGAGTGCTGGCGCGAGCGGGCGAAATCGGCGCGCGCTTATCAATCGGCACCGCCGCGCGGGTCGATCCGCTCGAGGTGCTGCGCTGGCCGGGCGTACTGAAGGACGATGCCCCCGACACCGAAAGTCTGCAGGGTGCCTGCCGGGCACTGTTTCAGGAGACCGTACGCGAGATGGCTGCTGCACGCCGTCGCGAAGGTCAAAGATTGAGTGAGCTCATCGAGCAGCGCTGCACCGCGCTCGCTGAGCTCGTCGCCGGGCTACGCACGCGGATGCCCGAGCTGCAGGCGCGGATACGCAGCCGACTGCAGGAGCGCCTCGCCGAGCTCGGCACTGCCGTCGATGCGAGCCGTTTCGAGCAGGAAGTCGCTTTGTTGCTCCAACGCGCCGATGTGGATGAGGAACTCGATCGTCTCGTCGGACATATCGCCGAAATCCGTCGTGTGATCGACGGCGAGGAAGCTGCAGGCCGTCGGCTCGACTTCCTCATGCAAGAGCTCAATCGCGAAGCGAACACCCTCTCATCGAAATCGCAGGAGCTCGACGTGACGCGTATCGCAGTCGACATGAAGGTGCTGATCGAACAAATGCGCGAGCAGGTTCAAAACATCGAATGAGCGGGCGGCTTTTCGTCATCGCTGCACCGTCCGGCGCCGGCAAGACCAGCCTCGTCAAGGCTGCGCTCGCTCGCGATCCCAATCTGCGGGTATGCGTCTCGCACACCACGCGTGCGCGTCGCCCCAACGAAGTGGACGGCCGTGACTATCATTTCGTCACGCCAGAGAAATTCAAAGAAATGATCGCGGCGGACGGCTTTCTCGAATACGCGCCGGTGTTCGACAACTTCTACGGCACAAGCCGCGCAGCCCTCGCCGACGCCTTCGGCCGCGGTCACGACGTGATTCTCGAAATCGACTGGCAGGGCGCAAGGCAAGTCCGCGAGCGCACGCGCGATTCGGCCACCGGGCGAGCGGGCTGTACCAGTATCTTCGTGCTGCCACCCTCGCGGGCCGAGCTCGAGCGGCGCCTGCGCGGTCGGGGTACCGACAGCGAAGCGGTGATCGCCCGCAGACTGCGCGATGCGGTCGCCGACATGGGGCACCACGACGAATTCGAGTACGTCATCGTCAACACAGACTTCGAACTGGCGGTGGCAGATTTACTACGCATCGTCGCCGGGGACGCCGAAGATCTCGTGGGGGGGCGGGCAAGCCTCGCTCCCCTGCTGCGCGACCTGCTCGGATAGCAGGCTTTTCCGACGTCGGCGCTGGCGGCACCCCCTGCCATCGCCTATACTCGTCGGCCCCTTTCAGGTTATTTCGGGTTCGCCCCGAGGGCTTTTCCACATGGCTCGCATCACCGTCGAAGACAGTCTGAAAAACGTCGACAACATTTTCCAGCTCGTGATCCTCGCTTCGCAGCGGGCGCGTCGGCTGGCCAATGGTGCCGAAGCCACGGTCCCCTGGGAAAACGACAAACCCACGGTGGTCGCTCTGCGCGAGATCGCGGCCGGCAACATCACCCCGGAAATGCTGCTCGAGCCGGAGCCGGAACCCGAGCCGGAGCCGAGCTTGTTGCCGGACATCATGGAGCCCGATCCGGGTTTCCGTGCGCCCCAGTTCGGTCTCGGAGACTGATCGCGTAGCCCTGAATGGGCGGAGGCACCTTGGATTATGCGCAGACACTGCTCGGCCTCCTGCCCGGCGGTTCACGCAGGACCCCCGGCCTCAAGGAATTGCTGAGCGTTACCAGCGCATACCTGCCTGTCGAACAAGTCGAGCGTATCCGCGAGGCCGCCGAGTTCGGTGCCGACGCGCATCGCGGACAAAAGCGCAAAACGGGTGAGCCGTACATCGCGCACCCGGTAGCCGCCGCCGAAATCCTCGCAAACCTGCGACTCGACGCCGACACCATCGTCGCAGCCATCCTGCACGACGTCATCGAAGACACGCCGATCGCCAAAGAAGAGTTGGCGAGTCGTTTCGGGCAAAGCGTCGCCGACATCGTCGACGGCGTCACGAAACTCGATCAAATCCAGTTCAAGAGTCGCGAAGAAGCTCAAGCGGAGTCCTTCCGCAAAATGCTGCTCGCGATGGTGCGCGACCTACGCGTCATCTTGGTGAAGCTCGCTGATCGGCTGCACAACATGCGCACGATCGAGGGTATGGCCATCGCGAGGCGTCGCTCGATCGCGCGCGAGACGCTCGATATCTACGCGCCGCTCGCCGAACGCCTCGGTCTCTACACCATGAAGCTCGAGCTCGAGAACTTCGGCTTTCATGCGCTGTATCCACGTCGCTACAAGGTCATCGAAAAAGCACTCAAGCGTGCTCGAGGAAATCAGAAAGAATTTCTCACGCGCATTTCGGAGAATATCAGCGCGGCGCTGACCAAGGCCGGCCTCGAGGCCGGGGTCGAGGCTCGAGAGAAACATCTCTATAGCATTTACCGAAAGATGCAGCGCAAGCGAACATCGCTTTCGGAAATCGTCGATGTCTATGGACTTCGCGTCATCGTCGATTCGGTCGATCACTGTTACCGCGCACTCGGTGTCGTACACGGGGCCTATCGACCGATGCCGGGACGATTCAAAGATTACATCGCGATCCCGCGTACCAACGGCTATCAATCTCTGCACACCACGCTGTTCGGCCCCAACGGACAACCGATCGAAGTGCAAATTCGTACGCGCGACATGCACAGAGTCTCGGAATCAGGCATTGCCGCGCACTGGAAGTACAAATCGGGCGAAGCGTCGGCTGCGCATGAGCAAGCTCGGGCACGCGAGTGGCTATCGAATCTGATCTCGATGCAGGAAGCGGGCTCCTCCGAAGAATTCCTCGAAGGCGTTCGACTCGATCTGTTCCCCGACAAGGTCTACATCTTCACGCCCAAAGGAAAAATCCTGCGTTTGCCGCAAGGCGCCACAGTGGTCGACTTCGCCTATGCCGTGCATACCGACGTCGGCAATCGCTGCGTCGCCGCCAAAGTCGACCGACGACTCGCGCCGCTGCGCACGCAACTCAAAAATGGCCAGACGGTGGAAATCGTCACCGCGCCGAGGGCCATCCCGAACCCTTCGTGGGTTAACTTCGTCGTCACGGCCAAGGCGCGTGCCGCGATTCGGCAATACCTCAAGGGGTTGCGTCGCTCCGAGGCCATCGAGCTCGGTCAGCGGCTCGTCAATCAGTCGCTCGCCGAGTTCAATCTGTCGCTCACGGACATCAGCGGCACTGCGCTGGCCGCGACCGCAGGCGAGCTCGGTATGTCCGATGCCGATGAGCTTTTCGAGAAAGTGGGTCTCGGCGAACGTCTCGCACCGTTGATTGCTCGGCGACTCGGTCCCGCCGCGCCATCCAGCACCGCCTCCAGCGACGGCGATACCGCCGACGCCGCGCCTGCACCACTGGCGATTGCCGGCACCGAGGGTCTGCTGGTCAGTTACGCGCGTTGCTGCTTCCCGGTACCGGGCGATCCGATCCTCGCCTATCTCTCGAGTGGTCGCGGCATCATCGTGCACCGCGAGGACTGCGCGAACGTCGATGATTACCGCAAGCATCCTGAGAAATGGATTTCCGTCACCTGGGCTGAACAACCCGGACGGATGTTCGGCTGCGAGTTGCGTGTTGAGGTTCAAAACAGAATGGGCGTGCTCGCTGCGGTCGCTTCCGCCATCGCCGGCACTGAAACCAACATCGATCATGTCGAACTCGAAGAGCGCGATACCGATACCTCAGTACTCGTCTTCGAGGTGCGCGTTCGAGATCGTCAGCACTTGGCGAGCGTCATGCGGGTGATTCGTCGAATGCCCGATGTCCTGCGGCTCTCGCGTACACTTGCGGTCAAGCTCCGCGACGAATGATCCGCGGCCAAAATTCAAAGAGGGTTATGTCATGACGCGACAGATCATCAGCACTCCCGACGCGCCACAAGCCATCGGCACTTATTCGCAGGCCGTGCGCGTAGGGCCTACCGTCTACATCTCGGGTCAAATTCCCCTCGATCCGGCAACGGGTCAACTCGTCAGCGGCGACATCGAAACCGAAATCCGCCGAGCCTTCGATAACCTCTCCGCAATCGCAAAAGCAGCAGGCGGTTCTCTGAAACACGCCGTGCGCGTCACCGTGTTCCTCACCGACCTCGCCCATTTCGCCAAGGTCAATGAGGTGATGGCGACGTACTTCCCGCAGCCTTGGCCGGCGCGTGCGGCGCTCGGCGTCTCGCAGTTGCCGAAGGGAGCGAGGGTCGAGATCGATTGCATCCTGCACCTTGACTGAGCCTCGAGAACAACGTCCCGTCACGGCACTGCGAGGCGTTGGCGATGCGCTCGCAGCTCGCCTCGCCGTACTCGGCGTCACGACCGTTCAAGATCTGCTGTTCGTACTGCCCACGAGATACGAAGACCGAACCCGCATCCAGCCCATCGGCTCACTCCTCTCGGGTCATAGAGCCGTCGTCGAAGGCGAGGTGCAGTTGACCGAAGTCGTCTTCAGACGCCGCAGGCAGATGCTGTGTCGTATCGCAGATGGCTCCGGGTTTCTCACTTTGCGCTTCTTCTATTTCTCTGGCGCCCAACAAGAAGGCTTGGCAAGAGGAACCCGCATTCGCTGCTTCGGTGAAGTGCGCAAGGGACCGCTCGGACTCGAAATCGTGCATCCCGAGTATCGAAGAATCTTTGATGACCGTGCACCTCTCGAAGATTCTTTGACCCCCATTTATCCCGCGACCGAAGGCGTCAGCCAGGGTCGCTTGCGGATGCTCATCAATCTGGCGCTGCGTGAACTCGACACCGCAGGCGTACGCGATTGGCTACCCACATCGATCATCGCGCCGCTCGGGCTGCCGCCCCTGCGCGATGCGCTGCGTTACGTGCATCGGCCGCCTGTGGACGCTGCACTCGATGAGCTCGACGCAGGCCGCCACCCTGCGCAGCGACGACTCGCCTTCGAAGAGTTGCTGACCCACCAAACGGTGATGCGACGGCTCCGCGAGTCGACCCGAACAGATCCGGCTTGGGCGCTTGACGATGCGGCAGGACTCGAAACCCGGTTCATCGCGGCGCTGCCCTATTCATTGACCTCGGCGCAGCAGAAGGCGCTCGAGGAAGTCGACCTCGATCTCGTACGTGAGCGGCCGATGGTCCGGCTCGTGCAAGGCGACGTCGGCTGCGGAAAAACCGTGGTCGCGGCGGCGGCGGCAGCGCGCGCCGTAGGAAGCGGACGTCAGGCTGCACTGATGGCGCCGACGGAACTCCTGGCGGAGCAACATCAAAGAAATCTGGACGCGTGGTTTCGCCCGCTCGGAATCACCGTGGCCATGGTGTCCGGATCACAACCTGCCAGAACGCGGCGCAGCGCGCTCGAGGCGGTCGCCACAGGTGACGTACAAATCGTCGTCGGGACGCATGCGCTTTTCCAAGAGGGCATGCAGTTTCATGATCTCGCGCTGGTGATCGTCGACGAACAGCATCGGTTCGGCGTTCAGCAACGCCTGCGCTTGGCTGAAAAAGGCCAGACGAGCGGACGTCACCCGCATCAACTCATCATGACGGCGACTCCCATTCCACGCACGCTCGCCATGACGGCTTACGCAGACCTCGATGTCTCGGTGATCGATGCCCTGCCGCCCGGACGCACGCCCGTGAAAACGGTGGTCGCCGCCGAAACCCGGCGCGACGAGGTCGTCGCGCGTATCGATGCCGCCTGCCGAGACGGTAGTCAGGCGTATTGGGTTTGTCCGCTCATCGAAGAGTCCGAAGAGTTGCAATGTCAGGCCGCAGAGGAAACTTCGGCCGTACTCGCCGAGGCGCTGCCGCATCTGGTCGTTCGACTCGTGCATGGGCGGATGAAGCCGCGCGAGAAAGACGCCGCGATGATGGCCTTCAAAGCAGGAAAAATCGATTTGCTCGTCGCCACGACCGTCATCGAGGTGGGCGTCGATGTTCCGAACGCGACGCTCATGGTGATCGAGAATGCCGAGCGCATGGGGCTCGCACAGCTGCACCAGTTACGCGGACGTGTGGGCCGCGGCTCCCGCGAAAGCAGTTGCGTGCTGCTTTATCGTTCGCCACTCGGGCCGCTGGCCCGAGCGCGTCTCAATGCCATTCGCGAAAGCAATGACGGCTTCGAGATCGCCAGACGCGATCTCGAGCTTCGCGGCCCAGGTGAGTTGCTCGGCACCCGTCAAACGGGGCTCGCGAGAATGCGAGTCGCCGATCTTATCCGCGATGCCGATCTGTTGCCGCGAGTACAGGAAGCTGCGGAAACGCTGCTCGCGTCCCATCAAGATAGAATCGCCCCGCTCACTCAAAGATGGATCGGGACGGATGAACGATATGGCCGTATCGGCTGACTCCACTTCGCTGCCACCGCCGGTACCAGCCGCGGCGATGTGGCTGCCCGGAAGTGCACTCAACTGCTACGTCGGCGATGCGGGACTGCGCTCGTGGCTTCTCACGCCGGGCTTGCTCACTCAACGTATTCGTGAGGCGGCAAATGATGGATTCGCCATGCATTGCTTGAGCGAACAGATGATCGGCGATGAGCATATTCGAGAAATCGACATGTGCTGCGGCGATCAGATCTGGATGTTCGCGCACACCCGAGTTCCTGCCGCCACGCTTTGCGCACACCCTTGGCTCGGAGAAATTGGCGAGCGAACATTGGGCGAGGCGCTCGCCGGACGAAACAATCTGCAGCGCGACGACTTTCGTTATGCACAGCTGCAAGCAGACACTTGGTTGGTTGCGCGCGCACTGCACCATGCCGGTTTACCCCCCCAGCCTCTCTGGGTGAGACATTCGGCATTCGTGGTCGATCACTCGTCCTTCGATCTTTACGAAGCGTTTTTTTCCGCTATCGGCCAGGCCGAACGTTAAACAGGAAAGGTTTTCGTGTCCGCCGCCATGAAACGACGTCTGCGCGAGTACATGCTGCTGACGAGATTCGATCGTCCGATCGGCACGCTGTTGTTGTTGTGGCCTGCGCTCTGGGCGCTCTGGATCAGTGCCGGCGGCGTACCCGATCCAAAGCTTGTCCTCATCTTCGTTTTGGGGACGCTGCTCACGCGCTCTGCGGGCTGCATCATCAATGATTTCGCCGATCGCGACATCGACCCGCATGTCGAGCGCACGCGAGAAAGGCCGCTCGCTGCACGGAGAATCTCACCTTACGAGGCGATCGCGCTGTTCGTTTTTTTGATGCTGCTCGCGTTTTCGCTCGTGCTGCAGCTCGATACGAATACCGTAATGTTGTCTTTCGTCGCTGCGGGCTTGCTCGGCACCTACCCGCTCTTCAAGCGTTTTTTTCCGGCGCCGCAGCTTTATCTCGGAATCGCGTTCGGCTGGGCGGTGCCCATGGCCTTCATGGCGACCCAAGGATTTGTCGCCACGACCGGTTGGCTGATTTTTGTTGCGACGGTGATCTGGGCGAGCATCTACGACACCTTCTATGCCATGGTCGATCGTGATGACGATCGTCGCATCGGCATCCGATCGACTGCGCTGCTATTCGGCCAATACGATCTGCTCATCATTGCGCTGCTGCAGGCGCTCATGCTCGCGCTGCTCGCGGCGGTCGGCGTGCTGGCCGATTTGGGCTTCATTTATTTTTTGAGTGTTGCGGGTGCTGCACTGTTATTTTCAAGACAGACTTGGTTGGCGAGAGCGCGGACTCGCGAGGCGTGCTTCCGGGCTTTTCTGGATAATCACTACGTGGGGCTCGTGCTGTTCGTCGGCATAGCTTTGGCGACGGCCCAGCGCTGAACGTCCACGACGCCTGCTGCGCGCAGCGCTTCGGTCACTGCCTCGAATGTGGCGCCCGTCGTGGTCACGTCATCGACGACGGCCACACGGCGATGACGGAAGCCGTCGGCCTCACCATGCAAGTCGGGACGGGCGACGAAAGCACCCGCCACGTTGAGTCTGCGCTCTGCTGCGTGCAGCCCCGTCTGCGAAGGGGTATCCCTCACACGCGTGATCCAGTGCGGTTGCACGCGGCGTTGCAGCCAGTAGCCGACGTGTTGGGCGATGAGCCACGACTGGTTGTAGCCCCGAGTACGCACGCGCTCATCGTGCAGAGGAACCGGAATCAACACATCGGGTATCTCGCGCTGCTGCGCCGCCGCGGCCAGCAACGCACCGAATAGTCGAGCCGCACGACGATCGCTCTGGTACTTGAGCGCCTTGAGGGCCTCGTCGATGGGTTCGCGATACACCAAAGCGCAGAGTGTGGGCTCGTCAGATCGGGCAGCGGCGACCCAGGGCAATGTCGCGAGGCAGGCGGCGCATAAATCGACGGGTCCGAGGTCGCCTTCGCTATCGCAGAAGTAGCAGCGGGCCGGCAGACAAAGAAATGACCAGCGTGCCCGCCACGGCAGACGAGCACCAAACTCCGCGAAAAACGCGGGGAGTGGAGCGATTGTCGACTTTGTCTCGCTTTGCAAGTTGACAGATTCCCCCGCCCTTGAGGAACATCCGGGCATCGACGATCAAGGCTGCCTTCAGAGATCGACCCCCGCAGTCTGCGAATCTCGTCATCACCCCGAGAAACACCATGACCGAACATGCCCTCCGCCACGATTGGTCCATCGAGGAAGTCGAGGCGCTGTTCGCGCTACCTTTCCAGGACCTGCTCTTCCGCGCGCAGGCCACGCACCGTGAACATCACGCACCCAACACGGTGCAGATGAGCACTCTGCTATCGGTGAAGACCGGCGCCTGTCCGGAGGACTGTGCGTACTGCCCGCAAAGCATTCGCTACGACACGGGGCTCGACCGCGAATCCTTGATGGTCGTCGCTGATGTCGCCGATCGCGCTAAGGCGGCGCGCGAGGCGGGTGCGACGCGTTTCTGCATGGGCGCGGCTTGGCGATCGCCAAAGAAAAAAGACATCGACGTGATGACCGCGATGATTCGCGAAGTCAAAGCACTTGGTCTCGAGAGCTGTGCCACGCTCGGTATGCTCACGCGCGAACAGGCCAAAGAATTGCGCGAAGCCGGCCTCGATTACTACAACCACAACATCGACACGTCGCCGGAGTTCTACGACAAGATCATCACAACGCGCGAATTCCAGGATCGTCTCGACACCCTTGAGGCCGTCCGCGAAGCCGGCATGAATGTTTGCTGCGGCGGTATCGTCGGCATGGGCGAAACAACGAGAGACCGTGCGCGCATGCTGCAAGTGCTCGCCAATCTTCCGGAGCATCCCGAGAGCGTGCCGATCAATCAGCTCGTCGCCGTACCCGGCACACCGCTCGCCCATCAGTCGCCCATCGATCCCTTCGATTTCGTTCGTACCATCGCAGTGGCGCGCATCCTCATGCCGCAATCTGCCGTTCGTCTGTCGGCGGGCCGCGAGCAAATGTCGGATGAACTGCAAGCGCTCGCGTTCTTCGCTGGTGCCAATTCCATTTTCTACGGCGAGAAGTTGCTCACGACCGGCAACCCCGACGTCGAACACGATCGCGCCTTGCTCGAGCGACTCGGTATGCGCACGGCAGTCGGAGCAGCCGGTGCGTTACACGCCTGAGGCCGTCTCGACAGCGTTGCGCGAGATCGAATCCCGCAGGCGCTTCCGTCGGCGCGAGCCCGCGGCGGACGGTCGCATCAATTTCTGCAGCAACGATTATCTCGGTCTCGCGATCGACGAACGCGTGGCGAGTGCCATGGGCGACGCGGCGCGGCAACTCGGTGCAGGTGCAGGGGCCTCCCATTTGGTAAGCGGACATACCGTCGAGCATGAAGCACTCGAGCGCGAGCTTGCCGAGTTCACAGGCCGAGAGCGTGCGCTCGTATTCTCGACCGGTTACATGGCCAACCTCGGCGTGATGTCTGCGCTCGCCGATCGACACGACGTGCTGATTGCCGACGAACTCAATCACGCTTCGCTGATCGATGCGGCACGACTCGTGCGTAGTACGTCCCAGCTGAGATATCCGCATGGCGATGCCGCTGCGGCGGCCGCGTTACTCGATGCGCATGCTCCGTCGTCCGCAGCCTCGGGTGCTGGCGCTTTCGTGATCACGGATGGCGTATTCAGCATGGACGGTGATCTCGCGCCCCTCCCCGCGCTCGCGACGGCCGCAGCAAGACACGACGCTTGGCTCGTGGTCGACGACGCCCACGGGCTCGGTGTGCTCGGCATGACCGGTCGGGGCTGCTGCGAAGTTTTCGGTTTGGGCGCTCGCGATGTTCCGATACTCATCGGTACGTTTGGCAAAGCTTTCGGCACCTTCGGCGCGTTCGTCGCCGGTGACTCCGAAATCATCGAGCTGCTGATTCAGCGTGCGCGAACCTATATCTACACCACGGCGCTCCCACCAGCCGTCGCAGCCGCGACCCGCATGGCGCTCGAAATCGTCAAAGAAGAAAGCTGGCGGCGCGAGCATCTTCATTCTTTGATTGCCCATTTCAAAGAAAAGGCGAAAGCGCGCGGATTGCCGATCACCGAGTCATCGACGCCCATACAGCCGTTGATTCTCGGCTCAGAGGAGGCCGCGCTGTCGGCCAGTCAAAAACTCTCGGCAGCGGGCTTTCGAGTCACGGCCATTCGCCCGCCGACGGTGCCGATCGGCACAGCGCGACTTCGCGTAACGCTATCGGCTGCCCATAGCTCATCGCAACTCGACTCGCTACTCGATGCGCTGGAGTCATGCCGATGACGGAAAGGGTGCGCCTCGAATTGCTCGAACGGCTGGATCATTTTTCGCTCGCACCGAAAGTGGTTCTGGACTTGGAGGGCAAGGCTGACGGCTCGCAGCACGATTTGCGTCGGAAGTTTTCCGGTGCGCGTCTGCTCTCGACTGGAAGGCCGTCCGCCACAGAGGCGAAGTCAAGGCGAGGCTCGTTTTTTGGACGGCTGTTCCAAAGAGGCGCGCGCACCGAGTACCTCGAGGCAACCCTTGCCCACCTTCCGCTCGAAGACCGTAGCGTCGATCTCGTCGTCGCGCATGATTGGTCTGCGGGTATCAAGCAGCTCGACGCAGCGCTTTCGGAACTTCACCGCGTCTTGGTGCCCGGCGGGCTATTTCTTTGTTCGACGCCCAGCCCCACGAGCACGCCCGGACACGCAGACATTCACGACCTCGGCAGTGCATTGATGCGCGCGGGTTTCATGGAACCGGTGCTCGACATCGATCGAATCGCAGGATCCACGTCAGAAGTCATCCACGTTGCCGCATTCGCCGGGGCCGCGCGATACAACGCAGCCGGTCATCCGGTCGGCGAGGGAGAAACCGTGTTGCCGTTTCCGAGAGTGTCGCAGCGATGAGCGGCGCGTCCTCCGGTGTATTCGTCACGGGGACCGATACCGAGATCGGCAAGACCTTCGTTTCCACGGCGCTGGCCGCTGCCGCGCACCGCGCAGGACTTCGCGTCGGCGTGATGAAGCCCGTCGCCTCCGGTGCAGCACGTGCGCCTGCGGGGCTTCGCAATGAGGATGCGCTTGCATTGATGTCCGCGGTCGGTGAAACGGATTACGACGCGACCAATCCCTACTGCTTCGAGCCGCCGATCTCGCCCCACCTCGCCGCCGCGGAAGCCGGCGTCACGATCGATATCGAGCAAATCGCGCATCGAGTAAGGGTCCGTGCAACACAGTACGACTGGCAGGTGGTCGAGGGTGCCGGTGGCTGGCGGGCCCCTCTCGGAGGGGGGTCGAGCATCGCCGATCTCGCCAGGGCGGTTGGATTTCCCGTGCTGTTGGTCGTCGGTTTGCGGCTCGGCTGCCTCAATCACGCGGCGCTCTCGGCGGAAGCCATCCGCGGATCCGGGCTCCGCTTTGTGGGCTGGGTCGCCAATCGGATCGACCCCGCCATGCAGCGACCGGACGATAATCTCGCGACGCTCGAGTCACTTCTCGGGACGCCGCCGCTGGCGGTTTTCCCCCATGGGGCGGATGAGATGACCCGAGCGCAGCTCGGAAAACAGCTGATTGACCGCCTGATGGTCATGGACCGGAACTCTCCCTGATCCTCTAAGTGTTTGTATAGGTTGGAATTTAAGGTCTCGATAGGATCCCGGTGCCTGCCAATCGACGCCCCTATGTCCGCACCCGAAGCCCGCATCGAAATCGCCCCTCATTGCTCGCTGTCGCCGCGCGGGGCGCGCTGGTTTTTCCTCAGTATTTGCGTCGCTTCCCTGTCCATCGCCCTGCCCATTTCTCTCATGGGTTTCTGGCTGGTACTGCCCTTCGCCGGGGTCGAAATTGCGCTCGTCGGTTGGGCGCTGCACGTGAGCATGGCGCGGCGACATCAGCGTCAGACGATCATCGTTTCCGAGGACCTGGTCGCCATCGAAGATGTGTCGCCCCCGAACCGACAGCGTGTCGAGTTCCCGCGACACTGGGCGCAAGTTAGAATTCGCGGTGGGGGTTCACCGCTACATCCGAGTCGACTGACCGTCGAGTCGCATGGTCGCGGCCTCGAGATCGGGCATTTCCTCAATGAGCAGGAACGTCTCAGTCTCGCCAAGCGGCTCGTGCGCTTGATCGGCCGGATCGCTGAATCCCCGCCATTGCCCTCCCAGGGTGGTCCGGCTTGAAGAGCGCGGTCCGGGAGGAGTTTGTGTTTTTTGAGTTTTGATCGACCAACCGGATACGCCATGACCAGACAAGCTCGCACTGCCCTCACCGCCTCCGCCTTCGCGATCCTGGGCAGCTTCGCCCCGCTCACCGCGCATGCCGATTGGGGCAATCTGAACATGACGGTGGGTGTCACCGAGTTGTCCAAAGAAATCCACTCGCTGCACATGACCATTTTCTGGTGGTGTGTGGCCATCGGCGTATTCGTCTTCGGTTGGATGATTTGGTCGCTGGTCGCGTTCCGCAAATCCCAGGGTGCTAAACCCGACACCACCATGGTCCACAGCACCAAGGCCGAAATCATCTGGACGGTGATTCCGGTGGTGATCCTCGTGATCATGGCGATCCCGGCTGCGCGTACGCTCATTGCGATCGAAGACACGCGCAACACCGAGATCAGCATCAAGGTGACGGGCTACCAGTGGAAATGGCATTACGACTACCTCGGCGAAGATGTGAAGTTCTTCTCTTCGCTCGCTCGTGCCAGCGACGAAGCGCGTCAGCTCGGCTCGGGTATCGACCCCAAGTCGGTGGAAAATTATCTGCGCGACGTCGACAACCCGCTGGTCGTTCCGGAAGACACGAAGGTTCGCGTACTGCTCACCGCACAAGATGTCATCCATGCCTGGTGGGTTCCGGCTTTCGGCATGAAGAAAGACGCCATTCCCGGCAACGTCAACGAATTGTGGTTCAAGGTGGAGAAGGGCAAGACCGGTCTCTATCGCGGACAGTGCGCAGAGCTCTGTGGCCGCGATCACGGCTTCATGCCCGTCGTCGTCAAGGTCGTCACCAAAGACGAATACCGCACTTGGCTCGCCAGCCAGAAAGCCGATGCAACGACGCCGTCGGAAGCATCGACCGAACCCGCGGCAGAAACGGCCGCGACGGTCGCGGCACTTCCTGCGGCCCCTCAGGGCTAAGTCGGCGGCATTCGCTGACCCAAGCATTCATCGCACGAATTAAATCGAAGAGAGCACGAACAAAATGGCTAACACCGCGACCCACGATCACGCGCACGATCACCACGATCACAAGCCGCACGGGCTCAAGCGCTGGCTTTACGCCACCAATCACAAGGACATCGGCACGATGTACCTGGTGTTCGCCTGCGTGATGTTCTTCATGGGCGGCGCCATGGCGCTCGTCATCCGCGCTGAACTTTTCCAGCCGGGACTTCAGTTCGTCGATCCGGGCTTCTACAACTCCATGACCACCATGCACGCGCTGCTCATGATCTTCGGCGCCGTGATGCCTGCGTGGACGGGACTTGCGAACTGGATGGTGCCGATGCAGGTCGGTGCGCCCGATATGGCGCTGCCCCGTCTCAACAATTTCAGCTTCTGGCTCCTGCCGTTCGCATTCACGCTGCTGCTGCTCACGCTGCTCGTTCCGGGCGGCGCGCCTGCCGGCGGCTGGACGCTTTATCCACCGCTGTCGCTGCAAGCGGGCGATAGCTTCCCGCTCACGATCTTCGCGATCCACCTCATGGGTATCTCGTCGATCCTCGGCGCCATCAACGTGGTCGTCACCATTCTCAACATGCGGGCTCCGGGAATGGGCCTGCTCAACATGCCGCTCTTTTGCTGGACTTGGCTCATCACGGCCTACTTGCTGATCGCGGTCATGCCGGTCCTCGCGGGTGCGGTGACCATGCTGCTCACCGACTATTTCTTTGGCACGAGCTTCTTTGCGGCAGCGGGCGGTGGTGATCCGGTGATGTTCCAGCACATCTTCTGGTTCTTCGGTCACCCTGAGGTCTACATCCTCATCCTGCCGGCGTTCGGCGTCGTCTCGGAAATCATCCCGACCTTCTCGCGCAAGCCGCTGTTCGGCTACGAATCGATGGTCTATGCGACCGCCTCGATCGCCTTTCTGTCGTTCATCGTGTGGGCCCACCACATGTTCACCGTGGGCATGCCGCTTGCAGGGCAGTTGTTCTTCATGCTCTCGACGATGCTGATCGCTGTGCCGACGGGTGTGAAGGTATTCAACTGGTGCGCAACCATGTGGAAGGGTTCGATCAGCTTCGAGACACCGATGCTCTTTGCGCTCGCCTTCCTGTTCTTGTTCACGCTCGGCGGGTTCTCGGGCTTGATGCTCGCGATCGTCCCGGCCGACTTCCAGTACCACGACAGCTATTTCGTCGTCGCTCACTTTCACTACGTGCTGGTGCCTGGCGCCGTCTTCGCCATCATGGCGGGCGTCTACTACTGGCTGCCCAAGTGGACCGGTCGCATGTACAACGAAAAAATCGGCAAGCTGCACTTCTGGCTGTCGACGATCGGTGTGAACGTGCTGTTCTTCCCGCAGCATTTCCTCGGGCTCGCCGGTATGCCGCGTCGTATTCCTGACTACTCCACGCAGTTCGCCGACTGGAACATGGTGTCGTCCATCGGTGCCTTCCTCTTCGGCTTCTCGCAGCTGCTCTTCGTATACGTCATCTGGAGCGCCGTGCGCTCGGGTGAGAAAGCGGCCGAGCGTCCGTGGGAAGGTGCGCATGGTCTCGAGTGGGAGCTGCCGACCCCGGCGCCTTACCACAGCTGGGAAACGCCGCCGTCACGCTCCGCCATTTCTCACGGCGCGATGCACTGACATGGATCCGAACCCTGCCGACACCGAACGCGCTCGCCGAGTGAAACGCTCGGCGATCGTGCTGGGTCTCGTTGCTTTCGGGTTCTACCTCGCGTTCATACTCATGTCGGTTATGGGCTTCAGGCAATGAGCGAAGCGCGCGACCGAAGCAATCGCCGATTGACGCTGCGCCTGCTCGGGTTCGCGGCGGGCGCGTTCGCTTTCGGCTTCGCGCTGGTGCCGCTCTATGACGTGATTTGCGACATCACCGGTGTCGGCAACCCGAAAGATCTTTTGCGCGCGTCGAGCGTGCAGACGATGGGGCAAGACGAATCGCGATACGTCACGGTCGAGTTCCTCGCGGACTTGCCGACGGTCGGCAGTTGGGAGTTTCGTCCTGTCATTGCCGAAATGAAGGTACATCCGGGACGGCTTTACGAGGTCGACTACTTCGCTCGCAACCTCACCGGACACGACACCGTCGCTCAGGCGATTCCGAATGTCGCGCCTGGCAAGGCGACGGCCTTCTTTCGCAAGACCGAATGTTTTTGTTTCGTTCCGCAGAGCTTTGCCAAGAACGAAGAGCGGATCATGCAGGTGAGATTCGTGATCGACCCGAATCTGCCGAAGAGCATCGACCGCGTTACGCTGTCCTACGTTTTTTACGATAACTCGACGCGGGTCGCCGCGCTGAACTAGGGAATACAACATGGCCAACGCCACTGAACACGCTGCCGACAAATATTACGTTCCGCACGAGAGCCCTTGGCCGATTTACGGCTCATTGACGCTGTTCGTATTCATGATCGGCCTCTGCGGCTGGCTCAACCAGTGGTACGGACCTTGGGTGTTTGCGATCGGCGTGATCATGCTGATCAGCCTCTTCGTCGGCTGGTTTGCGGTGGTCATCAACGAACATCAGCGCGGCATGTACAACCTGCAGGTCGATAAATCGTTCCGCATGGGCATGCTGTGGTTCATTTTCTCCGAGGTGATGTTCTTCGCCGCGTTCTTCGGCGCGCTCTTCTACGCCCGCCAACTCTCGGTCCCCTGGATCGGCGGCGAAGGCGTGAAGATCTTCAATAAATTGCTGTTGTTCCAGGATTTCAATGCCACCTGGCCCACCAACGGCCCGGCGGCTCTCGGACCGCGCGACGATGGCTCCTTCGAAACCATTCCTGCCTTCGGTCTCCCGGCAATCAACACAGCGATCCTGCTGCTGTCAGGCGTGACCGTAACCATCGCGCACCATGCGCTGAAGGAAGGCAACCGCAAGATTCTCAATGTTTTCTTGGCGGCGACGTTCCTGTTGGGCTTCCTCTTCGTAGGCCTGCAGGCTCTCGAGTACATTCACGCCTACACGGAGCTCGGCCTCACGCTCTCGACCGGCATCTACGGATCGACGTTCTTCATGCTGACTGGCTTCCACGGTGTCCACGTGACACTCGGGGCCATCATGCTGCTCGTCATCTGGTTCCGCACGATGAAGGGTCACTTCACGCCTCAACGACATTTCGGCTTCGAAGCTGTTGCCTGGTATTGGCACTTCGTCGACGTGGTGTGGTTGGGTCTGTTCGTGTTCGTCTACTGGATCTGACGACGAGGGTGGCTGCTGTGCCACCGGCGTGCGATGCAACGGGCCGGGCAACCGGCCCGTTTGCTTTTTAGCGGACGCCGAGAGGCTGGATCAGGCCGACGGCCCAAGCTGCCATGAGCAGCAGAAAGAGCCCGACCGACAGGGCTACACGGATGGTGAGCGCTCTGACCATTTTCTTGGAATCGCCTTTGTCGGTCATGAGGTGGAACAGGGCCGAACCCAGGCTGAAAACGATGCCCAGCATGACGATGCCGACAAGAAGCCGAAAGAGTTCCACAACCGTTATTATAGAGGCGTGTCGCTCAGAATCGCCGTCGGCCGCAGGGTTTTTTCACCGTCGTGGCTGATGATCGCCATCACTCTGCTGCTACTCGTTCTCTTCATCAGCCTCGGCCGTTGGCAGTGGGGTCGGGCAGAGTTCAAGCAGCGGCTAGGCGAAGAATTTGCGGCCCATGCCGACCGGATCGTCGCGCTCGATTCGACATCCTCGATCGAATTACCGCGCTACACACGAGTTGAGGTCAGTGGCCGCTGGGACGACTCGCGGCAGTTTTTGCTCGACAATCGCACACGCGACGGACGAGCAGGCTACGAAGTCCTCACACCGTTGCGGCTTGCCAACGGACGATGGCTACTGGTGAATCGAGGGTGGGTGCCGTTCGAAGGCTATCGCGATCGTCTACCCGATGTTCGCCTGTCATCGAACCCTGATGAGGCGAAGGTCTCCGGTCGGCTCGATGAGTTGCCGATAGCGGGACTCGCAGGGGGTCGTGCACCGCCCGCGGTTTCGGGCGTGTGGCCCCGCGTGACAGCGTATCCGCAAATTGCGGAACTCGCTCGATCGCTGGGGGTCGACCAAGGGGTTCTCGAGTCGCGAGTGCTGTTGCTCGATGCCTCGGCACCGAATGGATATCGACGAGACTGGAAGCCGTATGCAAAAGGCCCAGAGCAAAACTGGTCCTATGCGATTCAGTGGTGGAGTTTCGCGGTCCTGCTGCTCGTATTGTTCGTGGTCATGAATTTGAAGAAGCGAGATGAAGAATGACGACTGAGCCTCAAAAAATTCATACGCCTACCTCGGGTCGAGGCGTATTGATCGGACTCGCTGCGCTGTTTTTCGTGCCGCTCGTTGGCGCATTCTGGCTGTACTACTCCGGTGGCTGGCGCCCCGCAGGCAGTACCAATCATGGCGAACTCATCTCACCGGCGAAGCCGCTCGCGGAAAGCAACTTCCTCAAGGCCGACGGCTCTCCGGCACAAGCCGAACTGCTGCGAGGGAAATGGACGCTGCTCTACATCGGCGACGGATCTTGCGATACCCCATGCCGTGAAACGTTGTGGACCATGCGGCAGACGCGTTTGCTGCTCGCCGAAGACATGGATCGAGTACAACGCGTATTCATCGCCGAACTGAACTGCTGCGACTCGGCATTTCTATCGAGCGAGCATGCGGGTCTCGAAACGCTACAACCCTCCGATGAGGCGGCACGCCGCTGGCTCAATCAGTTTCCTCGTGATGCGTCGGGCGCCAAACCCTACATCTTCGTCGTCGATCCACTCGGCAACCTGATGATGCGTTTCGATTCGACTCAGAACCCGAAGGGTCTTCTGGAAGACCTCAAAAAACTCCTCAAGCTTTCACACATCGGCTGATTCTCCATGTCCAACTCCGCTTCCATTCCACAAGGCGCCGTCGCGATCCGTCGACTGGCGCTGATCGGCGTCATGCTATGCCTCGTCGTCATCGTACTGGGCGCATGGGTCAGACTCACCGATGCGGGATTGGGTTGTCCGGACTGGCCGGGCTGCTACGGTCACGTCACACCGGCTGCCGCAGAGCGTAACGAAGGCAAGATCGAATCCTACTCGCCGGGCTGGGAGTACGACTCGGGCAAAGCTTGGCGCGAAATGATCCATCGCTACGCCGCGACAACCCTTGGCTTCGTCATCGTGCTCATCGCCGCACTCGCCATCGCCTATCGACGTGAACGCCCGGTCAGTCTTCCTTTGTCCATCGCACTGCTCGTGGTGGTCGTTCTTCAAGGGACGCTTGGTGCATTCACGGTATGGTGGTTGGTCAAACCCCTTGTGGTGGTACTACACCTCATCGGTGGACTGACCACGCTGTCGTTGCTCTTGTGGGTTTGGCTCGATACGCGTCGCACCTCGCGTGTCGTAGCGCCCACTCCGGGAGCCACCCGTATCGCAGCGCTCGATGGCGCGCGTCGCATGGCGGTCATTGCAACCATCGTCGTCGCGTTTCAGATCATGCTCGGTGGTTGGACGAGCAGTAATTACGCCGCGGTCGCTTGTCCGGACCTGCCGAAATGTCAGCAGCAATGGTGGCCCGAGGGCATGGACTACAGCGAGGCCTTCGTGTTGTGGCGAGGGCTCGACATCAACTACACCGGCGGCGTGCTCGAACATCCCGCACGAGTGGCCATCCACTTCACTCATCGACTCGGTGCCATCCTCGCCACGCTCGCGGTCTTGCTGGCGGGGTGGCTGGCGATACGCCACGCGCCCACCACGCTCGTCCAGCGCGCGGGTTACTGGGCTATCGGCGCACTGTCATTGCAGTTACTCATCGCTTTTCTGATGATCCTCAAAGCCTTCCCTCTTTCACTCGCAGCGGGACACAACGCCGGTGCCGCCTTGTTGCTCATGTCCTTGATCGTCCTCAACCGGCGCTTGCGAGAAGCCTGATATGTCAACGCCTGCCAGCGTCGTCGTCCCTCGGCCGACATGGAAGCTCTATTTGGAGCTCACGAAGCCCAAGGTCGTGGCGCTGATCGTCTTCACCGCCATCGTCGGTACGCTGCTCGCAACACCGGGCATGCCCCCACTCGACGCGCTCATCTGGGGGAATCTCGGCATTGCTCTGGCGTCCGGTTGTGCCGCTGCGATCAACCACGTGCTCGACCAAAAAATCGATGAGCAAATGTCGCGGACGCGTAGTCGTCCGCTCGCTACCGGAACGCTGAAAACGTCTCAGGCACTCACCTTCGCGGGTTCGCTCGGCGTGATCTCGATGCTCGTCTTGTGGTTTCTGGTGAATCCACTCACGGCCGTGCTCACGTTCGCCTCGCTCATCGGCTACGCCGTGATCTACACCGTCTTCCTCAAGCGAGCGACGTCGCAAAATATCGTCATTGGCGGTGCTGCGGGAGCCGCGCCGCCGGTGCTTGGCTGGGCTGCGGTCACGAACTCCATCGAGCCCAACGCTCTGCTGCTGTTTTTGATCATTTTCATTTGGACGCCCCCGCATTTCTGGGCGCTTGCGATCGCGCGTCGCGACGAATACGCCAAGGTCGGCATTCCCATGTTGCCGGTGACCCATGGCATTCCGTATACGCGCCTGCAGGTACTGCTCTATACCGTGCTGCTCGTGCTCGTGACCTTGATGCCTTGGATCTCTGGGATGAGCGGGCTCATCTATCTCGCGACGGTGCTGGTGTTGAACGCGCGATTTCTCTACTACTCACTGGCACTCAAGCTCACTGATCGTGCCGAGCTGCCGATGAAAATTTTTAAATTCTCGGTGTCTTATTTGATGTGGCTGTTCGTCGCGCTGCTCGTCGATCATTACCTGCCGACCACGCAGCTGCACGCGTTATGACGACACCCGGTCGCCCACGAACGGGTTACTCCGCCGCTCTTCGCCAAAGGTAGATGTCGGGCCGTGTCCGGGCAGGAAGGTCACGTCGTCACCGAGCAGAAACAAATTGTGACGGATGGAGTGCAGCAACTGCTGATGGTTGCCGCGTGGAAAGTCTGTGCGGCCGATCGAGCCGGCGAAAATGACATCGCCCACGATCGCGAATCGTGAAGCGCGCTGAAAAAACACCACGTGCCCTGGTGTGTGGCCGGGACAATGCAGCACTTCGAATTCGACCTCACCCACGGTCACGCGATCGCCTTGTGCGAGCCATCGGTCTGGCACGAAGCGCTCCGAGGGTGGGAAGCCGAACATCTTGGCCTGCGCGGGCATCTGATCAATCCAGAACTGATCGTCGACATGCGGTCCTTCGATCGGCAAGGCATACCGTCGTGCAAGCTCGGCTGTGGCGCCGGCATGATCTAGATGCGCATGGGTGATGAGAATTTTTTCGAGGGTGAGCGCATGACGATCGACGCTGGCCAGCACGCGATCGAGATCACCTCCCGGATCGATGACGGCGGCGCGACGCGTGTGTTCGCACCAGACGACGCTGCAGTTTTGCTGGAACGCCGTAACCGGCACCACCTCGATCTTCATACAGTGATGGCGAGGCCTCGATAGATGCGTGCTCGATAGCGACTCTCTTGTGCCTCGACGATCGGCGCCGCGGCCAGCAACACCGCGTGGGCATAACGCTGGTATTCCTCGGCCTGCTCGGCTGCATCGCGGGGTTCTTCGCTACGCATGCGGCGGGTGAGGTTGACCTGGTTTACCGGTACGGCCGTCGGTAATCGCTCATTTTCGACGCCTAGCGTCGCCGTGAAGGCATGCAATGTGGTCTTCACGAAGTTCGCCATCGCGAACTGCGCGAGCGTACCGCCTGCGGGTACGTCGGGTGACGTGAGGATAAGTCGCGCGCCCTTGAATAACGAGACTTTGCGCGCCACACGGAAGTGATGGGTCAGATTCATCTCGATGAGTTCCGAAAACTCCGGCGCGGCAAGATGATCTTTGCCTTCGATACCAAAGAGCGCTCGCGGAATCGGCGCGAACGGCGTCGACACCACCGCTGCGGGCGTTCCATACTGCGCGAACGCCGCATCCATCCCTTCCTCGAGAGCATCACCCACGGTCAAATAGGAAATTCGGTCGTGTCCGAGTGCTCGGCCCAGCGTGGATCGAATCACCTCACCGGCCGCTGCCGTACGCGTCAGCATCACGATGCTGCCCACATGACCCTCGGCCAGGAACAGCCTTGCCGCCGCTGCTATCGGTTCAGCCATATGTTCGCCGGTGAGCCAGATCGTCTCGCCTTCCATGCGCCTGACGCGCTCCGGCTTGGCACGACCAAAAAGTTCTCGCTCGGTGATGGTGCGCTCCTGCTGCAAACCCCCCGAAGGCTCGAACGTTTCACCGGAGATGGCGCGGTCGGCCATGAAGAACACGGTCGCCAAAGCCACGTCGGTTTCGGTGGGCATGCGGTTGAGGTGCAGCATCCCGATCACACTCGTGCGAATCTTTTCGGCTTCGATCTCGATGCGAGCGGGATCGATGAACGGCTCCGGCGGCTCGGGTAAATCGAGAATCCAGCGCTCGGCCAGATCGTGATGAATGAGCTGTGGCATCAAACAACCATTACGCAGTCGCGCAATGAGGCGCGTGGCCATGGGCTTCGTCATCAGGAAATGCAGCGAAGAGTGCGTGAATTCTTCCGAGCCATTGGTCTCGGACTTCAGCTTGATGCTGAGATCACGCAGCGCAGCGGGTGTCTCGGGCGTGTTCAGCAGTCCGATGTCGTTGGGCAGCATCGCACCGAGAATGGCATCGAGCGTTGCGCCATCGGCCAAGGCCTTGAGCACCGTGCCATGCAGTTGATTGAGGCGTTTGTTTTCCAGAATCAGCTTCGCGCGACGATCGAAGAGTCCCGCCTTGCCGTCTTTGCCTTTGAGCCGCTGTCCCTCGACCGGTCCAGGCGCAATCGCATTGATCTGGATTTCGGGGCCGACGAATCGAGCGAGATTCTCGACGAGCGCACGCTGCCCGGCTTTCGAAACGGCATAGTCGGAGCGGTTGGGATACGGAACGGCGATGTATTTTTCGCCGCCGAAATAAGAACTGACGTTGAGGATGTACCCGGAACCCTGCTGCTTCATCATCGGTACGACTTTCTCGATGAGCGAGTAGTTCGAAACCAGGTTGGCATGCAAAGTGTTGCGCCAGTCTTGCGGCAACAGGTCGACGGCCATTTGTTCGGCACCGGCGACCCCTGCGTTGTTGATGAGGTAATCGATGCGACCGAAGGCTTTGAGCGTTGCCGCTACCGATTTCACCAGCGCCGATTCATCAGCGACATCGATATCGGCCAGAATACGCACGCGCTCGTGGGGGCGATTGTAGCCAATTTCCTCAAGCTCTCGCACGATGCTGTCGCGCAGGTCGATGAGCTGATTTTCACGACGCGCAGTCAACATGACTCGCGCACCGGAGATCGCCAGCAATCGGCCAAGCTGTCCGCCAATGCCCGCCGAGCCGCCCGTGATCAGCACGCACTTGCCGAGGTGCAGACCCATGAGTGACTCGATCCAGCCGAAATTCGGTCGCGTCGAGCCGGTCGCGTCAAGCATCGCCGAAGGCATGTAGAGGTTCACCTGTGGCACGCGACGCTTCGTGTAGAGCAGACGCGCAGCCTGCGCCGCAGCGAATAACAGCCCGTTCTCCTCGGTATTCGACCAACGCAGAATTTGGTTCGACCACTCGAGCACGGAGCGATCGCCAGATTTCACCTGAGTTTCGCTCTCGTCACGCCAGACGCGTACGAGCTGCTCGATGCCGGAACGAAGAATGTCGGCGTAGGTGTCGCCGGCTTCATCGCTGCCGTTCGACATGAAGATGATGCGCGGGCTGACGCCGGCTTGCGCAACGCGATGCCAGAGCCGCGAGAGCTCGCGCGAAATACCAATCGCACCAGCGAGCTCACCCTTGAGAAACGCCTCGACGTCAGCATCGCTGGCTTCGGCGAGCGGCGCCTTGAAGCGCCAGTTGCCGAATGCCGGTAAAACAATGGCGCCGTGCAAGGCCTGGGTGGGATCGACGGCCGCCAAAGAGCTTGCGAGCGTGTCGGGTCGGTGGCGATCGAACAACACGGGCTTGATACGACGATCGGCATCGCTCTTCTGCAATGCCGCCACAGCGGCATGAACCGCTTCTTCGGTGCCTAGTCCGAGCAGCACTCGCGCACCACAGCCGGCCTGAATACGCGCGATGGTGAGCGCGTCTGCCACCTGATCGCCTGCCGCGACTAAAACGGTCGAGCCCGTGCCGTCGACCGTCCGCAGCTCGGGTCGTGATACCCAGGTCGATCGTGACTCTTGCATGACCTGCATGCCGTTGGTCACCTCGAAACCCTGAGCGCTGAAGGCCTGCGACTCATCACTTCCCAGGAAGACGATCGTATTCGCCACGTCTTCGACACTCGGGAAGGTATGCGTCACGCCCGCCGAAGCATCGGGCTTGGCAAGCGCCATCGTCGACGTGAAATCGTTGGCGGTCGTGCCATCCGCTGCTTTGCGCAGCTGATCCATCGCCTTGAAGACGGTACGGATGCGCTGGCTCTCGATCGGTCCGGGATAGACCGTATTGACCCGTATGCCTTGCTGACCAAGCTGCAGAGCAAGTTGCTTCGAAAACGCATTAAGCGCCGACTTCGGCACTACGTATGCGGCGCGACCAAAATATTTGGTTCGCGAAAAAATCGTCGACACGTTGATGATCGATGCGCCCGCCTTCATGTGCGGGGCCGCTGCGCGAGCCATGTTCCAACTGAGGCCGAGCAGATTGCCTGCCGCATCGGCGACGGTTTCCGTATCGGTCGAGCCGGCAGCGCGCATCGCGTCGAGTTCATCACGTGACAAGGGGAGTTTGTCGAGCGGCGCCTTCGGTCCCGCGGACCCTGCGTTATTGACGAGTACGTCGATGCGCCCGAAGTGGCGAATCGCCGCCTCGACACCGTGGCGGGCTTGTCCCGAATCCGAGGCATCGAAATCCAACACATAAGCGTGGCTCGCCGGAGAGCCGGTCATGGCGAGCAACTTGTCTCGCGCGGCTTCGAGCTTGGCGCGATTGCGGCCGATCATCACGACTCGAGCACCTTCTTCGAGATAGCGGCGCACGATCACTTCACCGATATTTCCGGCAGCGCCCGACACGAGCGCGACTTTTCCGGCCAAACGCGACGGACGTGCTCGAAGTGCCCTCGGCGACGTAGCGGGTGATTTCTTTGTGGCGCGCTTGTCCTTCACTTTTGAAGTGGCGCTTTTCGGCGCAGCGACTTTAGTTTTCGGCTTCTTGACCGTCTTGGTCTTTTTGGTCTTCTTGGTCTTCGTCGTCCTGACAATCATCGAGACGCTCCCCATTCCTGGAAAAGTTCATCGCGCGAACGCAACCCCATCCGCGGCAAGGCATGATTCACCACGTAGTTCGCGCCGGCGTGCGTGTTATCCCACATGGATTGGTGCGCCGCAGCCAACTCGTCCCATGGCACGATGGTCGGCGGACTGACCTCGAGTTGTCCCGCCGCAATCATGTCGTTCATGCGTGCCACTTCGAACGCATTGCACAGGTGGGTTCCTGCGATCGTGGCGGTCGGCATGAGGATTCGGCGTTGCCGCATCCACACCTGCGGCGCGTAGAACGTATACCGTCGTCCCTCCATCGATTCGCAATACACCACGCGTCCCGTAAAAGGCTTCACCAGGGACGTCGATGCCGCAAGGGCATCGTGACCTGCGCGTTCGATGATGAGATCCGGATAACCACGCGGATTGTCTGCCGAGCGCAGCCATCGTCCGATCGCACTACCGAACGGCTTCATCGTCCGATCCTGGAACTGACGGACGGACTCCTTGAAGCGGGTGGTGTCTTTCTTCGAATCCGGCATCGCCGGCAATGCCGACGGCCAATCGAAGTCTGCGCCTTCCTTGCGGTGGATTTCTTCGATGGATACGACACCACGGACGGCGTCGCCATAGCCCAAAGATTGCACGAATTCACGTTGAGCGTCGGTAGCGGTGGCGACGACGAGTCGCCCGCCGGCTTTACGTACCGCTTCGATGGCCTCGAGCCCGACGGCGTCGAGCAGATCTCGCGCGCCCACGCCGTAGTAGAGCAATACCGCCTCGCCTGCTCGCAATCGCGCACGACGCAGCATGTCCTCAGGCGTTGCAGCGCCGCGTTTGCCAACGAACGAGAACCAATAGCCGCTCGTGGCGCCATAGAACGTGAGCGTTCCGTTCTCTGCCAACAGCTGGAACGAGCGGGGAAACGACTCTTGTCCGGCGTGTGACACCACGTAGTCGGCCAGCCGCCCGCCAGCCTGGCGGCGCATCTCTTCGAGGATCGGCTCGCCGGCTCTCTCCCAAGCCGCAATGGCCTCAGCGCTTTCCGGAACGACGGTGAAGGCCTGCGCCCATCGCGGATCGCGTCGATTGATGGCGCCGGCAGCACCATTGGCGCCGATGAATTGCGCACGCTCGGCACTGGATACGAGACCGACCGAGGTCAGTCCGTTTCGGGCAGCGCTTTTCATCGCTTCGAATCCGGTACCCGTCGCGGCGCCCTCGACGAATAACGTCTTGCCGCTTTCGATTTGCAAGGTGGTGAACAAGGCGCGCACCACCGTACCGAGATTAAGTACATACGAGCCCGCAGCTTCCAGCGTCAGATCGGGAGGCAGCGGATGCAGCTGGGGTCCCTGTACGAGCAGGAACTGCTGATGGCTACCCGTATCGGTTTCGTAGCCCTGAATCGAAAATCCGGCGTACATCGGATCGCGAGCGGCGAGCGGTGAGAGCAAGTCGCTCTGCCCCGAGTAAACCGTGACGAGATCACCGACCTTGAGTCGACCTTCGCGCTTCACTTCGCTACCGACCGCTGCAACCAAGGCGACACCACCGGATCCCGTGACCTGGTAGTCGAGATCGTGATTGTCGAAAGGCGAGACGGGGATGCCCGTGATCGCCCAGATATCATTGAAGTTGACCTCGGAAGCGAGCACGTACACCAACGCCTCGTTCGGTCCCGGGTTCGGCACCGGCACGATGATCTCGCGCTCCGCATTTTTCGGCAGTCCGTGTGCGGGTGCTCCCGTGCGCTCATCCTTGATGACCGCGTGGCCGTACTGCCACGTCGGCAGCGGCGTCAGACCCGGGAAAAATGCTGCACCTACCGGCAGCAATTCTCCGCGCTTGACGAGCTCGCCGACATGATCGGCTTGCGGGGTTACCGCGCGACGAGTCGGCAACGGCGCGCTTTGCTTGTCAAAGAATGCGCGAATACCTGCCTTGCCGCCCTGCGGATCGACGATGGCTTCGGCGAACAACTGCGCCTCACGTGCGAGTCCCGCACCGACGCCACCTTGCCAGCCGGTTTTCACCGCATCAAAGATTCGTGCTGCCGTCGCGCCGCGTCCCACCGCTCGCGCCTGTGCAAGCAAGCGCTGTACCTCGGGGTCCGCCACCGCGACCTCGAAATTGTCACCACCCGCCGACTGCCACGCTGCGTTGGCGACACGACGCGCAGCGAATGCCTTCGCCACGAGATTGCGGCCCGCCGGAGCCACAACGTACTCGCGAGCGAGCCGTGTGGCGAGCGCCAAGACATCTTCGTTGTCATCCGCTAAGGCATGCAGCAAACCATCGGCATGCGCTTCGGCAGCCTCGAGCGTTCTTCCGCCCATGATGATCTCGAGAGAACGGACGAGCGGTGTGGCGTGTCCGGCTTGCTCGAGCAGCCGCGGTAAGCGCTGTGTGCCACCGTAGCCGGGTAACAGATTGAGTCGAACCTCCGGTTGTCCGAATGTCGCGAGGGGCTCGGCGACCCGCACATGGCAGGCCATCGCGAACTCCATCCCGCCGCCGAGCGCCACGCCGTTGATGGCCGCGATCGCCGGCTTGTCCATTGCCTCGATCTTGCGGAATGCGAGATGGGCGTTGTTGGGCAGCGGCAGTGCCTCATCGAGCGTGTGGACGTCTTCGTACAACTGCCGAATATCGGCGCCCGCGACGAATGCAGAGGTGCCCTGGCCCGTAAACACCACGGCTTTGACGTCCTCACGCCGCGCGACGTGGTCAATCACGATATTGAGTTCATCGAGTGCGCGCTCGTTGAGCGCGTTGACCGGCGGATTATTGATCGTGACGACCGCAATTCGCGGTGCCGCTTTTCTCGAGCGCCGCTTACCAATCGTAGGCGCCGCGAGCGAGTGATAATGAATTCGGAAATAACGGAAGTCTTCGAAGAGCTGCTGCTCGTCGGCGACTCGCTGACGCCCCTGCCACTCCGCGATCGCGCGACGCAACTCGTCGATGGATTCCGGATTGCGTAGCGTCGAGGTATCGCCGACCTCTTGTCCCTCGACGAGCGCGCGCACCATGCGACGCATGTACTTGCCGCTACGCGTCTCGGGAAACTGCGTGACTTCGACGAAATCCTCGGGGATTGCGACTTGGCCCTTTTCCTGTCGAACGGTCTCGATGAGGCGTCGACGATCTTCGGCGGTGATCTTTCGACCCGGCGCGGGGCGCACGAACGCAAGCGGCGTCAGACCCTTTTGCGCATGCGGAGCGCCGACCACGATGACATTACCGACGGGCGAATCCGGATTGACTTGCTTGTCGCGCAGGATCGCGCCTTCGATTTCTTCGGTACCGAGCCGATGGCCCGAAACGTTGATGACATCGTCGGAGCGCCCGTGCAGCGAGAAGCCTCCATCGGCGTACTTCACGGCGAAGTCGCCCTGCGTGTACGCGAGCCGATCCTTCCAGCGTGTCCAGTAGGTTTTGCGATAGCGCTCGAAGTCGCCTCGCCACTGGCGAACGACCCGCCGGCCCTCTACTTTGAAATCGCCCTCAGCGCCCCAGATGGTGCGACAAAGATAAGGAAACGGCGCTGCGATGACGATCTCGCCCTTTTCGCCGACTTCGGCAGTGCGCGCAACGACCGTACCGGTCGGATCGGGCTCGCTGTCAGCGAGCCATACATCGCCCATGATCCACGGCAGCGGATACGTATGCGCATCGGCACGCAAGGGAAAATCAGTGTTGCCGAACATGTGCGTCCAGACGATGCCGCCATGCTCGGTCGCCCAGTACGAATTCGTGTACCAAGGCGTGACCAACTCCATGCCGAACTGCTGAACCACCGGCGAAGTCGGCTCAGCACAGAAGGTTGCCACGCGCAAACTGGCGCGCGAATAAGCCCGCACGTCCTCGACGTTTTGCGGGTCCGTCATCACCGTCTTGAGGAAGGTCACGCCGGCCTTGAATATATTGACCTTCAATCGTTCGATGATGCTGGCGAAGCGGCCAGCGCTCGGAAAAACTGGTGCTCCCTCGGCGATGACCGTCGTCACGCGCGTCGTGAGCGCGCCGCAGATCATGTAGCTCTGCCCGGTTATCCAACCGGGATCAGCAACGACATACATGACATCGCCCGCGCGCGTGTCGAACGCCACGCGCAGCGTGTACGCGACGCCACTGACATAGCCGCCATGGACATGCACCACGCCCTTCGGTTTGCCCGTTGATCCCGATGTATAGATGAAGAACATCGGGAACTCGGCATCGAGCGGCTCGGGTGGAACCGAAGCCCAGATCGCCGCGACGAATGCACGATCATCGAGAGCCAAAAGTTGCGCTTCGTCGGCCACGACGTGCCCGACTTTGCGCGCGCCCTCGAGCAGTGTTTGCGTTGCGGCATCGGTGAGTTCGTGCGCCCACTGGTCGCGCTCGGCGCGCCAAAGAATATCGGCCTGTCCTGCGTGTCGAACGACAATGACGGTATCGACACGCGGCGGAGTCGCCACGAGCGCACTCGCGATCGCCGTACGAATTCGACTGGCCGACGAGGGCGAAAGCCCTGCGATGCCCTCGAGTGCACGTCCGACGCCACGCATCACATCGGAACGTTCCAGAGTGATTTCGTTGGCGACGGCTTTGCGTGCACCCTCGAGAATGGCCTGCGCATGTGCGGGCTCGAGGCCGAGAGACTCGAGCGCTTTCGTCACAGCATCGATCGCCGTTTCGGCAGGAACATAACCATCGAGCGCAGGATCGGTGTACGCCTCTTTGAAGGCGACAATTTGCGCGTTGCGATAGCCACCGTCGGCGGTGATGACGATACGGGCGCCGGCGTTGTGGATTCGGTCGGAGAGTGTCTTGTCGCTGAAGCCGCCGAATACAGGCGTGTACACGATGCCTAAACGCTTGCAGGCCTCGGTCCAGTAAATCTGCTCGGGGATATTCGGCATGTTGATCGCGATGCGATCGCCGACCTTGAGGCCCAAACCCCGCAGGGCGAGTGCACAACGCGCGACGTCGAGCAGCAACTGCTTGCGTGAGACGCTGTACGAAACGACCGGAGCACCTCTGCCGCCATCCTGCGACTGATCCCAGCGATCGCCTTCGAACCACAGCGCCGCTTCGGCTCCGTGACCTGAGAGCACATGCCGATCGACTTCATTGAAGCAGGCGTTCGTGAGGGCGTCGTTGAACCATCGGTAGAACGGCGCTTCGGAGTCATCCAGCGCTCGGCTCCAGGGGAGGTAGCTGTCGGGCAAGCTGGAATCGACCGGTGCGCCAGTACGGGCATCGAATCCCCGCCAACGACCGTCGACAGCGCGCGAGATCCATGCGCCGTGGGGGCCGGCCTTGGGTTCGAACCAATGAATTTCCCGGCTGGCGATATCGCCGTGGAATTTTCCGGGATCGCGCGCACACGCGTCACGTGCAGCCTGCCAGGCTGCCCGGTGGATGTAGGGGTTGACGGAAGCCGACGGTGGCGTGATCGCCACGGGCGCCGGGGCCGTGTCCATGGACCCGTTGAAACTCGACATTGATCCCGCACTCCGCCCCCAAAGCCAGACTAGCACGGCAATTTGTGAAAAGATGCGTGTTAAAATTCACTGTAAAAATATGATCATAGAACGCCTTTGGCCGGCGAATGCGTGGCGGAACTACCACTACCTCATCGCCTGCAATGAGACCGGGGAGGCCCTCGCCGTCGACCCCCTCGACTGGCAGCTATGCGCGGCCACGGCCCGGGATCGTGGCTGGACGATCACCCAGATCCTCAACACCCACGAGCATGGCGATCACATCGGTGGAAACGAGCCCCTTCGGGCCGCCACCGGGGCTCGGGTTCTGGCCCATGCCGGAGCGGGAGGCCGAATTCCGGGGCTCGATCGCGGCCTTTCGCAGGGGGAAGTCGTCAGGGTCGGGCGCAGCGTCGAACTCGAGTGTCTCGATACGCCGGGTCACACCCGTTCACATCTGTGTCTGCTGCTGAGGGGCCGCTCGGCCCACGCGCCGCCCGAGCTGCTGTGCGGCGATACGCTCTTCAATGCCGGCGCGGGAAACTGCCATAACGGCGGTGACCCAGCGTTGCTCTACCGCACATTCGTCGATCGACTCGCGCCGCTGCCCGACGCAACGCGCATTCATCCCGGACACGACTATCTCGTACGTAATCTCGCCTTCACGCTCGATCGAGAGCCCGATAACCGCGATGCCGCCGCACTGCTCGCAAGCGTGCAGGGCTCCGACGGCGCACGAGCGCCCGTGACGACACTCGGCGACGAGCGACGCATCAATACATTTTTCAGATTGCAGAACCCCGCGGTGATCGATGGGCTGCAAAAGGTGTTTCCGGATCTGCCCGACCGGCCGGACCCGCAAACCGTTTTTTTGAAGCTGCGCGAACTACGCAATCACTGGTAGCTGCGCGCTGCGCCTCAGGATTCGCGCGGCTCGACGAGGAGTACGACAAGTCCGGCGGGCGAAACCAGCGTAGCCAGACGCGCTCGACCGAAAATCGACTCCGTCACACCATGATCGCGCGGCGCCGCACGCATGACGCTTTTGCGGCGCAGCACATCGTCGATATCTTTGACGAAGAAGGTCACGGACAAAAACCCGCGCGCGGGTGGTACCGCTCGAGGATAAAGGTCGTTGCTCCGTACACCTTCGTACTGCACGATTTCGAGACGGCCGTAGTCGTAGGCGGGGTCTCCGAAAATACGTACATCGAGTGCTCCGCCAGGTGGCAGTCCGATAGTCCGCTCGACCTCAGGGCCGGCAAACCGGTGGTAAGACGTTTCATCCAGACCCAGAACTTGTTCAAAGAATGCTTTCTCGCCGAGATTGTCGGGTGTGGTGGCGATGACCTGCGGGGCGATGCCATAGCCTTTCGTACTCACATGCTCGGGTTTGCCCTCTTGCTCCAGAAAGACGATGTTCACCGATTCCGGACCGTTCATATGCACTTCGTGCACGACAATCCCATCGGTCTCGAAACGTCCAATCTTTGAGCGGAAGACGAATCCGGCCGACTCGAGTTCGGCGAACCGCGCGCGGATGTCGTGGACGGCGATATCGATGCTCTTGGGTACGAGGTCGGTGGGTGCGGCGCCCTCGCGTACTGCGGGGCCCGGGTGGCGAAAACGGATGAGGTGAATTCCGCCCTGCTGCCGGCCGGGCGTAACGAGTAGCGCCTGATCGATGATGTCGTCGTCTGCGAGACCCCAAAGACGCGATAGGCCCATGTCTCCACCCTGACGCCGCAGGGCAATCTCCATGCCAAAGCGCGATACCCAAAGATTGAGTGCCTCCTGCATGTCGGCGACGCTGATCAGGGCGAATGCGAAAGCTTTTGGGTTAAGGTGAACAGACGGCACAGGGTAAATCTCCAGAGTGTGCTATTGAGTATAGTGATGGAGATGTCAGAGTTTTACCGGCGCATTTTCTTCGTCCTGAGTGCGGCCATTCTCGGGTACGCCGTATGGTTGGTGCTGGCACCGTTCTGGGGTGCACTGGCTTGGTCGATCGTGCTGGCGGTCTTGCTTGCACCGCTGCAAGATCGGCTGCTCGTCCGTTTCGGGCCTTACCCGTCGCTCGCGGCGGCCCTGCTGACGCTGCTCACACCATTGGTCATTTTCCTACCGCTGTTGGTGATCAGCACCGAATTCATTGAGCAGGGCGGCGCCTTGATCGAGGGGATGCAGCACAGCGATTGGCGTATCGATGGATCGCTCATCAATCGCCTCGATGACTACCCCGTCGTCGGCGACGTAGTGACCTGGCTCACTCGAACGCTCGATCTCGAGCCTTCCGAGATAAGCGGCTTCCTCATCAGCCTCGGACAAACGCTGATGCGGTATGCCGCGAGCTTCGGCAGTCAACTGGTGCTCGGCGCGCTCAATACGACGCTAGCCTTCCTGCTGATGCTCTTTCTGCTGTTCTTCATGTTGCGCGACGGGCGCCACTTCATCGAACGTATCGCTCATCTTCTTCCCCTTGGCCACAGTCGCAGAGATCAGCTGTTCGTCTTGGTCACCCATACCACCCGGGCAGTCGTCTATGGATCTGGCCTCACGGCCGTCTTTCAGGGTGTGCTCACGACCATCGGCTTTGCGGTCACCGGGCTACCCTCGCCCGTGGTGTTCGGCGTTATCGCCGCCTTGTTTTCGTTGCTGCCGGCGGGCGGTACCGCGTTCGTCTGGGTCCCTGCTGCGCTTGCGCTGCTCGGCATGGGGCGAACCGGCGCCGCGCTGTTCATGTTGGGCTGGGGCGCCGTGATTTCCATTTCTGATAACTTCCTGCGTCCTCTACTGGTCTCGAAGCATGCCCCGGTCTCGACTCTCGCCGTTTTCATGGGGGTGCTCGGCGGTGCTGCGGCCTTTGGCGGTATCGGCCTCATCATCGGTCCCGTACTGCTGACGCTCGTATCGGCACTGCTCAGATTCGTCGAAGAGACCCGCACGAACACCGATTCGCTCTAGAATCGCGGCCCCCTTCCCGATCGCCGCTCTGGCCACTTCTGACATGGACGTCTCGCCGATCCTCAATCCGCTCAACGACGCGCAGCGCGAAGCCGTCACGGCCCCGATCGGTCCGGTGCTCGTGCTCGCCGGCGCTGGCAGCGGCAAGACGCGGGTGCTCACGCATCGCGTCGCGTGGCTCATCGAAGCAGAGGGTGCATCAGCGCATAGCGTGCTCGCCGTCACCTTCACGAACAAAGCGGCAGGCGAGATGCGAGCCCGCATCGAGGGGCTGCTCGGTGTGCCGGGTGCGGCGCTCTGGATCGGCACATTTCACGGTATTGCCCATCGTCTGCTGCGACTGCATTGGCGTGAAGCGAATCTGCCGCAAGCCTTTCAGATTCTCGATGGCGACGACCAACTGCGGTTGATCAAAAAAATATTGAAGGCGCAGGCGCTCGATGAAACCCGCTGGGTTCCTCGTGATATCCAGTACTTCATCAATCAGAGCAAAGACGAGGGCATGCGCCCCAAGACACTGAAGGACGGTAACGATCCCACGCGTCGGCAGTTCATCAAGCTATATCAAGATTATGAAGAGGCTTGTCAGCGAGCGGGTGTCGTCGACTTCGCCGAGTTGCTGCTGCGGGCATTCGAGTTGTGGCGCGGCAATCCGGAGATGCTCGGCCACTACCGTCGTCGATTCCGACATGTGCTCATCGACGAGTTCCAGGACACGAACACCATCCAGTACGCGTGGATGAAGTTGCTCGTCGGCTCCGACGGTGCGCCTTTTGCGGTCGGCGATGACGACCAGTCAATCTATCGCTGGCGCGGAGCGCGTGTCGAAAACCTACAGACGTTCAGGCGCGACTTCCCGCAGGCGCGTTTGGTCAAGCTCGAACAAAACTACCGCTCGACAGGCACCATTCTCGATGCGGCGAATGCGCTGATCGCGAACAACAGTGGGCGTCTCGGCAAAAATCTATGGGCGAGCGGAACCCGCGGCGACCCGATCCGGCTCTATGCGGCATTCAACGAACGCGACGAAGCAGAGTTCGTGTTGCAGCGCATCAAAGAATGGTCGTCGCGCGGCGGAAATCGTCGCGACATCGCGATCCTCTATCGATCGAACGCCCAGTCCCGCGTCTTCGAAGAAGTGTTTCTATCGGCGCGCATCCCCTATCGGGTTTACGGGGGCCTCCGCTTCTTCGAGCGAGCGGAAATCAAGGACGCACTCGCGTACCTTCGGCTTGTCTCCAATCGACACGATGACACCTCGTTCGAGCGCGTCGTCAATCTTCCGACTCGTGGCATCGGCGCCAAGAGTCTCGACACCCTGCGCGAGCAAGCTCGGGCGGCGGGCACCTCTCTTTGGACTGCCGCAGCGGCAACGTCCGGCGCACTCGGTGCCAAGGCGACAGCGTCGGTGCAAGGTTTCCTACAGCTGATCGACCGACTCGCCAATGACACGCGCAATCTCGCGTTGCATGAAATCGTCGATCAGGTGCTGCATGCCAGCAGACTACTCGAACACCACCGTAAAGAAAAAGCTGAACGGGGCGAAGCGCGTGCAGAGAACTTGCTCGAACTCGTCTCGGCGGCCCGGGGCTTCGAACCCGAGCGCGTCGATGGCGAAGAACTTCCGCCTCTCGAAGCATTTCTCGCCCATGCGGTACTCGAATCGGGAGAGGGGCAGGCGGAGGCCTGGGAAGATTGCATTCAGATGATGACGCTGCACACCGCCAAGGGTCTCGAATTCCCGATGGTGTTTCTCGCGGGTCTCGAAGATGGTCTATTCCCGCATCAGCGCTCGCTGAACGATCTCGACTCACTCGAAGAAGAACGACGGCTTGCCTAC
>JBJTUA010000030.1:0-32060 GCA_046080445.1 Gammaproteobacteria bacterium
AACTGACCTCGCGCGGTGCGCGCCCGAACGGGACGACCTGGTACGACCGCACCAATTACTTTGAAACCTTCGCGGCGACCGACGACAACCTGCGCTGGGCCCTCGATCTCGAGAGCGACCGCATGATCAACTCATCATCAAGGAAGAAGATCTGCGCAGCGAATTTTCGGTCGTGCGCAACGAGTTCGAGTCGGGCGAGAACGATCCGAGCGGCGTGCTGCTCGAGCGCGTGCTGTCCACGGCTTACCTGTGGCACAACTACGGCAAATCGACGATCGGTTCGCGCGAAGACATCGAGCGCGTGCCCATCGACAACCTGCGCGCGTTCTACAAGAAGTATTACCAGCCCGATAATGCCGTGCTCACCGTCGCGGGCAAGATCGACGAAGCAAAGACCATCGGCTGGGTCACCGAATTCTTTGGCAAGATTCCGCGCCCGAGTCGCGTGTTGCAACCGACCTATACGGTCGAGCCAACACAAGATGGCGAGCGCCATGTCGTGCTGCGTCGCGTCGGCGACGTACAAGTCACCTCAGCGGGCTACCACATTCCGCCGGGCGGACACCCCGACTTCGCTGCCGTTCAGGTACTCGCCGATGTACTGACGAACGAGCCCTCGGGTCGCCTGTACAAGGCGCTCGTCGAAACGGGCAAGGCAAGCAGTGTCGGCGGCGTCGCCTTCGGTCTCAAAGATCCGGGGTACATGTATTTCGCGGCGGAAGTCTTGAAGGACAAACCCGTCGCCGATGCCACACAGACCATGCTCGCCGTACTCGACGGCATGAAGTCGCAGCCGGTCACCGAAGAAGAAGTTGTTCGCGCTCGCAACAAGTTCCTGCGCTTCTTCGAACAGTCCTACAACAACAGCGATCGCCTGGGGCTCGGCCTTTCCGAGTACATCGCCAAGGGTGATTGGCGCTTGTGGTTCCTCTCGCGCGACCAGATGGAGAAAGTCACTGCCGCCGACGTCAATCGTGCGGCTGCGGCCTATCTCAAGTCTGCCAATCGCACGACGGGCTTGTTCCTGCCCGATGCAGCACCGGATCGATCCACCGTTCCGCAGGCCCCGGATCCGGGTGTCATCCTCAAAGATTACCAAGGCAAGCAAGCGCTCAAGCAGGCGGAGGTCTTCGATCCCTCGCCGGCCAATATCCTCTCGCGCACGCGCTCTGAAACGTTCCCCGGCGGCGCGAAGTACAGCTTCCTCAATAAATCGACGCGCGGCAGTTCGGTCAACGTGACGATGACGCTGCGCGTGGGCAGCCTCGCTTCGCTCGAGGGCAAGGCCACGACGGCCGAGCTCACGGCAGCGATGCTGCGTCGCGGCACTAAGAATCGGAGCTTGCAGCAAATCAACGACGAGCTCGACAAGCTGAAGTCCTCGGTCGGCATCGGCGGCGGCGGTCAGAACGTCTCGGTGAGCATCACCTCGACTCGCGAAAATCTCGTCCCGACGCTCGAGATCGTCGGCGACATCCTGCGTAACCCGGTGTTCCCGGATGCGGAGCTCACCAAGCTTCGCGACGAAGCACTCGCCGCCATCGAGCAGCAGCGCAGTGAGCCGCAGGCTATCGCCGCTCAGGAGATCAACCGCATCACCTCACCGTACTCGGCCAAAGATTTCCGTCGTACGCTCAGCTTCGATGAGCAAGCGGCGGCGGTTCGGGCCGTGACGGCCGCAGACCTGCGCAAGTTCCACGCCGAGTTCTACGGTGCCGCTCGCGCAACGGCTGCAGTCGTCGGTGATTTCGACGAAAACATGGTGCGCTCGGCGCTCGGCGCCATACTCGCGGGCTGGAACGCGAAAATTCCGTACGACCGCGCCGTCTCGCCGTACTTCGACGTACCGTCGGTAGTCCGCAAGATCAACACGCCGGACAAGGCGAACGCCGTGATGATCGCCGGCCTCAACCTCGAACTGCGTGACGACAACGCGGACTACCCGGCGCTCGTGCTCGCCAACTACATGCTGGGTGGTGGCTTCCTCAACTCGCGTCTGGCAGTGCGCATCCGTCAAAAGGAAGGCATCAGCTACGGCGTGTCGTCCTTCCTGACGGCAGATCCGCTCGACAAGGACGGCAACTTCGGCACCTTCGCCATCTATAACCCTGAAAACTCGGCGCGTCTCATCGCCGCGTACCGGGAAGAGCTCGCGAAGATCCTGACCGAGGGCTATGGCGAGACGGAGCTTCGCGATGCCAAGAACGGTTGGCTGCAAAGCCGCAACGTCAGCCGCTCTCAGGATCGTGAACTCGTGGGTCGCCTCTCGAGCTATCTGTTCCTCGAGCGCACCCTCGAATGGGACGCCGACTTCGAAAAGCGCGTCGCCGCACTGACCGTCGCCGACGTCAACGCCGCCGTGAAGCGCTGGATTAAGCCCGAGACGATCAGCATCGTCGAGGCCGGCGACTTCGCGAAGAGCGCCGCGAAATAATCGCGGCTGAACGCTGATGGGCGGGTCGCCGGTCCGGTTTGGGCCGAGCCGGCGACCCCTGCTCGAGGCGCCTCCGTGGTTTGACGGCTTGGCAGCCACCGGGAAAACCCGTATTTTCCCGCCCCTTCGCTAGAGCAAGACGGATTTCCTTCGATGACGATGACCCCTGCAGCCACCGAGGCCGCACGCGAGCAGATGATTCACCAGCAGCTGCGTGCTTGGCAGGTGCTCGATCCCGGCATTCTCGACGTGTTCGCCCGCGTGCCACGCGAGGCGTTCGTGCCGCCCGCCTACGCCGAACTCGCTTTCGCCGACATCGAAATCCCTTTGGGCGCCGGCGATCGCATGCTCGCCCCCAAAGTGGCCGGACGCATCATGCAGGCCGTGGCACCTCTGCCGACCGATCGCGTGTTGCTGGTGGGTGTCGGTAGTGGTTTCCTCGCCGCCTGCCTTGCTGCGCGCGCCTGCAGCGTTCGCGGTCTCGAGTTGCGCGAAGATCTCGCGGCGACCGCGACCCAAAATCTGCAGAACGCGGGCGTACGCAACGTCACCATCGAATGCCGTAACGCCTTCGAACCCGAAGCTCTCGGCAGCGGTACTTATGATGTCATCGTGCTCAGCGGCTCCTTGCCCGTGCCCGATGATCGATTCGCGCGCCAACTCACCCTCGGCGGCCGACTGTTTGCCGTGATCGGCTCCGGGCTCGTCATGGAGGCGCGACTCATCGAGCGCGTTGGCGCCGAGGCCTTCAGATCGACCGGTCTCTTCGAGACCGCGCTGAAGCCGCTGGTTGGCGCTCGCCAGCCCGAACGCTTCAATTTCTAATCGAGCCCGCGCAGGATGCGCCCATGATTCACGAAATGACCGTCGAAGAGCTCAAAGCCCGCATCGACGCCGGCGAACAGCCGGTCGTGATCGACGTGCGCGAAGGCTGGGAACTCGACATCTCAAGCCTGCCCTTCGCCCGCCACATCCCCATGGGCCAAATCCTTGAGCGGATCGGCGAACTCGATCCGGCCACGCCCCTGATCATCACGTGTCGCTCCGGTGGACGCAGCATGCAAGTCGCGCGGGCCCTGGACGCTCGCGGCTTCGGTTCGGTAACCAACCTCACGGGCGGAATTCTCGCTTGGGGGGAACGCATCGACCCGTCGTTGCGTCCATACTGACGCCTTGTCGCCGGGTTGCCGGTCCAGACTGTTATCTGTTATAGTGCTATATAACACCAATGAGGTTCGAATGATGTCGCGCTTTCTCATACTCGCCATCGGTATGCTGGTCGCCGCCTCTGCAGCGCCCGCCGAAGACCTCAAGGCCGTGTATGAGCGCGCCCTCGCCAACGACCCTCAGATCCGTGAGGCCGACGCCCTGCGTCGCGCAGCGCGCGAATCCCGGCCTCAGGCGTGGGCGGCGATCCTCCCGCAAATTTCGGGCTCGGCGAGCCGAACCAAGTCCGACACCACGAGTACCGGTCAGTTTCCTCAAGAGCAGCGCCTGCCGAGCGGTCAGACCGTCGTCCTCAATTTCCTCTCGGCCAGCGTCTCCGAACCCGAAACCGACCGCTGGAGTCTCGATCTTCGTCAAAGCCTCATCTCCTGGGACAACTGGGTGTTGATCAAGCGCGCAAGCCGTCAGGTCGCCCAAGCCGAGGCCGACTTCCAGGCGGCAGAGCAGCAACTCGTGCTGCGTGTCTCAGAGGCCTACTTCAACGTGCTCGCGGCACAAGATGCCGTTGAGGCGCAGACCTCGGCGCTCGAGGCGATATCGCGTCAACTCGAACAGGCTGAGAAGCGCTTCGAGGTGGGTCTCATCGCCATCACCGACGTTCAGGAAGCCCGAGCCGCCCGCGATAGCGCGGCTGCGGCCGTCATCGCCGCTAAGCGCCAACTCGCTTCGACCGAAGAACTCCTCCGTGAAATCACTGCCGAGAAATACGCGAAGCTCGCGAAGCCCGGCGATACGATGCCGCTCAAGTCGCCCGACCCTGCCGACGAAGCGCTGTGGGTCGAGCGGTCGATGGAACAAAATCTCGCGCTCGTCTCGAGCCGACTCGCCGCCGACATCGCTCGCGACAACGTACGCGCCGCCTTTGGTGGACATTTGCCAGAACTCGATCTCGTCGCGAGCAAGAGCAAGGTGGAGACCACGAGCCCCATCAACTTCGTGAGTGGCAATACGGGCACTCGCCTGGCGGACACCGAAGACGAGAGCTACACGCTGCAAGTCACCATGCCCATCTTCAGTGGTGGCGCCGCTCAGTCGCGCGTTCGTCAATCCGAATTCCAATGGCGCGCGGCGCGCGAGCGTTTGACTCGCGTCTCCCGCCAGACCGAGCGACAAGCGCGTGATGCCTACTTGGGCGTCATCAGCGAAATCTCTCGCGTCAACGCCTTGCGTCAGGCGCTCGAGTCGAACCAGACCGCGCTCAAGGCGACCGAGGCCGGCTACGAAGTCGGCACGCGTACGGCCGTCGATGTGCTCGAGGCCCGTCGCAGCTTGGCCGTGGCCCAAACCAACTACTCGCGCAGCCGCTACGACTATATTTTGAACGTGATGCGCCTGCGTCTCGCCTCGGGCACGCTCGACCGCGGCACGCTCGAAGAGGTCAACGGTTGGCTGTCGGCGACTGAGGCTGCGGCTCAGCCCTAAGCGGCGGGAGGCAGGCGAGCAAACGCTCGAGCGTGCCTCGGTTCTGCTCCACGAATGCTCGGCCAAGTTCGCCGCGTCGCCTGCGTTCCGCCTCTTGATTAGCTAGCTGCCGCACTTCATCGACGAGACCTTCCGCATCGTTCACCACGGCAAGTGCGCCCGCCGCTCGCAGCTCGTGGGTGATATCGACTGCGTTGTAACCGTGTGAGCCTGTGATCGTGGACACGGCGAGCGTTGCAGGCTCGATCAAATTGTGTCCACCCACGTCCGTAACCAGACTGCCACCGACGAACGCCAGATCGGCCGTCGCATAGGCGCTCATCAATTCGCCGAGCGTATCGAGTAGCAGCACGTCAGGCGACGCGAAGGTCGATCCCGCATCGAGCTGACTACGACGCACGAAGTTGACTCCCGCCGATTGCAGGCGCGCTGCGACCGCATCGAAACGCGCCGGATGACGTGGGGCGATCACGAGCGCGAGGTCGATCCCTTCGGCTCGCAAACGACGCTGCGCCTCGAGCAGGGCGGATTCCTCGAGCGCATACGTGCTGCCACCGACCAGTAACGTCCGGCGTGTCCAGCCGCAGCGCGCGCGCAGCGTGGCGCCCCGCTCGCCGAGACCGTGCGGCAGCGACAGATCGAATTTGAGATTGCCGATCACCCGGATGTAAGTCGACGACACACCGATCTGCCGAAAACGATCGGCATCGATCTCGGACTGCGCAGCCACGAACACACCGCTCTCGAATACGTCACGAAACAACGGTGCGAAGCGACGCCAGCGATCGACGGCCTTGGCTGAGACCGTAGCACTGGCGAGCACGATGGGAATCGATCGTGCCGTACATTCACCGAGCAGGTTCGGCCAAAGTTCTTTCTCGATGACAATCGCCAGACGCGGTCGCACACGATCGAGAAAACGTTTCACGCAACCCAAAGAATCGAAGGGAAGAAAGCGGATGTCGATCGCGCTACCGAATGTTTCTCGTGCGCGGGTGGCACCGGTGCCGGTCGTGGTCGTGAGCGTAATGGGCACCTCAGGGTATTGGCTTCGCAGTGCATGCACGAGTGCGGTCGCGGCCTGTACCTCGCCCACCGATACGGCGTGAATCCAAATGGCGTCGCTCGCCTGACGAATACCGAAACCTAATCGCTGTGAAAATCCGCGCCGCTCGCCGGGGTTGCCACGCACGATGCGCAGTGCGAAGAGCACCGTCGCTAACGGTAGCGCCGTCGTGGCGAGTACACGGTAGAGCACTCGCATCATGCCGTATATCCCGCCCGCGAGACGTCGCGATAGCCCTCGAGCACCGAAATCCAGCGACGGTCATCGAAGGCTAGGTTCAAAGAATCACTCACTTTGAGCAGGGATCGGCGCAGCCGTACGAGGTTGGCGTCACACCATAGCCCGGGATCGCGAAAACTCGCGCGATCGAAATCGATGAGGGACCACCGCCCTTGTTCGTCGACGAGCACGTTGTGGGCGTTGAGATCGGCGTGGTGCAAACCCGCACGATGAAACCGCGCAACCGTTGCGCCCACGGCGGCCCAGTCGATCGACTCGGGTGCTTGCGTGAGACGCTCGGCGAGGGTACTGACGCCCATGAGTCGTCGAGTCATGAGATCGCCCCGACAAAAGAGCCCCGTCGGCGAGTGCCGTGCAGCGGCCACGGGCGCCACCGGCAAACCCAGACGCTGCAACCGCTGCGTCACCCGAAACTCCCGGAAGGACCGCGAGCCCGCCTCACCGACGTTGAGGTAACGATCGTGCAGCACCGCAGCGACGAGACCGCCGCGTCGATAATGGCGCAGGGCGAACGCGGCGCCCTCGGCCTCGAAGAAAACGGTGCTGCCGCGCCCCGAAGCTTCGCCGCGCAGCGCACCGGTTCGACGCCAGTGCTCAAGGTCGAACCAGTGCTCATCAAAATTGCCGACGAGGGAGGGGTCATATAGCATCACGCAGCGGCCGACTTGGATCCTGACCTCCAGCGGTTCGTGCGTGCGACCCTCTTTCATCTTCGCCCTCACCGCCTCAAGCCATGCTGCCGCTCACCCAGCCGCCCGAATCCGTTTGCCTCTTGAGGCTTTCGGCCATCGGCGACACCTGTCACGTCGTACCCCTGCTGCGCACCTTGCAGCGCGCGTGGCCCAACACGACATTCACTTGGATCATCGGTCGTGCCGAGGCGCGACTCATGACCTTGCTACCGGGCGTCGAGTTTATCACCGTGGACAAGCGCGCCGGCTTTGCGGGACTCAAGACCCTCCGTGCAGCGCTTCGGGGTCGGCAGTTCGACCTGATGCTGCACTTGCAGCTGTCGGTCCGAGCGAGCGTCGTCGCCGCACAAGTTCCGGCACGTATCAAGCTCGGTTTCGACCGCGCACGGGCGAGGGAGCTGCAGTGGCTCGTCACCAACGCCCGCATCGCTGCACGCCGCCGCGAACATGTGCTCGATAGTTTCATGGGCTTTGCCGAAGCAGCCGGCGTCAAGGGGCGCGTGCTCGAGTGGAACCTCCCGCTGCCCGACGATGCCATCGAGTATGCGCGGCGGCTGATTCCCGATGGCGCAGCCCGTACGCTCGTGATCAGCGCCTGCTCGAGCCATACGCGACGAAACTGGCTCGCCGAGCGTTACGCGGCGGTGGCGCGTCACGCCATCGACGCGCACGGCATGCGAGTGATTTTGGCGGGCGGACCGAGCGACATCGAAAAATCGATGGCGCAAGCCATCGCGGCGCAGTGCCCCGAAGTCATCAACCAGGTGGGCAAAGATACCCTGCCGCAGTTGCTCGCCCTGCTCGGTCGCGCGACGGCGCTGCTCGCTCCCGATACGGGACCTGCACATATGGCCACCATGGTCGGTACGCCTGTGATCGGGCTCTATGCCGCCACGAATCCGGCACGCAGCGGGCCCTATCTCTCGCGCGAGTGGTGCATCGACGCCTTTCCGCGAGCTGCGCAAAAGTTCAGGCACAGCACCCCGGACGCCCTGCCCTGGGCCACCAAACTCGAAGCGCCCGAGGTCATGGCGCTGATCGAAGTACCCGAGGTCTGCAAGCGCCTCGACGCCCTGCTAGCATCGCGACCATGAAAGACATCCTCGTGCCCATCTCCCCGGGCGAACTGCTCGACAAAATCACCATCCTGCGCATCAAGGCCGCGCGCATGACCGACGCGGTCAAGGTGAGCAACGTGCGCCTCGAACTCGATCTGCTCGAGAAGACCTGGCGCGATAGCGGCGCAGCGATACCGGAAGTGGCAGCCGACGAAGCCGCCCTGCAGCGCGTCAACGAAGCGTTGTGGGATATCGAAGACCAGATTCGCGACAAAGAACTCGCGCAGGCTTTCGATGCCGAATTCATCGAACTCGCGCGAGCGGTTTACGTGACGAATGACGAGCGTGCCGCCGTCAAGAAGCGCATCAATGTGGCGCTCGGATCGCGCATCGTCGAGGAAAAATCTTACAAGCCGTATCGCCCGGCTTGATCAGCGATTAGCGCTCAGCGCTGCAGCGTGTACTCGGCTCCGCAATAGGGGCACTTGGCCCAACCTGTTTTCTCGATGGGCAGATACACGCGCGGATGCGAGTTCCACAGTTGCATCTGCGGCATCGGACAAGAGAGCGGCAGATCTTCGGACGTGACGTCGTACTTGTTCTGGGCGTTCGGCTGGATGAGGGGCGTCTTCGTCATGCGGCGATTATACCGGCGCCGTCGTACCGGCAAAGGTCTCTTCCCAGATTCGGGCGACAGCCGCGCGCTCGGCCACGAACTCGCTGGCATCAATGATGCCGCTCTCCTCGCGCAGTGATCGATGGTGATTGCGCATGCGGTACGCGCGGTAGGCGCCCGTCAACACATCGACCGTACCCTGCGGCACGAGATCGCCTGAGGCCAGAGTTTCGAGCTGACGGATGGTGTCGGAGAACATCAACACCGCCGGGTGCCTCGCTCCCTCGCGCAGCGCCCAGTACTGCGCGAGAAACTCGATGTCCGCGATGCCGCCACGATCCTGCTTGAGGTCGAACTGACCCGACTTCGACTTGGCGAGTTCGCGACGCATCCGCTCGCGCATGTGACTGACCTCCTCGCGCAGCGTCTCTCGTTTGACGAACTCACCGAGGATCCGCACTCGCTCACGCTCGAATCGCTCGCGCAGCACCGGCGAGCCGGCGACCGCACGCGCATGCAACAAGGCCTGATGCTCCCAGGTCCACGCCGAGGAATGCTGATAATCGATGAAGGCCTCGAGCTGCGTGATCAGCATTCCACCCTTGCCGCCGGGGCGCAGACGGACGTCGACTTCGTAGAGACGACCCGCCACCGAGTGCACCGTGAGAATGTGGACGATGCGCTGCGCAAGTCTGACGAAAAACAGTTGGTTGTCGATCGGACGATCGCCGGAAGTTTCCTGCACGGCACCGATCGAGTTATGCAGAAAAACGAGATCGAGATCGGACCCGTACCCCAGCTCGATGCCACCGAGCTTGCCGTAGCCGACAGCGCACACCTCCACGTGGCGCGGCGGCGAATCATCCGTCGCACGACAAGTGGGTATGCCGAACTGGCTCGTCATCTGCGACCACGCCTGCTGCAAGGTTTTTTCGAGCACGAGTTCTGCGATATCCGTCAACCGATCGGACACTCGCATCAAGGGCAAGCTGCCGGAAAGATCGGCGATGGCAACGCGAAACACCGCCGCGCGCTTGAACTGCGCGAGCGCTTCGACCAGCCGCTCGGGGTCATCACCATCGACTCTCGCGAGACGATCGTCAAGGTCAGCGAGCAGTTCCGTTCGCGCGGGCGGTACCGTGAGCGCACGCTCATCGAGCAATTCATCGAGCAACAACGGATGCGCCGCAAGCTGCTGCACGAGAAAGTCGCCTCCACGGCAGACCCGAACAAAACGCTGGCGTGCAGCCGGGTTTTCATTGAGCAAGGCAAAGTAAGCCGATCGACCGCCAATTGCCTCCAGGACCCGCAGGAGTCTGCGGCCCATGGTGAGGTGATCGTCATCCGGATCGAGCGAAACCAACAACTGCGGTACCAGCAGCTCGAGTCGGCGTCGCCCCGTCGCATCGAGGCGCCGCACCTGCGAGCTGCCGCGAAAATCGATGAGCAGTCGTGCGAGCTCCTCGGGGCTCGTCATCCCGCGTGACGTGAGTGCCTCGACCAGGGCTTCGAGACCCACTGTCTCATCCCACATCAGCGAAACACCCGAGGCTTCGTTCGGGCGAAGCGCGACGGCATCACTCGAGCGCTCCGCGCCGGTGGGCGCAAACACGAGGGCATTGAACTCGCGATGCACATGCGCGGCATGCCACTCGTAGGCGTGTCGTAATGCGTCCCAGCTCGACTCGCCCATGGCGCGGGCGAGTTTTTGTTGCGAGGCGGGATCGCGAGGCAGCACGTGGGTTTGCGCATCGGCGATCATCTGCAAGCGATTTTCGAGCACCCGCAGAAACCGATAGGCCGCATCGAGTTCGGACACGGCCTGCGGACGTAATAATCGGCTGCGCGCGAGCTGCGGCAACACCTCGAAGAGCCTCGAGCCCTGCAGCCGCCGATCCTGACCGCCGCGGATCAATTGCATGGACTGAACAATGAACTCGATCTCGCGAATGCCGCCGGGTCCAAGCTTGACGTGATCGACGAGCTCTTTGCGCGCCACCTGCTTCTCGATCAGCTGCTTCATTTCGCGCAGCGACTCGAACACGCCGAAGTCGAGATAACGCCGGTAGACGAACGGTCTCACTGCCGAGTCGTACAACTCCGCATAAGCCTCGGGTGCAGTGATGGGTCTCGCCTTGATCCAGGCATAGCGCTCCCAATCCCGGCCGTGCTGCAGCAAGTAATCTTCGAAAGAAGAAAATCCGCAAGCGAGCGGCCCGGAATCGCCGAAGGGTCGCAACCGCATATCGACGCGAAATACGAAGCCATCGACCGTCACGGCAGACAACAGACGCAGCAGTGCCTGACCCAGGCGCACAAAGAATTCTTCGTGGCTGACCGGCGCAGCATGGACCGTCTCGCCATATCCCGGAAAAAGAAAGACGAGATCGATATCCGACGAAAAATTGAGCTCACGACCGCCGAGTTTTCCCATGCCGACGACGACCATGGGCATCGCACCGCCTTCGGCATACTGGGGCGTGCCGTAGCGCTCACAAAGACCGTGCCAAGCCACGGCCATCGCTTGATTGACCGCGTCATCGGCAAAGGCCGACAAATCTTCGAGCGTTTCCTCGAGCGTGGCGCGCCCGTTCAGATCCCGCCACGCGATCCGCACCATTTCGCGGCGCCGCCAGCGTCGCAGCCAGGCCTGCCACTGCGGTTCCGGCGCTTCGAGCGCCGGGGGCGGCTCCCCTCTTGGCCAACAGAGCGGTCCGCCCGCGACGCGCAATTGCTGCAAGGCGTCCGTCCGCAGCAGGTCGGTGAACAGCTCGGCATCGCGCGCGACGCTTTCGGCGACGAAGTCGCTGCAGGCGAAGGCATGTTCAGCCTCGCGGCGCCATTCGGGCGGGAAATCTTCGACAACTGGACCAGACATGAGGGTCATGAGGATACAAAAAAGCCCCGCACGAGGCGGGGCTATCTCTGCATACGCTGATCGGAGGGGGAAGATGATCAGCGCACGAATAGGAGACTAATTCCCCAAGCCTTGGCAGTATGTACGGAGTAGTACCTACCGTGAACGACATGGACGTCTCGAGCATCGATTACCGCGCGGCGATCAGCCGATTTCTGACCGGGGTCACCTTGGTGACCACCCGACACGAAGGAGTCGCCCAAGGCATTACGGCCAGTGCCGTGGCCTCCGTCACGCTCGAGCCACCCACCCTGCTCGTCTGCCTGAATCAGCAGTCCGGCTCCTGCCATGTGATCAGCGCTTCCGGCCGGTTTTGCGTTCATGTGCTGGCGGAAGATCAATTAGCGCTCGCTCGACATTTCGCCTCGCGAGCACAAGATAAATTCGCGGGGCTCGCGGCACTCGGCCTCGGACCCGCGTGTGACAGCGCCTTGGGAAACCCGCGTCTCGATGGCGCGCTCGCCTATCTCGAGTGTCGCGTCACCACTCAAACGGATGTCGGTACCCACCGTATTTTCTTTGGTGAAGTGGTTGCCGTTGAGGCTCGCGAAGGATCGCCACTCGCGTACTTCAAAGGTCAGTTTGCTAGTCTCGGTGGCGGCACGCCGAGCTCGTGAGCGGCTGCGGCTGCGAGCAACTGCGGTTCGCTGAACGGTGCACCAACGAGTTGCACCCCAATCGGTAGGCCGCGATCGTCGAGTCCTGCCGGCACGGTCAGCGCCGGCAAACCCAAATAATTGAACGGGGCCGTGCAGCGCACGAGATCGCCGAGCACCTCCCAGAGCCGTGCGCCGGCACCGACATCCGTTTCATCCCGTCGCGGTACGCGTATCGGCAAGGTCGGCGTAAGCAGCACGTCGCAAGCGCCAAAGACCTCGGCTACCACTTTGTCGAGTATAGGTAATCGTTGTTGCAGGGCCTCGAGGTAGTGAGTGCTGGAAATTGCCAGACCCGTACTCGCACGCACCCGCACCTGAGGCGAATACTTTGATCCACGGCTGCGCAAAGTCTCGGCATGCACGGCGGTCGCTTCCGAATACACGATCGCGCGACTGAGCTCGGCGAGATGCGCCGCGAACGGAATCTCCACTTCAACGAGTTGTGCGCCGGCCGCCTCGAAGCTTGCGAGCGAACGTTCGCAGGCCGAGCGGATCTGCGGCTCGAGTCGTTCGAAGAAATGATTTGTCGGAATACCGACGCGCAAGCCTTCGACGCCGCGACCGAGTACCGACGAATACTTCGGTACCGGGCGCATCGAACACTGCGCGTCTTCACCGTCGCATCCTGCGATCACTTCGAGCACGAGCGCCATGTCTCTGACCGATCGGGTGATCGGACCCAGTACATCCACCGACGGAGCGAGTTTCATGCTCCCCGTACGTGGTAACAATCCGTACGTGGGCTTCAAGCCGAAAACACCTTGCACGGCCGCCGGAATGCGTACGGAGCCGCCCGTATCGGAGCCGAGACTCGCAAACACTACGCCGCAGGCGACCACCGCGCCCGAACCGCTCGACGAGCCGCCGGAGATGAAGTCGGGGTTCCAAGCATTGCGACAATCGCCCCAGGCGGCGTTGTGCCCCGTCGCACCGAGTGCGAACTCGGCCATGTTGAGCGATCCGAGTTGGAGGGCTCCGGCGAGTTCGAGACGCTGCAATACGGTGGCAGTCCGCGCCGCCACGACAGGCTCGAGTGCTTTCGAGCCGAAGGTCGGCGCATGACCTTCTCGATCGAACATATCTTTGTGAGCAAGGGGGATACCGAGAAGTGGCGCGAGCGGCTCTCGGCCTTGACGCCTCGCCTCCGCGAGCAACGCATCCGCCACTTCCGCCGCACGCAGGGCGGCGTCCGTCTGCAGACTGAGAAAACAGTGGGTTTTTTGGTCGGCCCATGAGGCGCGCTCGATGGCCGAGCGCACAACCTCCACGCTACGCAGCTCGCCTGAGACGAGTTTTGCAGTCGTCGCCACAAGATCCGCATCACCCAAATCTTTGATTGGCGATATAGAGGGTGCTGATATCGACCGTACCGAGAGCGGCGCGGCGAGCGTTTCGAGCTTGGAGAGATAATCGGCGGGCTCGACGTCAGCCAGTGACGTCTGGCCGAGCTCGCTCGCCGCGGCGCGTACCGCAGCCGTCGCGGCTGCGCCACCCAAGGCGATGCGCGAAGCCATTGCCTCGTCGTCGACGGGGATCCCATTGAGTTTTGCAAGCTCGAGCACGGAAGCGGTCGACATCATCGACAGTGTCTCACCTGAAATGCGGCATGACGCTGCTTGCGAACAAGGACGCCTGCCGAACCATGCCTTCCTGACGCGGTCCATGCGGATGCGCAACGGGCGAGCCGCCGAGCTGATACACATGATCGAGACCCATCGCCATCAGGGGCGCGAGACGCTCGCGACACTTGTCAGGCGGCCCGCAAATCGAGAACCAATCGACGAAACTGTCGGGAACCTCGGCAAGATGACTGCCGGCTTCCTGCGCATGGCGCGTCATGTCGTAGCCCGTCTGCATCTTCGCGGCCAAATCTTTGAGTTGTGGCGGCAAGTGATCGAGCGGCGCGTCCTTCATGCCGGCAAAATGGGCCACCATGCCCGAGATCATGCGGCCGAGCGCAATCGCCCGTCGCTCATCCGGATCACACACCAGATTGACGTAGGCGCCGATGCGGATGGATTCGCGTGGACGACCAGTTTCGGCGAGCCGCGCGAGTGCCACATCCATGGCCCAGCGAATACGCTCAGGCGCACTGCCGACGGCAAAGCTGATGCGATCGCCGACATCGACCGCCATGCGTATGGTCTGCGGACCGGTACACGCGACATCGATCAAAAGCGGCGCAACGGGCAGCGAGTCGTACCAACGAATGCGCGACGGCGTGCCGTCACGGTCCAGCGTCTCCCCGCGGGTATACGCACGCAGCCGTTCGACGATCGTGCGCAGCTGTGCAGTCGTGCCATTTCGTGCGCCGATATGGGCGGCCGAGGAATCCCCACGTCCGATGCCGCAGATCATGCGGCCATCGGACTCGGCTTGCAGCGTGGAGAAGGCACAGGCGGTGACGGCGACATCACGGGTGACCGGGTTCGTCACGCCCGTACCGAGACGCAGCGAGCGAGTGGTCTGCGTGGCGAGGGCCAGTTGCGAAAACGGATCGGGGCTCAGGTTTTGTGTGTCGGGGCACAACAAAATCTCGAACCCCATGGCCTCGATTTCTCGGGCGAGTCGCGCGGTGTATCCCGGCGATGCTTCCATCACGATCCCGAATTCCGTACTCATCGACACTCCATTTTCCTGCGCAGAGTGTAACCGCTCGCCAAACGCGCTACGATTCCGCCCATGATTCGCCCGCATTAGGGCGTTAGGCTCACGGAGACTCTACGGATGACACGATCGCTACGCAGCCTCATGCTCGCCGGCCTCGCGGCCCTGACCCTCACCGCTCACGCCGTCGCCGACGAATACACCGAAACCAAAGAACTTTTTCGTAATGCCGGCCAAAGCGCCTCGTTCTTCGATCGCAGTTACGGCTACGCCATCTTCCCGACGATCGGCAAAGGCGGTCTCGGCTTGGGCGGCGCCGGCGGGCGCGGTCGAGTCTACGAGCAAGGCCGCTATATCGGCGACGTTCGGCTCACTCAACTTAGCCTCGGCTTTCAGGCGGGCGGACAGGCCTACAGCCAAATCATCTTCCTGCAGGACAAGCGCGCACTCGATGAATTCACGGGCGGTGAGTTCTCGTTTGGTGCGGGCGTGAGTGCCGTCGCCATCACGGCCGCCGCGAGCGCGACCGCTGGCACCACCGGCTCGAGCGCAGGTGTCAGCGGTGGCAAGCGCGATGCCACCACCACCGGCGAGTTCTACCGCGGCTTCGCGGTGTTCACGATTGCCAAAGGCGGTCTCATGTACGAAGCCGCCCTCTCCGGTCAAAAATATTCGTTCACGCCTGTCGGCGCAGAAGACCCCAAGAAAAGCACCGATCGGCGCACGCCTCGCCGATAACCCAACACGCTGCGATGCACAGACTCCGCCTGGCGCTTAACGCGAGGCAGAGTTTTGCCAACTCGGTGCGCGCTCGACGAACGGCCGGATTCCGAGCTCGGTGAACACCTTCGACGGTTCGATGCTGCGTCCCTGAGTCACGACGAGCGCTACATTGCGGATCGCGGAGATATCGCGCGTCGGATCGCCGTCCACGAGTACGAGATCGGCGAGCTTGCCCACCTCGATGCTACCGCGCTCGGCGAGCACTCGACTGTACTTGGCGCCGTTCCAGGTGGCGATACGCAGGGTTTCAGCCGGCGAAATCCCCGCCTGGACGTAGAGCTCGAGCTCACGCTGCAGGGTGAAGCCCGCGATGGCATCGGTACCGGCAACGATTGGAACGCCCTCACGATGCAGGCGACCGACGAACTCGATCATTCGCGAGTAAGACATGTTGTACAGCGCATGCAAACGCGCATTCGGAATTTCCATTCCGCCGCTCATCAGTCCGCGCTGCAGCGTCGCCGGCAAATGATCGGCGATCGACGCGTAGGCCTGCGACATCTCGCCATCGCGCTGTCGCAAAAAATCGAAGGTGGTGAGCGTCGGATCGATCACCGTGCCACGCGATTTCAGCAGGTCGAGGAAATCGCGCACCTCTTTACCCTCGAAGTCGAGCCCTGCGGTCTTTTGCGCCGGCAAATAAAATCGCTGCAAGGTTCGCGTATCTGTCTTGTCATCGACCAGAAAGTTCAGCATCACCTGATTGATGTGATTGATTTCGTCGAAGCCCGCCTCGACGACATCGCGCGCTCGCAAAAATGCCGGAACGTGCCCGCTCACGCGCATTCCGCGTTCGTGCGCATAAGCCACGGTGGCTTTGAGGTGCTCGCGCGGGAAGCTGTTGTAAATCTTGATCTGCGGATAGCCGTGAGCCGAGTACCAGTCGATCGCTGCTTTCGCCTGATCGAGCGTGCTGATGACGAAGCCGTTGCGTGCCGAGTACGGGCTTTCACCTTCCAAAAATCCCGTCGGCACGATGCGCGGCCCGAACCCCTGCCCGGACGACGTTTGATCGATGATTTGCTGCAGCGTCGCGTTGTCGTTGCCGAGGTCGCGTACGGTGGTCACACCCGCAGCCAGGTTGAGTCCGCCTTCCCAGCGACCCACGTGGCCATGCATGTCGAACAGTCCCGGCAGCAGCACGCGACCGGCTGCATCGAGACTACGCTCGGCTTTCATCGCCTCGATACCCGCCCCGGCCGGCTTGATCGCGGCAATACGTCCTCGCAGCACATACACATCGCGCAAGCCATCGAGCAGACGGGCGTTTTCGCTGTCGAACACTCGCGCATTACGGATGACGCTGAGGCCCGCGAGCGGTGTCGACAAGCGGCTGTAGTACCCCGCGAGCAGTTCAGCCTCGGCCGCCGTTTGCCACTCGACCAGCTTTGGGATGTCGCGCTCATGGCCCTCGGGCAACGTGGTGCTGTAGCCCGCCTCGACGTAGGCAAAGAATTCAGGCGTCTCGCCTTGAGTGAGCCACACGAAATCGGGTGTAAGCCCCAGGCCGCTGAAGGTCACGAGCTCGATGTCCCGTCGGGAAGCACCCTCGCCCACCGTCGCCGTCTTCAGCGTCCGACGAACCACCGAACCAGTAGGCAACATCGCGGCAGCGCGCCCGTTCGCCGTGAGCTTCGCCATGCGCTCGTAGATGAGGCTGCTGCCGTTCATCGGCAGATAGAGCTTTCCCGTCGCCTGATCACTTCGTCCCCGCTCGGTGGTGGACTGCCAGCTCGCGCGAGCGCCATGTGCCTCGAATCGCTCGTCGACTCGAGACCCGTACGTGGTCAAGCCGCTCGCCGTATAGCGCGCATAGGAGCCATCGGCAGCAAGCGTGTAGCGCTCGCTGATCTCAGGACCGCGGCCATTATCTTTAAAGATGAAGCGGACTTCGCATTCTGTCGGCGTTTTGCAGCGCTCGACGATTTCGCCAGCACGATTTCCGCTGTCGACGATACTGACCCAGCGGCGCACCTTGCCTTCGTTGGCCACCGCCGGCGAAACGAGCGTGCCGACGGACAGGGAGACGATCAGAAGTTTGCAGACGTTCATACCTATTACTCCCAAGACGACTCAGCGACGGTAATCGAGCGGCGGAGCGCGATCGCCCACCGCACTGCGGTATTTGAAATCGGCACCCCGACGCTGCTCGAACTCCGCACGGGCACGCGCAATGAGTTCGGGCTGAGTGAATAAATCGACTGCCGTCAGCGCGAGAATTTTGCTGGCGTTCTCCATGCCTTTGAGACCAATGGTCATGCCGCCCGCGGCAACCGCCTGCCAGGAATGCGCCGGCGTACCTGGCACCCAGGTGGCGGTGCGGAAGCCGATGGTGGGCACCATCCAGCTCACATCGCCAACGTCGGTAGACCCCATTCCAAGACGTCGACCGATCGGTTGCACCTCACGCTCCGAGCCGAGTGCGACATCCGTCTTGCCTAGCGTCGTGAACAGTTTCTCCGCGAACGCCTGTTCGGTCGCATCGTAGCTAACGCCCCCTACTCGACGCAGATTGACATCGATCGCTGCCGCCAACACATCGTTCGGCAGCAAGCTGTACGCGCCATGGATTAGCTCGTGCTTCACGGTGGTGCCAGTGCCCATGGCGGCTGCCTCGGACGCCGCCACCAGTCGATCAAAGATTTCGTTCATCACCACCGGATTACGATGACGGACGTAATAGAACACTTCGGCAAACTCTGGCACCACGTTGGGTGCATCGCCGCCGCGAGTGATGATGTAATGCATGCGGGCATCTTCGGGTATGTGCTCACGCATGAGGTTTGCCATGAAGTTCATGGCCTCCACGCCATCGAGCGCCGAGCGACCGCGCTCGGGCGACGCCGCGGCGTGCGCAGCGATGCCGCTGAAGCGGAACTTCGCGCTTTTATTGGCGAGCGTGGGCTCGTTGGTGACCGCGTTACGATCGCCCGCGTGCCAGTGCAGCGCCACATCGACGTCGCTGAACAAGCCTTCGCGAACCAGGTACGACTTGCCCGCACCGCCCTCTTCGGCCGGTGTGCCATAGACCCGAATCGTTCCGCTGCGGCGATTGGCCGCCAGCCAATTTTTGATAGCGATGCCGGCGGACGTCGAGCCGGTGCCAAAGAGATGATGCCCGCAGGCATGTCCGGAAATACGCCCGCGCAACGGCGACCGCTCGGGTACCGCAGCCTGTGACACACCCGGCAAGGCATCCATCTCCGCGAGGATCGCGATCACCGGCTTGCCACTACCGTACTCGGCGATGAACGCGGTCGGCATGCCCGCCACGCCCGCCTTGATACTGAAGCCGGCATCGCGCAGTTCTTTTTGAAGCCGTGCGCTGCTTTGTTCTTCTTGATAGCCGACCTCGGCCCAGTTCCACAGCTGTAGCGCGACGGTGCGGTCGGCTGCGCGACGGGCTTCGATGAATTTGAGTAGTGCGTCATCCGCACTGGCCGTCGTCGACAAAAAAGCCAAAGAAAAAGCCACCATCAGCGCACCGACGTGCACTGAAAAGAGAGAGCGTCGAATCATCAGAGGCGCTCCGAGCGAAGAATTACCAACGAATTCCGAGGCTGCGATAGGCCTTGGCCAGCACCCACGGCGGCCCGATCATCAAGTACACGAGATCGGTGAAAAAGCTCGGTCGCCGCCCCTCGATGTGATGGCCTATGAATTGACCGATCCAGGCGATGACGAACACGGCGACCCCGATCGCCAACAATGCCATCGAACCCATCGCTTCTAGGATGAGCGCATTCAACCAAAGACCCGCAACGGTGAGCACCGCAATGCCGAGTCCAAGCGGTAACGACATCCAGATCCAGAACATCACCGAGAGCACTGCGAGCACTGCCGCAAGCATGCCGAAGGGCGGCAGGACAGCGGCCAAGGTCTCGGGCGTCGGTACGGCGTAAAGCATGGCCATCAGCGACCAGACGATGGCCGGCACGCAGAACACATGCAAACGCTGGTTGAGCGCATTTTGGTGATCTTGCGAGTACGCACTGAACCAGCGATCGACGGGCCGATCGGTGAGCGAGATATTTTGGGTGTTCATGGCCCGGAGCTTACCTCAAGGGCTGCACGATAGCCGCGCTCGAGCTGCACGAGGCGGTCCTCGAGTCGACCGGTATACCCTGCCGACAGGCGTACCCACCCCGGGCTGATCCCGGCGGCCCGCAGCGCCCCCTCATCGAGCTCGCTTGAGGTGCTCGAAGCACTGGCGCTCATCAGGGTATCGCTGAAGCCGAGGCTGACCGCCATGTAGCCGAAATCTTCAGTGTTCTGCAGGTGCTCCATAAACCGATTGGCACGCGCCGCGCTCCCGAAATCGACGCTCAGCAAACCGCCCGATCCGTAGCCGGGATTGGCGAGGCGCCGGAAGAGCGCATGGTCGGGGTGGGAGGCCAACCCCGGGTAGACCACCTTGGCGCCCTGAGCCTCGAGACGCTGCGCGTACGCCAAGGCGCGCTCGGCGTGCGCCGCCATGCGCAGACCGAGATTGGGGAGCCGCGTGGCGACCTCATAAGCGGCGCGAGGGTCCATCGCCGGGCCGAGCAGCATCAAGCTTCCGGTATGCAAGTCGTACATGCCGTCAATGAAATCGCCGTCCGCACAAACACAACCCGCGACGATGTCCGAAGCACCGTTGATGAACTTGGTCAGACTGTGGATGACCACGTCGGCGCCATGCAGGGCGGGCGTGATGGTAACGGGCGAGAACGTGTTGTCGACGATCAATTTTGCGCCGTGCTCGTGAGCGATCGCCGCTAGCGCGGGCAGATCTGCAACACGCAACGTGGGATTCGAAACCGTTTCGCAATAGAGCACGCGAGTGTTTTTCTTGAACGCCGCACGCACGGCATCGAGATCCGACAGATCGACGAAGGTCGCATCGATGTTTGCCTTGCGCGGCAAAAAATCGTGAAGCAGTGCCCAAGTGCCACCGTAGAGAGCCTGCCCTGCCACCACGTGATCACCCGTATTGCAAGCGTGCAGTAAGGCGCCTGAAATAGCGGCCATTCCACTGGCTGTGCAGTAAGCATGCGGCGTCCTCTCGAGCGCCGCGAGATGACGTGCCAGCACCATCACCGTGGGATTGAAATGACGCCCATACAGGAAGCAACCGCCTTTTGGACCTTCGCGTCCTTCAAAGAGCGCCGGCATCTTGCCGGCCTCCATCACGGTGAAGGTCGCACTCGTTTCGATGGAAAGATTGACGCCACCGTGCTCACCGAATTCGTGGCGCGAACGCGCCACGCGCACCATCGGGTCGGTGACCGCCGTTGGTTTTGAAAAATCATTCATGGCGCATTATCCCTTGAACATCCGTGGCTAACCGTGACTGACCGTATCGTCGAGCGGCTCGATACGCGATGACTCCGTACCGAGCGGGGCCGACCCCGTCGGCCGCTCGATGTATCGCCGCATCTTGCCGCGTTCGCCATCGAGCAGCTCCGACAGACGACGACGGATGTCCTGATCGGCGAGCGTGGGCCGAGTTTGTCGGCGCAGGTAGTCGATCCACGTCGGACTTTCGAAGCGTTCGGTCCAACGGGTCGGCTCATCGAGATCCTGACAGACCGACCAACGCCGCGCACCATCACGTCGGCGGATCCGCCCCAATTCATTGATGACCGCCACGAACTCGACGGACTTGGCTTCGGGCACGTGGTACTCGAGGGTCACGACGATGGGTCCCGCCGACTCATGCGGCGTCACGCGCGGAGGCTCGAACGACGCGGCGACGTGCGGATCGAGCGACCCCGACTGCGCCACTAACACCGGCAGCCAACGCGCCACCACGAACGTCATCAGTGAAGCCAAAGCCGCAACCGCAAGGGCCAGACGAAGGCCGACCTCGGATGCCGCCAAACCCCAAAACCAGGCACCCAAGGCCATGCCGGCAAAGGCGAAGGTTTGGTAGGTCGCAAGTGTTCGACCGGTCACCCACCTCGGCGACGATAACTGCACGGCGATGTTGAAGGTCGCAAGACCCAAGGTCCAAACGAAGCCCGCCACCACATGCGCGAGGAATGTCGTCGCCGCCCAAGGGCTCTGAGAAATACCGAGTATCGCGAGCATCGCGACGGCGCAAAGGCCTCGCAGCAAGGCATCGCTCGAGAAACGCGCACGGAACGCGGCACTCGACAACGCACCCAACATCGCACCGAAGCCGAAGCCACCGAGCAGCACGCCGTAGGTCGGTGCGCCGCCGCCGAGCAGGTCGCGCGCGACGACCGGCATGAGCGCGGGAACGGCCGTGATCGGCACGGTGAAGAGCACGGCCCGAATCATGATCGCCGTCAAGTTCGGTGAGAGGCGAACGTAGCGCACGCCCGCAGAAATTGCCGTGATGAGCGGCTCGGGCGGGAGCGAGCGTTCGGGCTTCGCGAGCTTCCAGCGCTTGAGTACAAAGATTAGACCGATGTAGGAGATGGCATTGATGGCGAAAGCCGCCACCGCGCCCGCCGCAGCGACGATCACGCCACCGATGGCAGGGCCGATACTGCGCGCCAGATTGAAGCCCATCGCGTTCGCCATGACCGCAGCCGGAATGGTCTCGCGGGGTACTTGCTCGGCGATGGACGCTTGCCAGGCCGGCGCAAAAGCCGCTGCGCCGCAACCGATGAGGAAGGTGAGCCACAACAACAAGGTCGGGGTGATCATGCCGAGAAAGGCGAGTACCGCGAGCACCAAGGAGGCCAGCAGCGCGAGGCACTGCGACAGCAGCATGATGAGGCGTCTGTCGTAATTGTCCGCGAGTGCGCCGGCAATCAGCGACAAGAAAAAGAACGGCAAGGCACCGACGGCTTGCACGAGGGCGACTTGATCGGGTGCCGGCGCGATAAGCGCCATCTGCCATGAGGCGCCGACGGTCTGGATGAGTCCGCCGAACGACGAGGCGAGCGAAGCCCACCATAACGTCGCGAAAATGCGATATCGGAACGGCGCCAGGGTCGTTGCGCGCCAGCGCTGGAAACGGGACTTCGGAGACTCACTCATCATGGATTTCGGCGTTACGCAGCGAAGTGTACAGCCTGACAGGTATCATATTCACATGACTGTGACCCTCACCTCGGTTCGCGAAGCCTCCGCCCTGCTGAAGGGGCGGATCGTGCGCACGCCCTGCCGACTCTCCCAGACGCTGTCGGCCATCACGGGCGCCGACATCTATCTCAAGTTCGAGAATCAGCAGTTCACCGCAGCCTTCAAAGAACGTGGCGCCCTCATTCGTCTGCTCAAGCTCGATGCCGCGCAGCGCAAACGTGGTGTCATTGCGATGTCCGCCGGAAATCACGCTCAAGGCGTCGCTCATCACGCGACGAAGATGGGCATTCCGGCCACCATCGTGATGCCGTCCAATACGCCCTTCAACAAAGTTCAGCAGACCCAGTTGCTCGGCGCGAAAGTCGTTCTGCACGGCGAACAACTGGCCGAAGCCGAGGCGTATGCCCACGAACTCGCCGCACGCGAGAATCTGGTTTTCGTTCACCCCTACGATGACGAAGACGTCATCTCCGGCCAGGGCACGATCGCACTCGAGATGCTCGAGGACCATCCCGAAATCGAAATTCTTTGTGTACCCATCGGCGGCGGCGGTTTGCTCTCGGGGATGGCCGTTGCCGCGCGGGGCGTGAAGCCCGACATCCAACTGCTCGGCGTACAAACCAAGGCTTTTCCCGGAATGGTCAACGCCGTACGCGGCGAGACACTCGAATTCGGCGCGCAGACCATCGCCGAAGGCATCGCGGTTCGTAACGTCAGTAAAATCACCCGCGAGCTCATCGCAAAATATGTCGACGACATCATGCTGGTCGACGAGGCAGACATCGAACGCGCCATCAGCCTGCTCATCTCGATCGAAAAAACCGTTGCCGAAGGTGCGGGTGCAGCAGGCCTCGCGGCAGTACTCGCCTACCCCGAACGATTCCGGGGACGCAAAGTGGGCTTGGTACTCTGTGGTGGCAACATCGACACCCGACTGCTGGGTATCGTGCTACAGCGGCAACTCGTCCGCGAACATCGGCTCGTCACGCTGCGCTTCGAGAGTGCCGATCAACCCGGCGCCCTCGCCCGCATCGCCTCCATCATCGGCGAAGCGGGCGGCAACATCATCGACGTGACTCATCACCGACTGTTTCTCGATGTGCCAGCAAAAGCCGCCGACCTCGACTTCACCATCGAGACGCGCGATGCGGAGCACACCGATTCTTTGATCGCAGGCCTGCGCAAGGCCGGACTCTCGCCGCGCTTGCTCTCGGCAAGTGGCGCCTGATCGGCCGGAATCCGCAACGCCTCAGCGTAGATACGCCTCAGCGCGGGCACGCCTGAGGTGGCAGTCCGGTGACCGCCGATACGTCGGCATTCAAGGGCAAGCGTTTCAATTCGAGATGTTGGATGCCGGGTTGTGGCGTCGGCGCAAGCGTGACCGAAGCTTGAATGAGCCCGCGCTCACACTCGAGCAGCCAATCACCTCGCAGCGCATTTTCACTGTAAAGAAAACCGGGATGCTCACGGCACGCACCCATCGACTCGCGTAGCTCAGCAAACTCCGCTTGCCGCCGGGCCTTGGATCGGTCGAGGTACAAGTTCATGGCAGCGAGTTGATCGATGAGCGCGTCGTCCCAGGCGCCGATTAAGGCGTTCACTCCGCGACGCGCTTCTACGAGCGCCCGTGCCGGCTGAACTTGGCGCGGCACCAGAGCACCACTGCGACGCAGCACCGCGAGCGCCTCGTCGAACATGCCGCCCCATCCGGTGTAGGTTCGATTGCCGAAGGCAATCAAGCCGACGCCATACTCGGGTAACCAGCGCATCTGCGAACCAAAGCCCGGCAATCCACCACTGTGGGCGACGACATGGCCGAAGTCACAAGTCTGCGAGATGCGAAGACCAAACCCATAGCCGCCGGCGTTTAATTGGATGGCGCCGGTGGCATCGCGTGTCACGACGGTTGGACGAGCCCGCCACATTTGTTGCATCTCGCGCAACGATGCGCGCGACAGTGGCACCGTGGTCGGTGCATCGCGTGCCGGCCATGCATCGAGGAACACGCCGACATAGCGCGCGAGGTCATCGAGCGAAGTGAGCATACCGCCCATTGGACCGAACGCTCCGTCTGACAGTTGCGGTTCGAGCTTCCATTGATCATCTTCGCGACGATAGCCGAGCGCCAACTGCGCGCTCGGCACGGATCGGGGCTCGAGCGTGCTCGAGCGCATGCCGATGGGGTCGAGAATATTGCGTCGGATGTAAGCCGAATACGTCATTCCCGACACTCGCGAAATCACGCGACCGAGAATGGCGAACCCGTAGTTCGAGTACTCGTACGCGATACCCGGCGTATTCGAGAACGCGATCCCCTCTTGCAGGAATTCATTGAACCGCGATTCCGAAATAGCCAGCTGCTGATCACCCCACGGGTTGTCCTCTGGAAAACCCGGCGACATGGTGAGCAGATGTCGCAGCGTGAGACGCGGCGAATCGGCGGTTGGATAACGCAGCTTGCGCAGCTCCGGTACGTATTTTTCGACTGGGTCATCAAGCGACAGCTTGCCGGCATCGCGCAGCTGCAGGATGGCCATCGCCGTGAAGCTCTTGGTCATCGAGGCGATCCGAAACACCGTATCGGACCTCACGGGGGCGTTCGTCGTCACATCACGTAGGCCCGCCACCCCAACATGAACCAGCACGCCATCGAAGATGATGCCCCAAGCCGCTCCCGGAACTTTTTCTCGATCCAGAAACGCACGGATAAGCTCGTCGATCTCGGGATACGCTTGCGCCAATTGCTCGCGTCGCGCCGGGTTGGCGAATGTCGCGGGAGGCGCCACCCACGACGGCGGACTCGCCGGCGCCGCCGTCACACTCGCGCTCAACATCGCCAACGAGACCAGGCAAAGTCCAACAGTCGAGTTACGATAGTTCACCGGTTCGTTCCTCATCGATGATTAACGACATGTCCCGCTCCTACGACGCCAAGCATGATCAGCCAAACAGGCCTCGGCAAGCCATCGGGCCTGCCATCGCCATTTTCATTGGCGCCCTGCTCGTCCTCACTCTCACCCTTCCGCAGGCGACCGCGCGTGATCCGCAGATGGCGGAGGTACTCGTCACCGCCCCAGAGCCACGTTATGTCGCACCGACCTTGCGCGATCGCATCGGCAGGATCTGGGCGCCGGTATACATCGACGGCCAGGGACCGTTGCGAATGGTGCTCGATACGGGCGCCACGACCTCCGCACTGACACACGAGGCCGCCGACTTGCTCGGCCTCAAAGCCGACCGCTCGCGCAAAGTCATGCTGCGTGGCACGACGGGCGTTGCGCCCGCAGCCGTCGTCAAAGCGAAGCAAGTCGAAATCGGCGATTTCCTCGCCGAAAACCAGCGTCTCGTGCTCGTCGACGACGCATTCGGTGGCGCAGATGGGGTGCTGGCGACCGGCGCACTCAGTGAGCGCCGGATCGTGGCCGAGTTTCGCAAGGACCGGATCGAGATCACGCGCTCTCGCGGTCAGCCTGCGCCGCCAGGGTTTTCGACCATCCCCGTGCAGTTCGCACCGAAGCGAGTGCCTTGGGTCGAGGCTTGGGTGGGCCCGCTGAAGGTCAAGGCCGTGATCGACACCGGCGCACAACAGTCGCTCGGTAACGTCGCGCTACGCGCTGCGCTCATCGAAGCGCGTCGTCGCGGCGTCGATGCGAGACCCGAAGATGTCATCGGCGTAACGGGTGACGTGCAAGACGGCATCAGTCTGAGCGTTCCACCGATTCGTCTCGGACGCGTGCGGGTCAATCATGTGCGAATCAACTTTCTCGATCTGCATATCTTTGAGCATTGGCGCCTCACCGAGGAGCCCGCCATGCTCATCGGCATGGATGTGATCGGCGTTCTAGACACCTTCATCCTCGACTACCGGCGTCGCGAACTGCAGATTCAGACGCGTGAGTAATTCGGCGCGCGAGTAATCGGAGTGCATCACGATCCCTTCTCGATCTCCATCCACTCGCCGCTCTTGAGCGCATCGAGCTGCTGCCATAAATCGCTGACGTGCTCCTGCCAGAATCGCGGACTCGTGAACCATGGAAAGGCGCGCGGAAACGCAGGGTCTGTCCAACGCGCAGCGATCCACGCCGAGTGATGCACCATCCGCAGGGCTCGCAGCGGCTCGATCAACGCGAGCTCGGCGCTGTCGAGATGATGGAATTCCCGATAACCCGTCACGAGTTCTTTCCATTGACCCCGACGCTCATCGAGCGAACCTGACAGCAGCATCCACAGATCCTGCATGCGCGGACCGCTCATGCAGTCATCGAGATCGACGAATACGGGCCCGCGCTCGTTCCAGAGCACGTTACCCAAGTGGCAGTCTCCGTGCAGGCGAATCGACCCCATCGGGCCGTACTCCGCGAAGGCCTCGTCCACCTGCTCAAGCAAGGTCGCGGAGATCTCGGCATATTTGTCGATGAGTCCGACATCGAGCGTTCCAGCATCGACCATGTCGGCGATGAAGTTCGAATCGAGCAGCGCGTCACGCGCATCCCAACCGAGTCGCTCGCTCGTGAGCGCCGGTCGATGAGAAAACTTTCGCAAGGCCCCGACGGCATGCAGGCGACCGAGTGTACGCCCGATCAACTCGAGGGAGCCACGGACATCGATCTCGGCTGCGCGTGCCGCCATCTTCGGGAATACCGCGAACCGCAAGCCCTCGTGCAGGTGCAAGGTTCGCGCCTCAATGACGAGAGGCGCTGCGACTGGGAGATCTGCCGCAAGAAGTTCTGCCGTGAACCCGTGCTCCTCGAGAATCTGCGCATCACTCCAGCGCAGAGGACGGTAAAACTTGAGCACCAGCATGCCGTGCGAGTTCGAGCCGAATTGGTAAACCCGGTTCTCGTAAGAGTTGAGTGCAAAGAGTCGTGCGTCACACTCGATGCCGAGCGACTCCGCTGCAGTGAGCACCGCATCCGGCGTCAATGCCTCGAACGGCCGTAAATGTTCCGTCACGCGCCGGACTTCGTCACGTGGCGGACTTGATGAGATCGGCCGCACGCTCGGCGATCATGATGGTCGGCGCATTCGTGTTACCGCCGATGAGGCGCGGCATCACGGATGCATCGACCACACGAAGGCTTCGAACGCCGCGTACCCGCAAGGCGGGATCGACCACCGATCGCTCATCGCTGCCCATGCGACACGTACCCACGGGGTGATAAATCGATTCGGCTTTTTCTCGGATCGCTTGCCCAAGCGCCGCATCGCTGCGCGCCGAGGCGCCCGGGAAAACCTCCTCTCCCCTCACATCATCGAAGGCTGGCGCGGCGAGAAGCTCGCGCGACAACTTCACGCCCTCGACGAGACGCTCGAGATCGCCCTCGGCGCTCAAATAATTGGCATGGATACGCGGCGTGTCCCGCATCGTGTTCGACCGCAGGCCGATATGGCCGCGACTCGCCGGCCGTAAAAAACAGGCGTGCAGGGTGTAGCCGTGGCCGGGCAAACGATTGCGACCATGGTCGTCGAGCTGAGCGGGCACGAAATGAAACTGGATGTCCGCCCGTGAGTCTGTTGCCAGCCGCGAGCGGAAAAACCCGCCCACCTCGGCGACGTTCGACGCGCCGGGACCCGAACGGGTCACGAGATAACGCAAGCCCGCAATCCCTTCTTCGAGCAGATTCATGTCGTAACTGATGGAGCGCGTACTCTTGTACAACGTGCAGTAATCGAGATGATCCTGCAGGTTGCGTCCCACCTCTGGATGCGACACCGCGACCCTGATGCCCACCGACTCGAGCTCGTTCGCAGGTCCGATGCCTGAACACATCAGCAGCTGCGGCGAATTGATTGCGCCGCCACAGAGCAATACCTCTCGACGAGCCCGAGCGCGATGCCGTGCCGAGCGCCTCTCAAATTCGACGCCTACGGCGCGATCCCCCTCAAGAACGACGCGCTCGGCGGAGGCTCCGGTAAGCACCGTGAGATTCGGTCGCGTCATGGCGGGTCGAAGATAAGCTACTGCCGTGCTGCAGCGTCTCGCCTCTTTGAGGGTCGCCTGATAGGGACCGAATCCCGCTTGCGAGGCGCCGTTGAAATCGTCGGTCAAAGAATGATTGCGCTCGCGCGCGGCCTGCAAGAAACGCTCACTGAGCGTATTGCGATGACGCAGATCCTCGACATGCAGCGGTCCACCCGCCCCATGAAAGTTTGGGTCCCCCGTCGGTCGATGCTCCGCTTTTTTGAAGTAAGGCAGCACCGCATCGAAGTTCCAGCCCGTCGCGCCGAGCGCAGCCCACTCGTCGTAGTCTGCTGCATCACCGCGCACGTAACACATGGCGTTGATCGAGCTGCTGCCACCGAGCACTCGACCTCGCGGCCAGTAGAGGCGTCGTCCGAGCAATTGCGGCTCGGGCTCCGTGTCGTAACTCCAGTTGATCTGTCGATTACCGACAAGGCGCGCGAGACCCGCCGGCATATGGATGAGCGGATGCCAATCGCGCCCACCCGCTTCGAGCAGCAGCACCGAAACCGCCGGATCTTCGGTCAATCGATTCGCGAGCACACAGCCCGCAGACCCCGCCCCGACGATGATGTAGTCGTACTCGGTCATAGGCGACGCAGTGTACCCGGTCGCCTCAAAGTAGACCGCCGCGATAGAATGACGCCCCTAAAAAAAGGGCGCCACGCACGACAGCGTGACGCCCCCCCGCCCGTCAAACCACGGTCGGTCGTCCTATTTATTGCTGTAGGTCGTGCACCGCGACGTTACGGGCTGTCGAGCCGTCGGCACGGGTGACGTTGGACACGAGCTGCATGGTCATACCGTCCGCCGAGATGGTCCGCTCCGCCGTAGTCACCACCTGTCCGCTCTTCTTTTAGGCGCCGGGAAAGGCCCACTGCGGGAAGGGTTCCGCCGCCGGTGCGGGCTCGGCCGGAATGGCCGCGCCGCTGGATATCATGATGCCGGCCGCCGCCAGCAGGACTCTACGCAAGACCATGCAGCCCCCGATGTTCCAGACCCGCACTGCGACCAGCGTACACAATCCCGGCCGCGGCCAGTCAACGGCCCAGCGCGCGCATCACCTGGTCGAGCCGGAACATGGTGAGCTCGGCTGCGCCATTGCTGGAGACGTAGCCGACGCCGCGGGGAATATCCAGCGCCACCGCCCAGGGGCAGCTGGCAACCTCGAACAGCCCGACCGGCTTGCTAGTGACAAGATCGACGACCGCCACGTAGTTCGAATTGCCGACGGCGGCGTACAGCAGGCCGTTGGCATCGTCGAGTCCGAATCCGCCCCAGGGGCGCGTACCCGTCGTCGCTGCCGGCATGAAGGTGCCGACATGGGCGTTGAGGTTGCCGGTCGCCACGTCCACGCCCACCACGGTGGTGCCGCCGGAGTTCGTGGCACCGGCGGTCTTGCCTACGTAAAGCGAGCGACGTTGCGGTGAATAGACCATGGCGGAGGTCTGGGGGATCGACCCGGACGACAGGCTGCCGCGCTTCGTTCCTGTGGCCAGATCGACGGCCGTGATCCCGCCGGCGCCGAGGCTGACCGCGTAGGCGACGCGATTCAGTTCGTCGACCGCCACCTTGTGCGGCAGTTCGGGGACCTGGATGTTGGCCTGCACCACGCCGGTGTCGACGTTCAGCAGGGAAATGAAAGTCTGCGACTTGTCGAAGGTATTGGAGACCAGCATCAGGCTGCCCGCGGGATCGAGTCCAAGATCGTGCGGGCGGCCGCCCACCGTGAAGGATCGCTCGATCGCTCCGGTGACTGGCGTGTGCACGACCACTGTGCCGGCGGCGCCCGAGGCCGCGACGTAGACCTTGTTGCGCCGCTGGTCGACCAGAGGCCACACCGGCCCCGGTCCCGTGGCCACCAGCGCGGTCTCGCGCAACTGCGCGGGGTCGACGATGCTGAGCCCTTCTCGATAGTTCTGCGTGCCGCCGCACCAGGCGCCGGTCTCACCATTGATGACCACGTAGACGAGCCCGCTGCGCGCATCGACCGCGAGGCCATTGGCGCCAGCACGGGACAGCGGAATGTGCGTGATGCCGGCATCGCGGATGGTGCAGACGCCGAGAGAGGTGTCGACGCAACTGCTGGTGGCACTGGTTCCGCCAGTCGGCGTGGCCGGGGACGTTACTGTGAGTGTGACTACATCGCTCGTTATTGATCCTGCGGCATTTGAAATTTGTATTCGGTATCGATAGCCGTTGAACGTCAATGCGGTCGTGGCAGTGGTGTAGCTGCTGGAGGTCGCAGAACCGGGTGCGCTCGTCCATGTTGAGCCGCTATCCGTACTGAGCTGCCATTGGTACGACAGGGGCATCGTTCCCGCAGCGGTTACCGTGAAAGCTGCTGTAGTCCCTGCCGTAACCGTGATAGACGACGGCTGCGCGGTAATTATCGGAGGACTCGACGAAGGCGGGGCGGTCGATGATGAGGCGCCGCCACCACCACCTCCACATCCAGTCAGCGAAAAAAGTATAAAGCCTAGTGCGACGACGATATGCGGCAAGCGTTACTCCTAAAAGCCACGCTCTGACTATATTGAACCCTGGTCTCGCTTGTTGTGAAGAAAGGTTAGGACAGCGCCGAGCCCGCCCAGCGCGCTCTTACAGCGGACTTTCAGGAGAGCCAAAACCGAATTCTTACTCTCATACAACTTTCTTTGATCGTTGACTAAGCTCGATGTGCGACAGTGTTTTTGCAGACGAATTCACCTGTCAAAAACACGATATTTACTTACACATTCGCTTACACACTGCTTAGTGACACGCGTAACTCATTGATGGCCAATAGGGACTTCTCAGTCCAGTCTTCTCATAATCCCTTGGTCCTTGGTTCGAATCCAAGCGGGCCCAGTCTTTAAAATCACGGCGTTGCTAGGGAGGTGGAGCCGGTTCCAGCGCGTAAGACACCACTATTGATCAATCCTCCGAATCTCGCGCGCGGTAGTTTCATTTTGGAAAGAGAAGGACGCTAACCCTGAATTGCGTACTTCGTCGCCCGATGGCTCAGGAGTGTATCCAGCAGTCCGCAAAAGCTGATTGCGGCCAGTGTGGCAGTTGGTGATTTTTCAGATCAGTACAACGCCCGTTAGCTATTGCGGCAGCAGGCTCCGGCAAACGGCTTCCACGCTATCGGATGATCCCGAACTAGGCTATTTCTTGGGTTCCTAAGGCGCGGGCAAAGGAATGTCGGAATTGTAAGCGTCAACGATGCATTTCCACTGACCATCAGGTTGTTTTTTCCATACCTCGAGAATCTTGCCAGTATCGTTGATCGTAGGTCCGCCACTGGGGTCCTTGATGCTCAGCTGATAGGTGCCATAGAGGTACCCAAGTTCACCA
>JBJTUA010000031.1:0-46902 GCA_046080445.1 Gammaproteobacteria bacterium
TGGTAGATGCCCCACACGGTGCCGAACAGACCGACGAACGGCGCGGTTGAACCGACCGTGGCGAGCCACGGCAGACCGCCGGTCAGCACGGAGTTGACGCCCTCGACCGAACGCTGCAGCGACATGGTGACCCACTCGTGCAGATCGATGCGGTCCGTCAGGCGACCCTCGTGGTGCTGCGAGGCGCGCAGGCCGTCTTCAGCGATCGAACGGTAGGTGTCGTTCTTGGGCAGACGATCGATCGCTTCGCGGATCGACGACGCCGTCCAGAACTTCTGTTCTGCGGTCTTCGCCGAGGCCATGAGCTTACGTTGGTCCAGGAACTTCATGATGATGACGTACCAAGAGGTCAACGACATGATCACCATGATGATCAACGTGCCCTTGGCGACGAAATCGCCTTGTTCCCACAGGGCCTCAAGGCCATACGGGTTATCGACGACAGCGGTGGCAACTTCAGTGTTTTCCATGTTTTCCTCAGGGAATGTAACTCTTTACTTGATCTCAAACTTCACGCGGAACGAAACGCAGGACTCTGGCAGGGCTTCCCCACCAGACGTTCCCGCTTGATAACGACCGGCGCGGGCGAGCTTGACCGCTCCCTCGTCCAATCGTGCAAAACCGGAAGACGTCACGACGGAAGGATTACCAATGATCTTGCCCTTCGCATCCACGCAAACCTTGATGGTGGCTGAGCCCTGCTCTTCGGCGCGCTTCGACGCGGCCGGATAGTAGTCCTCGCTCGAGGGCATGCGACCAATCTTGGCCGGCGTACCTGCGACCACTCGCGGCGGAGCGGGAGGCACAGCCTTATCGGTGACGTTACTGATCGCCGTCGTATTGGTTTCCATCGGAATATCGATGGTCACGTCGGGCGGCGGCACTTGCACCGGCGGACGCTCGATCTGCGGCGGCGGCGGCGGAGGCGGTTTGTCCTCCGGCTTGATTTCTTCGATGAGGTCGGTGACCAAGGGCGGAGCGATGACTTCGACCACCTTTCGGGCCAGGCCGCTCACCAACGCGTAACCCAGTAACACGTGTAAGCCCACGATGAACCCGAAAATCGCCAAACGGCGGGATTGGTTCTGTTGTACGTACGTCGCCATGTTTTCTCGTGGCAATTAAGGCCGTTGCGCTCGACGGGGTCGGAAAACTACCCGGCTTCCCCCTCTCTCGCAACCTTCCCCCCGACTTCTCAACGCCGCCAGGCGCTCGAAACCGAAGGCCCTACACCTCACAGATAAAGCGAGCCCCCAACCCGACCGGCTGAACGACGCAGAACCTGAGCAGTGTGATTGGAGGACTGCATTCCCTGAAGCGAGTTCCAAAACGGCTTTAAGCCGGAATTTTCGGAACTTGCAATCCCTTGCGGGCCCCCAACCGCCGCCAACTCTACCTGCCCGACGGGACCGATACAACAGGACCCCAGATCGGAGTCATCAGTCCGTGACAGCACCCTCCGAGGCACTACCCACGACTCTGGCATATTTTGCGAGCACACCGCGGGTGGCATAGGGTTTGGGAGACTTCCAGGCCTGTCGTCGACGTTTCAGTTCCGTGACAGAAATATCGAGATCGATGACTCTTTTCACCGCATCGATTTTGATTCGATCGCCGTTATGAATGAGCGCGATCGGTCCGCCATTAGCCGCCTCGGGCGAAATGTGTCCGACGACGAACCCGTGACTGCCACCTGAAAATCGACCGTCCGTAATCAGCGCGACTTTGTCGCCGAGACCGAGGCCCATGATCGCACCCGTGGGGCTCAGCATTTCACGCATGCCCGGCCCACCGCGCGGGCCTTCGTAACGAATGACGACGACATCGCCGGCTTTGACGCGGCCACCCAAAATGGCGCGCGTGGCGTGTTCTTCGCCGTCGAAGACTTTTGCGCGCCCTTCGAACGACAAGCCTTCTTTCCCCGTGATTTTTGCAACGCCCCCCTCGGGCGCCACATTCCCACGCATCACGACGAGATGACTGTCTTTTTTGATCGGGTTTGAGAAATCGCGAACGATGGTTTGGCGACTCGGGTAATCGGCAACGCCCGCAAGGTTTTCTCGCAACGACTTGCCGGTGACGGTCAAGCATTCGCCATGCAAGAGCCCCGCATCGAGTAAACGCTTCATGAGCGGCTGAATACCGCCGATGGCAATCAGCTCCGACATGGCGTACTGACCGCTCGGCCGTAAATCGGCCAGCACCGGAACGCGACGACCGATACGGGTGAAGTCATCGAGCGTCAGTTTGACGTTGGCCGCCCGCGCGATTGCCAGCAAATGCAACACGGCGTTCGTCGAGCCGCCGACCGCAATGGTCACGGTGATCGCATTCTCGAACGCCTTGCGGGTGAGAATCATCGACGGCGTGATGCCGGCTTTGATGAGGCGAACCACCGCCTCGCCCGCTTTGAAAGAATCGCTGCGCTTTTGCCGGCCTACGGCCTCTTGAGCGGAGCTGCCTGGCAGCGACAGGCCGAGCGCCTCCATCGCCGAAGCCATGGTGTTGGCGGTGTACATGCCGCCGCAGCTGCCCGGACCGGGAATGGCCGTACGTTCAACTTCGGCAAGCTCTGCATCGCTGACTTTGCCTGCCGCATGGCCACCCACCGCCTCGAAGACCGACACGATATCTCGACGTTTTGCGCCGGGACGAATGGTGCCGCCGTAGACAAACACCGACGGTCGATTGAGGCGCGCCATGGCGATCGCACAACCCGGCATGTTTTTGTCGCAGCCACCGATCGCAACGAAACCGTCGAAGCCCTCTGCGCCGACTACGGTTTCGATGGAGTCGGCGATGACTTCGCGCGACACCAGCGAGTAGCGCATGCCGGGCGAGCCCATCGAGATACCGTCGGAGACGGTAATGGTGTTGAAGAGCACGCCTTTCCCGCCACCCGCATTCGCTCCCGCCTCTGCCTCCGCCGCGAGCGAGTTGATGTGCATGTTGCAAGGCGTGAGGTTCGCCCACGTCGAAGCGATCCCTACCTGCGGACGTTTGAAATCTTTGTCCGTGAATCCGACCGCCCGAAGCATGGCCCGAGAAGGCGTTTGCTTGGGACCATCGACGACCTGTTTCGACCAGTGACGCGGATCTGACTTCTTTTTCATGTTCCGAAACGCTCGAGAATGAGGCGATCTGCAAGCCGTAAACATTGGGCCTCTGCACCCACCGGGCGCCCTGGGCGTTCACGCGCGTTCCAGGCGTAAAGATCGAAATGTGCCCAGGCGCGTGTCGAAGATACGAAACGTCTCAAGAACAACGCACCAAAGATTGCGCCCGCAAACGACGAACTCGAGACGTTGTTGAGATCGGCGATGCGGCTCGCCAATTCGTCATCGTAAGGATCCCATAACGGCATCGGCCACACGGGATCTGCCTCCTGCTCTCCGCATCGACGAATCTGTTCGACGAGATCAGGATCCGTGCCGAACACCGCGGGAAGTTCAGGTCCGAGCGCCACGCGGGCGGCACCCGTCAAGGTCGAGAAATCGAGCAGCAAAGCGGGTCGCTCACCGTCTGCCTCGGTTAACGCATCAGCCAGGATCAATCGACCCTCCGCGTCCGTATTACCGATTTCGACCGTGAGCCCTCGACGAGAGCGCACGACGTCACCGGGGCGATAGGCGGCTCCCGCAATGCTGTTCTCCACCGCCGGAATCAACACGCGCAGACGGATCGGTGCGCGGCGGGTCATCAGACTGCTCGCGAGTGCCAAGACGATTGCCGCGCCGCCCATGTCTTTCTTCATCAGGGCCATGCCGGCGGAATGCTTGATATCGAGTCCTCCCGTATCGAAGCACACCCCCTTACCGACGAGCGTGACGGTGGGATGACGCGGATCACCCCAGCGCAGGTCGATCAATCGCGGTGCTCGAGTGCTCGCTCGACCCACTGCATGAATGAGCGGAAAGTTATTCGCCAGCAGGTCATCACCCTCGAGGCAACGAAACTCTGCGGCGTGCTCGCGCGCGAGATCAGCGGCCATCGACGCAAGCTCTGCGGGTCCGAGTTCATTGGCCGGCGCATTGATGAGATCGCGCGCCCAGGCTGAGGCTTTGGCCTGACGCAACACCGACGAACTGTCGATTGCCGCAGGCAAGACGAGTCGGGCCTTCGGACTTTGGCTTTGGGGGCTCGTCGATTTGTAGCGCGTCAATCGGTACCCGCCGTGCAACCAACCGATTGATATCTGGTGCAGCGCGGCGGAAGGCAACTCGCCCTCGATATGAAAATCCCGTGCAGGAAGTCGGTCTATCAAACCCGACACGTGCCACCAGGCGAGCTGGCTCCAGTCCGCCAGTGGGCCGAGCCCCACGACGGCACCCGAGATTTCCCCGTTCGTCCCCGGGATCGTCGTGATCCGGTGTCTCTCAGCGGCAAAGCCGTGTTGATTCAACCAAGTGGCCGCTGCTGGAAATGACGTCTTGAAAGATGCGACATCGGCTTCCCGCACAAACCAGAGGGGAAGCGATGGGCTATTCGGCAGGCAAATCAGCACGTCCTGATCCATGGGCGGATGTTATCCGGAAATGAGCGCACGACGCCCGATACATTGACAGGAACGCTTAAGGCGTGGTCGTATTGGCGCATGTTCCGCGTCACGTCCCTATGCCTACTATCGGGTCTAGTGCTACCTCTCGCAGGTGGCCGGAGCGGGTCGTTCCCTAAAAGTTTGGCGTAAGGCCACAACTCACAAGCGGACGAGGATCAAAACCAAACCCCGCACCGGCACCGCCGATGCGGGGTTTTTTTTGCTCGATTTTTTTAGCGGGTCCGAGGTACGGACCGGGAGATCAAAGATGAAACTGTTTGCTCAAAAAGACGTCGATAAAAAGGCCCTGCGTGGCGCGCGGATTTGCGTTCTCGGCTACGGCAGTCAGGGTCGTGCGCACGCCCTGAATCTCAAAGACAGCGGCTTCGACGTCGTCATCGGCGTACGTAAGGGCGACAGCTGGAAAAAGGCGCGAAAGGACGGGCTCTCCGTCGCGCTGCCGGTCGACGCCGTCAAAGGCGCCGATCTCATCGCCATGTTGGCGCCGGACCTCGCACAGAAGGCGTTGTATGAGAGCATCCTCTCCAACGTCAAAAAAGGCGCGACGCTGTTGTTCGCCCACGGCTTCAACATCCACTTCAAGCAAATCAAACCTCGCAAAGACCTCGATGTCATTTTGATTGCGCCAAAAGGTCCGGGCGATCTCGTGCGCCGACAGTACGAGCAGGGTCGCGGCGTCCCCTGTCTCTTGGCCGTATTCCAAGATCCTTCAAAGAAAGGATTCGCCAACGCCCTCGCCTACGCTCACGGAATCGGCGGTACTCGGGGCGGCGTGCTCAAGACCACGTTCGCCGAGGAAACCGAGACCGATCTTTTTGGCGAACAAGCCGTCCTGTGCGGCGGCGCCACGGAGTTGGTCGTCAAGGGTTTCGAAACACTGGTCGAAGCGGGATACCAGCCAGAAGTCGCCTACTTCGAGTGCATGCACGAACTCAAGCTGATCGTCGATCTGCTCCACGAGGGTGGCATTTGGAAGATGCACAAGTTCATCTCCGAGACCGCCAAGTACGGCGACCTCACTCGGGGGCCGCGCGTGGTCGATGCCCGGACCAAAAAAGAAATGAAAAAGATCCTCAAGGAAATCCAGCAAGGCAAGTGCGCCAAGCAATGGGTTCGCGAGAATGCGACCGGTCGCCGCAAGTACGACAAGATGATGAAAAAAGATCTCGATCGACCGATCGAGAAAGTGGGCTATGCCCTGCGCGCCCGCATGCCCTGGCTCGATCAGGGTCGTTAATCCAAAGCCGACGACTGAAAACGGAAATCTGACGGAGTAGTCCTGCCATGCCTTCGAATACCGATCGGGTCATGATCTTCGACACCACGCTGCGTGACGGTGAGCAATCGCCGGGATGCAGCATGACTCAGTCCGAAAAGCTGCGAGTCGCGAAGGCGCTAGCCGAGCTTGGTGTCGATATCATCGAGGCGGGGTTTCCTGCGGCGTCGGTTGGCGACTGGGAGGCCGTGAACGCTGTCGCTCGTGAAGTTCGGGGTCCGATCATTTGCGGGCTCGCTCGCTGCGATCGCGACGACATCGAGAAAGTGGCCTCGGCGCTCGCTCCTGCCGAGCGGCGTCGTATCCACGTGTTCTTGGCAACGAGCGCCATTCATCGCGAGCTCAAACTCAACATGGCCAAAGACGAAATCATTCGTCGGGCCGTCGAGGGCGTGAAGATCGCCCGCGAGTATTGCGATGACGTCGAGTTTTCGCCTGAAGATGCCTCGCGAACTGAAGTGGAATTCCTCGCTCAGGTAGTCGAGGCGGTCATCGATGCCGGTGCCACGACCGTGAACATTCCGGACACCGTGGGCTACACGGTGCCCCATGAATTCGCGGAGCTGTTCCGTTATCTCAGAAAGAACGTGCCCAATATCGACAAGGCGCGACTGTCAGTGCATTGCCACGATGATCTCGGCATGGCGGTGGCTAATAGCTTGACGGCCGTCGTTGCGGGCGCTCGACAGATCGAGTGCACCATCAACGGTATCGGTGAGCGTGCGGGTAACTGCTCGCTCGAGGAGGTGGTCATGGCGTTGCGTACCCGTGAAACTTTCTTCAGTACCCAAACGAACATCAACTCGCAGCGCCTTTACCCCACCTCCCGATTGGTGGCGAGCATCACGGGTATGCCGATCCCGCGAAACAAGGCGGTCGTCGGCGAAAACGCGTTCGCCCACGAGTCCGGCATTCATCAGCACGGCATGCTGAAGCACGCGAGCACGTACGAAATCATGCGACCCCAGGACGTAGGCCTCGCCCGCTCGAGCTTGGTCCTTGGAAAACACAGCGGACGGCACGCCTTGCGCGAGCGAGTCAAGGAACTCGGATTCGAGCTCGAAGAAAACGAGTTCGAACGGGTGTTCAAAGAGTTCAAGGCACTCGCCGATAAGAAGAAAGAACTTTTCGATGGCGATATCGAGGCGCTCGTATTGCGCTCGGAAGGAACGGACTCCGGTCCGTGGGCGCTCGCCGGATTGCGCACCCGTTCCGAAGTGGACGGTGGCGGTGCAGCGACCGTCGCCCTGCTCCATGTCGATGGTACGAAGCTCGAGCGCAGTGCGAGTGGCGATGGCCCGGTCGATGCCGCATTCAAGGCCATCGAAGATGCTACGGGACTTCGTCCTGCACTGCAAAAGTTCGAACTTCGCAGTTTGACCGAGGGCGAAGATGCGCAAGGCGAAGCGGTCGTCTATGTGAACTTCAACGGGCGCAGTTATCGAGGTGCGAGCGCCACCACCGATATCGTCGAGTCCGCGACCCGCGCGTTTCTCGAGGTCATCAATCGGATCGAGCAATCGCAGCGCGCCCAAATCGCCTGACGAACTTTGCGAAGGAATAAAAGCTAATGTCCGCACCTAAAACCATGTTCGAAAAAGTCTGGGCGGCCCACGAGGTGACGCCACAGACCGCAGACACGCCCGCGGTGATTTTCATTGACCTGCACCTCACACACGAGGTGACCTCTCCCCAGGCGTTCACCTTGTTGCGTGAGCGCGGCCTCAAGCTTCGCAGACCCGATCTCACACTTGCCACGATGGATCATTCGACGCCGACTCGAACCGAGCAGGTTTTCGGCGGTGCGCCGATCTCCATCGAGTCTGCGGCCAAGCAAATACGTCAGCTGGAAAACAATTGTGCAGAGTTCGGCGTCGAGCTGCTCGGACTGCAGGACGCGCGCCGCGGCATCGTTCACATCATCGGACCGGAACTCGGACTCACCCAGCCCGGTAAAACCATCGTCTGCGGCGACAGCCACACCTCCACTCACGGTGCCTTCGGCGCCCTTGCCTTCGGTATCGGTACGACCGAAGTGGGTCATGTGCTGGCGACGCAATGCTTGCTGCAGAAAAAACCCAAGACCTGCGCCATCGAAGTACAAGGAAAACTGTCGCCGGGAGTGACGCCCAAAGATTTGATCCTGGCGATCATCGGCAAGGTCGGTGTCTCAGGCGGAACGGGCTACGTCTTCGAATATCGTGGCGAGGCCATTCGCGCGATGTCCATGGATCAGCGGATGACGGTCTGCAACATGTCCATCGAGGCCGGTGCCCGAGCGGGCATGATCGCCCCGGACGAAACGACTTTTGCCTATCTAAAAGACACGCCTCGGGCACCTAAGGGCAAAGACTGGGAGGCTGCGGTCGCCTATTGGAAAACACTCCCGAGCGACGATGGGGCGACCTTCGACAAAGTGGTCGAAATCGACGCGTCCACGTTGGAGCCCATGGTCACCTACGGCACCAATCCCGGGATGGTGGTACCGGTCACCGGGCGAATTCCCGACCGCCGTGGCGATGCGGTGTTTGACGCCGCGATGACCTACATGGGGCTGACGGCTGGGCAGGCGATCGGCGACGCGCCGGTCAATGTGGTGTTCGTGGGCAGCTGCACCAATGGTCGTCTCGTCGACCTTCGTGCGGCCGCTAACGTGTTGAGAGGTCGCAAGGTCGCCCAAGGCGTGCAAATGCTGGTGGTTCCAGGGTCGCAAGAGGTCAAGCGACTCGCCGAAGACGAAGGCTTGGCAGACGTCTTCAAAGCCGCGGGAGCCGAGTGGCGCGAGTCAGGTTGCTCCATGTGCCTCGGGATGAACGGCGATACCGTCAACAAGGGCGAATACTCCGTCAGCACGAGCAATCGCAACTTCGAAGGCCGACAAGGCGTCGGCGCGCGGACGCTGCTCGCGAGTCCGGAGACCGCCGCAGCGTCTGCAGTACTCGGTCGCGTTGCCGACCCCCGCCAATTTTTGAACGCTTGATAAATCGACATCCCGAGACATCGACATGAAGCCGATCAATTCCTTTCGCTCGCAGACGGTCGTCATGCCGTCCACCAACATCGACACGGACCAGATCGTCCCTGCTCGATTCTTGACCACCACGTCAAAGGAAGGCTTGGGCAAGGCTTTGTTCGCCGATTGGCGTTACGACGCCGAGGGGCATCCGCGGGCGGATTTCATTCTCAACAAACCTGAATCCCAAGGCTGCCGTATCTTGGTGGCCGGTCGAAACATCGGCTGTGGCTCTTCGCGCGAACACGCGCCTTGGGCCCTCGTTGACTACGGGTTTCAGGCGGTCGTCAGCACCGAAATCGCCGACATCTTCAAAAATAATTCTTTGAAAAATGGCCTGCTCCCCGTTGTGGTCGACGAGGCGATGCACGCCTGGCTCATTGCGCATCCGGGTGCCGAAGTCGAAATCGATCTCGCCTCCGCCACGCTCAAGGTCGAGGGACGCCCGTCTGTGAGCTTCCCCATCGACGCGTTTGCGCGCTATTGCTTAATGAACGGCGTCGACGAACTCGGATTTCTGCTCTCCAAAGATTCCGAAATCCGAGCTTACGAGTCGCGACGTCGCGCATGAAAGCGCGAATCGCAGTGCTCCCAGGTGACGGTATCGGACCTGAGGTCACGGCCGAGGCCGTCCGGGTACTCCGTGCGGTGGCCGAACGGTACCACCACGACTTCACCCTCGACGAGCTCCCCTTCGGTGGTGTCGCCATCGATCAATTCAACGACGGCCTCCCCGCGCACACTCTGAGCGGCTGCCTTGCCGCCGACGGTGTGTTGCTCGGTGCCATCGGGGGTCCCAAGTGGGGTCCCACAGCACCCATCCGCCCCGAACCCGCGCTGCTGCGACTGCGATCCGAGCTTGGCGTCTACGCCAATCTGCGCCCCGTGGCCGTGCAATCGTCGTTGATCAACGCCTCGCCGATCAAACCCGAATACCTCGAGGGCGTCGATCTGTTGTTCGTGCGCGAACTGACCGGCGGCATCTATTTCGGAAAAAAGTCCAAGCAGGACGACCGCGCTGTCGACGAGTGTGCGTACTCGGTCAAGGAAATCGAGCGCATCACTCGGGTCGCTGGTCGATTGGCAAAGAGCCGCCGGGGCCGGATCACTCAAGTGGACAAATCGAACGTTCTCGAGACGTCTCGCTTATGGCGCGCCGTGAGCGAACGCGTCATCCGTGACGAATTTGAAGGCGTGTCGATCGAGCATATGTTCGTCGACGCAGCCGCCATGCATCTCATCCGAAATCCGAAAAGCTTCGATGTGATTCTCACGGAAAATTTGTTCGGTGACATTCTGACCGATGAAGCGGCGATGCTCGCGGGGTCTCTCGGCGTACTACCCTCTGCCGCGCTCGGTGATCAGCGCAGAGGCCTGTACGAGCCGATCCATGGTTCGGCTCCCGACATCGCCGGACGCGGAATCGCGAACCCCTGCGGCACGATTTTGAGTGCAGCCTTGTTGCTCCGACATTCTCTTGAGCTTGAGAACGAGGCGAAGGCCATCGAAACGGCGGTCGCGCGAGCGCTCGATCGCGGCGCGAGAACCGCCGACATCGCCACGCCTGGAGTTGCGGCCCTGTCCACCCGCAGCATGGGTGATGCGGTGTTACGCGCGCTGTAACGACCGTCGTCGACTGACGGTCAAAGAATGGCCTTGAGACCTTTCTCGAGGTCGTCTCGAAGATCCGCCTCAGCCTCGATACCGACTGAGAGTCGCAGCAACCCGTCGACGAGTCCGGCCGCGGCGCGCGCTTCCGGCTCCATTGCCGCGTGCGTCATAGTGGCCGGGTGAGCGATCAAACTTTCGACACCTCCGAGTGACTCGGCGAGCGAAAACAACTCAAGTGCCGAAACGAAACGCTCAACGGCCGCCGAGCCGCCCTCGAGCTCTAAGGAGACAATCGAACCAAAGCCTTTTTGTTGCTTTCGGGCGATATCGTGGCCGGGATGCGTAGCCAGCCCCGGGTAGTAAACCTTGCGGATACCCCTCTGGCCGGACAGCCATCCCGCCAACGCCGCGGCATTCGCGTCATGCAAACCGATCCGTGCATGCAACGTGCGCAGTCCACGCAAAGTCAGGAAGCTGTCGAACGCCGATCCGGTCATACCGAGCGCATTGGCCCACCATGCGAGCTGCTCGGCCAACGCCGCTTGCGCAGCGATCACGGCACCGCCGACCACATCGCTATGGCCGTTGATGTATTTCGTCGTCGAGTGGACCACGATGTCCGCGCCCAACTGCAGCGGGTTTTGTAGCGCCGGTGACAGGAAGGTGTTGTCGACCGCGACCAGGGCGCCGGCTTTATGCGCCGCCGCAGCGACCGCCTCGATGTCCGTGATTCGAAGCAAGGGATTGCTGGGTGTTTCGATCCAACACAACGCCACCGGTTGCGACAGCGCGGCGCCGAGCGCCGCAGCATCGCCAAAGTTGACGAAATCGACTGCGAAATCGCCTCGTCGTTTCCATGCCGAGAGCAGACGAAACGTTCCGCCGTAGCAGTCGTGCGGCGCGACGATTCGAGCGCCACGCTGCAACACCTGCCCAACCAAGGCGATCGCACCCATACCGGAGCCCGTGACCACCGTTCCTTGTCCGCCCTCGAGACGATTGAGGGCATCGGCCAAAAGATCGCGCGTTGGGTTCCCCGAGCGCGAGTAGTCGTAGCGCCCTTTCACGCCGAAGCCCGGAAACGCGTACGTAGAACTCAGATGAATGGGCGGAACGACCGCCCCCGTTGCCGCATCGCTCTCGAGTCCTGCACGCACGGCTTCGGTACGGGGATCGTTTTTCTTGGTCATGAGAGCAACTCGGTTGAAAAGAGGTTCGAAAGTATTTTTGCTTCTTTCAAAAACGCATCGTGCCCGAAGAGCGACGAAATTTCATGAAGGCGTACGTTGGGTAGCTTCAAGCACATGGCGCGCATGTCCTCGATGGGGACGAGGCGGTCCTCGCGCACGGCGATCGCCGTCACCGGAATTTCGATACGACTCACGTCGACCTCGTGAAGATCGATGGACTCCGAGAGCGTCAAAAACGAATCCGGCTGATACCGCTGCGCATAGTCCGATCCGCGAGCGAGCAGATAATCCTCGACCGGAAATACGAATCCTTCCGGGGAGGATCTCGGTGGCGCGGAAAATCTCGTGGCGAACTCTTCGGCGCTTCGATAAGTCGTCATCGCGAGAGCCCGCGCAAGCTCGAGGCCACGTTGCGGATGCCCCGTCTCGATTCCGAATTTAACGACTCTGCGCTGGATACTTCGCCAAGCGGTGGACATCGGACTCGTTCGGTCCGCCGCGCTCATGATGACAAGCTTGGCGACTCGCTGCGGATAGCGCTCAGCAAACGCGAGAGCGACCATCCCACCGTATGAGGCGCCGACGATGCCCGCCAACGAACCGATGCCGAAGTGATCCAGAACGCGCAACAGAACGTCCGCTTGATCGTAAGTGGAGATCGACGGAAACGCCTGCCCATTGCTAGGTCCCGTGGTCTCTCCACTTCCGCCGAGATAGTCGAAAGACAAGACGCGGAATTTCTCTGCGGGCAAGGCTAAACCCGGGCCTACGACTTCGGACCACCATCCCACCTGGCTCGGGTTGCTGCGATCGGTCATCACGTGCCGATGGGCAGAAATGCCTCCAAGCACCACCAACACGGGCGCAGACGGGTCGCCGACTAGCCGCCACCCAATATGGCTCCCCTCGAGGCGGCCGCCATAACGAAGCGAGAGCAGGCCGGCGACCTCGAGGACGCCCTCTCGAAGCGATAAAGCATCGGGTTTTTGGTCGGTAACAGAACTCATGCGTGCCTCAAGCTCGCTCATCTGACGCCCGCCCCGTTTCCGGAGCCGCGCGGAGTTGGCACCTTGCCCAGAGCTGGCGGGCTCTGGCGGTTGCCCCGGCGTCGTCGGGCCTTTCCCTCAGCCGGTCTCGATGAACGGACAAATACTACCCTTCGATCCCCGCGCCAGTCAACGTCAGCCTTGCCTTTGGCATTACAATGTTTTAACGTATTAAAACATTGTAACAGCTATACAGCCGGATTTCGCCATGAAACCCCACACCCGACAGTCCCCGCGCCAGGAAGCCCGGGCGGAGCGAAACCTTTATCAGGCCATCTTGACCCTGCGGTCGGTGGACGAATGTCGAGCCTTCTTCCGAGATCTATGTACACCGGCAGAGCTGCAGGCGATGTCTGATCGTTGGGCCGTGGTTGAGTGGCTCGAACGCGGACTTCCCTACCGCGAGATTCACAAACAAACCGGCGTGAGCGTCACGACCATTACTCGCGTCGCTCGCTACGTTGGCGCTGGCAATGGCGGCTACGACATTGCCGCTCGGCGCGTCGCCAGCGGCAAGCCCGTCGGCTCACCGGGGCGTTGAGCACCTCACCATGGACAAACCCAAACGTCTCAAGCTTGCAATCCAAAAATCTGGTCGGTTGACCGAGTTGTCCACCGACCTTCTCGTGCGTTGCGGCCTGAAGTTCTCGCGCGCCAAAGACCAGCTGCTCGGATTCGGCGAAAATATGCCGCTGGATCTTTTGTTCGTCCGCGATGACGACATTCCCGATCTGGTCGAGGAAGATGTCTGCGACTTGGGTCTCGTAGGCCTCAACGTCGTCGAAGAAAAACGGCTTGAACTTGCCGCGCGTGGCCACGCCGCTCGCTTCGAAGTGCTTCGATCGCTCGATTTCGGCCGATGCCGACTCTCCGTCGCCGTACCCGAGGAGTTTGAGTGGCGCGGCGCCGCCTCGCTGGAAGGTCGTCGCATCGCAACGACTTATCCCTTCGCCCTCGCCAAGTGGCTCGCCGATCGAAACATCTGCGCAGACATCGTGACGTTATCCGGCGCAGTCGAAATCGCCCCTCGGCTCGGCCGGGCAGACGCCATCTGTGACCTGGTTTCCACGGGCTCGACCCTCGAGGCAAATCGACTGCGCGAAGTGGAAGTCGTGCTTGAGAGTCACGCTGTGCTCGTCCGCACGCCTGTCAATCTACCCAAAGAAAAATCGGACTGGGTCGATCGACTGCTCATGCGCATCGACGGTGTGCAGCAAGTTCGAGAAAGCAAGTACATCATGCTACACGCGCCGCGCGCCGCGCTGCCGGCGATCCGCGCGCTATTGCCGGGAAGCGAGTCCCCCACCATCATGCCGCTCGAAGGCAGTGCAGACAAAGTGGCCATCCACGCGGTGTGTCGGGAAAATGTGTTCTGGGAAACGCTCGAGGCGCTCAAAGCGGCGGGTGCAAGCTCGCTACTCGTGCTCCCCGTTGAAAAGATGCTCGCCTGATGTTGCCAATCATCGACTACTCGCGGCTCGACTATAACGCGCGTCGTGATGCGTTAGCCCGCCCGAGCACCGAAAAGCGAGACGAGCTCGTGTCACTCGTCAGCGAAACCATCACCCGCGTTCGCAGCGAAGGGGATGTGGCGCTGCTCGACTACGCGCAACGATTCGACGGCGGTGCTCCCGTTCACCTCAAGGTGCCCACCGCCGAAGTTGACGAAGCAATGGAACAAGTGGGTGACGCCGTGCTCGCGGCACTCCGACGTGCCATCGACAACGTTCATCGCTTTCATAGTGCGCAGCTCGCGCCAGCGCTCTCCATCGAAACCTCGCCGGGCGTCCGCTGCGAGCGAATCTACCGGCCCATCGATGCTGTCGGTCTTTACGTACCCGGAGGCAGTGCGCCATTACCCTCCGCCCTCATCATGTCTGCGATTCCCGCAAGTCTCGTCGGGTGCGCACGTCGTATCATGTGCTCGCCCGGCACTCGCGCAGGGCGTATCGACCCCGTGATCCTTGCGACCGCACGGCTTTGTGGCATCGAAGAAATCTTTGCCATCGGCGGCGCTCAAGCGATCGCCGCCATGGCCTACGGCACGGCCACTATTCCGAAAGTCGACAAGATCTTCGGGCCCGGTTCAGCCTGGGTGACCACGGCCAAACAATTGGTCGCCCAAGATCCGGCCGGTGCGGCGTTCGATTTGCCCGCCGGACCCTCCGAAGTGCTCGTCATCGCAGATGACACCGCCAACGCCGCCTTCGTTGCGGCGGACTTGCTCGCTCAGGCGGAACACGATCCGCTGTCCCAAGCCATTTTTTTGACGACCTCCAGCGAGCTCGCAGAACACGTTCGCCAAAAGGCGCTTGAGTTCCGTCAGAGCCTCTCGCGCGGCGACATCCTCGATCAGTCACTGAGCCGGAGCCGAATAATCGTTTGCGCGAATCTCGAAGAGGCTGTTCGGGTGTCCAACGACTACGCACCCGAGCACCTCATTCTCCAGGTACGTGAGCCTCGCAAAGTGTTGGATCAGATTCGTGCGGCCGGCTCGGTATTTCTGGGTCCTTGGAGTCCAGAGCCCATGGGGGATTACTGCTCGGGAACCAATCACGTGCTACCGACTTACGGCTACGCACGCGCTTACAGCGGCCTGTCCACCAGCGACTTTCAACGGCGAATCACGGTTCAAGAACTGACTCAGGACGGGCTTCGAAAGCTAGGCCCTACGGCGGCGACATTAGCGCGTGTCGAAAGTCTCGATGCTCACGCGTTGGCGGTCGAGTTGCGACTCGACGCACTCGGTACCTCAACCGTTCAAAAAAAGGACCCCGCATCCACCATGGTGGCGCTCGCGAGGCCGTGTATCCACGAGCTTCGCGCGTATGAGCATGCCCATTGGGATGCGCGCTTCGAACGTCTCCACGCCAACGAGTCCCCGTGGCCGCCTTCGACCGACACCGAGGGTGAACGACTCGCGCTCAATCGTTACCCGGAACCGCAACCCCCCGCGTTACTCGAGGCGCTGTCCGCGACCTACGGCGTAGGCGTTTCGAACATTCTGGCGACGCGCGGTAGCGACGAGGGCATCGATCTGCTCACGCGCGTGTTCTGTGAGCCGGGACGCGACGCCATCATTGTTTGCCCTCCGACCTTCGGCATGTATGCCGTTGCCGCGGCGACGCAAGACGCGCGCGTTGTGCAAGCGCCGCTCACACCTGGCTTCGAGCTGGATGTTCCGAAACTCGAGCAGTTGATTGATGCAGGCGCCAAGATTCTTTGGCTTTGCTCGCCAAATAATCCAACAGGTCATCTACTCAATCCATTTGCCATAGAAACACTCCTCGAACTGACCCGAGACCGGTGCCTCGTCGTCATCGATGAGGCCTACGCCGAATACGCGACGTCGCCCTCCTGGATCACTCGCCTCTCCGAATATCCACAGCTCGTCGTGCTTAGGACGCTATCCAAGGCTTATGGACTTGCTGGTGCGCGTATCGGCACGGTCATCGCTCTCCCCGCAATCATCGCTCTGCTACGAAAGATCGTTCCGCCGTACGCCTTGAGCAGTGCCAGCATCGACGAAGCGCTGCGGGTGTTGGGGCCCTCAGCGAGAGCGGTCGTTCGCTCACGCATCGCGTTGACGCTCGCGGAGCGGCAGCGCGTCGCAGAGGCACTCGCCCAGTCGCCATTCATCACGAAAGTTCACCGCAGCGACAGCAACTTCGTGCTCGTCGAGAGCCGCGACTCCGCCGAGCTATTGGCTCGCTTGTCCGATATCGGAATATTGGTTCGTGACTTTACGGGGCGCGGCGGGCTGGGCAATGCCGTACGAATCACGATCGGTACGCCGAATCAAAACGATCGGGTCATTCAAGCACTTCGTTCAAGCACACCACGGAACGTAAACTCATGAAAGTGTTGTTCATCGACCGAGATGGCACTCTGATCGAAGAGCCCGCAGACGAGCAGGTCGATGCCCTGTCAAAGATCCGTTTCGTTCCAGGCGTATTTTCGGCGCTCGCTCGACTGCAGTCGATGGGGTATCGACTCGTCATGGTGACCAACCAAGATGGGCTAGGCACCGCCTCGTTTCCGACATCAAATTTTGAGGAACCGCAGCGCTTCGTCATCGACGCGTTTGCATCGCAGGGCGTGACCTTCGATGAGGTGTTCATTTGCCCCCATAAACGGGACGAAGGCTGCGCCTGCCGCAAGCCCAAGACTGCGCTGGTCGATGGCTGGATCAAAACAAACCAGGTTGATCTTCAGTCGAGCGCCATGGTGGGCGATCGGGATACCGATCTCGCCTTTGCCGGCAATCTCGGAATTCGTGCGTTCCGGTTTTCCTTGACCGGTCCCGCGGAGACCAGCTGGGCGGGGATCGCTCAGGCCTTGCTCTCGAGAGAAGCCGAGGTCGAGCGCGTGACCCGTGAGACCCGAATCAGCGTGTCGGTTGGGCTCGACCGCGAGGGACCCACCCAGGTGGCGACCGGTATCGGATTTTTTGACCACATGCTCGAACAAATCTCCAAGCACGGTGGATTTGCACTCACCTTGCGCTGCGAAGGTGATCTGCAAATCGATGAGCACCACACTGTCGAAGACTGCGCACTCGCTCTGGGCGAAGCGCTTCGAAAAGCGCTTGGAGACAAACGCGGCATTCAGCGATACGGTTTCCTCTTGCCCATGGACGAAGCGCGGGTTCAAGTCGCAATCGATCTGTCAGGACGCGCGTTCAGCGTGTTCGAGGGGAAGTTCGGCCGAGACGCCGTGGGCGGACTGCCGACTGAACTCGTGCCGCATTTCTTTCGATCGTTGGCGGACTCCCTCGGCGCCGCCCTCCACGTCTCCGTCGTCGGCGACAACACCCATCATCAGGTCGAGGCTTGCTTCAAAGGCGTCGGCCGAGCGTTGCGCATGGCCATTCGCCGTGAGGGCAACGACCTGCCGAGCACCAAAGGGACGTTGTGAGTTCGTCGACCCCTGTGGTGATCATCGATTCGGGCGGTGCGAATCTCGCATCGGTTGTCTATGCTTTTGATCGCCTGGGCATCGCCACGCTCGTCACGCATGACGCAGCCACCATTCGCACTGCGGAGCGCGTGCTGTTGCCGGGTGTCGGAAACGCGACCGCCATCATGGCGCGACTGAACGCGCATGATCTCGTGCCGGTGATTCGATCACTTACCTGCCCCTTGCTCGGCATTTGCCTCGGCATGCAGTTACTTTTCGAACGCTCTGCCGAGGGAAACACCACAGGTCTTGGCGTGATCTCCGGGAGTATCCACGCTCTGCAGGCGCGGCCTGAGCTGCCGGCACCGCATATGGGCTGGAATACGCTACGTCGATGGCGGGACGACGCCTTACTCGAGGGCTGCGGTGAAACCGATTGGTTTTACTTTGTGCACAACTACATCGCGCCCGCTCACTCGGCGTACACCCTCGCGACAACGGAATACGGCGAGCCGTTCTCGTCGGTTGTCCGTCACAACAATTTTTGGGGCGTGCAATTTCATCCTGAGCGATCGGGACAGTCAGGGGCTCGCCTACTCCAAAACTTCGTGAGCCTGCCGTCATGCGCTTGATTCCCTCCATCGACCTGCGGGGTGGCCTCTGCGTGCGACTCCTGCACGGCGACTTTGCCAAAGAAACCCGCTATGACCTCGATCCGCTCGCTTTGGCCAGGCGTTACCGTGCGCTCGGGGCGAAGTGGATGCACGTGGTCGATCTTGACGGCGCTCGCGATGGCGCAATCGCCAATCGTGCGGCCATCGTCGAGATGACGAAAATCGCCGGTCTGTCACTACAGGTCGGCGGTGGCGTGCGCTCAGTGTCGGTGGTTGACGAACTGCTGTCGGCGGGTGTTGCGCGCGTGGTGGTCGGAAGTGCGGCCATCGAGAAGCCGACCGAGGTCGGTACCTGGATGCGTTTTTTTGGCAAGGATCGTATCTGCCTCGCGCTCGATGTCCGACTCGATGCCGACGATCCGCTCGTCCAAATACGCGGCTGGACAAAAGCCTCGGACGTGACGCTTTGGACAGCCGTCGATCAGTTCAAAGCCTCGGGTCTCCGTCACGTACTGTGCACGGACGTGGGTCGCGATGGCGCGTTGTCAGGTCCGAATACGCAGCTGTATCGAGACTGCGCCGGTCGATACCCCAAAATTAAATGGCAGGCCTCCGGAGGTATTCGTGACGCCACAGATCTCGATGCCTTGTCTGTACTCGGGATGGCCTCCGCCATCAGCGGACGCGCACTGCTCGAAGGTCGACTTTCAGATACTGAACTCACCCGCTGGATGAGGCGCTGACATGCTGGCGCGCCGAATCATCCCCTGCCTCGACGTACGTGACGGTCAAGTCGTGAAGGGAGTTCGCTTTCGTGACCATCAGGTCGCGGGCGATATTCTCGAACTCGCCACGCGGTACCGCGACGAAGGCGCGGATGAGCTCGTGTTCTACGACATCACCGCCAGCCCGGAGCGGCGAACGGTCGATCGTCAGTGGATCACGAAAATCGCCAAAGTATTAGACATCCCGTTTTGTGTAGCAGGGGGAATTCGTAGCGTTCAGGACGCTGAGGACGTCCTCAACACCGGCGCCGAGAAAATCTCGATCAACTCGCCCGCTCTCGAAAACCCCGCCTTGATCGACGAGTTGGCAAAACGGTTCGGTAGCCAATGTGTCGTAGTCGGCATCGACAGCGATACAACCACAGAGGGTTACTGCGTACGGCAGTACACGGGTGACCCCTCCAAGACGCGCGACGCCGGACGATCGACCCTCGCGTGGCTCATCGAAGCGCAGAACCGTGGTGCTGGAGAAATCGTACTCAACTGCATGGCGAGCGATGGTGTCCGCAACGGGTACGACTTGGCGCAGATCGGTGCCCTCAGAGCGGCCTGTCGAGTCCCCCTTGTGGCGTCCGGCGGCGCGGGGTCGAGCGAGCACTTTATCGAGGTGTTTCAGAAAGCCCACGTCGATGCGGCGCTAGCTGCCAGTGTTTTTCATAGCGGTGCGCTATCCATCTCCGCACTCAAGGATCAATTGCGCACAGCCGGGATAGAGGTCAGACCATGATCGTGACGCTCGATAATCACTCCGAAATCGATTTCGGTGCCGACGGGCTGGTACCTGTCGTCGCTCAAGATCACGCAACGGGTGAAGTGCTGATGGTGGCCTGGGCCACACCAGCGGCCATCAAAGAAACTCTTACACGCGGCCGGGCCGTATTTTGGAGCCGGAGCCGACAATGCTTGTGGGAAAAAGGTGAAACTTCGGGGAACACGCTTGAACTCATCGCCCTGCATGCCGACTGCGATCGAGATACGCTGCTGATATTGGTAAGACCAAACGGACCTGCTTGCCATCAAGGAACCCTTACCTGCTTCGCCGACCAACCATTGACGGACGGCGGCGCCTACGCTTTTCTGGGCGCTCTCGAGCAGGTCATCGATCAGCGAATGCGCGCACCCGACTCTAAGAGCTATACGGCCCGGCTGATTGCCGAGGGTCCGAAGCGCCTCGCGCAAAAAGTGGGTGAAGAAGGTCTCGAGACCGCACTGGCGTTGAGCGGCGGAGATGACGCGGAGGCGACCAATGAGGCCGCAGACCTGCTGTATCACCTGGCGGTCGCGCTTCGCGCGCGCGGGCTCTCACTCACTCAGGTCGTTGATGAGTTAAGTCGTCGACATCGCGCTTCGTAATCGCGCTTAGTCGTTCGCGCAGTGGGCACCAATCTAGTTGTCGAGCGCGAACTCTTCGGCAGGCGCGCGCAAGTTGTAGTGCGACGACATCGCCGCACCGTACGCGCCGGTGGTTGCAATCAAAATGACATCGCCCTCCCGAGTGGAACGCGGCAGCGGCCTCGCGTGACCGAGTACGTCGCCAGTCTCGCAAATCGGACCGACGACATCGCAGACCATGGTGTCTTCGTCGTCTAGACGCGAGAGATTGACGATCTCGTGATGGGCGCCGTAGAGCGCAGGTCTTATCAATGAATTCATGCCCGTAGCGACACCGACAAAACTAGCATCGCCCTTGCCCTTGATCTGCGTCACCTTGGCCAGTAAAACGCCGGCTTCCGCCACCACATAACGACCCGGCTCCATCCACAAGGCGACCTCGCCGAGAGAAACCTTGAGTTCGAGCAAGGCCTTCTCGAGCGCGCCAAAGTTGAACTCCGAACCGCCGAGTCGATCCGGAACACCAATACCACCACCGAGATCGAGCACCCGTACCGCCGGAAAACGGCGCAGCAAGCCCGAGAGATAAACGCCCGTCTCACGCCAGTTCTCGACATCGAACACTCCGCTGCCGGTATGCGCGTGCAGTCCGACAATTCGTGCGCCGGCCTTTTTTGCGGCATGCTGCAGTGCATCGAGCTCGCCGCGCGCAATACCGAACTTTGAGCGGGTGCCTCCCGTACGGACGTGGGCGTGATGACCGCGACCGACTCCCGGATCGAGACGAGCAAAAATATCACGACCCGAAAACAAATCGGGCCACTGCTCGAGCGGATGGAGATTGTCGAGTGTCACCTGAACACCGAGCGCGAACGCCCACTCGTACTCGCCTCGGCTCGCAAAGTTCGGCGTGAACAGCACGTCTTGCGGGCGCAGCCCAGGAAGCACCTGCAACGCACGCTCGACCTCGCCTTGCGACACGCACTCGATGGCGAGTCCCGCCCTGCTCACTTCGCGCAGCACGTCAGGGTGCGAATTCGCCTTCATGGCGTAGGACACGCGCTCCAAGGCGCGAACTGCGAGCAACCGTTGGCATCGCTCACGAATCGTGGCGAGGTCGTACACGTACGCCGCGTTGCGACCGTTCATGAACGACAGCAGCGCCCCGCGTTTGCGATGCCACCACGTCGACATGATCGGCTTGACCTCGGTCAGTGGCTCGAACAACTGCCGCCAGGTCGGTCCCAGCACGAGATCGTCGCGCACGGGATCGACGAGCAAGTGATGAAGCTCGTCCACCAATCTATCGCCTTGAGCTTCGTCCACGACGAACGTCAGGTTGAGATCGTTCGCAGCCTGGCTCACGAGGTAAATACGCTGTTCGGCGAACAGCTCGAGCGCAGGCCCGAGCTGATGGAGAATGCTGCGGATGTTGCGCCCGACCAGACTGACCGAGGCGCATGGGCCAATGATTTCCGCCTTGCCAAGACTCGCAAGGCTCGCCCGAAGCCGCTCCAACACAGGTTGGTCCAACGCGTTGGCCTGCGGATCGAGCGATACCGTCACGTTAGTCTCAGAAGTCGATACCAAATCGACCGACAGCCCATGTTGTTTGAAAATCTGGAAGGCGTCGGCCAGAAAACCGACTTGGTGCCACATCCCGGGGCTCTCAAGCGAAATCAGCGTAACGCCTTTTTTGACGCACACCGCTTTGACTTGTGCCGCATCGTTCGGCGGACTCTCGCTGATACGCGTTCCGCGCATCGACGGCGCTTGGGTGGCATACACGTAAATCGGGATGGCGTGCTGTCGAGCAGGCAACAGGCAACGCGGGTGGAGCACCTTTGCGCCAGCGGTCGCCACTTCTTGGGCTTCGTCGTACGACAATTGCAGCAGCTGACGCGCACCCGCCGTCGAGCGCGGATTGGCACTGAACATGCCAGGAACGTCGGTCCAAATCTCGAGTTGGCGGGCTTGGAGCATCGCCGCGAAGTAAGCCCCGGAGGTGTCGGAGCCCCCGCGGCCCAACAACACGGTGTCGCCCGCTGCGTTACTCGCAATAAAACCTTGGGTGACGACGAGTCGGCCCGCCTGACTCAATCGAACATTAACGTCCTTGCTCGGCGAAAAGTCACAAGTGGCCGAAAGATATTGCGCGCGTTCTGTCGCGGCTTCGCGGTCTTCTGCTTTGAGATAATCGCGTGCATCGACCCATGACGCCTCGAGGTCGCTGGCTCGCAAGAACTCGGCACCGATCGTCGTGGCGAGCAGCTCACCCATCGCCATCACCCTGGCCCGGGTTTGATCCTCGACCTTGCGGTCTTTTTGAATGGACTGACAGAGACCCATCACGTCTTCGAACAGCGGCGCGATCAACGTGTCTGCATCCAAACCGAGCGTCGACGCCAACTCCAGATGCCGTGCCCGAAGGTCTTGGATGACAGACGAATGCTTGCCTTCCAAAGCAGCAATCAACAGCTTTTCGAGCCGATCGGTCACGCCGCTCAATGCGGAATGGACGACGACGACGCGCAGATTCTGCGCGAGTCGGTCACGGACGATGGATTCGATGTTTCGCCAATTGGTGGCTGACGAGACGCTGGTCCCACCGAACTTCAGGACGACCCAGTCACTGCCGGAGGATGTCATGACCGCCCTCCGAACTCAGAGCTCGTCGTCGTAGAAATCTCTTAAATCTTTGGCGAGTTTTTTGTCCGCGAGGACTTCCTCGAGCTTGCTCCACGCCGCCTTGCCGCGCTTGCCCGGCGTCGGACGCGCGCGACGATCGACGCGATCGAGGAAACGGTCGTAATCTTGACCTTCTTCTTCGTGGTTGGCCGCCTCGCCGAGCATCTCCTCGTCGAGTTCGAAGCCTTCAGAATCTCGTTCCGACATCTTAAACCTATTAAAATCAAGGGGTTACGTATAGCCCCGGATGAAAGACCGGGGAACTATAACGAAAACGCCGCTTCGTGCAAGTTTAGCTGCGGCGGACCCCGTCCCGAACGGACACCGGTGCACCACGCGAAAGCCCCAAGATATCGGTCGCCCGACCCTCTGCCACGGCGATTTCGACCACCCCAAATGAGTTGATCAGGGCGATCGGATCACCCGGGCGGACGTCGCCGTACGTACGGCGTAACGGCAGTGCGAGGTTGCCGGCGTACACCACCGGATCGCGGAGTCGCTCGCACAACTGGCGATCGATATTCGTGATGAGATTCCCGAAGTGGTCGATAGTGATGACGCCTCCGGATAGCCGCTGCTCGCGAGCCAAGGCCTCTTCGACCCAACTCGGAATGAGTGATTTGATGGGTCGACCGATCTCATCCGGCTTGATCGCGCCCGACGCCAAAGCTGCCGCGACTGGAGCAAAGATATCGCGTCCATGAAAGGTGGCGCTCGGTCGGTCAATGCCTAGCGAGTCGAGTCGCGATAAATCGAGATGCCATAACCGCGCCTCGCGCTGCTGACTAACCACCTCCGCCAGCAAACCATTATCGGGCGCCAGAAAAAGATGACCCGCGAGCAGCACCATCGCGATATCCCGGGCCGTGCCGACACCCGGGTCAACCACCGCCACATGAATAGTGCCGCGCGAAAAATACCGAAACGATCGTCGGAGCCAAAAGCCAGCCTCGGCCGGCCAATGCGCGACTACGTCGTGCGTGAGGTCGATGATTCGCGCCGACGGCGCGACGTCAAGGATGCGGCCTTTCATGACGCCGACGAACGGGTCTCGAAGACCGAAGTCCGAGGTCAAGGTAATGATCGAGCTGGGGGAAAACATTGAAGGCGTTATCTCCGGCCTAGTGAGCGATCAGTGATTGCGCCATCGCGGGAGGCGTCTCGGTGCTGGGTGCGGTGGACTCCGGAGTGGTTTCCGGAGCGAGCTCCAAACCAATCATGACTGGAATACCGTTCGCATTGCGCAGCGCCTCAAGCGCAATATCCCAATTGATCGCAACCTCCGCCTCACCCAGCAATGCGTCCAAACGCGCTTCGAAGTCTTCGAGTTTTACGGTCGAGGTTTGCCCCTCGGCATCGATCGGCGGATGAACCTCGATCCAAACCTCGCCATCGACTCGGGTCATCTTCAATGGTTCATTGATCAGATCGACCTTCGTACCCACGATGACGGCATCGAAAAGGACGGCCACATCTTCGGGATACATTCGCAGACAACCATGCGTGACGGCCATGCCGACCGCATCGGGGTTATTCGTTCCGTGGATGAGGTAGGCACCACCCGGGATATTGAGTCGCAAGGCATGACGCCCGAGAGGATTTTTGGGGCCGGGCGGAACGACGAGCGGTAGCGGTTCGCCGCGGGCTTGATGCTCTTTTCGTACCGATTCGGGCGGGTACCAGGCGGGGTCTTTTTGCTTTGAAACCACTTTGGTGGCGCCCAACGGCGTTTGCCAATCCATTTTTCCGACACTGACGGGAAAGGTCATGACCCTCGGAACTTCGTCTTTCTTTGCCTTCGGAAAAAAGTACATTCGGTGTTCCGGAAGGTTGACGACGATTCCCTCCCGATTGGACGGTGGCAGCAAGCGCTGCCCCGGAATAACGACCTGCGTGCCCTCCCCCGGCAACCACGGATCGACCCCTTTATTCACCCGCACCAGCTCCTCGTAGCCAAGGCTGTAGCGGCGCGCGATTTCGATCAGGGTATCTTCGTAGCGGGTAGTGATGCGTTCGACCTTGCCGAAGATATCGCCGCCGTCGGGCCGAAGTTCGTATTCGACAGCTTTGGCGGAAATGGGGAGCAGGAGCAAAGCAACGATCGTCGCCGCACGCAAAACAAACGTCACGCGAGCGCCCCACCAAAGGACGCCGCTTCTTGCGCCGCAACGCCAAGGATCTCTTCGGGATCCACCTTCGCGAGACCCAAGCGCATGGCCGGTGCGATCAAGGGAAGCCTCGACGCCACGCTCGCTGAATCACCTTTTGAATCGACAAAAATACCCGCCACGTAAAGAAGATCAGCGACAGGATCGTCCGCGGACGGATCTTTGGCGCTTTCGTAGGTGGTCGCCGCCCTAACGATGGCCTCGGGGAACTCCCAGTTTTTCAGCATGGCACCAGTCAGCTTCACGTGCCAAGTCTGCAGCAGATGTTCGACGGCTGCAAAGTCGTTGAGCACCTGTTCATGCGCGGCCGCCTCGGCAAGCAAGTAAATTTTCCCCACGCCCGAGAGCATGCCGCCCAAGATGAGCGCGTCGCGATCGATCCGGCGACCCTCCAAACGCAAGGAGAGCGCACGCGCAAGCGTGGCGAGGGCGACACTCCTCGCCCAGATCTCACCCATACGACTCTGCACCGGCTTGTACAGCTTCATATCCCGCAAGCTTGAAAACGCGTAGGCAAGCGCGACGCTCCGTAGTGCGGCAAGACAGATACGCGCAATCGCTCCGCTGATGGTGGTGGTAGGACCCGTCGAGGACTGAAACGCCGCCGAGTTCGCCATCAAAATGACACGTTGGGTGAGCGCGGGATCACCGCGGACAATACGCTCCAATGTCTGCGAAGAGACAAAGTCGTCCTTCAGCTCAACAAGCAGGTGAACGCACGCATCGGGAAACCCAGCGATCGCGATCGACCCGGACGCGATATCGCCTTCTAGCTTTGAAAGAAACTGTCTCGCATCGAGACCCATGCTGGCCCCTCATGGCAACGTGACGATGGCCAAAGCTCAATTAGTCGGAGGAGGAGCCTTGGGAATATCCAGCGAAGGGGCACTCGATTGAGAGTACAAACTTTGACCCATCCGCTCAGGCTGAAGGATAGCAAGGAGCACGCGCCGATTGGCAGCACGCCCTTCGGCCGACTCATTGGTTTGTGTCGGGCGGTACTCGCCAAGCCCCAATGCCGTCATTTGAGTGGGCGACACCCCGCCGGCTGCGAGAAGACGTATGACGGCCGACGCGCGCGCTGCGGAGAGCTCCCAATTGCTCGGGAATACCGTGCTCGCGATTGGGACGTTATCGGTATGGCCTTCAACGAAAATCGGGTTGGGAAGTCCAGCGAGAACAGACGACAAACGCTGGACAATCAAGGTCGCGGCAGGCGTCAAAGTCGCCGAACCACTTGGAAACAACACGTCGTTTTTGATTTCGACTTCGAGCCAATTCTGATGTTTGCGAATGATCAGTTCATCTTTCAGCACGAGCGGAGCCATCGCCCTTGCCACCTCATCGCCGATATCGGCGAGCGAGGTCGGATTTTGCTTCATGAGCGCGGGCGGCGTCGCATTCTGACCCGTCACCGGCGGGTTCTGCATGGCAATCACATCGGTGCTTGGTACACCCTCTCCGTTCTTGACAGCGATCGGGGTTTGCCGCATCGGCTCACCGCGGAATGCGGAGGAGATTGAATCAGCCATCACGCGGCATTTGCCTTCATTCAAAGACGAAATCGAATACATGACGGTATCGGCATTCGCCAAATTCCGGGCGATCACTTCCGAACGTTGCGCACTCAAACGCAGCGCTGCCGCGTGAACTGCGAAATGTTTGTCGAGATCGAGCATTCGGTCCTCCGCCAAAAAATTGGCTCTCGACCGACCGTTGCAACCACCGTGCCAACGCAACTCTGTCATGGTATGGGTGTTGCAGAAGCGGGATGAGACCCTCTCAAAGGACGGCTTTATGACGCTCCACCTCCCCTCTTTGATGATCCCGACGCTTCTTGTGGCGGTTGGGTCGCTCGCCCATGCCTCCAATCTAAGAATTCAGGATCTCGCGTCTGTTGAGCAGGCTGCTATAGAAGATGTGGGGCGTCAGGCACCCGGCTCAATCGCACAGGTGGCCCCTCTCGATCGGCGCCTCCAGTTAGCGGCCTGCGATCAACCGCTACAGGCCAGCTTGCCCCCGAACGTCACGATCGGTCCGCGAGTGAACCTCCGAGTCGCCTGTACCGCAGGCTTCGTTCAGTGGTCTGTCAATGTTTCAGTCAACGTGTCGACCGAGGCTGCCGTCGTGGTGGCTAACCAATCGCTACCCATGGGCTCCGCGATCGGCCCGAACGATGTACGCCTCGAAACTCGCAAGTTCCCGGGCACCGTCCGTTGTTGCTCCAGCGATATCAATAATGTCGTCGGCCTACTCGTGCGCCGAACCATCGCCGCTGAGGCCGGCGTGGCGCTTGACGCCCTGGACCGCCCCCCGGCTGTTCGACGGGGCGAAGTCGTCATGGTGGTGGCCGCCCTACCGGGAATCGAGATCCGCTCGAGTGGTGTCGCCCTGGCTGATGCCCGGATTGGAGAAACCGTTCGCATTCGGCACTCGACCTCTCTCAAGGTAATTCAGGCGAAGGCCGATACCCCGGGTGTGGTGAGAGTGGACCGGTAAGTCACCCCTGGAACGCGATGGGCGTCACAATTTTCGATTGTGACCCTAAAGTTTTCCAAGGCCCTGCCGTTAAATGAAATGAGCAGAACGTGAGAGTGATGCCATGACCGTAAAAATCAGTAACTTAGACCCCCGTCCGTCCGTCGGTTCCGTACCGTCGGCTGGTGGCCGCGGCAAGTCCGTGGAGGGGAACCCGCAAGATAAGGTTTCGGAACGCCCGAATGTCGAGGTTTCCGCCTCAGCACGTCGGATGGCCGATCTTGAAACCCGCGTGGCCGCCTCCTCGGGAATCAACGAAGCCAAGGTCGAAGCGATCCGCCTCGCGCTTGAGCGTGGCGAATATCAAATCGACTCCAAGAAAATCGCCGACCAATTGATGAAGCTCGATTGGGAGATCGGTAAGGCGTCGGGCCGTATTTGACGATCTCGCATGTCGACGCGCGAGGAGATCAAGCAGGTCTTGACTCGGCTTCTTGAAGACGAGCAGCGGCTATTGACCCAACTCGAGACCCTACTCGAGTCGGAGAAGTCGATTTTGATTCGAGACGACTCACCCGAGCGACTCGAGGCGGCTTGCCGCGCCCGCCAAGACTGCATGTTGGCCTTGCTTCGCTTGCAGAGTGAGCGCCAAGGTCTTCTTCGACTCCATGGCTTCTCGAGCGATAACGCCGGACTCGCCAGCCTGATCAAGGCCTGTGATCCTGAGCGCGTTTTGCCACCGCGGTGGGCGGAATGCGCAGATCTCGCGCGTCGTTGTCGCGATCTCAACGATCACAATGGTGCGCTCGTCGCCTCTCGCATGCGTCGTATTCAAGGCATGCTCGAAGTGTTGGCGGGCAAGCGTAGCGAGAAAATGACCTACGGCAGACAAGCCCACCAAGGCTTCGGCACGCGCGGACGCGTTCTCGCCGCCGAAGCTTGACAAAAATGCGAAGGGCCGCTTTCGCGGCCCCTGCATCGTCTCTCCCTGAGACTTCAGCGCCTGCTACGGCGCTTTTTCTTGTGTTTGTGTTCGACGTGCCCGTCACCGTGGTGGTGCGGCATATCGCCATGGGCATGACCATGGTCGTATTCGAAGTCGACCGGATGATTATGCCCGTGGGTGTTGATCCATTTATAAAGATCCGGCTTCCACTGCATCATGCGGTTTGCGGCACGATCGCGGTTTTCTTCGATGTTCGTCCACGGATTGAAATGGAAGTGGTTGTAAAGCTGGGTATCCGTTCGGCCGATGGCGAGAATACCGAGCTTTGACGCAAACGCACCGTGGTTGATGTACGGCGGACGCCAGAAGTAGCCGCCGGTCGGCAGGTCACCGAACTGCATCATCCAAGACGTACCCCAGATGTGATACGCCTCTTCGCAGCAGTCGTGGTACGAGATGTTGTCCTGCCAAAAGTTCGGCGTCATGCAGTACAGGAACGTGAAGCCCTGGGTTCGGGGATCGAAACGCAGGATCTTCACCATGCAGCCCGGCGCCGTCGCCGGATAGAAGTTGGTGGAAGTCCACTGCATGTCGTCATACGAGTTGACGGCCGCAAAACGATTGCGCTCTGCGTTTTTGTGATCGCTCGTCGACTCGACGAATGATGGCTCGCCGTAGTTGTAGAAAATGAGGCCGGTTGCGCCGCGCGGCGAGGTCAACTCCTCCATCGCCACACCCGCTGGGACAAAGAAATAGCTTCCCGGTCCCCACACCTTTTCGCCCACTTTGATCGAGCCCGACATGATGAAGAGCTCGTACTCGGTGTAACTCATGCCCGGCGGCTGGCGATAGCCCGGCTCGAAGAGGCAAGTCATGGTGCAGGCGCCGTCGTCGGTATCGAGCGACAGCATCTTGTAATGCATGCCCTTCGGGAATCCCGGCAGGGTCATTTTTTTGAAGGGTACGTCGCGATCGACGAAGGGTTCGATATGTGGTCTGGCCATTCTGAGTTACTCCCCTGACGTCGGTCAGAATACAACCTTGAACTTGCGCTTCGGCTTCACCGGAATTTCTTCCGGCGCCACTTTACGCATTTGGTTGTAATGAACGTGGACCCCACGAGTCTGAATTCGGTAAAGGAAATCGGCGATCCACTTATCACGTTTTGGCGTCAACGCCTCTTGCTCGCCGACGATCTTGTTGTATCGCTTTTTCTGCTCTGCGATCTCTTGCTTGAGCCAAGCCTGAACGGCTCTGCTGCGTTTATGGGCGATGAATTTCATCCCGACTCCTCCACGCGAATAATCGGACCCTTCCCAATATACGCCCGGTCGCTCCCCGGAGACAGCCTACAGTCCCCTCCTTGGCTAAGTTGTCCACCCTGTGACCCGGGACGAGAGGGACGGAGATAGACTCTTCACCCATGCTTAAAAGCATCCGCATCGTTACGCTGACGGTGTCTAACCTCAAGGTCGCCGAGCGCGCCTACTGCGATTGGCTCGGTTATCAGCCGATGGCCGGCGGCCGGATTTCGGCCCGTCTCGCGAAGGCATGGAACACGCCTGCCGCCGAAAAAAGCGCCTATTCCATCGTGCACACCGCCTCGGGATCGGACGTCTTGCTCAGATTGATCGAACGTCCGGCAACCAGAGGGTTCAAGGCCCTGCGTACTCACGGATGGAACGCCAACGAGCTGTTGGTCACCGATCCTGCAGCCCTCGAGAAGCGACTACGAGATGCGGACTCACCCTTTTCGGTCATCGGCGCGACGGCGGCGCTCGACTCGAACCCGCAGATCGTGGCGATGCAGGCTTTGGGTCCTGATGACGCACTCCACTACTTCACAAAAATCCCGCCTGAGGGCGGAACCTTTATCAAGCAAGCCGCAGCGACGTTCGTCGATCGGACGTTCATCGCCGTCGTTGGTGGACCCTCGATGACTGCGTTACGCGCATTTTATGGCGAGCGGCTCGGGATGTCGGTGACCGAGCCGTTTGCCTCAAAAGTGCCGGTCCTCAATGCCGCTCTGGGATTGCCTGCTGAGCAGCAAATCCCACTTGCACTCGTCCCCCTCTCGCCAAAATTTGTCCTCGAGCTCGATGAGTATCCCGCGCTCACTGTGCCGCGACCGCTCCGGGAGGGCGATTTACCGCCCGGCATGGCGATGGTGAGCTTCGAAGTGGACGCCCTCGACGAGTCACTCCCGTGGCGCTCACCGCCTGTCGCGAAAAATGAGACGCCCTACTTTGGTAAACGCGCCGGCGTCATCGTCGGTCCGGCCGGCGAGTGGATCGAGCTGATCGAAGCTTAGTTCAAAGATTTCGGGTGACGATAAAAAGCGGGTTTTCCGTCATGCTCTGAAACGTTGCGGCCACTTTCTGCATGGTTTCGGTGGAGATATCTTTGCCGAGCTGATCGAGACTATTCACCTCGAGCACCTCGACGTAGGCATAGGGTGATGCGCCGCCACCCAACAGACCCTCGGACTTCAAAATCTCGAAACGATCGACGGAGGGTAGCTTGTTGACGATGGGAAGATCGATATCACGAGCGAACGCTTCGTAGTCCGCCACGCTCACACCCGCCTTGAGATTAAAGAGAACGATGATCTTTGCCATGTGACGCACTCCCTGATGGTGTTGCGAGATTCTATTTGGACCGAGACACACGCGACAGGTCATAATTCAAATATGACCGTTATCCGACATGACATTCCCGTTTTCGAGTTTACCGTTCCGGTCGTGATCATTGGTGCCGGCGCATGTGGCCTGACGGCCGCCTTGGCCGCCCGCGACCAAGGCGCCGACGTCATCGTGCTCGAACGAGACAAGCGACCCTGGGGTAGCACCTCGATGTCCCTCGGCGCCATCTGCGCAGTCGGTAGTCACAGTCAGCGAGATAACGGTGTCCAGGACCACGTCGAGTTATTCGTTTCGGATGTCCGCCTCAAGACGGATGGTGAAGCGGATGAAGCGCTCTCCAGACGACTCGGCGAGCGCTCGGGCCCCACCGTCGATTGGCTCACCGAAAAGCACGATGTCCCCCTCAAAGTCGATTTCAAATGGACCGGCCTCGGTCACTCGAAACCGCGCCTCCATTTACCGCCCGGCCGTAACGGCGAGGAGTTGTTGGCGCTGCTCGCTAATGCCTGCGCACGATCCGGCGCCGAAATTATGACGGAAGCGCAAGTCACGGATCTGTATGCCGACGCAAACGATCGCGTAGTCGGTGTGCGTATTCAACGCCCGGGCGGGGTCGTCGAACATCTCGGCTGCGATACGTTGATCCTTGCCACCTGCGGCTTCGGCGGTAATCACGACATGATCGCGAAGCTCATCCCCGAAATGTCTAAGGCGCGCTACTTCGGTCACGAGGGTAACCGCGGCGACGGTATTCTTTGGGGGCAAGCCCTGGGCGGTGCCGTCGGCGACATGTCGGCCTACCAAGGACTCGGCACGCTCGCCGAACCGCAGCAAATTGTCGTTCCTCACCCCCTCATGATCGAGGGCGGTTTTCTCGTCAATATCGAGGGGCGTCGCTTCACCCACGAGCTCAGCAATATTTCCGGCATGTGCGTACCGGTCCTCGCCCAACCTCAAGGACTGGCCTGGGTCGTTTTTGATGAACGCTTAAATCGTGACTGCCTTGAGCACTCGGTCGACCAACGGCAACTCGACGAAGTGGGCGCCATTCGACGTGGCGAGAGCTGGGCGGCACTCGAACGCGCCTGCAACCTGCCCCACGGCAGCCTCAGCAAAGAAAACACGGAGATCAACGCAGCGCGAGCCGAGCAGCATGCGGACCGTTTCGGACGACGCTTCGACGGTCTCGCTCCGCTAGAGCCGCCATTCTGTGCGGTGCGCGTCACCGGCGCTATTTTTCATACTCAAGGCGGACTCATCATCGACCGCAACGCGCAAGTGGTTCGCGATAACGGCACTGCACTACCCAATCTTTACGCGGGGGGCGGCGCCGCACGCAGCATTTCGGGAAAGCGCGTCACCGGCTATTTGCCAGGCGTCGGTCTCTGCATGGCCGTCACCCTCGGCGCTATCGCGGGCGACGCCGCCGCGAGAGCCGCACTCAGCCTTCACTGACCGATCGCAGATCAATTATCGGGTGGCTTCTTTGAGCGCCGCCACGATCTGACGTCGCTCTTCAGCGTCGGTGATGGGCTTGTAGCGCATGCGATGACGGCCATCCAGATACTTTGCTGGGTCGGCAATAAGGGCGTTGATGGTCTGCTCGTCCCATACGAGCCCCTTCTCGCCCGCTTCGACGAAAGCCTCCGAATAATAAAACCCCGGTGCGCTTGCGGCCCGACGACCGAACACGCGGTGCAGGTTGGGACCCACGGCATGCGGGCCACCCTGTTCGAAGCTATGGCAGAAGCGGCACCACATGAAATCTTTCTGCGACTGCGCACTGAGCTCTGGGGCGGCCACGCGATCGGCGTAGGGATCGACCGCGGGCGGGGGTCCTGAAGCCACCATCTGCTTGGCGGTCGTGAACGGCACCACACCGAATACGCGATACGGCGTGTACGCCGAGAGCGCGATGACCACCAGCAGTATTGCCGCATGCGTAATGCGCCAGGACGCGGGCGTCCTCGCGAGAACGCGAGTCTCAGCGCCACCCCAACTCATGGCAGGCAGCATGCGCCACGGGCCGATGCGATAACGCAGCGCTTGCCACAACGCCACGAGCACGGTGATCACAAACAAATAAATGACCAAAAATCCGAAGGCGCTATGCAGGTACCCGAGGGTGACGGAGAGCCGGTAACTGGCCGGAACCAAGGCAGGTATCGTGAACAGGCCGAACCACGAGGTGGCATGACCTTCCGACCAAGCAAAGATCGGACCGGTCAAACAAAACCCAGCGAGCGTGAGATAAAGCGCGAGCAAGCAGCCGCGGGCGAGATCATCCGCCGCAGGCGGAACTCGCGTCGGACGAGCGGGTCGAGGCAACGTGGCCCACAACCAAAGCCTTGGAATCAGCAGCGCGAGCACAGTGAGACCATTTGAGATGTGCAAATGCTGCAGCGTCTCTCGCGCTGCCGTGCCGCGCGGCGTCACGCCCACTTTGGTGGACTGATACATCTGAAACAGCACCAGCCCGAAAATAGCGAGGGACAGTGCTCGCTCCAGCCACTGAGTTTTGCGATTCACTGAGATACCCCCGACGACACAGATTTGATGACGGCATTGGGGATGATGGCGTCATCCCAAGACATCGTGGACTTACCGGTTCGAACGATCACCAACTGCAATGACGGGACGACATACACCCGCTGCCCACCGAAGCCGTCGATGTACACCATATCGGCCGCATCGAACGGAACAGAATGGAAGGCCTTGACCGTATAGTCGTTGTAACGACGTTCCTGAGTCGGGGGCGAGCCCAACCATACTTGGTACCCGAAGTTCGCATTCGTCGGCGCCGGTGTCACCATGCTGGCGATCCATTCTGACGGCACCACGGGGTCGTCACCGACGCGACCGTAATCAAGAATCAGGCGCCCCACTCGCAACCAATCGCGGGCGGTCGCAAAGAGGCAGCAAAATCCACGGGGCAGACCGCCCACGTGATCCATCCACATCGAGGCGTCGCTGGCACCAAGCCGCTGCCAGAGTCTTTTGGAAAGATAAGTTGAATAACGCTGCCCCGTCGCGCGCTCAAGGATCAACAGCAGGAGCTGGGAGTTCGCGTTGCTGTATTGAAACTCGCGGCCTCGCGGCGTCACGCTCGGCAGCCCAAGTACACCCGCAGCAAGGTCTGAGCCGAACAAAATCTTTGCGGAGTTCCAGGTGCCGAAAATCGGCACCTGCAATCCACTCGACATTTGCAGCAAATCGCGAATCGTGATGTCACGACGCGCATCACCTTGCCACTCCGTAATCCATTTCGAGGCCGGCGCATCCACGGAGTCGATGAACCCGTCCGCGATCGCCGCACCCACAAGAAGACCCAACACGGTCTTGTGCATTGAATTGGGGTTGGTACGCGTACTTTGATCGAATCCCGGCCAGTATTTTTCGTAGCGCAACGCGCCAGCTTGGTAAACGAGCAATGCGATCGACCCAGTGGAGTCGGCATACCGCTCCGCTTCGCGAATGCCACTTGGGTCGCGCCAGGTGGGTTCGCCCGTCGAAATGTTGGCTGCGGGCTGACCGAGCACAACTTCCTGAGGTTGTGATTTTTGGGTGCCTGCCGGATCGGTGGGTGACTGTCCGAGGACCAGATTACGCAGGACCGTCGGATCGGCCACCCAGATCATGAGCATCAACACGACGATCACGCCAAGCAGCGACGCCAGAACTCCGCCGATTATCTTGAAGATCCAAGTAAAAAGTTTTTTCATGCCCTCGCCCCACGACGCGCGGCAAGCGCCGAACGGATTTCAGCGTGTCGGGCGCTATCGATCGGATAGCGCCACATCATCATGACCGGCACCAGCAACATGAGCGCCGGCAACCACGAGGCACCGATGCGCACGCCCTGCTCCACATCGGCGGAGAGAACCTGACTCATGTCCACATATCCGAACAAAGATAAAAACCCGAGACCGAGAAAGAGCCCAAAGCCCATGCCGAACTTGAACACCGAGGCGAGAAACGCCATGTGGCCACCCATCTGCGCCACACCCGTTTGCAATTCGTCGGAGTCGACGGCATCTGCGGTCATCGCGGGAGGCGTAATCATGGTGCCGCCGTTACCGAATGCCATCACGACGTTGGCAAGCAGCACCGGAACGATCGCGCCGTCCGGAACAAAGAAGAGCGCGATATAGCCCACCGCCGTGATGATATTGGCGGCGCAATATGCACGATGCTTGCCGAGCTTGTTGGACAGCGCAATCCAGGTCGGCGCCAACAATACGGCGGCGATGGTATTGACGATGGCCACGGTCAACACGTGCTGCTGCATCCCGAGCGCCTGCGAAATCAACACGGGCTGCACGCCGAAATAAACACCGAGCGCCAGACGATCGATGAAATACGCACCGACGAGACGCCGAAATGGCGCATTGCGTGACAGGATGCCGAGGAGCTCGCCCCACCCGGGCGTTCGTTCCGTCTGCGCGGCGCTTGCCGGAACTTTCGAGAAACACCAAAGAATGGCGATCGGCAGCGCCACCGCAAAGAAAACGCCGACCGACTGGACAATCTGGGCGTAACTCGGAAACGCGACGCCCTTGAACCCGATCCAATAGAAGATGCCGACGGCACTTGCGCACAGATACCCGAAGAACGCCCCACTCTCGCGAAAGCCCGCGATGCGAGTGCGCTCGGCGTAATCATCGGAGAGCTCGCCGCCCCAGGTTTGGTGCGGAACATAAATCATGGTCCACCCGGCGTAGAACAAAACCAACCAGCCTAGCAAATACGTGGTGGAGGCTCCTTGGGGTGGCAGCAACAGAAACCATGCCGACACCAGCGCGATGGGCGTGCCGATCACCATCCACACACGTCGTCGTCCCCAGCGGCTCGTCGTTCGATCGGACAGCGCGCCGACGAGCGGGTCGATCAGCGCTTCCCAAAATCGGCCTACCGCAAACACGACCGCCACGGTGAAGGCCACCATGCCGACTTCTGCCGAGTAGTACACCGGCGGCAGAAAGTTATAGAGCGGGACGAGCATGGCCTGCAGCGCAACGGTCGGTGCGGCATAGGCCAGCAGTTGTCCTGTGCTGAGTTTCATTGAGCCCCCTCGTGCCGCGGCACATCGCGGCAACGCCCGGATTATGGTCACGGTCGCCCGACGAACGGACCCACTGTAGTCCGGCCTACGGTTTCTCGTCCGCTGATTGGACAACCCCCGGAGGCGTCTTCTACACTCCGTTACAGACTCTGAATTACGGGGGTAATGACGATGGAGTCCACGCGTCCAATCCGCGCCTTGATCCGCGGCCTTGATGCCTTGACGGTGCTCAATTTACGAAATGGAGCCACCGTCTCGGAAGTTGCTCAAGAAATTCGCCTTCCACGAACCACCACGTACCGCATTCTCGAAACGCTCAGCCACGCTGGGTTTGTGTATCGGGATGCCACCGACGACCGTTACCGACTCACCATCATGGTGCGCGGACTGTCTGACGGTTACGACGACGAGGCGTGGGTCACGCAAATCGCACGGCCGTACATTCACGAGCTCGGCAAAGAAATCGTTTGGCCCGTGGCGATTGCCTCGGTGTCGGGAACGTCGATGATGGTGCGCGAATCGACCGATCATCGCAGCCCGCTCGCCGTCGAACGTTATTCGGCAGGATTCCGCGTGCCGCTGCTGACGTCTTCATCGGGACGCGTTTATTTGGCGTTCTCCTCACCGACCCAACGCGAGTCGCTGCTCGAAATTCTCGCGCGCTCGAATCGCGAAGAAGACTCTCTCGCCAAGAATCGCACCGAGCTCATGAAAATCCTCAATGATGCACGGATGCAAGGCTATGCCTCGGCTGTCCGCGCACGGCGTGTGTCCGACGAGATCAGCATGGCGGTGCCCATCTTGATCGATGATCGCGTGCTCGCGGCAGTGACCATTCGTTTCAGCGGAACAGCGGTGCCGCTCAAGCTTGCGGTCGAACGATTTCTCCCCAAGCTGCGCGATACCGCGCAAAAGATTCGCCAAACGTTCTCCGAACAGCAGCGCGATCCGCCCCACCAACAAACCCCGCGCCTCGTGTCGGGCGGACGCTGACAGGACATCAACACCATGAACGCGGAACTTCAGGACAAGACACTGACCCTCGTCTCTCGCCTCGAGTCACTGCTCGGTCGCGACCACGTACTCACTGATCCGGTTGAACGCAGCTTCTACTCCACCGACATTTACAAGTCGGGCGCACTGCCGGCGGCCGTCGTACGCCCGGGCAGCGCAGCGGATGTCGCTCAAATTGTGCAGCTGGCGGTCTCGGCGGGCGTCGCGGTGGTTCCGCGCGGCGGTGGCGCGTCTTATACGGACGGCTATACCCCGACCGAAACGGGTTCGATCAGCATCGATACCTCACGCATGAACCAGATCGTCGAAATCAACGAGCGGGACATGTATGTCGTCGCTCAGGTCGGCGTGACTTGGGCGGCGCTCAATGAAGCTCTCGCCGCCAGGGGGCTGCGCACGCCCTTCTTCGGACCTTTCTCGGGGCTTGCCGCCACGGTGGGCGGCTCACTCTCCCAAGGTAGCGTCACGTGGGGCACCGGAGTGTTCGGTGTCTCTGGCGAGACCACCCTCGGTGTCGAGGTGGTGATCGGTACGGGACAAATCATCCGTACGGGCTCATGGGGTGCGGCCAATTCTGCGCCGTTCTTTCGTTCCTACGGACCCGACTTGACCGGTCTTTTCATGGGCGACTGCGGCGCCCTCGGCATCAAGACCGCGGTGGCCCTGCGCTTGATGAAACGCAACACCCACGTCATGGGTCTGTCTTTCGGTTTCAAAGATTTCGAGAGTCTCGCCGCCGGTATGGAGGCAGCTTCGAAGCTCGGTCTCAACCTCACGAATTTCGGACTCGATCCCGCGCTGCAACAGGGGCAGCTTGGCAAGGCCGATGCGGCCACGGCCATGCAATCGGCACTTGCGGTGTGGAAGACATCTCGTGGCCCCATCGACGGCCTCGCTCAATTGGCCAAGATGGCATTCGCGGGACGCGGCTTTCTCAAAGGCGCCGTGTTCTCGGGGCATTGGATCGTCGACGGTGTCGACGATGCGGCCTGCCGCGCGGCCGTCGCCAAGTTGCGCGCCGCGCTGCAACCTCACGGCGCGGAAGTCCCCGCCACCGTGCCGACCGTCGCCAACGCGATGCCGTTCATGCCGCTCTACAACGTGCGTAGCCCGCGCGGCGAGCGCTGGGTGCCCATCCACGGCATCCTGCCTTTCTCTCGAGTGACAGGGTTCAGAGCCGAGGTCACGCGCTATTACGAAGCCCACGCCGCCGAAATGAAGCGCCTGCGGATCCGCTCCGGAGCGATGTTCATGACCGTTGCGACCAATGCCTTCCTGTACGAGCCGGTGTTCTATTGGGAGGACGGCTACAACATTGCGCAGGAAAGACTGTTACCGGCCGGTTATCAGCAGACCCTGCCCCAATTTGCCGACAATCCCGAAGGCCGGGCCTTGGTCGACAAAATGAAGCACGGAATCGCCGACATTTTCCAGCGGCACGGCGCCATTCACCTGCAGATCGGGAAGTTCTATCCCTATATGCGAGGCCGGGATCCCCAGACCGCCGAGCTCATCCGCAACCTCAAACAGCTCGTTGATCCGCAGCGGCGCCTTAACCCGGGCGCTTTGGGACTGTAGAATCCCGCCGCGGCCTTCGGGCCGTTTCCCCTGAGTTGAGGAGCGAGACTGCCCATGAAGCGCATTTTGGTGTCGATCAAACGCGTGGTCGATTACAACGTCCGTATCCGCGTGAAACCGGACGGAACGGGCGTCATCACCGACGGCGTTAAAATGAGCGTCAACCCGTTCGACGAAATCGCTCTCGAAGAGGCTCTGCGAATCAAAGAAAAAGGCCTCGCGGAGGAAATTGTTGCGGTATCAATTGGTCCTGCCGACTGCCAACAGCAGCTACGCACGGCGCTTGCCATGGGTGCCGACCGCGCTGTCCACGTGCAGACCGATTTGGCCATCGAACCGGGCTCCGCGGCGAAGCTCATGCTCAAACTCGTCGAGCGCGAGCAACCCCTGCTCGCGATTTTGGGTAAGCAAGCCATCGATGACGATTGCAACCAAACGGGCCAGATGCTCGCGGCACTTTGGGGACGTCCTCAAGCGACGTTTGCTTCGAAAGTCGAAATCTCCGGTGACAAGGCCCAAGTGACCCGTGAAGTCGATGCGGGGCTCGAGGTGATGGAAGTCGATCTGCCTGCGGTCATCACCACTGACCTGCGACTCAACGAGCCGCGGTACGTGAAATTGCCGGACATCATGAAAGCAAAGAAAAAACCTCTCGAGACGATCGAACCGTCGGCCTTGGGCGTTACGCCGGTCGAGCGCCTGAAGGCGGTCAAGTTCGAGCCGCCGTCGACGCGCAGCAAAGGCGTCATGGTCAAGGATGTCGGCGAGTTGGTTACGGCCCTACGCGGCAAAGGCCTCGTCTGAGCGCCGTCGCAAAATCATCATCGAGATCGTCATGAGCAAAATTTTGATCGTCGCCGAACACCAGGACGGCAAACTGAATCCCGCCACCGCAAAGTGCGTGCACTGTGCGAGTCAAATCAGCGGTGCTGAAATCCATGTCGCGGTCTTTGCTGCCGACCCGAGCGCCGTCGCGGCGGATGCTGCACGCATCGCGGGCGTGAAGAAGGTCATCGCCGTGGCGCACTCGGCTCACGCTCATGCACTTGCCGCGCATATCGCGCCGCAACTCGCTGAGGTGGCAGCAGGCTACAGCCATGTCTTCGGTCCGTCGACGACCTTCGGCAAAGATCTCATGCCGCGCGTAGCCGCTCTGCTCGATGCGCCGCAAGCATCAGACATCATGGCCGTCGAGGGTGCCACGCGGTTCCGTCGACCCATTTACGCCGGCAACGCCATCATCACGGTGGAAGTGGCTGCGGGAACGCAACTCGTGGCGACCGTCCGTACCGCCTCTTTCGAAGCGGCGGCGATGGGCGCTGCTTCCGCACCCATTGAGAGTGCGACGCCGACCGCTGCCCTTCCGACCCATACGCGCTTCGTCTCGGTCAGCGCCGCCCGCAGTGACCGTCCGGATCTGCAGACCGCCAAAAAAGTGGTGTCGGGGGGTCGCGCGCTCGCGAGTGCCGATAACTTCAAAATCCTGTACCAGCTCGCCGATCGCATGGCCGCTGCCGTTGGCGCGTCACGCGCGGCCGTCGACGCGGGTTACGCGCCCAACGACATGCAGGTGGGACAGACCGGCAAGATCATTGCGCCGGAGCTCTATATGGCTTTCGGCATCTCCGGTGCCATTCAGCATCTGACGGGCATCAAGGACGCGCGCACGATTGTCGCGATCAACAAGGATCCCGAAGCACCCATCTTCGAAGTGGCCGATTACGGGCTCGTGGGCGATCTCTTCCAGGTGGTTCCCGAACTCGAGAAGCTGCTCGCCAGCAACGGCTGATTCGCCGCCGCGCTTAGTGGCTCGGTGCTGGTCCGACCTGCACGAGTGATTTGCCGAAGTTTTGACCTCGCATCAGGCGACAAAACGCCTCGGGTGCGTGAGCGAGCCCCTGCGTCACGTCTTCTTTCCAGCGAAAGCTGCCCTGCTTGATCCACTGCCCGATCACTCGGGTCATCTCGGGCATCCGCTGCATGTGGTCGTACACCACCAAACCCTTCATGGTGGCCCGCGCTCCGACGATCGGTCCGAGCCAAGGACCGGGCGGCGGGGTCTCCATGCTGTACGCCTCGATCATCCCGCAAAGCACGATGCGCGCGCCCATCGCAAGATTCAGCGTCACGGCTTCGAGCGTCGAGCCGCCGACGTTATCGAAGTAAGCATCGATGCCGTTCCGGCAAGCCGTTTTGAGAGCACTGCGTAAATCGCCCGCTCGATAATCGACGCAAGCATCGAAACCGAGTTCGTTTACGGCGAAGTCACATTTTTCTTTGGACCCCGCAATGCCGACGACTCGCGCGCCCATGTGGCGCGCGACCTGACCCGCCGCACTACCCACGGGTCCCGTACAGGCCGTAACCACGAACGTTTGTCCAGGGAGAGGCTGTGCGAGAAAAACAGTTCCTGCATAACCGGTGAGTCCCGGCATGCCAAGAACGCCAAGCGCGGTCGAGATCGGCGCGATCGACGGATCGATTTTACGAACGCCCTGACCGTCGCTTAGGCCATACTGTTGCCATCCGTTACGAACGGCGACCAAGTCCCCCGCTTTGAAATCCGGATGCTTGGACTCGACGATCTCCGCTACGGTTTCGCCCACCATGGCATCGCCCGGCGACAGCCGATCTGCATAGATCTGGCTGTTCTTCATGACGTTGCGATAGTAAGGGTCGAGCGAGAGATAAATCGTTCGGGACAGAAACTGCCCCGCTTTCGGCTGCGGAATATCCGTCTCGTCTGCGCCGAAGTCCTCGGGGACCGGGAGTCCCCGAGGACTGCGCAGAAAGGTGATGCGTTGGTTGCCGCCTGCCACGTCGAGGAAATCAGAGCTGTGCGAGCACGTACTCGGCAGCCGACACCTCGAACTTGCCAGGCGCTTCGATATTGACGTGGGACGCGACACCGTTCTTGACGATGATCGCAAATCGCTGACCGCGCATGCCGAGACCGAAACCTCGGGCATCGAGCTCCAGTCCGAGCGCTCGTGAGTAATCGCCGTTGCCATCGGCCAGCATCATGACCTTGTCGCCGACGTTGCTGGCCTTGCCCCAGGCATTCATGACGAACATGTCGTTGACGGCAATGCAGGCGATGGTGTCGACACCCTTCGCCTTGAGTGCATCGGCATGCTGCACATAGCCGGGCAGATGCTTGGCGTCGCAGGTTGGCGTGAACGCTCCGGGTACCGAGAACAGCACGACGGTCTTGCCACTGAACAGCGCATCCGTGGAAATTTCTTTGGGGCCCTCGGCGCTCATCATCTTGAACGTGCCCGCGGGCATTTTGTCTCCAGCCTTGATGGTCATCGACTCACTCCTGGTGTTGGTCAGACGGCGAGTTTAGCTGATCGGGCGGCGAGATAATCACCGGTACGGGCGATGCAAGTACTGACCCGTAGGTTGCCCGATCGCCTTGCCGTTGTCGTAAATCAGGCGTCCACGCAAGAACGTGCTGGTAATCGAGGCCGACATCTCCATGCCCTCAAAGACCGAGTAGCCCTGCTGAGACTCGGAGCCGTCGCCCGTCGCCACGAAGCTCTTGTTCGGATCCACGAGGACGATGTCGGCGTCGAACCCCGGCGCAAGGTCGCCCTTGCCCTTGAGACCAAAGCGTCGCGCTGCCGTCCACGAGGTGAGTTCCGCCATTTTATTGAGCGACATGCCACGACGCTTGCCCTCGGTAATGAGCGCCGGAAGCATGTACTCCGTGCCACCAAAACCCGACTTGGCGAGGAAGATGTTTTTGTTGTCTTCGGTGCCAAGCTTAATTTCGAACTTGCAACAGGCGTGATCGGAGCACACCCAATCGAGCTTGTTATCGAGCAGCGACTCCCAAAGAAATTCGACATCGGCGCGCGAACGGATCGGCGGATTGACCTTCGCCAGATTACCGATCTTCGAATCGTAGTCGAGACAGAGATGACCGATGGTCACTTCACGACGGAAGTTCACATGCGGAAACGCCTTCGCCATCTTGAGCGCCGCTTCCACTGCCTTTCGGGACGTAAGGTGCAAGAGGTTGATGTTGAGACAGTTGGTCTCGTGCGCAAGATAAGAGGCGATGGTGATCGCCAATCCTTCCGAATGCGGCGGGCGCGCTGCGCTGTACGCCCGAAGCCCCGTCAGCGGCGCGCAGTCGATGCACTCTGGGTCATGCGTCTCGCCCGTCAAGTACGTATCGAGGTCGGTGACCTTGGCACCGCCCTCTACCATCTTGGTGTAGGCATTCAGGATATCGGCAAGCTCGCAGTGCAAGCCGAGCGAGATGGAATCCTTGATGGACGGATTACGCAACATGGCGCGATGCACACCGCGCATGACGAATTCGAAATGCGCGATGTCGTACTTTTCGTTCTCGCCGATCTTCAAAAACTCGCGCTGCGAGGTGGACGCCCCGTGCAGACCATAACCGCCGTAGAACATGAAAATCTTGAAGGACGTCACGCCGAACTTGTTGATCAGCATGTCGATTTCGCCGATGTGCGTGCGATCGAGCGGCGCGAGATGGTACGCGTAGTCCACCCAGAAATTATCCTTCGATGCGGCGAGCACCTCCGGATACACCTCGGCGTAGGGACCGCCGCGCTCCATGTAATAACCGCCCGTGCGCATGTAGTTCAGGCTCGAGGTCACCCCACCCTGCGCCGCCGCCAAGCTCTCGCTACGCGCATCTTGTGCGAGCGGGCCATAAATGCCGGTGTGCATGTGAGGGTCGACGAGGCCTGGGAACGCGAGTCGCCCACCACCATCGACGACTTCCTTGGCTTCGTTGGCGTCGATGCCGCCGGCGATCTTCTTGATCTTTCCGCCTCGGATCGCGATGTCGCACTCATCGACCGTGTTTTTTCTCGGTCGGACGACGCGGACATTTTTAAGCAGGAGGTCGTACTTTTTACGGTTCTCGGCCATGGCGCACCTGATGAATAAAGCCGAACGGATTATGCAAAACACCGAGTCCGACGGGGCGTCGTCTCGCACGGCCGACTACGCTACGGCCGACTACGGCTGGCCGCCGGGCGCAGCGTACGGAGGGGTGTGCGCCTAGTCGAGGACCACGCCGCCCGAGACGTTCATTACCGTCCCCGTGACGAATCCGGCCGACGAACTCGTCAGATAATCGATGGCATGGGCCACCTGCTCCGGCTCACCCAGTCGGCCAAGCGGAACCAATTCCTGAAGACCCGCGAGCACCTCGGCGGAAAAACGACCCGTCACCATCGGCGTTTTGATCGGACCCGGCGCGAGGCAATTGACCCGAATGCCGTCGGGCGCCCACTCATTGGCGAGGTAACGCGCAAAGTTGATGAGCCCGGCTTTGGCGACCGCATAGGCGGGTCCAGAAAGCGCGCTGCCCCCGTTCAGGCCATTGGTCGAGGACGCCAACACCAGACTTCCCCGCGACTCGCGTAGTGCAGCATGCGCCGCTTTGGCGATCAAAAATGCAGACGTCAGATTGACCTCGAGCAAGCGATTCCAATCTTTGAGCGAAACCGCTTCGAGAGGCCCTTGACCTGCCACACCGGCAAGATGAATGACGTGATCGAGGCGACCATATTCAGATCGCACCCGTTCGATGATGGCGTTGACTGTCGACTCATCCGTGACATCGACACTCGCCACCATGAGCGGAGCGCCACAAGGAATTTCTGCGAGCGCAAGGTCAGTCGCCACCACACGCATACCGCGTTCGCGCAAACGAGCGACCGCCGCCCGACCCAGCCCTCCTGCCGCCCCGGTAATCAGCGCGACGGGCGAGCCGTTTGCACTCATGACCGCACCGATGCATAAATACCATCGAGCATGGCGAATCGCATTTCAGCGGATGCGCGCACCGCAGCGATCGCTCGTTGCTGATCAACGGATGAGGTCGAATATCGAGCAGTCAGCTCGAGACCGACATGCGCATGCTCCGTATCGTTTTCGATATGGACGATGAAAAACTCGAGATCGTCGTCGGAGAAGCCCATCGTCCGCATGGCCTCGACGTAGTTGGGATAAAGCGTGGGCAACTGCCCCTCGAGCGCAACCATGATGCCCGCACAGGCCTCGCCCAAACTACGTAGCGTCGACAGCTCCCAAATCCAAGCGCGCATCGCCCGTGTGCCCGGCAAGATGAGCCCCGCCCGCTCAGCGCCCATCATCTGACCGTCGCTCACGCCGCAGGCGCGCGCGAATTTGCGCAGTAAATCGGGGTGGCGCTTCTCGGGACAGGCAGGCATTTCCTCGCCCAACAAATTTTCGAGCAGATGCTGCCGCGCGTCGAGATCCGGGAGTCGAGCGTAAAGCGCTGCAAACTGTTGGGGAATGGGGTCGATGTAATAAAAATGTTGGATGGCCCACTCACCGAGCTGCTTGCGGGACAGCTCACCGGCCGCCCACGCTCGACTGAACGGATGACCGCCACCATGCTTCGGAAGGCGCGCCGTCTCGAGTGCTGCAAAGAACGATGGGGTATTGAGCAATTCGGACATTGAACTTGATCTCCAACAATGAATGATCGATAACGCCGCGTCAGCTTCGCGGCCAGCCTGTATCGCCCGCGCCATTCAACCATTCGATGGCGCGACGCCGCGCGGCTTCCGGCACCGTCGCCACGCTCGCCGAAACCCTCTCCGCAGCGTTGAGTCCCAGCTTGCTCAACGATGAGGCGCCCTCAGGCAGCGAAGGGTCGAGACTGGATCCGACCAAGCCATCGAGACGCAGTAAATCGCGATCCCAACGCACTCGAGTGGCGATGGCCCAAAGAATGGAGTGAATGTCGAAAATATCGGTACTCGAGTCGACCGCCACGACCGTCTTGGTTCGGCGATAAGACATCGCCGCAGCTAACGCGTCGCGCGCCTCGCCGGGTGCGGGCTCGTGAAGCTGCAAATACGCATGAAAACGCCGCCCTTCAGTCGGCACATGCACGTTGACGAGTGACGGCGCCACGCTTTTCACGAGTTCGTAGAGCTTGCCCTCCATGGCCATATTATCGGGTACCAACATGTCGGTGAGTCCCGAGCCGTAGTCGTGGTATCGCGCATCGTGCCGACGAGTGATGCATTCGACCTCCACGAGGGGCGCCCTTACCTTGCCGCCGAGATATCCCGTGTACTCGCCGAAAGGCCCATCGTCGACGAGTTGATCGGGCGCGACGAAGCCCTCGATGACGATTTCCGCATCGGCGGGCACCATGATTTTCTCGCCGTGCGTGATCGACGGGACGAGACGCAACGGCTCGCCCAGCACGCCACCGGCGGCGTCCCAATGACTTTCCGGATAGTTGAGCTTCGCTTGCGTTCCAAGCAGCACAGCCGGATGGTGACCGATCCAGAACGCCACGGGCGCACGCTCGCCGCGCGCATGAAATTTCTTGAGGTTCTGCGCATTGTGCGAGGCGGGATACGGAAACCAACTCATGCGCCGCTCGGCAAATACGTAACAACGCTGAATGGCGGTGTTGTCGATGCCCGAGTCGAGATCAAAGGTGGTCGCGTGCGCGGCAGTCAGATACGGACCCGGCTCGTGCTCGTGCTGCGTCAGAATGGGTAATGCGTGCAAACTCGCCGCGGAATCCTGCAGCACGACTTCCTGAACCGGCGCCTCCGATCGATTGACGATACGCGGCGTAACGGATGCCCGAGTTCGCTCTGCGAACCAAGGCGCGGTTTGTCGGTGATCCGGAATTCCGAGCGCGTGGGCAGTCAGTTCGCGACTCGCCGTCAGGTTAGTCACGACGGGAATGGATGACGCACGACCATCCAGTGAGCACAGCTGACGAGCGACAAGAATGGGGTAGCGTTGCGCCGTATCCAGCGCATGCTGTAACGCCGTAAGCTCATGACGCGGCGAAACCGGCCCGGGCAGCTCCCATACGGCCGTGGAATGATCCGCCAAAAAGGTTCTTAAGTCTTTCATGAGCCAGTTATTATGATGTCACAACGCGCCGCATTGTGCCCCACATGACGCTATCGATTACCCGAACATTCCCAGTCTCCTCGCTCGTCACCAGTCT
>JBJTUA010000032.1:0-71824 GCA_046080445.1 Gammaproteobacteria bacterium
ATGCAGTGATCCTGGTCTGTGCTTACTTCATCATTTATCCGCGCTTTGCGGGAAGTGACCAAAACCGGCTGGCGATCAATGACCTCATCGCCAACGCCTGCGCGTTGCTCGTGGTCGGGTTCAATTTCTGGGGCTCCGGCGAGCGCTTCGATCTGCTCGTCACCGATGTGGGTTGGTTCGGCTTCACCGTCACCACATTTCTGTTGATGGAGCTGCCTCTATTCGTCTGGTACGTCCGGCGTCATGGCGTGTTCAAAATAGAAGACGAGTGAACCGCATTACTCGGCAAGCTTGTGGTGCACGACCGCGGTATCGGGCCGTACGCCGCGCCAAATGCTGAAAGACTCCGCCGCCTGTTCCACCAACATGCCGAGACCCTGAGCGACGCCGCTTGCACCTTGCTTTTGCGCCCAGCGAATGAACGGCGTATCGGGCTTTCCATAACCCAGGTCGTAAGCGAACGTGCTCTGACTGATCACTCTCGAGTCGATTTGCGGCACCTCGCCGCGGAGTCCGAGTGCTGTCGCGTGAATCACGACATCGAAGTGCCCGCGACTCAAAAAAAGTCCCAGATCTTCATAGCCGCAACCATTCTCGCCGACGAGAGCCCGGGCACGTTCGGCCGTGCGGTTGGCAACGACGAGTTCCGAGGGGCTTCGTGCTTGAAGTGGCTCGAGGATGCCGCGCGTCGCGCCGCCTGCGCCCAGGATGAGCACGCGACGACCGCCTACTTCAACACCGAGTCGCACGAGATCGGTCATGAGACCCGCGCCGTCGGTGTTGTCGCCGAGTATGCGGCCATCTTTCAGTTTGACCAGCGTGTTGACCGCTTCGGCGTGTTGGGCTCGAGGCGTGAGTGTATCCGCCCATCGTGCAGCACATTCTTTGTGCGGTACGGTGACATTGAGACCGCACCCGCCGCTCTCAAAGAATTTTTCGACTTCGCATTCGAAGTTTTCCGGAGTAACGTCGTATCGATCGTACTGAATCGACTGACCGGTCGCGACGGCGAAGAGACCGTGGATGATTGGCGAGAGACTGTGCGCGACCGGATGACCCACCACGCCATACCGGTCGGGTGAGCCAGAGATATTGGGAGTATCGAGCTGCGCCATCATGAAGCCCGATGTTATCTCACGGCGCAGCCGCCATTGCCGTGCCGATCGAGCACGGCGTGTAGCGCGGGCAGCCAGAGGCGAGCGCGGTCTTCGAATTGGAATGGCGGATTGATGATCAGCATTCCAGCGCCATTGAGACCCACGCGGTTATCGAGCGGATGAATCCATAGTTCGAGGGTCGAGACCGGCACGGGCTCACCGCCCGCCTTGGGTGGCAACGACGACACGAGCCGGTTACGCCGCGCGTCGGTTTCTTTCGCTTGCTTGATGGGGTACCAGATGGCAATCACGGCGTTGGCGAGTCGTCGCAACGCTTCTTGTGACGAACGCTCGGCGGCTTTGAAATCCGCCGTGTGGTCTTCGTACGGCGGGTCGATCACCACCAGGGCACGTCTCTCGATGGGCGGTAGCCAAGCGCTCAGTCGCGTATAGCCGTCGGCGCATTCGATGTTGACCGATAGAGGTGAGCCGCCATGCTCTCGCGCCTGCCTGCCTGCCGTTTTGACCGCCTCTCGAAGCGCCGCATGCTCAGCGGGTTGGGTTTCGACCAGGGTGAGTCGGTCTTGCGATCGAAGGGCGGCAATCGCAATGAGTGGCGAGCCGGGATAAGCGTGTCGATGGCCGCTGCGCTGGCGCGTCTCGCGCACCACTTTGAGGTAGTCGTCGATTTCGGGATACGCAGAAAACTTCGACTTGTCCTGCGCGGCGATCAGCAATATTTGTTCGATGCCGCCAGCGGCTTCGTCACTTTGTTTTGACTCACCCGACGACAGATCGTACAGACCACGTCCAGCATGAGTATCGAGTAGCAATAGTCCTTTGTCTTTTTTGGTCAGCGATCGCAACAGCGCCAGCAGCGTGATGTGCTTCAGCACATCCGCAAAGTTACCGGCATGAAACGCGTGGCGGTATTTCACCGGCCCGCTTCAGTCGGCCGCGTCCGCTGCCGTCTTCTTGCTCTTGGCCTTAGCTTTCTTTTTCTTGGGCGCCGCCTTGGCACGAGTCGCTTTCACTGCAGCGGCTTGAGACGGAGCGTCAGCGGTCTCGGTTGCAGCGTCGGTCGTCGCCGCGGCCGTCTTTTTGGTGGCGGTCTTCTGACCCGAAGATTTTTTCGCAGCCTTCGCTCCGAAGCGCCCTCGACCGGGTCGTTGCGGCGCCGCCGCCAGCAAGGCGCGACATTCGTCGAGCGTCAAAGTTTTCGGGTCGCGATCTTTGGGGATTCGCGCATTGCGCTGCTTGTCGGTGATGTAAGGACCATAACGGCCATTCAGCACCTGAATATCGTCGATGCCGAAGTCTTGGATGATGCGATTAGCATCCGCGAGCTTTTTTGCTGCGACGACTTCGATCGCACGATCGAGCGTGATGGTGTATGGATCGTCTTCGACCTTGAGCGAAGCGTACTTGCTGCCGTACTTGATGTACGGACCGAAGCGGCCGATATTGGCCTCAAGCGGCTCGCCCTCCGCGTTCACGCCGAGCTTGCGCGGCAAATGGAACAGTTGTAGCGCCTCGGGCAGCTGAATCTTGTCCATGCTCTGACCGGGACGCAAGCCGGCGAAGCGCGGTTTGTCCTCGTCATCACGAGTGCCGATCTGCACAAAAGGCCCGAAGCGACCCATGCGAACGGAAATGGGTTTGCCACTGGCCGGGTCGGTACCGAGCTCGCGCGCCTGAGCCGCCTCGTCTCGCGAAACTGTTTTTTCGATGTGCTCGACACGATCGATGAACGGCTGCCAGAATTTTTGCAGCGGATCGGTCCAGGCTTCTTCGCCACGCGAAATGGCGTCGAGCTCGTCTTCCATGGCGGCCGTGAAACCGTAGTCCACGTACTCGCCGAAGTTGGAGCTCAAGAAATTGTTGACGATCTTGCCGATATCCGTGGGGATAAAGCGCCGACCGTCCATGTCGACGTACTCGCGATCTTTGAGCGTCGAGATGATGGACGCATAGGTCGATGGTCGACCGATGCCATGTTCTTCCAGCGCTTTGACCAGAGAGGCTTCCGAGTAGCGCGGCGGCGGTTCAGTGAAATGCTGGGTGCCGCGGAGGTTGACGAGTTTGACCTCATCGCCTTCGTTCATCGCCGGCAAAATACGATCGCCTTCATCGTCGGATGAGTCGTCTTGCCCCTCGAGATAGACGGCGATGAAGCCCGCTTTCAGCAGCGTCGAGCCGTTGGCTCGAAGCAGATGACGCTGCGGGCCATCGGCGCCTGCGAGCAAGTCGATGGCAACGGTGTCGAACACCGCATGGGTCATTTGGCAGGCGACCGCGCGCTTCCAGATGAGCGTATAGAGTTTGTGTTGATCCGCATCGATCTTGCCCTCGAGCATTTGCGGCAGCACGGATGCGGACGTCGGGCGGATGGCCTCGTGGGCCTCTTGGGCGTTGCGCGATTTGTTTTTGTAAAAGCGCGCCGACTCAGGCAGCGACTCTGCGCCGTAGACCCGACCGATGACTTCACGGATTTCGCCGATGGCCTCGTTGGCAAGATTGACGGCATCGGTGCGCATGTAGGTGATCAGGCCCACGGCGCCTTCGCCGTAATCGACACCTTCATACAACTGCTGCGCGAGCCGCATGGTGCGCTGCGCCGAAAAACCGAGTTTGCGCGCAGCTTCTTGCTGCAGCGTCGAGGTGGTGAACGGTGGCGCTGGATTGCGATTGCGCTGTTTACGATCGACCGACAGTACGCGCAATTTTCCCGGCGGAGCCAGCGGCGCTTCGCCTGCCGGCGTGCCGGACCCGCTTGCTTTGCAAAGCGCACGCTCGACGGCCTGTGCTTGCTCGGCATCCGTGAAACTGAATTGCTCGACCTTGCGCCCATCAAACTCGACGAGCTTCAAGGGGAAGGTCTGCGCTTCGCGTTCGCCCTGCGCATCGAGCGTCCAATACTCACGCGGCACGAAGGCCTGAATTTCGGCTTCGCGCTCGCAGATCATGCGCAGCGCCGGGCTTTGCACGCGACCGGCAGAGAGTCCGCGACGGACTTTCTTCCAGAGTAGTGGCGAGAGATTGAATCCGACGAGGTAGTCGAGCGCGCGACGCGCCTGCTGAGCATTGACGAGATCGAGCGACAGATCGCGCGGTGCCTCGATCGCCTGGCGCACGGCATTACGCGTGATCTCAAAGAATTCGACGCGGTGTACTTCCTTGCCGTCGAGATCGCCACGGTCGCGAAGCAGTTCGCGTAAATGCCAGGAAATGGCCTCGCCTTCGCGATCGGGGTCGGTAGCCAGATAGAGCGACTTCGCTTTGCGCAGCGCTTTTGAAATGGCTTCGACGTGACGCTCGTTACGTTCGATGACGTCGTACTTCATCGCAAAGCGACGCGACGGATCGACAGCGCCTTCTTTGGGGACGAGGTCTCGGACGTGACCATAAGAGGCGAGCACCTCGAACTTGGATCCGAGGTACTTCTTGATGGTTTTAGCCTTCGCCGGAGATTCGACGATGACGAGATTTTCAGCCATGTAGCCGGCTCCGGCGCAGGGTCATCAGTGGGGCCGTTCGAGCGGCAGATCGAACACGAGATTCTCCATGCGCGAGCAGGCGAGTTCTTCGCCGGGCTGGCTGGAGAGCACCATGAGGGCAACCCACTTCAGCTGGTCGACATCGAGTTCGGAGGAGTCGAGCGCAAGCAAGCGCTCGATGACGATTTCGCGTTGTTGCGGCGAGAGGATGCCGGTGCGCTCGAGTTCGAGCAGATAACCGCGGCAGTCCACCGGCAGATGATTACGTTCTGCGTCCGTGAACACCCGCATCGCGCGGGGTCCGGAATCGGCCAGCGAAGGTCGGTGGCGCTCATAGGCCAGGTCGGCAAGCCAGTCGAGGGCGCGTTCGACGTTGTCGCCCGGGAATCCGGCTCGCTCCAGGTCTTCCGCGAGGGCGTCGCGCTCGGGCACCTCGGGGGCGTCGGCCAACATGTACCGGTCGAACACATATATGAGTATGTCGAGGACGCTGCCGTTGTCGGTCGTTTGGGTCATCGGGTTTGGATTGGATGGAGCATTCTGTACAACCGACCCTCTGAGTCCGATGCGACACGTCCCTCGGTCTCGAGGGCGATGAGCAGGGACGCTACAGATGTGCTGGAGAGGCCGGTGCTCGCGATGAGCGCATCGAGGCCCGTAGGCTCGAAGCCGAGGGCATCTAACAGGATTTCGGCAGGGTTGTCCAACGGCGACCCCTCCCAAGGGGGCGATTGGGGTGGTCTGTCCGATATTTTAACTATTTGATTTTGTTGATTAAATTGTAGGCTCCGGAAAACGTCTTTGGCATTTTCTACGAGGGTGGCGCCCTCCCGGAGAAGCCCGTGGCATCCACGCGACAGTGGGCTGTGGATCGATCCGGGTACGCCGAAGACCTCGCGACCCTGATCCGCAGCGTAGCGGGCGGTGGTCAGTGAACCGCTGCGGGCGGCGGCCTCGATGACCAAAACGCCGACGGATAACCCGCTAATGATGCGATTTCGTTGCACGAAGTGATGAGGCAAAGGGGGGGTTCCGGGTGGGAACTCGCTGATCAGGGCGCCCGTTTCGAGGATGCGGTGGGCGAGTTCGGCGTGGGTGTGGGGGTAGGTGCGGTCGAGTCCCGTGCCGCAGACGGCGAGGGTGACGCCTTCGGCTGCGAGGGCGCCGGTGTGACTTGCCGCATCGATGCCGATGGCGAGCCCGCTTGTGATGGTGAGGCCGCATTGTGCGAAGTGGAAAGCTAGATCGCGGGCGGTGAGCGCGCCGTTGGCCGTGGGATGACGGCTACCGACGATCGCCAATTGAGGCGTTTCGAGCGCGCTGCGGTTGCCGCGGATAAAAAGCAGGGCAGGCGCGCCGCGCAACACGCGCAGTTGGCTGGGATAGTCCGGTTCGTGAGCCGCGATCAGTTCGATGTGATGTCGCGCGAGTGCCTCGAGTGTGGCGCGGTGTTTGGCGAGGTCTGTGTGTTCGAGGGCGACAGCAGCGGCCTTCGAGAGCCCAAGCGCCATGAGTTGCTCTGCGGGTCGGCCGATGAGATCGAGTGGCGAAGTGACGCGGTCGATCAGACGACACCACGACTCGGCGTCGAGTCGGGCGAGGCAGGCAAAGCGATAGTGTTCCGGGGTGGCCATGGGCGCCAAAGGGTACGGAGCGCACGGTTTTCTTCGAGCGGCAAAAGGCGGGAAACCTCGCTGATATACTGCTGTCCAACGAACTACCTTTTTGGCAGGGGTCTCCCACCATGGCATTGCTCGACATTCTCGAATTTCCCGATCCGCGTTTGCGGACCCGTGCCGTCCCGGTCACGACTTTCGATGCCGCTCTCTCGAAGCTGATCGACGACATGTTCGAGACCATGTACGCCGCACCGGGCATCGGCCTCGCGGCCTCGCAGGTGGACGTTCATAAGCAGCTGCTCGTGATGGATTGCAGCGACAATCACAGCGATCCCCTCGTATTCATCAACCCGGAAATTCTCTCGCGCGAGAATGTCGGCGTGATGGAGGAGGGTTGCCTGTCCGTTCCCGGAATCTTCGATGAAGTCGAGCGTGCACAACGCATTCGCGTCCGTGCGCAGGATCGCACTGGCAAGACCTACGAATGCGAACTCGATGGCATTCGTGCCGTGTGTCTTCAGCATGAGATGGATCATCTCGACGGCAAGCTGTTCGTCGACTATCTCTCTACGCTGAAGCGCGACCGAATTCGAAAGAAGCTCGAAAAAGAGCGTCGCGATCGTCCCGCCAAGCAGGACTCCGACAAGGTTCCAGCGGGCGCGGCCGTCGGTCGCTGAAGTCCGCTTTCTCACACCCATGCGAATCGTTTTCGCCGGTACGCCGGAATTTGCGGTGCCCCCGCTTGCAGCGCTCGTCGGGTCGGATCACGAGGTCGTCGGCATCCTGACTCAACCGGATCGCCCCGCTGGGCGCGGTCGACAGCTATCAGCAAGCGCGATCAAAGAATTCGCGCTCAAGCATTCATTGCCGCTTGCACAGCCCCAGACCCTGCGAACGCCGGAAGGCCGCTCGACCCTCGAGGCTTGGCGGCCGGACGTGCTCGTGGTCGTGGCCTATGGACTGATTTTGCCGCCGGAAGCTTTGGCCATTCCGAGATATGGCTGTCTGAACATCCATGCATCTTTGTTGCCGCGTTGGCGCGGGGCCGCGCCGGTTCAGCGGGCCATTCTCGAGGGAGACGCAGAGACTGGCGTCACCATCATGCAAATGGATGCCGGGCTCGACACAGGGCCGATCCTTCTGCAGCGAACTCTCGCGCTCTCCGACTCCGACAATTCGAGCTCCGTGCTCGGCAAGCTGGCTGCGTTGGGCGCGCCGGCCTTGCTCGAAGTCTTGGCCGGTATCGAAGCCGGCGCGATTGCACCGCAGGCGCAGTCATCGACAGGCGTGACCTACGCCAAAAAAATAGAGAAGTCCGAGGCACGCATCGATTGGCAGCGCTCGGCCGCGCAAATTGATCGCCAAGTTCGAGCGTTCAGGCCCTGGCCGGCCACCGAGACGCTGCATCACGGCGAGCAGGTACGCGTACACCGAGCGCGCGTATGGCCGGCAGTCGACAAAACACAACGATCGCCGGGCGCCATTCTCGGGATGCAAGACGAGGTCCTACTCGTCGCCTGTGGCGAGGGGCTGCTCGGCATCAGCGAGTTGCAGCGCGCCGGCCGTCGCAGCATGACCGCTCGCGAGTTCGCGAACGGCTTGCGCTCAAACGAGGAATTCTTTGAATGAACGTCGATGCATTAATCATAGAACCGCAGACCGGAAAAACCGGCAATCGGCTTGCACCCGGGGCGGCAACGCTCGCCGCCGCGGTCGAAGCGGTGAGTGCGGTCGCTCATTCAGGTCGCTCAGCCGATGTTGCGCTGCAGGCAGCGGACGATCGTGCCGACAAGTCTGCGGTACGCGCCATCGCGCTTGGCACGTTGCGCTGGTATCTGCGCCTGGCGCCCGCGATGTCCTCCATCGTCGATCGTCCCGCCGAAGAGATCCCGCCCTTGCTTCGCTCGTTACTCGTGACGGCCGCACATCAGATCGAGTATTCGCGTTCTGCGCCCGAAGTGAGCGTCCATCTGGCCGTGGATGCGGCGCGCGCGCTCGGCCTCGGACGCGCGACCGGGTTCGTGAATGCCGTATTGCGTCGTTTCGTACGCGAGCGCAGTGCATTGCTCGCCCAGGCGGATAAAGACCTCGCGACGCGCGTTGCGCATCCGCAATGGCTCGTTGAGCGGCTCGAAGCGGTGTATGGAGATCGTGCAGCGACGATGCTGGCGGCAAACAATGCGTATCCGCCGATGACGCTGCGCGTCGCGCCATCCACTAAAGTCGACGCCTATCTTGCCGAGCTTTCGGCAGCCGGACGCGAAGCGTTCGCGCTCGCTACACCACCCGAAGCAGTCGTGCTCGCACAGTCGATTCCCGTGGCGACGCTGCCGGGATTTGCCGAGGGTCGAGTGTCGGTGCAGGACGCAGGCGCGCAATTCGCCGCACTACTGCTCGATGTACAACGCGGTCATCGTGTGCTCGATGCCTGCGCCGCGCCGGGCGGCAAGAGCGCGCATATTCTGCAGCGACAGCCGGGTATCGAGTTGTTGGCTGTCGATGATGACGCCGCACGCCTCGCACTCGTCGCCTCGACTTTTGAGCGCATTGGCGCATCGGCAAGCCGAGCGAAAACGCGACTCGCCGATTTGGCGGATCCGAAAGCGCTCGCGGATGAAGCGCCGTTCCAGCGCATCCTCGTCGACGCCCCGTGTTCGGCAACGGGCGTCATCCGACGTCATCCCGACATCAAATTGCTTCGTCGTCCGGAAGACGGCGCTCGCTTCGCATCGCTTCAAAGACGCATTCTCGCCAACTGCTTTTCGAAGCTCGCCCCGGGCGGAAAACTCGTCTACGCCACCTGTTCCGTGCTCCCCGAAGAGAACGAAGCGGTCGCGCAGGCCTTTTTGGCTGCCACTCCGGAGGCGTCTGTCCTGGGATGGCCGCCGGAGATCGCGCTGCCCCCGGGGGCGCTGCGAAGGGAAATCGGGGTCCAGTTGATTCCGGGGCCCGATCAGGCGTCCACGGATGGCTTCTATTATGCTTGCCTCGTTCGGGGGAAAGGCAAATGACCACCAAAGGCGGAAAAGCTCGGCGTCTGTGGGTAAGGCTCATGACCGTCGCCTGTCTTTGGCTTGCCGGCGCGATGCCGTGGCAATGGCCGGAAGCGCGAGCGGATCCCCTCGAAGGCACCCTCGAAGTCCAGTCGGCATTCGTGAGCGTCGTCGGCGGCGTTTATCAACTGAACGTCCGTACGCGCTACCCATCGAGCGAGGAGGCTGCCGGCGCGCTGCGCGATGGCGTATCGCTTTCTTATGAAGTCGACGTGGAAGTGTCTCGAGAGCGACGTTATTGGACCAATGAAAACATCGTCGCGCTGCAGCTCAAGCGTGAGCTCAGTTACCACTTAGTCAGTGAGCGTTACGTCGTACGCGATCCTCTGCTCGAAGGAGAGCAGAAGTCCTATGCCACGCTGGACGAAGCGCTTGCAGCACTCGGCAGCATCGAAAGTTGGCCAATACTCGTGGCTTCGCAGGTGGCCGAGCCGGGTACTTATCTCGTCAGTGTTCGTGCAGGTGTGCGGCGTGGACGTTTGACCGACGCACTGCGCGCGCTCATGTTCTGGTCTGATGACTGGCAACGAGAGAGCGAGTGGTATTCATGGTCGCTGCCGCGCTGAGCAGTCGTCGAACTCGAATCATGATCGCGATCTGGATCGCGGTCGTCGTCGGTGCGCTTTTCGCACTTTTTTTGTCGTCACAGAATTCCGAGCAATTCGGACGCCTTCAGCCTTGGATTTTGCTCGCCAGCGCAGCGGCTGTTGCCGTGATCGTCGTGCTGCTTGCGCGGAAAATCATCCAACTCGTTTCGGCTTATCGAAGTGGCGTTCCCGGATCTCGTCTGACGTCGAGAACGGTGCTGGTCTTCAGCGCGCTCGTAGCACTGCCGTTACTTACGGTGTACGTCTTCTCGTTGGAGTTTCTGAACCGCGGTATCGACAGTTGGTTTCGGGTCGAAATCAAACAAGGACTCAACGACGCCGTGGTGTTATCTCGCTCGGCACTCGATCTGCGCATGCGCGAATATGGCGCGCGGACGGAGCGATTCGCAGCGTCGCTTGCGAACCAGAGTGCAGGCGCTGCGCTTTTTGCCGTCGAGGAAGAGCTTCGTCGTTCGGGGGCGAGTGAGATTATTCTTTACGGAGAGTCTGAAAGAATTATTGGTGCAGCGAGCCAAGAGGTTCCGGATTCCTTGCCCGATCGCCCATCATCCGATCTCATTCGGACAGTCGCGAGTGGTTCCACTTATCTGAGTCTGGAGCCGACGGGGGATTCGCGATATCTCATTCGTACCGCTGCACCGATTCCCGGATCGCCGTTTGCGCGGGGTGACGCGCGCTATACCGTGGTCATTTATCAGCTGCCGAGACAGTTTGCCGATCTTACCGACGCCGTACAGCGCTCTTACTCGCAGTATGGTGATCTCGCCGCATTGCGTGAGCCCTTGAAGTACAGCTTCAGATTGACGTTGACGATGGTACTGCTCGTCACCTTGCTCGGCGCCATTTACGGCGCGATTTCTGCCGCTGAAGTGTTGTTCAAGCCGGTACAGGACTTGATGGCGGGTACGCGAGCGGTCGCCAAAGGTGACTTCGGTACGCGAGTTCCGATGACGTCGCACGACGAAATGGGTTTTCTCGTGCAATCGTTCAACGATATGACCAAGCGCTTGCGGCGGGCTCGCGAGGAAACGGAGAGCAGCCGCGCGGCCGCCGAGCGTGAGCGCGAGCGTCTGGCAATTATTTTGGCCCGCTTGTCGGCAGGCGTCATTACGGTCGATCGCGATCTCGTCGTACAGCGCGCCAATGAATCGGCAGGCAGCATTCTCGGCGTTGATCTCACCGCCGCCGTCGGGCGTCCCCTCGGCGTGGGCGTCGACGCAGATACCGGCCTGCTCCCCGCATTCGTTGCCGAGTTGCGCCTTCGATTTGCCTCGGGACGCGACGATTGGCGCGAACAGATCGAATTGCAGTCCGCCTCTGGCAAGTCCGTCCTCGGAAAATCCGGTTCACGAGTACTCGTGTGCGCCTGTGTTCCGCTTCCCAAAGAAGAAGGCGGTCCAGAACAGTTCGTGATCGTCTTCGACGATGTCACTCATTTGCTGCAAGCGCAGCGCGATGCCGCCTGGGGTGAAGTGGCTCGCCGATTGGCTCACGAAATCAAGAATCCGCTCACCCCAATTCAGCTGTCGGCGGAACGTCTCCGTCGCAAACTGTTACCCGCGCTCTCTGGCTCCGATGCGGATATGGTCGAGCGTTCGACGAATACCATCGTTCAGCAAGTTGAGTCGATGAAGCAGATGGTCAACGACTTCAGCGAGTATGCGCGGGCTCCCGCGATGCAGGTGACCGCCTTCGATCTCAATCCCTTGGTGACTGAAGTGACCGACCTTTATCGATCACAGGAGGCCTCCATCGAGATCGTCACGCAGCTTGGCGCGACCGTCGATCCAGTCGAAGCGGATCGATCTCGTGTCCGGCAGGTTCTGAATAACTTGCTGACCAACGCCTTCGAGGCCTTGGAGGGTGTCCGATCGGCAGTGATCGAGATCACGACCTCGATGATCGAGCGGGAGGGGCGGGTATTCGCCGAAGTCACCGTGGCGGATAACGGCCCCGGCTTCCAATCCGACATGATCGGTCGAGTATTCGATCCGTACGTCACGACCAAGACTCGAGGGACCGGACTCGGGCTTGCCATCGTCAAGAAGATCGTCGAAGACCATCGCGGGCGTATCGAGGCGGAGAATCGCCCCTCGGGCGGTGCCTTGGTCCGTGTTATGTTGCCGGTATCGGAGCATGAGAGGGCGGTAGCCCCTGGCATCGATAACGGGGAGCTGAGGAGGGAGCGGGCATGAGTGCAGCGCGCATTCTTGTGGTGGACGACGAGGCGGATATCCGCAGTCTCGTCAAAGAAATCCTGAGCGAAGAAGGTTATGACGTCGAAGTGGCGTCAAACGGCGCCGAGGCTCGAGTGCTTCGTCAGCGTCATCAACCGGACCTCGTGCTGCTCGATATCTGGATGCCCGATGTCGATGGCATCACACTCCTTCGCGAATGGTCATCGACGAGTGCGAACGGGTGCGCCGTCGTGATGATGTCCGGACACGGCACGGTCGATACCGCGGTCGAGGCCACTCGCCTTGGCGCAATGGACTTCGTCGAGAAACCCCTGTCGCTCGCCAAGTTGCTGCGTACCGTCGAGCGAGCGCTCGAGAGCGCGCGGACGCGCAAGGCTTCCGGTAAGAGCAAGGCCGGTTCCATTTCTGCGCCGGTCGGCAAGAGTCGGCAGATCCAGCAATTACGCAGTGAGCTGCTGCGTCATGCAAACGGTGACGCGTCGCTAATGCTCTTGGGTGAATTTGGAACCGGGCGCGAGGCTTTTGCTCGGTTCGTGCATGACCACGGCCCGCGTTCCGCGAAGCCCTTCGTTGCAATCTTTTCGAGCGCTTTGCGCGATGCCGATGCGGAGGCCGCGTTGTTTGGCAAGGCGGGTGATGCCGGACTCATCGACCAGGTGGGCGATGGAACATTGTTCATCAATGAAATTGGCGATCTTCCAGCTGCTGCGCAACGTGCACTGCTCGGGCTGCTCGAGACACGAAGCTATACGCGTCTCGGTGAGGCGAAACTCCGCGCCTTCCAAGCCCGTGTCGTGTGTTCGGCACAGTCGGATATCGAGCAGGGATTACTACGACGAGATCTGTTCGGCCACCTGAGTGCTGCCATGGCTCGCGTGCCGGCGCTTCGCGAGTACTCGGAAGACGTTCCCGATCTGCTCCGCCATTACGTCGATCGGCTGGTCGATACAGAGGGACTTGGTTTCCGGCGCTTCAGCATCGCTGCACAGAATCGCCTTCGAAACTATCCGTGGCCGGGTAACGTGCAGGAGCTGCGGACGATGGTCCGTCGTCTGCTACAGCAGGGCGGCACCGAAGAAGTCTCGCTCGAAGATATCGAACGAGAGCTCTCCCAGGTTGCGCCGCCCGCCGAAACGCTGGTCAAGCAAGACCTCTTGGCGCTCGGCTTGCGCGAAGCTCGAGAGCACTTCGAGCGCGCGTATCTACAGCAGCAACTGTTGCTGTGCCACGGCAAAGTAGGGCAGCTGGCCAAGCGAGTCGGTATGGAGCGTACGCACCTCTACCGAAAACTCCGTGCGCTCGGCGTCGATTTTCGCAGCGTCTCCGACGACGGCGACGCTTAGTCGCCGACTCGAATTACCACCGCATCGATATCTGCGCGCTGCAGAGCGGCGCGCGTGCGATTGAGATCGTTTAGATTGCTGATGGGGCCGATGCGCACCCGGTGCAGCACTTCGGCTTCGATGGCGATGCGCTGTACGGCAGATTGCACGCCGAGGCGCAGCAACTTCGCCTGCAGGCGCTCGGCCTCCTCGAGATTTTTGAACATGCCGAGCTGCAAGACATAGACGCCCGGTCGCTCGATGGGGGTATTGGGCACGGCCGGGACGGGCGCCTTGGCGTCGGTTTCGGGAACGACTACCTCGCTCTTTGGCAGCATGCCGTAAAAGTCGTACTCGGGCACCGGCTCCGTTGCCGCAGCGGCCGCAGACTCACGGCGCGCCGGACGGGGAGTGGGCTGGGTTTCTTCTGCAGCCGCACGAGCATCTTTGATTGCCTGCTGCTGCCAGAAGAAGACGGCGACTGCGATGGCAAGACCTGCTGCGAGTCCGACAAAGAATTCCCGCGAGAAATTGAACTCAGTACCGCCGTGTCGGCCGGCACGCTTGAAGTCTCTACCGATCGGTGTCTTGCTCACATCGACTCCGGAGCCGATACGCCGAGAATGGCGAGTCCGTTGCGCAGTCCGCGCTGTACGGCGAGCAGCGCGAAGACGCGGGCACAGCGTACGTCTTCTTCGGGTACGAGCACGCGCTCCGCGTTATAAAAGGCATGCAAAGTCGTAGCGAGTTCGCGCAAGTAGTGCACGAGAGCATGCGGCGCGCGTTGAGCAGCCGATTGCCGAACGACTTCGGGATAGCGAGATACACAGGACAGCATGGCCTCGGCTTGTTGCCCTGCGAGCAGGGCTGCGCCACGCTCGAGTATCGTGTGACGAGCGGCTGCTGCGTCGTACGTGAAACCGCGAGCCGCGAGTTCTTTCATGACACTCGCGACCCGGGCATGTGCGTACTGGACGTAGAACACCGGGTTTTCGTTGGTCTTCGACTTGGCAAGGTCGAGATCGAAGTCGAGTGACTGATCGTTGCTGCGCATCAGATAAAAAATGCGACAAGCATCGTTGCCGACTTCCTCGCGCAGCTGGCGCAGCGTGATGAAATTGGCCTCGCGCTTGCCCATCGACATCTTCATGCCATTGCGGAACAAAGCAACGAGTTGGATCAGCGGCGCCTCGAGGCAATCGCCCGGATGACCAAAGGCCTGCAGACCGCCGCGTACACGGGTGACATAGCCATGATGATCGGCGCCCAGCACATCGATGAGTCGATCGAAGCCGCGCTCGCGCTTGTCGAGGTGGTAGGCAATGTCGGACGCAAAATAAGTTTTGACACCGTTCTCGCGAACGACGACCCGATCTTCGTCATCGCCGAACTGCGTAGCCTTGAACCACTCGGCACCGTCTTTGATATAGAGCAGATGTTGTTTTCTTAATCGTTCCAGTGCGCGCTCGACGGCGCCGCCTTGCGTGAAGGCGCGCTCGGAAATCCAATTGTCGAAATGCACGCCGTACCCGTCTAGGTCGTTGCGGATTTCCTCGAGCATCGCCGCAATGCTGGTCTGTAGCAGTCTGTCCCATGCGGCTTCGCCGATGAGATCGCGGCATCGCGCGATGAGAGCATCGATATGTTTTTCTTTGTTGCCCTCGGGTGCATCAGCAGGCAAGCCGGCAAGCACGGTTGCTGCGGCGTGTTTCAGTGCCACACCTTCGCGCTGGTGCAGCGCGGAAGCGACGGGCCGGATGTAGTCGCCTCGATAGCCGTTCTCCGGAAATTTCAACACTTCGCCACAGACTTCGAGATAACGCACCCAGACCGAGACGGCGAGAATTTCGGTCTGCCGACCCGCATCGTTGATGTAGTACTCACGCGTGACGACATCACCGGCTGCAGCGAGTAAATTTCCGAGCGCGTCACCGAAGGCCGCCTGTCGTCCGTGACCGACGTGCATGGGGCCTGTGGGGTTGGCGGAGACGAATTCGAGCAATACCTTGTGCGGATGCTCTGGACGATGACGTCCGTAGGACTCGCCCTGATCGTGAATGAGAACGAGCTCGCGTGTATAGAGATCTTTGGCGAGAAAGAAATTGATGAACCCCGCCCCTGCCACTTCGACGCGCTCGACGATGGGCGAGGCAGGCAGTGCTGCGATGATTGCCTCCGCGATGACGCGTGGCGGTTTGCCGGCCGCCTTGGCAAGGCGCATGGCGATGTTCGAGGCGAAGTCACCATGCGTGGAATCGCGAGCGCGCTCCAGAGCGATCTGTTGCGGATCGACGGGCCCAGAGAGCAACGAACCCTCGAGGGAGTGCAACGCGCGTTGCAGCAGGATGTGCAGGTCTTCTTTCACGGGCGCGATTCTACCGGGTCGGCGCAGTTCGTCAGAACAGTTCGAGCGGATCGACGTCGAGCGCCCAACGAACCCGTCTCGCCTCGGGCAGGGCCTCGATGGCCGGCAGCCACTGCTCGAGCAGTCGATGCAGCGCCGCGCGATCGGGGCTCTCGACCAGAAGCTGGGCGTGATGACGATCGGCGCGCCGGGCCATGGCAGCCGGCGCAGGGCCGAGCAACCGAACCGGACCGCCCTTGCCCACCGGGGCTGCACGCCGGGCCTGCTCCAAAAATCGGATCGCGGTCTCGGCCTCGGTGGCTGATGCACGCAGCGCAGCGAGGCGGGCGAAGGGGGGCCAGGCTGCGCTTTTTCGCTCTTCGAGTGCCGCAGCGGCGAAGGCGTCATAGCCTCCGGTGAGCAGACCCGCGAGCAAGGGGTGTTCGGGATATTCGGTTTGGATGAGCACCTCGCCAGGGCGACTCGCCCGACCGGCGCGTCCTGCGACCTGGACGATGGTCTGCGCGAGACGCTCGGCCGCTCGAAAGTCCGTACTGAACAGACCCTGATCGGCATTGAGCACGACCACCAAGGTCAGTGACGGAAAGTCATGACCTTTCGCAACCATTTGGGTGCCGACCAAAATACGCGCTTCGCCGCCCGCCATGCGTGCGACAACCGCCTCAAGCTCGTCGCTGCGGCGAACGACGTCACGATCGAGTCGCGCGATGCCGATACCCGGAAAACTTTCGGCGAGAGCCTCCTCGACACGTTCCGTACCTTGGCCGACCGTCTTCACGGCATAACCGCATTGAGGGCACTGCCGCGGCAGTTCGCGATCCGCGCCGCAATGATGGCAGCGCAATCGCCCAGCCTGCCGGTAGACGGTCATGCGTGCGTCGCAGGATTGGCAGGGCGCCACCCACCCGCAGGCCGTACACGCGAGGGTCGGCGCATAACCTCTGCGATTGATGTACACGAGTACCTGACCGTCGGCCGCAAGGTGACGCTGGATGGCCGACACGGCGGTCGTCGAAAGTCCTGCGTGCACGTGTTCCTGCCGCAAGTCGACAAGTCGCAGGGTCGGTGGCATCGCCGAGGCCGCGCGATCCGGAAGCGAAAGTCGAGTGAGTCGTCCCGAAGTGGCGTTGTGCAGCGACTCGAGCGAAGGTGTCGCAGAGCCGAGTACGACCGGGATGTCGAGCGCGTGGGCGCGTACGAGTGCGAGATCACGTGCCGAATAACGAAACCCGCCTTCCTGTTGCTTGAATGACGAGTCGTGCTCTTCGTCGACGATGATGATCCCGAGCTCAGGGATGGGCGCGAAGACTGCGGAGCGCGTGCCGATCACCAGTTGTGCGTAACCGCTATGCGCCGCGCGCCAAGCGGCGAGTCGCTCCGAGTCCGTGAGTCCCGAGTGCAGGACTGCGAGTGGCGTCTGCGGAAATCGTCGCGCAAAGCGCCCAACGAGTTGCGGGGTGAGGCCGATCTCAGGCACCAGTACGAGTACGCGTCTGCCGAGTTGCAACTGCTGCTCGGCGAGGCGTAGATAAACCTCAGTCTTGCCGCTGCCCGTCACGCCGTGCAGCAACCACGCCTGATAGCCCGTTCGGTCTTTGCTCTGGATCGCCTCGAGTACGGCGCGCTGTTGCGCCGAGAGCTCGGGCGGAAGGTCGCCAGCCGAAGAATGTTCTAGAGCGTGGTCATCGGGCTGCTCAAAGATTTTTTCGCGTGACAGGGACTGCACCCAGCCACGTTTGGTGAGGGCGCGTGCCGCCTCTCGCCACCCCGCCAGTAGATCGTCGAGTTCGCGAGTCTCGAGTCCTTGAGTCTGCGTGGTTGCGAGCTGTTCGAGCAGCGCACGTTGTTTCGGCGCTCGTTTGAGTTCGCCCGCCGCCAGCGCGGCGTGACCGGACTCGGTCGCGATCCAGTATTCGATCTGTGCTGCGAGAGCCGCGCCTTCGCGCAGCAACTTCGGCAAAGCGGCGGCGATCACCTCGCCGATGGGGTGATGGTAGTAATCCGCGGCCCAGCGCAGCAGATGCAGCAGCGCTGGATCGAAGGTGGGCATCGGATCCAGTGTTTTCGAAATCGCCTTGAGCTTGCTCTCATCGACGTCGGATTCAGATTCCAGCGAGATGGCGACGCCCACGAGCTGCCGCCGCCCGAACGGAACCGCGACCCGACTACCGGGTTCCGGAGCAGGATCGGTATCGATGCGGTAATCGAACGTGCGCCTCAGGGGCGTATCGAGCGCAACTCGACAGATCGCTAATTTGGGTGGCTTGGATTTGTCCACAGAGGGTGTGGATAACGTTGTGGATAGGGGGCTTTTCAAGCGAAAAATCGCGGTATTTTTCGCGGTTTTTTGTTGGCTTGGTTAAGGATTGACCACATGCGAAAAAGTATAGATAAATCAATAATCTAGAGTGTCATGTATGCGTTTCTAGACACGCTTATGGCGCATTTATGAAACTGTTTCTACACGACCTCTCGCAAGTCACTGATTTACCGTGGTCTGCTCCAGTTCGTGAGCGTCACGCCCGCAATGGCGACGAGCCCGCCCGTCATCATCGAGATAAGCAGCGGCTCACCGAGCAGCAATGTGCCGAACGATACGCCGAAGACGGGTACCAGGTTATTGAATACTGCCGTGCGTGCCGCCCCGAGGCGTTTAAGACCCTCTGCGTACCAAACGAACGCGAGCGCCGTACCGCCGGCGCCAAGATAGACGATCGACGCCCAAGCCGCGACGGAAACCTCATGGGCTCGCCAGGTGTCCCATTCCAAGGGCATTCCCGCCGTCAGCATCAGGGCTCCCCAGAGGGTGGTGACGGTCGTCAACGCGAGCGGTGAGGTGGCCGCCTCACCGTCGAGGGCGTACCGGCCGACCACCGTATAAATCGCCCAGCAGCAGGCACCGCCCAACATCAGCCATTCGCCGCGCCCCACGCGTTGCAACAGCAGCGACGGATCGCCTTTGGAGAGGACGATCCATACGCCGGTCAGTGCGAGCAGGATGCCAAGCCAACGATGGCCTTGCAGTCGTTCTCCGAATACGAGCGCCATGGTGAGCGCGGTGAGAATCGGATTGAGCGCGACGACGAGCGCCGTGCGCCCTGCGGGGATGAGTTCCAGCGCGCCGAGAAAAAGCAGGTTGTAGAACACGAGCCCGAATAAGGCGAGCAGCGCTGTGTAGCCGAGATCGCGGGGTCGCAAGCGAGGCAATCGACCTTCGACTGCGATCAGCAAGGGAGCGAGGATGGCAAACGCCACCCAAAAACGCAGCGCGGCGACGGTGAAATGCGGAAGTTCGGGTGCAGCGATTCGACCGGCGATGAAGGTGCCGCCCCAAAGCGCGGCGACGCCCGCGAGCCGAAGGTAAAGACTGTTCACGAACGGGAGTGTGTCACTACTCGCTCCCGCCACGCGACATACAGCCCGGCGGCGATGATGAGCGAGGCGCCGCTCAGCATGACCGTGCCGGGCAGAACAGCCCAGGCGATCCAATCGATGGCGATACCCCAAAGCAGTGCGGTGTACTCGATGGGCGCCACGACGGCAGCGGGCGCGTGACGGAACGCTTCAGTGATGTAGTGCTGACCCGCAGCACCGAGACCTCCGACGGCCACGATAAGCCACCAGTCCGTCAAACGAATCGGGACCCAGCTTGAGGCGGCGAGTGCGCCGGCCACCACCGTGACGACCAGGAGGAAAGAAAACACCATGGTCGAGGAGCGCTCGGTGCGCGTCAGGACGCGCGCGGTGATGACGGCGAGGGCGTAGCAGAGAGCGGAGATCGTAGCGGCGAGTCCGGCGAGCAGCGGCAAGCCGTCGGGCCGCGGCTGCAGAATGACGAGTACGCCGACGAGTCCGATCACGATGGCGAGCCAGCGTCCGCGGTCCACTTTCTCGCCGAGCCACCACGCGGCAAGTGCGGCGATCAGCAGCGGGGCCGCCATGTAGATCGAGTAAACCGAGGCGAGGGGCGCATCGCGCAGTGCCAAGACGAACGTGGCGAGCATGATGATGCCGAGCACGCCGCGCAGCAGATGCAAACCGAGACGCGTCGGTTTCAGTTCACGCAGCCTGCCGGAATACCAAAGTGGGAGGATGACGAAGGGCAGCGAGGCGGCGCCTCGAATGGCCGCGACCTGCATGGGCGGGTAATGCGCAGCGAATAATTTGAGCAGCGCATCCATGAACGAAAAGGCGGCAACGGCGATGAACATCGCCGTCACGCCTCGACCGCTTTCCGTCATCGGTCTGGACTCGCGGCCCCACCCTTGATCACTTCACCGCCCTTCAACACGACACTGACGCGCTCGAGTGCGCGAATGTCGGCGAGCGGGTCTTCATCGACGGCGATGAGGTCGGCATACGCACCCGCCGCGAGTATTCCAACTTGACCGGCCCATCCCAGGGCATCGGCACCGTTGATCGTCGCCGCCTGAATGGCTTGCATAGGCGTCATGCCATAGCGAACCATGACGGCGAGCTGTCGCGCGTTGTCGCCATGCGGGTAGATTCCCGCGTCGGTACCGAACGTCATGCGGATGCCCGCTTTCAGGGCGCGCTCGAAATTGCGTCGTTGTATTTCGCCGATCATTGCATCCTTGCGAATGAATTCCGGCAGTTCGCCACGTCGTTTTGATTCGCTCTGCGTGTAGTCGGTGTTGTAGATGTCCATCGAGAAGTAAACTTTGTACTTCTTCGCGAGCTCGATGCCTTCGTCGTCGATGAGGCTCGCATGCTCGATCGTATCCACCCCCGCTCGCAAGGCTACCTTGATGCCGCCCGCGCCATGCGCATGAACGGCCACTTTGCGACCATGCATGCGCGCTTCGTCGACGAGTGCCGCGACTTCTTCGGGCGTGAACTGCTGCATGCCGGGTTGGGTTCCTTTCGAGAACACGCCTCCAGTGCCGCAATATTTGATGACATCCGCGCCATAGCGCACGTTTTGCCGCACGGCTTTTCGGACTTCGTCCGGACCATCGGCGGTGCCGAGCGACGTTTGTCGAAACTCGGGCGCGAGCAAATTGCTGCCGCAGTGACCGCCGGTAATTCCGATGCCTGGCCCCGAGACCACAAGGCGCGGCCCGATCACATCACCCGCATTGATCGCATCGCGTAATGCGACGTCTGCATAGCCATCTGCGCCGAGATTGCGCACCGTCGTGAACCCCGCGAGCAAGGTGCGGCGGGCGTTAGCCGCACCGATCAGTGCCAGACGAGGAATGGAGAGTCCGAGTCGCTCGTAGCGCAGGATCGTGGGATCCGAGGTGAGGTGAGTGTGCGTATCGATGAGGCCGGGCAGCACGGTCGAGCGCGACAAATCGAGCACGCGGGAACAGCCTTGTCGCGCAGCCTCGCTGGCGGGCGAAACGGCAAGGATGCGGTCGCCGCCGATCCGAATGACCTGATCGCGAAGCACGGTACCGCGGTCCGGGTCGACAAGACGACCGGCGTTAATGGCGAGGCTGCAGGACGGCGTGGCCTCCGGCAGGTTCTGGGCCGAGGCCTCTGGGATACCGAGACCCGTACCTATCGCAAGCAGCACGGGGATCAAAGATAGGAGGTGGAATGTGAAGCGGTAAGGCTGTTTCATGGCGCAGACTATAAGGTACCGAGTCGCTCAGAAGCCCCCTGAAATCTAAAAATTATCCAAAAACGCTTATCAATGGCGGCCACTAAAATTGTTTTCATTCCGGTGGCAAAGAAATTATGGTGCTAAACGGGCGTCGGCTACGCACGTCCGGAAGCTGAATTAAAAAAACATAAAAAATCAGAGCCTCAGGGTGGGTCAATCTACGAACAGTTCAGATAAAAACGGCAAGGCCGAGGCGGCGCTCGTTGTCCGTTACCTGAATCTCACCCCGGCGCTGGTCCTGGTTGCGCAGCGTGAGTCCGTCAGTATTTCCGAATTGGTCATGATGCTGCGGATGCATGGATTGGGCGGTGACCGTGCCTGTCGCAAATTGATCCATCGCCTGCAGCGGCTCAATTTGCTCGTGATCGAATCCGGCAAGCGGGAAGATCGCCGAGAAAAATCGGTACGAATTTCCGTCGAGTCGCGAGCCGTCTTGTCGGAGCTTCGAGCCAATCTCGATTCGATAGCGCCCTGAGCGACCTGCCGGTCTCGGCCTCCACAGGGGTGACTCTTCAGGGCTCGTCTATGGTGTAGCCCCGCGCCTGCATGCGCGCCATCACGCCGTTGCGACCAAACAACTCGTTGATGGGGACCACCGCGAGCGCGACGTCGTGTTTTTCGATCGCCTCGACCGCCAACCGAAACCACGCGTCATCGAATTGCTGACGGATGCCCGCAATCTTTGGACTTTGCTGCAGCGCTGACCAACAGGACTCGCGTTGCTCAGTGGCACTCGGCGAGCGGAGGGAGTCGATATCGCCGACGGCCCAAGCCTCCGCCTTGCGGCGAGCGGATTCGAGGTCGCTTTCCATGCGCGACAGAGTGGAGCGGATGCAGACGAGCTCCGCCTCACGCGAGATTTTCCCGACTTCGGCCAAAGTGCCCTTCGGGTCGTCGATGACGATGGTCGGAACGACCACCGGGACCTTGCGTGACTTGGCGAGTTTTTCGACCTGACGACTCACGTCGTTACGACTCGTCAGACCGCTTTTGGAAAGCGCCTCGCTCCAAAGTTCGCCGGCCGCGATTAAGGGGCGGTGTTTCAGCATGTCGCGCTCACGGGGGGCGTAGCGTTGCCGCAATGCCTCGAACCGCGCGAACACCTCAGGTGGAAGCACGGCCTCGAGCGATTGCTGATCTTCGTTGCCACGCAGCTTGCGGTATTGCAGATAGAGCTGAACCGCTTTGATCGGTCCGATATCCGCCTCCACCGAGCTACGAGCGGGGATCACCGTCTTCGCGCGGGACAAGACATTTTCGACCTCGCGAGAGCGCCACTGCATCTTCTTGGGAAGCGGGCTCAGCGTTCCGAGCAAGTACAGGGTGTTTTCCCCGTTACGAACCTTCCAGAGTCCGGGTCCCGCGGCTTCGCCGACGATGGTGACCTCGTCGATCTGTTCCGCAGCCGCCTCGTTCGGCGGGGGAGTGTCCGTTTGCGCACAGAGGCTCGCGGGCCAAATCAGCGCCGTGAACAACCAGGCTAGGAGAGGGCGGCGAAGGGACATGCTGGACACCGTTGAATGTTGTAACAAAACTACCGTAAATTAGGTCGTAGATGTCCAGTCTGGATCACGAGGAGTTTGGAATAGTTCCCCGTCCTGTCGAAGGGGTGTCGCTGCACCAGCATGTGTTGCGCACCGATGTCGCCGGCATGCCGCTCGAATGGATCGACTACCGCGAAGCGGCGCGGCTCTACCACCAGGACCAGATCGCCTATACCTGCGGAACGCCGCTCTTCCAGCTGTATGGCGGTACGAATGCGCTGACGGGTCGCCGTACCGTGCTCGAGGTCAATTCCATCATCGCCACGGTAGGTCAGAGTGGCAATCCGGGTCATTTGCGTAACGATTACGTCCCGCCCCTCAACAACCAAACCTTGTTCCGGCGGGACGCTTTCCTTTGCCTGTATTGCGGCGAGCGTTTTTCAACCCGCGACTTGTCGCGGGACCACGTTCGACCGTTCAGTCAGGGCGGGCGAGACGTGTGGACCAATGTCGTGACGGCCTGTCGCCGCTGCAATAACTACAAGGCTTGGCGGACACCCGAGCAGGCCAAGATGCAGCTGCTCGCGGTGCCGTTCACGCCGACCTATGCGGAGTACATTTTTTTGAAGGGTCGCCGCGTGCTGTTCGACCAGATGGAATATCTGCTCGCGCACTTCCCACGCAGCAGTCCGTTGCATGGGCGGATTAAGCATCTGATGGCCTGACGGGAGCCGCGGGCGTCCCTGCGGCGCCGCGACCGTTACAATGGGTCGTGCTCTACCTGATCGACGCCTCGGTTTACGTTTTTCGCGCCTATTACTCTCTGCCCCCAGACATGGTGGACCACGAGGGAAATCCGGTTCACGCGCTGTTCGGGTTCGCCAGGTTTTTGGGAGACCTCGTCGAGCGCGCCAAGCCACGCTACCTTGCCGTCGCTTTCGATGAGAGTCTCGCGACGTCATTTCGTAACCGCATCGATCCGTCTTACAAAGCCAATCGCGACCCGGCGCCGCCGGATCTCAAGCTTCAGTTCGAACGCTGCCGCGAGTTTTGCCGGCATATTGGCATCGCCGATTTTGGCAGCGGCGAGTATGAGGCCGACGACATCATCGGTACCTTGCACGCCCGTTTTCGTGCCGAAGGCATGCCTGTCACGGTCGTCACTCGGGACAAAGATCTCGCACAACTCATCCGCGAGGGCGACATCTACTGGAACTACACCGAGAATCAACGGCTCACTTACGAGCAGATCGAGTCGCATTTCGGCGTAGCTCCGGAGCGTTATGCCGACTATCTCGCGTTGACCGGCGATGCGGTCGACAACATTCGTGGCGTTCCGGGCGTCGGACCAAAGACGGCTGCCGCCTTGCTGCGGGATTACGTGTCGCTCGAGGAGCTCTACGATAACCTCGATGCGGTCGCGCAGTTGCCGATTCGTGGCGCTGCCAAGTTGCCCGAAAAACTCGCGCGGCATCGCGACGATGCGTTCCTCGCGCGACGGCTGACGGAGATCGTCCGTGACATGCCCCTTGAAGTCGAGCGCAACGCCTTGCGCCCGAGAAGCCCCGATCTCGAATCGCTGACCGCATTCTTTGATCGACAAAACTTCGGACCGACGCTGCGTAAGCAGGGCGAGCGACTCGCTGCGCTCGCGGGCACCGCTGCCGGATGACGCGCCGATGAACTGGCGTTTTTATCTTCCGCAACGCTGGCCGATGTGGGCGGCTTTGTGGATGCTCAAGTCGCTCGCTCGTCGAGATTATCCGGCGCTGCTGAAATTTGGCCGCAGCCTCGGTGATTTCGCCAGATCGCTGCCCTTGCCTCAGAAAAAAATCGTACGAAGAAACCTCGAGCTCTGCTTCCCGGGCATGCCGCAGCCCGAGCGCGAGCGTCTGCTCGAGCAGCATTTCCGCGAGGCCGGCATTTCGCTGCCCGAGACGGCGCTCGCCTGGTTCATGCCGCAAGAGAAGCTGCTTTCGCTGGTTCGTTTTGAAGGCATCGAAGAATTCGATCGTCTCGTCGCATCGGGTCGAGGCGTGATTCTGCTCGCTGCGCACTTCACCACGCTCGAGATCGGAGCGCGGTTCATCACCGCTGCCCGCGAGGTTCACGCTGTCTACAAGCCGTCGAACGATCCGCTGCTGAGTGAGTTTTTCCGCAAGTATCGGGGCGCTGTCGCCGCCAGCATGATCGCCAGTGACGACATTCGTGCCATGGTGCGGGTACTGAAGGCGGGTGGGGCCGTCTGGTACGCGCCTGACCAAGCCTTCCGCGGGAAGGGAGCGGAGATGGTGCCGTTCTTCGGTATCCCCGTCGCAACCAATACCGCGACATCGCGGCTTGCGCGGCTGACTGGAGCAGTCGTCCTGCCGTACTTCGTCGAGCGTTTACCAGGCGAAGAAGGCTATGTCGTGCGCATCGAGCGCCCGCTGGAAGATTTTCCCGGTCCTGATAGCGTCACCGACACCTTGCGTCATCACGCGATGATCGAACAAGAAATCCGTCGGTTGCCCGCGCAATATCTTTGGTTGCACAAGCGGTTCAAGGGTTTGAGCGCAGATTATCCCGTTCGTTACTGATCTTCGGAGCGCATCGATGAGCCAGAGCAACATCGAATCGGTTTTGAACGAGGCGCGGGTTTTCGCGCCGGATCCGCAGTTTTCTCGGATCGCACAAATCGGCAACGACGCGCTGGCTGCGCTTCATCAGCGGGCAGAGGAGGATCCCGTCGGTTACTGGGCGGACCTTGCACGGACAGAAATCGTGTGGCGCAAGCCCTTCACCCAAACGCTCGATGACAGCGCTGCACCCAACTATCGCTGGTTCGCGGACGGTGCGCTCAATGTGTCGTTCAATTGTCTCGATGTTCATCTGGCCGAGCATGGCGATCGCACCGCCATCATCTTCGAGGGTGAGCCAGGCGATGTACGTCGTCTCAGCTACCGAGCACTTCATGGCGAGGTCTGTCGCTTCGCCAATGCGCTGAAGGCAAGGGGCATTCGTCGCGGCGATCGGGTCGTGATTTACATGCCCCTCGTCCCCGAGGCAGTGGTAGCGATGCAAGCCTGCGCGCGTATCGGTGCGATCCACTCGGTCGTCTTCGGTGGATTTTCAGCCATTTCTTTGAAAGATCGTATCGAAGATGCCGGTGCACGTTGCGTGATCACGGCGGATGGCGGACGACGGGGTGGCAACGTCATCGAACTCAAGGCCGCCACCGACAAAGCGCTGGCCGAAGGCTGCCCCACAGTCGAGGCGGTGTTCGTGTTGCGACGCACTGGCGAGGCGGTGTCGATGCACGCAGGTCGCGACGTGTGGTGGCACGAGGCCATTGCGGGCATGCCCGATCACTGCGAGCCCGAGTGGGTGGACGCCGAACACCCGCTTTTCTTGCTCTACACGTCGGGGTCCACCGGTCGGCCTAAGGGTATCCAACACTCAGGCGCCGGCTATTTGCTTGGCGCAAAGATGACGAGTCGCTGGGTGTTCGATCTGCGAAACGACGACGTCTTCTGGTGCACTGCCGATGTAGGTTGGATCACCGGACACAGTTATGTCGCCTACGGCCCACTCGCTGCCGCCGCGACGATCGTGATGTACGAAGGCGCGCCCACTTACCCTGATGGCGGACGTTTTTGGAGTGTGTGCGAGCGTCACGGCGTGACGGTGTTCTACACGGCGCCGACGGCGATTCGTGCACTCATGAAACTCGGTGACGATATTCCGGCGAAGTACGATTTATCGAAGATCCGACTGCTTGGCAGCGTCGGCGAGCCAATCAATCCGGAAGCCTGGATGTGGTATCACCGTGTCATCGGTCGCGAACGTTGCCCCATCGTCGACACGTGGTGGCAGACCGAAACGGGCGCCATCCTGATTTCGCCGATTCCCGGCGTCACTCCCACGAAGCCAGGTTCGTGCACGCGTCCATTGCCCGGGGTTTTTGCCGACATCGTCGATGACGAGGGGCGCAGCGTCACGACGCCCGATGCCGGCGGTTATCTCGTCATCCGCAAACCTTGGCCGTCGATGTTGCGCACGATCTGGGGCGACAACGAGCGGTATCTCAAAACTTACTGGGAGAAGTTTCAGGATCGGTTCTACGTGGCAGGCGATAGCGCCCATCGCGATGCAGACGGTTATTTTTGGATCATGGGGCGCATCGACGATGTGCTCAACGTCGCGGGTCATCGGCTCGGCACCATGGAGATCGAGTCGGCGCTGGTGGCGCATCCGCGCATCGCCGAAGCAGCGGTCGTCGGCAAACAACACGAGATCAAGGGCGAATCGGTCTTCGCATTCGTCGTGTGTCGCGGTGCGCGTCCGTCGGGCGACACGCGCGTTTTCGAAAAAGAACTGCGAGATTGGGTGACTGAGCAGCTCAGCGCCATTGCCAAACCGGATGACATCCGGTTCGCCGAGAATCTGCCGAAAACGCGTTCGGGAAAAATCATGCGTCGACTCCTGCGAGCCATCGCACGCGGCGAGCCGATCACTCAGGATGTCAGCACCCTCGAGAACCCAGCCATCATCGATCAGTTGCGCGGACTCGGCTGAACGCGGCGACGGCCGTATCGGGAAAATCCGAAAACACCGCGTCGACCCCCAGGTCGCGAAAGGCCTGATATTCCGCTACCGGATCGCCACCATAGTCGGCTGCAAGATGTATGGCCTCGTTGCGGAACGTCCACGGATGCACTTGCAACCCGGCTTGATGGGCGAGCTCGACGAAGGACGTCGGCGCGATGACACGTCGACTACGTTCGGTACTGTCGCTGGGGTCGGTGCGTCGCGTGCCGATCAAGTGTCGCTTCCATGGCCCCACGCCATCCGCATAAGAACGAAACGCCTCGAAGGTGGCCCGCTGCGTGAAATCCTGCGGAATTTTGCCCTGAGGGTAGAGGTCGCATTTGCCCGGTGAGCGCCATTCGGGCCGTGGGGCAACACTGCCGTCGTCGCGAAGCTCGCCTCCATCGAGTAGCTGAATGAGTCGAACCTCGGTACGCGATCGCAACCAGCGCAAGTTGCCTGATTCGAAAGACTGTATGAACACAGGCGACTCATGCTTCGTCCAGCCAACCGCCGCGAGCGTGGCGAGCAGGCGAGGCTCGAGCGGCAGGCCCTGTTCACAGTGCCAGGTCGGGTGTTTGGTTTCCGGATAGATTCCGATGGTTCGTCCGCGCGCCGCCGACTCACGACGCGCAAGATCGATGATGTCTTCGAGGGTTGGAATCAGAAACTTTCCGTCGAATTCTTTGGATCGATCGGGTCTGGGTTGGATAGCGCGCAGCGTTCGCAACTCCGCCAGCGTGAAATCGACCGTAAACCAGCCCGTGACGGTGATCCCATCGACGAGGGCTGTTCGTTTTCGATCAGCGAACTCTGGGCGACTCGCGACGTCTGTGGTCGTCCCGATCTCGGGCTCGTGACGGGCAACGAGATGACCATCACGGGTCGAGACCAGATCCGGCTCAATGAAATCAGCGCCCATCTCGATGGCGAGTTGGTACGACTCAAGGGTGTGCTCCGGTCGGTACCCGGAAGCGCCGCGATGGGCGATGACGAGCGGGGCTGCCACGGTAGTCACCGCAAACACCGACAGCACGGCCAACCAAAAATATCGAGCGATGCCACCCATGGCGCGAGAGTATGAATTCTTCGTGACAAACCAGTGACGCTCATGATCAGGAGGGCGCGCTGCCAGAGAGAGGTTTGGAGAGTACGACGAAAGAAAGATCAGGTCGCTTCGGCTCGCCGAAGCGAGCATCGCCATACGGGAACGCCGCGGTATCGCCCGTCCGCACATACCCTCGTCTTTCGTACCACGCGATGAGCTCCGTGCGCTGCACGATGACGGTCATGGTGATACGTCTCGATCGCCAACCGTCGGTGACAAAGTTTTCTGCTGCGGCCAGCAGTGCTTTGCCAAGACCCGCGGCCTGCAGGGACGGGGAGATGGTCAGCATGCCGAGGTAGGCGCTTTCGTCACGTCGCTCGAGCTGCACGCACGCAACGATCTGCCCGTGACGCTCGTGGACGAGCATCGCTCGATCTCCGAGCGTTTCGCCGCGGGCGATGAACTCGAGTAAAGCGTCTTCGTCAGTACGCTGTCCACCGAGCAGATCGGCCTCGGTCGTCCAGCCTACGCGACTGCTGTCACCGCGATAGGCCGAGTTCACCAGCGCGACGAGCGCGCGAGCATCTGGCGCGCGCGCAACACGCGTGGCGAAGGACTCATTGAGCGACATCAGCCCTCGGCGATCTTTCCGCGGGTCTCAGCCATTTGCTGACTGCCCATTCTGAGTTCGAGACGACGATTGAATTCTTCGGGTCCGAATGCGCGTTGAGCCAGCACGTTCATCGGATCGGTTCGATAGCCGATCTCGCGAACGTAATGATCGTAGCGCTGCTGTTCGAGCCGTTCATCGCGCGAGAGCGGCTGACGATCAGCCTCATCCAGCCATTGGAACCAACGGCCGACGAATTCTTCGAGGTAAGTTTCGCAGGTGGCGATGTTCGCTTCGTTCAGATCGCCCATCACGCTTGTACACACCGGTGACATCAGTCCGCGCAGATAAGTACCATGACTCCAGTTCCATGTGAAGTTGGGTAATCCGCGGAAGCGGATCGCACTCGCGTTCGCTGGTTCGTAGTAGTGGTTGACGTAGTCAAGATTCATGCGCAGATCGACGCGCGGTGTGTAGTCGGCGTAAAAGAACAGCTTCGGCACGGTGCCGAAGATGATCACGAGGTGGGGAACCCGATTTTGCTGCGACAAGAACACCGTCGCATTCATATCGAGCAAGCTGGCTTTGCGATTACCCAGCCAGGAATGAACGAGCCATTCGACTCTCGATCCAGTCCAGGCGTTGAATGACCCTTCCATCGATTTGTCGAGAGAAGTGAAGTACTCATGGCCGGCGGTGGCCGGGTGCTTCTTCACTTCGAATCTTTGCTTCACCCGTTCGACGATCCCGGAGTGGATTCCCCAGCATCGCTCCCACGCGCGACTGACATCGACATTGGGTTGCTCTGCGAGAAACTCGGTGATCGTCTTGACGTCCAGCTTGGCGCCCGACGCTTGGTTATCGGTATTCATGTTCATGATCCCCCCGTTCGAGAGTGGCAAGTTAGCCCCTCGCTCGGGGTTCTGCTAGCCTCGGGCGCATGGATATCGATCGCCGCAAGTTCATGGCGGGGGCCGGAGCCGCAGCAACGCTGCCCCTCTTGTCATCCTGTTCACGTAGTGGTGAAGACATCGCTCGTCCCGCCGGTGTTCCGGTCAGCCCATTTGGTGACGAGAGCACCGCAGAAGAGGTCACGGCAGGACTCGACCTGCACGGTAAGACGGCGCTCGTCACCGGAGCGACCTCCGGACTCGGCCTCGAGACGATGCGCGTGCTTGCTTTGCGCGGCGCGCATGTCATCGCCACGGGGCGCACACTCGATAAAACGAAAGCCACCTGCGAAAGCGTGCAGGGCCGCACCACGCCGGTAGCGCTGGAACTCGAGCGTTGGGACACCATTGTCTCGGCCACCGATCTCATCAAGACGCTCGGCATGCCCATCGACATGCTGATCTGCAATGCGGGCATCATGGCGCTGCCGCAACTCGAGCAGGTCTATGGTCTCGAGAAGCAGTTCGTGGTCAATCATCTCGGGCACTTTATTTTGACCAACCGCTTGTTGCCGCAAGTACAAGCGGCACCGCGCGGTCGCGTGGTCGTCGTATCCAGCCTCGGTTATCAATGGGCCCCGGCGGGTGGCATCGAGTTCGACAACCTCGATGGCTCGCGAGACTACGAACCCAACAAAATGTACGGGCAGTCGAAGTTGGCCAACGGGCTCTTCTCGCTCGAGCTCTCACGACGTCTGCGCGAGGCGGGATCTTCCGCCACCTCGAACGCCGTTCATCCCGGCATCATCCTCACCAACCTCGGGCGACATTTTGATCCGTGGAAGCGGACGATGGGTCGTTTGATCGGCTGGACCTTCATGAAGACCATCCCGGAGGGCGCTGCGACCACGTGCTACGTGGCCACCTCGGCTGCACTCGCCGGTGTCAGTGGCTACTATTTCGAGAACTGTAATCCTGTGGTGCCCATGTCGGGCAAGCACATGGATGACGTCGTGCTCGCGCAAAAGCTTTGGCAAAAATCCACTGAACTCGTCTCGGAGTACCTCGCATGATCCGCCTTGTTATCGTCGCACTGTCGTTCTTTGCCGCCAGCTTTGCTTCCGCTCAAGATGTCGCCGCTGTAGCCGCCAAGGCACAATCGGCATTTCTCACCGGTAACTCAGCCGAACTTTCGCGGCTCGCTAATTCGACCGCCGCTTGGGCGAAGTCGCAAAACTCCAAAGAGCTTTACACCCACGCCTACGTGCAGTTTCGCGTTCTTCAATTGGCGATCGCCTCGAAGCGTGAGAACGACGCCGAGCGAGCGGGCGATGCCTGTAACGATGCCCTTGATGCGGCACTGAAGCGTGATCCGAAATCGGCAGAGGCGCATGCCCTGCAGTCCGCATGCTATGGCTATCTCGCCAATCTCGGCGGCATGGGCGCGATCCGCAACGGCTCGCGTAGCGGCAAGAGTATCGAGGCCGCACTTGCACTCGATGCTCGCAATCCGCGAGTAGTTTTGATCGACGGTTTTGGCGTCTACTTCCGACCCAAATTTGTCGGCGGCGACAAAGCCAAAGGCTGTGCGCGTTTCAAGGAAGCGGCTGCAAGTTTTGATGCAGCGGGTTCGACGGGCGTTCCTTCGCCGTCGGGGCTCGACTGGGGCGCGGCCGAGGCGCACTTCTGGACGGGCCGCTGCGCTCGAGATGCAGGCGATGCAGCCGGGGCTCGCAAGGGCTTCGAGCGTGCGTTGGCGCTGGCCCCCGATTTCGCGGCTGCAACCAAGGCGCTCGGGCGCTAAAAGATTCCGGCGACGAGTCCGGCTGCGAGCGTGGCGCCGAGTTCTCGGCAGCGTTCGAGCGCATTCGCGTCGGGCTCGCCCACGACGATCACGGGGTCGGCGACAGTTTTCCAGCGATAGCCCGTGACGATGCGCTCGACGGCAGCGCGCGTCCCTGTTCCGTCGTTGCCTGCGCTGATGAACAGCCCCCAGGGCAAACCGACGGTGTGGTTCTCGCAAGGGTAGAAGGTTCGATCAAAAAAATCTTTGAGCGCACCGGACATATAGCCGAAGTGTTCGGGCGTACCGAGGATAATGCCCTCTGCCCAACGAAGATCGTCTGCATGGGCATCGAGCGCTCGGCACTCGCGTAATTCGATCTCCGCTGCGACCTCGCGGATACCGCTCGTCACCGCTACCCGGAGCCGTTCGGTTCTGCCGCCGGGATTTCCGGCGTGAACGATGAGCAAGCGCCGAGTCACCGTCGATCTCCCTCACTCTCGAGCCTGCCCAGACTTGCAAACCACTCGATGCTCATATCCCGGCCGCGCCAGACATTGATGGCAAGTATGGTGAGAATGGCGATGAGTCCGCCGAGCGCGGCGAGGGCCATATCCCGATGTGCGTCCCATTCATCGCCCTGCGTACCGAGAAAAGCGGCACCGAGATTACCGCCGTAGAGCAGAGCGGCGCCCCACTCGAGGAGTTCGTAGAGCAGCGATGTCGACATGACGAGATCGAGAGGAAGGAAGTAACTCCAGAACCCGCGAACTCGTGCGAACAGCACGAGCAGCTCGCGCACGGGCAAGACGAGTAGCAGTCCGTAGGCGAAATGCACCACTCGATCGTAGTGATTTCGACTGAGCCCGAGGCTTTCGTTGACCGACGTACCGCTGAGGTCGCGGAACGCTTCGTCGTAAGGCACCAACGAGTAAGTGAAATGCGCGCCGATTGCATGCAAGCAAAGAAATACGAAGAGCAGGGAATACGACGCCGTCGAAAGCGGTAGGGCACGTCGACTCCACCAAAGGGTGACGACTCCGAGGATCAGCAAGGCGTTTTCGAGCAGCCAGGTGTCACGATCGTAAGGCGAGACCGCAAGCGCAACCCAGAGCATTGCGAAGACGATGGCGAGAACACGAAGGTAGCGGGTTCGAGTCACGTTCCGGAGTGTACTCCCACCGACATCGAACAAAGAGAGCTCGTTCGCGAAGTGTGCGGTTCAGTTCTTCTCGACCGTGTACACCACTTCGGCACTCGCTTCTTTGCCTGCCTCGGTACGCAAGGTCCATCGATCGTTGAGGCTGTAACGAAGCTTGAGCGTATTGATGGCCTCGGCCAGCGACACGCCGTAACTCACGTACAGGCGACTCGAAAGATATTTTCCGAACACCAGCGAGGTCTCGTTGGCGAGATTTTGTTCGATGCCCACGTCCTCGATGCCGATTCGCTGACCGAGTTGCTGCGCGAGAATGGCCCCGCCTTGGGCGAGCAGTGTGTTTCGCCCCGAATTCCCTTGGCCGTTACCTTGTGCGGATTCGAGCGTTCCGCCAGCGAGAATCAGGGACACAACCTGCGACTGCGGCAAGGAGGGCTCAGAGAAGAACGTCATGCGCGGCTCGCGCAACGAACCACGTACGTTGACGCCGGCCCGAACGTCAGGGAACTCCTTTGTCGCCCGAATCTCCACGCCCGGGTCGTTGAGCAATCCACCAGAGAAGATCAATCGACCACGCTCGATATCGAGCCGTCGGCCGAGCGCGGCGTATTTTCCTTCCGCTACACCAAGTTCGCCGGATCCTCGGTTCGTACCGTCAGCGGTGGATATGAGGTTCAAAGATCCGGAGAGCCGACCGGAAAGACCGAAGGAGTCGATAGTGACGCGATTGCCGAGCATGAGTCGCAAATTGCTCGAGACGCGGAATGAGCTATCAGCGTCCGGGAGCTCGGCGCCGACCAAGCGCTCGTCGCTCGAGGTGAGCGTCGCTCCGGTGAGATCGGCAGGCGTGATCCGTGCCGAGGGAATGAGTACCGTCCCGGTTGCCGCGAGATCTCGTCCCGATACCTTGAAGAGTAAATCGGGAGAGGCGGTGATGCGCGCTTCGGGCACGTCGATCACAGTGAGATCCGTCCCCTTTATTTTGAGCTCACCATACGGCTGCCCACCGCGCCACGTGAGCGCGGCATCAGCCTGAATGTTGCCTTCGCCTGCGCGTGCTGAGGCGTCGAGGGTGAAGCCATTGTCGATCAGGCGCGCCTCGGCACGAATACCGCGTAGCGCAAGGTTGACCTGATAAAAGTCGAGTTCGCCTTTCTCGAGACGCACCACGCCGTTTACGAGCGGCGTGCCGAGCGTTCCTCCGATCGTGAGATCGAGAGAGAGATCGCCAGCAGAGCGATCGATTTCCGGCACGTACAAGTAAAGCAGGGCCAAGGCGGAGGAGTCGGCGCGCAGCGTCGCAGTGATGGGTAGATCGCGCCAGGTGAGTGAATCACTTTCTTCTGAGGAGGCGGATCGCAGTTCACCGCTCGCACGCCCTCGTTGATCTGCTGCAATATCGAGCTTGCCGAGCAGCCCTTCGTCGCTCGACTGGAGTACCAGCGAGCCTGAACCGAGGGGAATGACATCTTGTCGCCCACCTGCACGCTGCCAGCGTAACCCCGCCCCTACAAAATCGACGCGAGCATCGCCTCGCGGTAACCCTTTTTCCGACGAGCGCAGGTTGAGCGCGGCATTGACCGAACCCAGATACTGCGCCTTCGCAGTAGGCGCCGGCAGGAGACTCGCCATGGGCAGTCGCGATGCCGCTGCCTCTGCAGTCCATCCGGCATCGTCGCGTCGACCCGATCCACACAGCGTCGCAGCGTCCGTGAGGCTCGAGTTCTTTCCGCCGCGCAGACAGAACGGATTGACGATGATCGATGTGGTAGTCAGGCGAACGCCCAGCGTCTGCTCGAGCCCGAGCAGGATTTGATCGGGCAGGCTCAAGTTGAGGATCGACCATCGTTGCGCCCAGCCCTGCGAGTCAAAGTTGGCCTCCGCTTTCGCGACCACACCAAGATCGTTACCGACCACGTTGATGTTGATCGTATGCGCCGCGCTGCGTCCGTCGATGTCAATCTGTACTCGATCGGCGCGACGCCCGAGGGCACGGACATCGTCGGCGCGAATGCGTGTGGAGGCGCGGGCGTCGGTTCCCCCGGAAGGATCTAGATCGATATCGGCGGACAATCGTCGAACCGAAAAGTCGCCGAGCGAAAGATTGTCTCCGTTCGCTTCGAGCCGGACGGTCATGGCGTTTGAGGTACCACGCACTCGACCCGTCGCGCGAATTTTCCCGGTGCCGTTCTCGGCAATTACTCCCAGATCGTCGGCGACGATACGGAAGTCGAAATCGTTTTTTCGGGGCGAGAGGCTACCATCGAGCGCAAGTCGCAAGCCGCCGGCTGAAAAATCGATCTCTTTGAATCTCAGCGTGTCACCGACGATGGAAAGTTTTCCCGATCCGCGTGCGGGAGTGCCACGCAACGTTCCTGCCAGATTTTTAACACCGACGTCGATCGTGCCGCGACTACCGAAACCCGAACCTCGCGCATCGAGCGCAAAGTTGAGCTGCCCGCGAAGAGCCGTGCGAACTTTTCCTAGATTCAATCCACGAACAGTACCGCTGATTTGCCAAGTTTTCTGAGGTTTCCATGCGATCTCACCCGCGAGCGCTGCAGTACCCTCCAGCGCTTTGGCCGTGATGCGTGACAGAACGAACCGGCCAGGCTCGAGCGTCGCGACAACGTCGGCATTGATCCGCGGCAGCGCAGCGATGCGCGCGTCCGCGTCGGCGGTGATCGCATAAGGCCCCGCTCCCTTGAGCGTGAACAGACCGCGATCGCTATCGAGGACGGGCGTGTTATCGGCGAGCGGCCAACGGAGCGTTGTCCATTGTCCGTCGAGATCGAGCAGGGGACCGGCGTCGGTGGGTGTGATGGTGCCTGCCATATCCACGCGCGTGCCCGCGCCCGCGTGAACGAAGGTGATACGACGTGCCGTCAGTACATTACGAAAATAAAATCCGTCGAAACCCACCTCGATGGGACCGGCAGCAAGCCCAGGGGGAACGAGACTACCCGTGACGCGATAGCCATCACGGTCGGCGATGATCTTGACGGCACCACCGATCAGACCCAAAAAATTGGAGCCGCCGAATTTTTGAATGTCGAGATTGGCGACCGTGGCATTTCCCTCGACGCTCCACGGCGCCAACAATTTCATCGTTCCGTTTTCGAGGGCCACATCGAACGGCTCGAGAAGTTTTGCATCGAGTTGGGCGTCTTCGAAGTCGCCGTCGAATTTCCCGGCCGCTCGCCAGCGCGGTCCGCGCCGTGGGTTGTAGGCGACCCTGACGTCGCCCCGAAGTTTGACCGGGAATGCTGAGGTCAGTGTTCCGTTGAGATTGAGCCGCATTGCACCGAGCGACGCATCGATTTTCGTCAGGTCGATCGTCTTCGTGCGAACGAGAGCTTCCAAACCGATATCGCGCAGAATCACGGGGTCGCCCTTGATAGGGCGAATGTCTAAAGTCGGAATCGTTGTCGAGTGCAGTGCAATGGAGAGCAGTCTTGGCAGGAAGGGAAGCGCCTTGTTCGGTGGCGGTAGATCGCGAACCTCTTGTTTGATGACGAGTTCGTCGACCGACAATTCCGCGATCTCCACTCTTTGCCAGAGTAGTGGGAGCAGATCGATACGGCCGCGGACCTTTCGCAGCTGCAAGCTCACGATATCGTGCTCGACATCGATCGCGCCGATTTCAAACCCTTCCGCGAGACTTCCGCGGACCTCGCGGATCGAGACTCGCTGCAGAGAACCGAACTTTTCGGGTACTAGATAAACGAGTCGTTGCAGGGCCGACTCGGAATAGCCAAGCGTCCAAAGCGCTGCGATGGGCATGACGAGCACTACGACGACAATCAGCAGCAGAAAAGTGTTTCGACGTGTCACGCGGCGCTCAGAGTTTGGGCGAGAAGTTGAGGTGCAGGCGCGGGCCGGAGCGCTTGTCGAAGCCAGGCACGAGGTCGCAACGCGGATCAGGCGTAGCGCTTCGGCAAACAGGGTTAGTCAGTGGTTGGGCGATATCGATGCCGAGCGTCACGATTGGCAGCCGAAGTCTCAAGCCAATACCGACGGAATATTGAAGAGGATCACCGAACGAGTTGAAGGCGTTGCCGGCATCGACGAACGCGGCCAGGCCGAGGTTGCGCGGCAGATCGCGGATGACTTCCAGCGTTCCCGTCGCGAGGTGTCGTCCTCCGACCTTGGTCGTGCCATCCTCGATTGGCGAGAGATCGTTGAATCCGAAGCCGCGGACGCTGCGATCACCGCCGGCAAAGAAACGCTCGGTACCGGGGAGCTTCGTTACATCAGGGACCCAGGTGGTGCCCAGTTGTCCGCGCAGGAAGAGATGCCACATCGGCGCGAGATCGACCACGCGCTCAGCTTCGATTCGCAGTTGGAGGTAGTTCTCTTCTGCGCCGAGCCCCGTGGCGGAACCGCGCAGTTCGGCGTATAGCGCGCGTGAAAACAACGCCTCACCAAGGTAACCGCGCGGCACCGACGCGTAACTGATGCCCGGGATGATCAGCGTCGTCGATTCATCGAAACCGCTTCTCTTTGGCGACGCCGCGGTGATGGTGCGGACACGGCTGAGCGAAGCGAACACCACTCTTTGCCAGTTGCCGTTGACCTGCGTGACGGAGGGCTGGAAGCGAGTGGTGCGAGTGTCGAGATCGCCGATCTCGTCACGGGCGTAGCGCCACTCGAAACCCAGTTTCTCGAGTGCGGGATCACCGATCGGTACGAGGTAACGCGCCTCGACCGACTGCTCGAGTTGCGCGGCCTTGATCTCCACGCGCGAGCGATGACCGCGGTCGTTGAGACGACGATTTTCCCAGGTGAGGGTGCCGCGAGCTTTGCTGTCCGTTGCGTAGCCCGCACCCACCGAGTAACGATTTCTTCGATTGGGCTCGGCGCGGATACTCACGGGAATGCTGCGCGTGGCGGAGTCCGGCGTACCCGCGAGCACCTCGACATTGGAAAAGTACTGACTGTCGTCGAGTGCGAACTGCGTTCTCAATAATTGAGTCGCGTCGTAAGGTGCAGAAGTTTCATAACGCAAAAACCGATTCAACAAAGATTCTTCGAGCGATCGCTGGTCGATCGTGGTGGCGCCGAAGCGATAGCGTTCGCCGGTCTCCATCACGAGGCCGGCTGTTGCCGTGTGTTGCTCGGGATCGACGACGAGCTCGCTCGCCGTCAACTTCGCATCGACGTAACCCAGTGTTGCGGCCGTTCGGCGGAGTCCATCTTTGAGCGCATCGTATGCCGCATGATCGAGACGATTGCCGCGCTTCAGCGCGGCGGTCGAGAGCAATGTTTTGAACGCTGGGTCGGTGCTTCCCGCGCCGGTCACGCCGACCTCTACCTCGCCGAGAACCACCGGTTTGCCAGGCTCGATATTGATGCGCGCTCGCCATCGCTCTTTGCCAATGAGTTCGACGTTCGATGTGACCTTGGCTTCGTAGTAACCGAAAGGGCGCAATGCGCTTGCGGCCTCCCGCTCGGCACGCTCCTGTAATCGTTCGATCAGCGCTTGATCGAGATCGTCGCGCCCCTTGTAGCGCTCGAGACTGAGAAAGGTGAGGACGTTTCGGCGCATCGCGCCTTCGACACCGTTGATCTCGATATCGATATCCGCGAAAGCGGGGCGGCCTGCAACCGCCATGGTGGCGAGGCAGAGCAGTATGCGGATCGCGGGGTTGCGGATCATGCGGATCACGCCCCGGATTCTAACCGCTTGCCGCCTTTCCTCGGGGTGCAGTAGTTCCCCAGTTTCGGGTTCGCAAGGTGCGCAGCGGCACAGAGGATCCGGCGTCGAACCAATGGGCAATCAGACGGTGCGAAATCGAGGTGTGCGGAGGCAGCACGACATCGCCCGAGGCAATCTCCTCGCGAGAGACCCAACGGGCGTCCTCGAGTTCGCTGCCTGCTCGCGCAATCGACCCGGATGCTGCGGTGGCCATAAACCCGAGCATCAAAGATGACGGAAAGGGCCAGGGCTGCGAGGAGTGGTAATCGCTTGCCAAAACAGACACCCCCGTTTCCTCGAGCACCTCGCGCACGACGGCATCTTCTAGGCTCTCGCCAGGTTCGACGAACCCCGCGATCGTGGAGTACCGACCCGCAGGCCATGACGCTTGTCGGCCGAGCAGGGCGCGATCGCCGTCGGTCACCAGCACGATGATTGCCGGATCGACGCGGGGAAAGAACTCGGTGGCACAGGCGGCATCGCGACATGTCATGACGTGCCCTGCGCGCGTGGGCTGTGTGGGAGATCCACATACGCCACAGTGTTGATGCCTTTTTTGCCAAAAGGCCAGCGCACGCGCGTAAGCGAGCAGCCCCGCTTCTTCGGCATCGAGCGTGCCAGCAAGCGGTCGTAGCTCTTCGAAGCGCAACGTCTCGTCATGCGAATCGGCAAGGGGCGCTTGATCATCGAGCTGCACGAGTACGTATCGACGCTCGCGAAACCAGCCGAGCAGCACCCAGGCATCGTCTGAGCTTGAGCGGACGAGCGCGTGGGAGCGATCGACGAAGGCGGCGGTCGGGGGCTCTCCCGTGACGCCAAGAGCGGTGCCCCGGGCCGGAAGAAAAAGCGTTTCGGCATCGCTGCGGGCCGACTCGAGCCAGCGCGGGTCCTCGCGCAGTTCGGAACGTCGGTCGAGATAGGCGCCGGCGAGAAAGTTTTTGGCGGAGCGTTCTGAGGATGAGGGCATGAATTTCGGCTCCGCGTAAGGAACGTGCACGCATGGCACGCGCCTGCGAAGTGGCGGAATTCTAGCAGCCTGCTCAACTGCGTGGACTTGCGGAGGGGCGTGGTCCTCGGACGCTTGGGGATTTTTCGGGAATCGGGGCATCGCAAGCCCGACAGGCCGGATCGCGCAGCGCGACGGTTTCGACGATGTTGAGCGCCTGGCAGGCCGGACAGAAACGTAAGCGGATTTCATCACCCTGAGTGAGGGCCTTGGCGAGAAAAGCGGCGTGCTCGAAGTCGATGCGAGGACGGGGGGAGACCCGACGGTACGCCTCGTAGGCGTCGCACAGCAGACGGCCCCGGGCAATGGTCGGGATTTTTTTGAGCGAAGCCGGATCGGGCTGATCGGATACGGCACCGAAAAGCACGAGGATGGAGGCGAGGGCCTGCGCCTCGGCGCCGACGCTCGAGGCGCGCAGGAAGTAGCTGACTTGAGCGGGAGACTTGCCCCGGTGCCTGCGAACACCGGCGCCGGGCTTGATGTACGAGCGGTAGAGCTTGCGGACTCTGTCGTCGCTGAGGCCTGTCCAATGACGAATGGTATGGGTGCGTGCCTCATGGCGAATGAGGCGTAGGGCGAGCTCGAGACGCAGACGGTCGCGCTTGTAGCGCTCATCGGTGACATGCATGGGGGGTGGGCCTGTCAAAGAATGAATTTCGATGGAAAATATCCCAAAACAAACGCTGCGTTCCAAGTTGGTTTGGGCGACCATTTCCGGCGAATAAACGGAGGAATGCATGGCCACCGACAAAAAACCGCAAAACCCCGACCACCTCGCCCTCGCCACCACCGAAACCGACTTCGCCCGCAGTGTCGATCGCGAAATCATCCGCCAAGTCGGCGGCATGAACCTTCGCGGTTTACGTATCCTGCGCGAGGCCCTCGAAAGCTCGAAGATCGTCCTGCCTTCCGCCGCCTCCATGCTGCGCGAAGAGTGGCTCGGGCTTGAAGACGGGGTGCTCGCATCGGTCGCCGACTGCCCCTACCTGCTGTTCGACCTGTCTACCGACAACGCCTTTGCGCTTTGGCGTCGGGTTCAGGCGGGGGTCGGCTTGCCGCGCCTACCGGCCGGGCTTTGCGAGGGCCAGGCAGGGCAGGGGTTCGCGCGCATCGTGTGTTACTTCGCTTGGCAGACCGCACAGTCGCGGCCCGCGGCGGCATCTTTGTTGCTCGGGCTCTCGCCCGCGGGTTGCGCCGCGTTGCGCTCACTCGAGTTACCGCAAATCGACGAGCTCGCCGAAACCGCTGGGCCCTGTGTGGGATTACGCTGGGGTGAAGACGTGCTCTTCTGGCGTCGTCGCATTCAAGCCGTCAAGGCCGGCGATCGCACCGCACTATGGGAAACCACGCTTGCAGGCGTCCAACGGTTGGCTGCGGTATCGCGCAGCTCTGCCTGACGGACGCTCGGGGCGGGCCGCCGTGCTATCTTTTGCCGCCTCATGGAAGCGCTTGCGGTCCGCGGTCTCGTCAAGAAATACAAAAACGGCGTCGAAGCTCTGAAGGGCGTCGACCTCGACGTACACGAGGGTGACTTCTTCGCGCTGCTCGGCCCTAACGGCGCCGGCAAGAGCACCCTTATCGGCATTTGCACCTCGCTGGTTACCAAGACTGCCGGATCCGTCCGTGTGTTTGGTCACGATCTCGACGCCGACTTGGAGGCGGCCAAGGCTTGCATCGGCGTGGTGCCGCAGGAGCTCAACCTCAACCAGTTTGAGACCCCCGAGACCATCGTGGTCAATCAGGCGGGGTTTTACGGCATTCCGCGCCGCATCGCCCGAGAGCGCGCCGAAAAATATCTGACCCAGCTTTCGCTGTGGGACAAGCGTCACAAGATGACGCGCACGCTCTCTGGAGGCATGAAGCGCCGACTCATGATCGCCCGCGCGCTCGTCCACGAACCGCGCCTGCTCATCCTCGACGAGCCCACTGCGGGGGTCGATATCGAAATCCGTCGCTCGATGTGGGAGTTCCTGCGCGAGCTCAATGAAGCAGGCACCACCATTATTTTGACCACGCACTACCTCGAGGAAGCCGAGAGCCTGTGCCGCAATATCGCCATCATCGATCGCGGGCGGATCGCCGAAGCGGATCGCATGGACCGTCTGTTGCTCAAGCTGCATACGGAGTCCTTCGTGCTGAGCATGCGCGAAGCCGTACAGCGCGCGCCTACAGTGCCGGGTTATGACATTCGCATTCTCGATCCCCACACCCTCGAGGTCGAGGTGAGCAAGGATCGAGACCTCAACGATTTGTTCGCGCAACTCTCCGCCGATGGGTTGCATGTCATTACCTTGCGCAACAAAGTGAATCGACTCGAAGAGATATTCATGCGGTTGGTCGACAAGTCGGGAGCTGCAGCATGAGCGCGGGGTTCGCGAGCGTGCGTTGGATCGGATTCCAGACCATCGTGATGCGCGAGATGAGCCGCATCCTGCGCATCTGGGGGCAGACCATCGTGCCGTCCGCGGTGACGGCGGCGCTTTATTTCGTGATCTTCGGCAGCCTGATCGGGCGGCGGATCGGTCAGATGGATGGCGTCGATTACATGCAGTACATCGCGCCGGGTCTCATCATGATGGCGGTCATCACCAACGCCTATGCGAATGTATCCTCGTCATTCTTTGGCGCAAAGTTTCAGCGGTTTCTCGAAGAAATCAGTGTCTCGCCGCAACCGAACTGGGTCATCATCGCAGGGTACGTCGGTGGTGGCGTACTGCGTGGCCTGTTGGTTGGACTCGCGGTTACCGTCATTTCGCTGGTGTTCACGCATCTGCCGGTACATCACCTCTTCCTGACGCTCGCAGCCGTGTTGCTCACGGCGGTCATCTTTTCTTTGGCCGGTTTCATCAATGGCGTATTCGCCAAGAACTTCGATCAGGTGAACTGGATCCCCACGTTCATTTTGACGCCCCTCACATATTTCGGTGGCGTGTTCTATTCGATCAACCTGTTGCCCGAGTGGGCCCGAACGATATCGTTCGCCAATCCGGTTCTGCACATGGTCAACGCCTTTCGTTACGGATTCCTCGGTCGCTCCGACGTCCACGTGGAATTCGGCTTTGCGATCATGACGCTCTCCGCGCTCGTGCTATTTGTCATCGCGCTGTGGCTCATGCAGCGCGGCACCGGCTTGCGGGACTGATCATCTCGCTTTCCTGATCAGCGGCGCGCTCCAGTGCACGAGCCCTTTTCTCCACCTCGTTGGTTGCGCGGCGCGCATCTGCAGTCGATTCTGCCGAGCCTGCCGCTACGTCGTGTGCTGGTCGAGCGTCGGGCGCGAGCGTTGCTCTCCGCCAGTCGCGAGATCGTGCTCGACTGCGGAGATGGCGTACGCCTGCAGGGTTTTTTCACGCCAGCGCCGGCTGTGCGTCAACCGAGCCCGCGGGCGGTGGACGAGCCGCGGACGCTGGCGGTGCTGCTGCATGGCTGGGAAGGCAGCGCGAAATCGTTGTATGTGCTTTCTTTGGCGCAGACGTTGCACGACAACGGGTTCGACGTCGTGCGGCTCAATCTGCGCGACCACGGCGACACCCATCATTTGAACCGCGACCTCTTCCACTCGTGTCGGCTGCCGGAAGTGGTGGGTGCCGTGCGCCGTTTGCAATTTTTGTTTCCGACCCACCGCCTGACGCTGGCCGGGTTTTCTTTGGGTGGCAACTTCATTCTGCGCGTAGCCGCCGAGGCGCCGAATGCCGGCATCGAGGTGGCGCACGCGGTGGGCGTATCGCCTGTGCTTGATCCTGCCAATTGTCTCGACGCCATGGAGCGGGGATGGTCGCTCTATCACGATTATTTCGTTCGCAAGTGGCTGCGGTCGCTACGCCTCAAGCAACTTGCGTGGCCCGGACATTTTGAGTTCGGCGAGCTCGTCTCGTCACGCGATCTTCGCCAGATGACCCGAGAGCTCGTACTGCGCCACGCGGGTTACGATGACGTCGAGGATTATTTTCGTGGATACGCCATCACCGAAGAGCGCCTCGCGGGTCTCGTGGTTCCCTCGACACTCATTACCGCCCTCGACGACCCCATCATTCCGGCGGGGGATCTGTCACGACTCGCAAAGCCGCCAGCTCTACGCGTGATCGTCACGGAAACCGGTGGGCATTGCGGATTCTTCGACTCGTTGTCGGGTCCGGGCTGGGCGGATCGAGTGATCTTGCGCGAGTTGCAGCAGTCCGCTGCGGCATGACCTAGAATCGGCGCATGTTCCGCCGATTTCTCCTCGTTGCCCTGATGGTCACGCTCACCGCGCTCGGGGGCTGTGGCGAGCTGCAAGATTGGCGCAGCACGCAGCGGGCCGACACCCTCGAAGCGTACGAGGCCTTTGTTTCAAAGTATCCGCAGAGTCAGTACGTGCCCGTCGCGCAGCGGCGTGTCGCGGATCTCACCGAGCAGCGCGACTGGCTGATCGCCACCGAATCCGATACCGCTGCGGGCTATCGTACGTTCATCGATACCCATCCCAAGGGTCGTTGGACGCGAGAAGCTCAGGTTCGTCTGCAGAATTTTTTGGCTGCACCCGGTGTACTCGGGCCTGCTGCCATCGAACCTTCAGTGCTCGAGCCTGCCGAGCCTCCGCCGGCGATGCTGACTGAGGATCCTGCTCCCACCGCACCCGTAGAGTCGGCACCCGTGACTCACCGAATTCAGCTCGGCGCCTATACGAGTCGCGACAAGGCCCTCGAAGCCTGGCGGGAAGCGCGTGCACGCCACGTCGAACTGCAGGGTCTCGTTTCTCAGGTAATCGTCGGTTCGAATGGACAGGCCGACATTTATCGACTGCAAGCGAGCGTTGTCAGCGAAGAGCGGGCCCGCGAGGTATGCCGGGTGCTGGTGGCTGCGAATCAGGGTTGCGTCTACGTCCCGCCGGGCCGATGAGCCGGGCGCGCAGCGGGCGACATCCACCCCATGTACGAATCTTTCTTTGGTCTAACCGAGCCGCCGTTCTCGATCACGCCTGATCCACGCTATCTCTACCCGAGCAGCCGACACGTCGAAGCGATCGGTCATCTTTTCTATGGCGTGAGTGCCGCGGGCGGTTTCATTCAGCTGACCGGCGAAGTGGGGACCGGCAAAACGACCGTGGTCCGATCGCTCCTCGCACGCGAGCCCGCCGACGTCGACATTGCGCTCATTCTCAATCCCCGACTGAGCGTCACGGAGTTTTTGCAGACGATTTGCGAAGAGCTCGGCCTGACATTGCCGCCGGAATCTAAGACGAGCGTGAAGGCGCTCGTCGATGCTCTGACGACGCGTCTGCTCGAGGCGCATGCGGCGGGTCGGCGAGTGGCGGTGCTCATTGATGAGGCGCATATGCTCGAGCGTGACGTGCTCGAGCAGGTTCGCTTGCTGACCAACATCGAAACATCCACCCGCAAGTTGCTACAGGTCATCTTGATTGGTCAGCCTGAGTTGCGCGAACTGCTTGCGCGCGAGGATATGCGGCAGGTGGCACAGCGCATTACCGGACGACTGCATCTCGATCCTCTGTCCGAGGATGAGACGGCGGCCTACGTTCGGCATCGATTACGAGTCGCCGGTGCCACACAAGAAATTTTTACCTCCCGCGCCCTGCGTGAGTTGCATCGTCAAGCGGGCGGGCTACCGCGTCTCGTCAACGTCATCGCAGATCGAGCCATGCTCGGTGCATACGCCAAAGATCGCTATGAGGTGACGCCTTCGCTCGTGCGCGCGGCGGCTGCAGAGGTCGCCGGGGTCGACGAGAAATCCACGAAATGGGTTTGGCTCGCAATTATCACAACGCTGATCGTGCTCGCCGCAAGTGCGGCGCTGTGGCTTCAGCCCTGAAAGAGCCGATTGATCAAAGAAAAAATGCCGGGCGCATCGGCACGCACAGCCCACCGAATATTTTGAACGCGGTCTGCGGCGGCGCGGAACTCGACAGCCGTATGACCGAGCGTGAGCCGCGACTCGGTTTCCACATCGATATGACACGACACGAACTCGAACAGCGTCGGGTCGAGCAGCCACATGATCGGGCAGGGGTCGTGCAGGGGAGAGCCTTGTGCGCGCGGTCCGTTGGCAGGCAGCGCATTCGAAAACTCGATGAGCTGCGCAGCCGCTTTGGCAACGGGCGAACCGATTGCTGCAATGGCAGCGGTCCGTGCTGGCGTGGCACGTACCTGATGCGTGACATCGAGCCCGAATGCCCACACGGGTGGGCCGGCGTTGAAGACTTGCTGTGCCGCGTGCGGATCAGCGTGGATGTTGTACTCGGCGGAGGCCGTTATATTGCCGCCTTCGCTGCGCGCCCCGCCCATGATCGCGAACTCGCGGATACCGCGCAGGCAGCGCGGTTCGCGCGACAGCGCCGTTGCGATATTGGTCATCGGTCCGGTGATCACTATCGTGATGCTCGAATCGGCGGCATCGCACAAGCTGCGAATCAAAAAATCGACGGCGTATTCGCGTTCGACGTGTCGCGTCGGTGTGCCGAGGGTGAGATCGCCGAGCCCGGACTCGCCGTGGAAGTGGCCGGCTTCGATGGGTTCTCGAACGAGTGGGTGCGTGCACCCGGCGAAAACCGGAACATCCTGTCTGCCGGCGATTTCGCGGATGACGCAGGCGTTTCGCGCAGTGAGCTCGGCGGAGACATTTCCGGCGACGGTGGTAATGCCCAGCAACTCGATGTGTGCCCCCGTCGACAATGCAAGTAACAACGCAACGCCGTCATCGACGCCCGGGTCACAATCGACAATGATCTTTCGAGTCATCGCAGGGGAATCAGGCGGGCAAGCCGTCCCAGAACTCTTCCATCCGTTTGCGCAGCGCCGCGTCCGGCAATGATCCGGAGGCTGCGCCGAGGTTGTCATCGAGATTGGCGACTTTGGTCATGCCGGGAATCGCACAAGTGACCGCCGGGTGCGAGAGCACGTACTTCAAAAAGAACTGACCCCAGCTGGCTACACCAAACTCTGCGGCCCACGAGGGTACGGACTGACCTCGTACTCTCGAAAACAGATTGCCATCGCGCCGTCCGCCGAAGGGTACATTGATGAGTACGGCGATGCCTCGATCTGCTGCAAGCGGCAGAATTTGTTCTGCGGCGCCACGATTGCCGAGAGAGTAGTCGACCTGAATGAAATCGAGTTTCTCGGCGCTCATGAGCCGCAGCATCTCTGGATACTGTTCGTCACGCGAGGTCGTGATGCCAACGTAGCGGATGCGTTTCGCGGCGATCCACTCCCGGATGAGGGGTAACAACACCTCAGTGCCGATCAGGTTGTGCACCTGCATGAGCTCAATGAAATCGATGCGCAGGCGGCGCATCGACTCTTCCATGCTCGCCAGGCCTTCCTCGCGCGTCTTGTTCGGCGCAGTCACTTTGGTAGCGAGAAACGCTTTTGGTCGATTGCCGATCTCCGCGAGCAGTTCGCCGATGACCCGCTCCGATTCGCGATAGAGCGGCGCGGTATCGATGACGCGTAGACCGCCTCCGGTCAATCGCTCGAGCACGTCGCGGCGTGCGGCACGCTCCTCTGGCGTCGTGGGGCTGTAGTTGTTGGTGCCGACGCCAATGACTGGCAAGCGTTCGCCGCTCGAGGGAATACGTCGCTGCAACAGAGCATTGGCGGCGAGCAAAACGTCAGCGCCACCAAGTCCGGCCGTGACGCCAGAAGCCAGCGCAAGTTGAAGGGCGACTCGTCGATCGAGAAGTCCGTAGGTGCGTCCGTGCATGGTGGCGAGCCTCCGTATGATGGGCGCCGATCAAACAACCAGCAGGGCTTGAGGCTGTGACGGCGCGAGATCCGGGGCTGCGCTGGAGAGCAGCGCCCAGGCGAGGCAGAGGTTGGACGAAATCACCGGGATCGGTAACTCGTCGCGAAGCCTGCGTAGGGCGCGCAGCGTCGGCATCCCGGTACCGCTCATCACCACGGCCTCCGCTTTGCCACGGCTCAAACTGCGAACGGCCGCGAGTGCGTGATCACTCGTCATTTCATAGATGGCATGCGTATCCGTCAGCGTAGGGTCGACGCGTACTTTGGCGACGATCTCGATGCCTGCTTGCTGCCAATATTGATAGCCCGCTTCTGCCAGTGAGATCGGGTAAGGCGAGACCAGTGCAATTCGTTTTGCGTTCAGCACCTGCAGGGCGCGACGAATGGATTGGGCAGCCGTGATGACGGGCGTCTGTCGCTGCCGAATCGCCGCGTCGGTCAGCTGATCTTCGAGTTCAGGACCGACCCGATAGCTCGATCCCGTACATCCGAATCCGAATGCGGCGAGTTTCAAATGACCGAAAGTCGCCATCGACTCGGGGATGTGGTGGATGTAATGGTCGAGTCGAGTCTCGACGTCGGGAGCCGGGTGCGACAGTCGGGTGGCGTAGATCGCGCAGCGCTCCGGCAGGAGGGCGCGCAGCTCGGGTTCGACCGTGGGATTGGCCTGCGGCACTGCCACACCCAGTCGGGCGTGAGCGCCGTAGTCCGGTGTCATTCGCAGAGGCTTTCGAGGTAGCCCTGCGCAACGGGCGACAGGCGTTTCATGGCCAGTGCGCGAGCTTTTGGAGCGTCCATCAGGTGTTCGAGCGGCCCGGAGACCAGCATGCGCCGGACCTGAGGGTCCTTGCGCGACACGGCCGCCATCTTGTTAAGGACGGTGAACCCGCGATAGATCTTGGCGCGCGGCGCGCGGCGGTTTTCGATGGAGCGGGCGAGGTACTGACCGAATCGGCTGTAGAGAAAATAGTCGTCGTCACCGACATCGAATCGGGCTTCCGCGAAAAAATCCGGAAAATTCTTCTCGAGGTACTGGTTGACCTTGAGGAGGCGGGGTCCAGGTTCGTCGGAATGCGACGCGATGTATCTTTTCATCTCTACTTGTTGCACCTCGCAATGCGCGCAAAAAGTAAGGCACACGGACCTCAAGTGCAATACCTTTGGAAAAAATTTTTCCGGGATGACTGAGCATGCCGCACGACACACCGCCTGAGTTCGCAAGCTTCGCCGCGCCGCTGCGGGCGTTGGTGTTCGGTGCCAGCGGCGGAATCGGTAGCGCGTGTACCTCGATTTTGAGCGCGCATCCGCGCGTGGGCCGAGTTTTTGCCGCCTCGCGCGGCGCCGAGGCGCCGTGGCGCTTCTCGCTGGAGGACGAGGCGTCGATCGCAGCCGTCGCGGCGGCAGCGGGCGCCGACGGACCGCTCGATCTCGTCTTCGTCGCGACGGGTGCACTTCACGGCGCCGATCTGCAGCCCGAGAAAACCTGGCGCAGCCTTGAGCCGACTGCGATGGCGCGGGCTTTTGCCCTCAATGCGACCGGTCCGGCGCTCATCGCCAAGCACACTCTCGGACTGCTGCGGCGGGACGCGAAATCGGTTTTCGCCTGTCTTTCCGCGCGAGTCGGATCGATCGAGGACAACCGACTCGGAGGGTGGCATGCCTACCGCGCCTCGAAAGCCGCGCTCAACATGCTGGTTCGAAATTTCGCCATCGAGCTGCGCCAGCGTAATCCGCAAGGTATCTGCGTCGGCTTGCACCCCGGTACCGTCGATACGCCGCTGTCGAAGCCATTTCAGACGGCCGTGGCACCCGGCAAGTTGTTCACGCCCGAGAAGTCGGCCAACGCGTTGCTGCGCGTCGTCGATGGCCTGACCGTGGCCGATAGTGGAAAGCTTTGGGCTTGGGATGGGCAGCCGATTTCGTTCTGATCGGCGTGGGCGCTCGCTCAGCGCAAGCGAGTGAGTCCGGGCATCCGATCGAAGGCTGGGTCGAAACTGAGCACGTTCTCGATGCCCTGACGCTGCATGGTGGCGACATGTAGCGCGGCGCGCACGGGCAGCGTCGGGTACTGAAGCACCAGTTGTTTGGCGCGCTCGACGGTCTCGCGATCGACCGTGAGGACGTCGTCGACGACGCCGAGCAGCGCATCGAGGGCAGGCTGGATGCCACCGCGTCGCTCGATCGAGGTGTACCGATGCAAGATCTCGGTCAGCACTTCGGCATCGGTCACGAGCCGCACGCGCTGGGTGACGAGTGTTTCCAGACGCCGTTGGGCGTCCACCTTGTTCGGGTGAGCCGCACCCACGAGGTACATGGGGATGCTGGTATCGATGAAGACCACGGGCCGCCTCTCAATAACCGTTACGAGTAACCGCCGCCGCCCGACAAAGCGTCGATCCCGGGAGTGACGGCGTAGCCACGCTCGGTCTCGGAGATGAGTCGTTCCACCGTTCCAGTCGGGGCGGTGTGGCGCACCGCCGCCCGGATGGCAGCGAGTTTGCGGTCGACATCGGCCGTCGAGGCCTCGCGGCGAGCCGCGGCCAGCGCTTGGCGGACCCACTCGGCGACCGTCATGCCTCGGCTGGCGGCCGCTGCCTGGAGCGCTGCGTACTCCACCTCATCGAAAAGCACCTGAAGCCGCTTTGTCATGCAGGTAGTTTGTTTAACTCATACCTATGAGTCAAATCGCCCGATACCACTTTTATCCAGCATCGACGGCTAGTTATAGTCCTTGTCGGGGGTTTGGGAGGCTTTTATGACGACATCGACGACAACGGACCACCACATCCGAGCCACTCGACCCCAGAAACAGGGGTTGTACGACCCTCAGCACGAACATGATGCGTGCGGCTTCGGGTTTGTCGTCGACATTCAGGGTCGCAAATCCAACAAGGTGCTGCGCGATGCGATCGAGGTCCTGAAGAATCTCGACCATCGAGGTGCCTGCGGGTGCGAGGTGAACACGGGCGACGGCGCGGGCGTGCTCATGCAGATGCCGCACGCCTTTCTCAAGGACGCTGCCAAGAAATCGCACATCACTTTGCCCGAGCCCGGCGAATACGCCTGCGGGCTCATCTTCATGCCTCGCAACGCGACACAGCGTCGCCGTATCGAAGAAATCTTTGCACGGGTCGTTCAGTCCGAAGGCCAAATTTATCTCGGTGGCCGCACGGTCCCCACGGACAACTCCATGCTCGGCGAGACCGCGCGTGTCAGTGAGCCGTTCATGCGTCAGGTGTTCGTGCAGCGGGGCCCCGATACCGCCGATGCCGACGAATTCGAGCGCAAGCTTTATGTGATCCGCAAGCGCGCCTACAACGAGATTCGCGTCTCCACGATAGGAGGTGCCGAGTATTGGTACGTCGCGAGTCTCTCGCACAAGACGCTCGTCTATAAAGGAATGCTGCTGACGATGCAGCTCGACCAGTACTTTCCCGATCTTCGTCATCCTTTGATGGAGACGTCGATTGCACTCGTCCACTCGCGCTTCTCGACCAATACTTTCCCGAGTTGGGATCGCGCGCACCCCTATCGCTACATTGCGCACAATGGCGAGATCAACACGCTGCGCGGCAACATCAACTGGATGCGCGCACGCGAGGCGCTACTCGAGTCGCAACTCTTCGGTGGCGACACCCGCAAGCTCGCACCGATCGTCAACGTCAACGGCAGCGACTCCTCGATGTTCGACAACGTGCTCGAACTCATGGTGCTCTCGGGCCGCTCGTTACCGCACGCCATCATGATGATGATTCCGGAACCGTGGTCGAAGCACGAGTCCATGGATCCGGCTCGCAAAGCGTTTTACCAGTTCCATTCCAGTTTGATGGAGCCTTGGGACGGCCCCGCAGCCATTTCATTTACCGACGGTGTTCGAATCGGTGCCGTGCTCGATCGTAACGGCCTGCGTCCTGGGCGTTATTACGTCACGAAGGACGGCATGGTGGTCGTCGCTTCCGAAGCGGGCGTGCTCGATATTCCGCCTGAGCAGATCGAGAGAAAAGGCCGTCTCCAGCCCGGCCGCATGTTTCTGGTCGATACCGAGCAGGGGCGCATCGTCGAGGACGAAGAAATCAAGCGCTCCGTCTGCAATGAGTGGCCCTATGCCGATTGGCTTGCCGAGCATCTCGTCTACCTCAAAGATTTACCAGTGGCACCCCAGCTTCCGGCGCCCGAGCCCGACTTGTTGCTCGCGAGACAGATCGCCTTTGGATACAGCTTCGAGGATCAGCGCATTCTCATGACGCCGATGGCGCGAGATGGCGTCGATGCCGTGGGCTCGATGGGCAATGACACGCCACTCGCTGTGCTCTCGAAGCGTCCGCGACTCATCTACGACTACTTCAAGCAGTTGTTCGCGCAGGTGACCAATCCGCCGATCGACAGCATTCGTGAGGAAATCATCACTTCATCGGATGTCTGGCTCGGCTCCGAGGGGAACCTGCTTGACCCGAAGCCCACCGACTGTCGACGTATCGAACTCAAGGCGCCGGTCGTCACCAACGAAGAATTCGCGAAGATTCGTCGCGTTGCACTGCCGGGTCTCAAAGTGGGCACGGTTTCGTTGTTGTTTCGTGCCGCTCGCGGTGAAGAGGGTCTCGCAAAGGCCATCGAGCAGATGCGCGCAGAAGCGCGCCGGCTCATCACCGAGGAAGAGGTCAACATCCTCATCCTGAGCGACCGTGGTGTCACGCGGGACATGGCGGCCATCCCGTCACTGCTCGCCGTCTCTTCGCTGCATCACTTCCTCATTCGCGAAGGCCTGCGGATGCGGGTCTCGCTGGCCGTCGAGACCGGCGAGGCGCGCGAAGTTCATCACTTTGCCTTGCTCATCGGTTACGGCTGCAGCGTCATCAATCCGTATCTTGCCTTCGAAACGCTAGACGGCATGATCCGTGACAATCTGCTACCCAACGTCGATCACACGCTCGCCTGCGCTAACTTTGCAAAAGCAGCGACCAAGGGCGTGGTCAAGGTGATGTCGAAGATGGGCATCTCCGCGGTGCAGAGCTATCACGGCGCTCAAGTTTTCGAAGCCATTGGTCTGCGTCAAGACGTCATCGATGAGTACTTCACCGGCACGGCTTCGCGCGTCGGTGGTATCGGCCTCGACACCATTGCGGCCGAAGTCCTGATGCGCCACAACGCAGCGTTCCCCGATCGACTCACGGGCGATCAGGTGCTGCCGACGGGTGGCCAATATCAGTGGCGTGCCGATGGCGAATTCCACGTGTTCAATCCGGAGAGCATTCATCGCCTGCAGAAGGCCGTTCGCACCGGCAGCTACGCGACCTTCAAGTCGTACGCCGAGTTGATTGACGATCGCGCCAAGAATCTCTCTACGTTACGCGGCCTGCTCGACTTCAAGAAGGGCGATCCCGTCCCCATCGATGAAGTGGAATCGATCGAGAGCATCATGAAGCGCTTCAAGACGGGCGCGATGAGTTATGGCTCGATCAGCAAGGAAGCTCACGAGACGCTCGCGATCGCGATGAATCGCATCGGGGGCAAGAGCAATACCGGAGAGGGCGGAGAAGACCCCGATCGTTACTCGCCGCTGTCAAACGGCGATTCTAAAAATTCAGCCATCAAGCAAGTGGCCTCGGGGCGGTTCGGGGTGACGAGCGAGTATCTCGTCCAAGCCAAAGAAATCCAGATCAAGATGGCACAAGGCGCCAAGCCTGGTGAGGGTGGTCAGTTGCCGGGCACCAAGGTCTATCCTTGGATTGCCAAAGCGCGGCACACGACGCCGGGCGTAGGACTCATTTCTCCGCCGCCGCATCACGACATCTACTCGATCGAAGATCTCGCGCAGCTCATCCACGATCTCAAGAACGCGAATCGCGAGGCGCGCGTGAGCGTCAAGCTCGTGGCTGAGGTGGGCGTGGGGACGATTGCTGCGGGCGTCGCGAAGGCGCATGCCGATGTCGTACTCGTCAGTGGGCATGATGGGGGTACCGGCGCGTCGCCGCTGACCTCGACCACTCATGCGGGTCTTCCCTGGGAGTTGGGCCTCGCCGAAACGCACCAGACGCTGGTGCTCAACAATTTGCGCAGTCGTATCGTCGTCGAGACCGACGGACAGCTGAAGACCGGACGCGATGTCGCGATCGCTGCACTACTCGGCGCTGAAGAGTTTGGCTTCGCCACCGCTCCGCTCGTCGCCGTGGGCTGCATCATGATGCGTGTCTGCCATCTGAACACTTGCCCCGCAGGCGTCGCGACGCAGGATCCGCGCTTGCGGGAGCGTTTTGCGGGCAAGCCCGAGCATGCAGTCAATTTCATGCGCTTTGTCGCAACGCAGTTACGCGAACTGATGGCGGAGCTCGGCTTCCGCACCATCAATGAAATGATCGGCCGCGTCGATCGACTGGAGCCGACGGCGGCGATCGATCACTGGAAAGCGCAGGGCTTTGACTTCAGCAATATTCTGTACCAGCCCGACTCGGGTCCCGAAGTGGGACGATTCCAGACCATCGAGCAGGATCACGGACTCGACAAGTCGCTCGACGTCACCACCTTGATCGACATCTGTCGTCCGGCGATCGAGCGCGGCGAGCACGTCGAGGCGAGTCTGCCGATCCGTAACGTCCATCGCGTTGTCGGTACGATCACCGGAAGCGAAATCACTCGTAAATGGGGCAGCGCGGGATTGCCCGACGACACGATCCGAATCTGTTTCGCTGGCTCGGCCGGTCAAAGTTTTGGAGCGTTCATGCCGCGTGGTATGAGTTTTACCCTCGAAGGCGATGCCAACGATTACGTGGGCAAAGGTCTCTCGGGCGGTCGTATCGTCGTCCACCCGCCGCGGACAGCCACGTTCAAGGCCGAGGAGAACATGATCATCGGCAACGTGGCGTTGTACGGCGCCACCTCGGGTGAGGTGTTCATTCGCGGTCAGGCGGGCGAGCGCTTTGCCGTACGCAATAGCGGCGTCGACGCGATCGTCGAAGCCGTCGGAGATCACGGCTGCGAGTACATGACCGGCGGTCGTATCGTCATTCTCGGGCCGACGGGGCGAAATTTCGGTGCTGGCATGTCCGGAGGCGTCGCCTACTTGTTCGATGATGGCGCGCAGGTGGCCTCACGTATCAACATGCAGATGGTCGAAGTCGGACGCGTCGAAGACCCTGAAGAGACGGACGCCTTGCGACGACTCATCGCCCGTCACGCCGAGCTCACGGGAAGTACGGTCGCCCAAAGAATCTTGAGCGCCTGGCCGACGCAGTTGCCGAAATTCGTGCGAGTGATTCCGAAAGATTACAAACGTGTGCTCGCTTGTCTCAAGCGCGCTCACGACCAAGGTCTCTCGGGTGACGAAGCGACGATGGCCGCGTTCGAAGAAAACTCTCGTGATCTCTCGCGCGTGGGAGGCAACTGATCATGGGCAAGCCGACTGGATTCATCGAGTATCTGCGCGAGACGCCGCTCGATCGTTCGCCGCTCGAGCGCGTCAAAGATTGGAAGGAGTTCCATCACGATCTCGACGAGAAAGGCCTGCGTAACCAGGCGGCGCGCTGCATGGACTGCGGCGTACCGTTTTGTCACACGGGCAAGCTGATGACCGGCGGGGCCTCGGGCTGCCCGGTCAACAATCTCATCCCCGAATGGAACGATCTCGTATACCGCGGGCTGTGGCGCGAGGCGCTCGATCGTCTGCACAAGACCAATAATTTTCCGGAGTTCACGGGTCGAGTCTGTCCGGCACCTTGTGAGGGCTCGTGTGTCCTCGGGATCAACGCACCACCCGTCACCATCAAAAATATCGAGAACACCATCATCGAGCGAGGCTTCGAGGAGGGTTGGGTGGTCCCTGAGCCTCCGGCAATGCGGACCGGGAAGCGAGTGGTCGTCGTGGGCTCTGGGCCGGCGGGCCTCGCTGCGGCGCAACAGCTCAATCGTGCCGGCCACATCGTCACGGTGCTCGAGCGTGCAGATCGTCCCGGCGGATTGCTGATGTACGGTATTCCGAACATGAAGCTCGACAAGGAAGCCGTCGTGATGCGACGTATCAAGCTGCTCGAGCAAGAGGGTATCAAGTTCATTTGCAATGCCAACGTCGGCGACAACTACGAAGCGCAGATGATGCGACGTGACTTCGACGCCGTGGTGCTCTGCACGGGCGCGACTCAGCCTCGCGATCTTCCTGTCGAGGGAAGAAAACTTGGCGGTGTCCACTTTGCGATGGACTATCTCACCGGCGCCACGCAAGCGATGCTCGGCAAAGGCCCTGGGAAGGCGAAGATCCATGCCAAGGGAGTGGATGTCGTCGTCATCGGTGGCGGAGACACGGGCACCGATTGTGTGGGTACGGCGATGCGCCAGAGCTGCCGTACGCTGACACAGTTCGAGATCATGTCGAAGCCGCCGAGCGAGCGCGCTGCCGATAATCCGTGGCCTGAGTGGCCGCGGGTCTACAAGATGGATTACGGACAGGAAGAAGCGGCGGCGAAGTTCGGCAAAGATCCTCGTTCCTATCTCACCACGATCAAAAAATTTGTCGGTGATGAGAGCGGACGGGTCAAAGAAATTGTCACGGTCGAAGTTCGCTGGGAGCAGAACGACAAAGGTCATTACGCTCCAGTCGAACAACCAGGCACCGAAAAAACCCAGCCTGCGCAACTCGTATTGCTCGCCATGGGGTTCACGGGTCCGGAGTCGTCTCTGCCTCAGGATCTCGGGCTCGAGCTCGATACGCGCTACAACGTGAAAGCGGCTTACGGCGAGTACGCTACCAATGTCCCGGGCGTGTTCGCGGCGGGTGACTGTCGTCGCGGTCAAAGCCTCGTCGTGTGGGCCATTAACGAGGGCCGCGGCGTTGCGCGCGAATGCGATCGTTGGTTGATGGGGCGTACAGACTTGCCTTAACGCCCCACCCCGCGCGAAAAAAACCCCGCTTTCGCGGGGTTTCTTTTCAAGGCGAGGCCACTCCCGGGTCGGTCGCTGTAAGCCGCTGCAAATGAGCGACTACGCGGGCGCTAAAAGAGTCCGGCTCGAATCTCTTTGCGGGAGATTCCCGGGGGCCACCGAATGGGGGAGGCCACCCGACCGTGCACGCGCCGACCGCCAAGGACATGAGGTAAAAAAGCCTCAAAAGCCAGCATAGTCTTTAAAATCAACAACTTACGCGTTGTTCAATGACCACGCCGCCTTGGAGTATACACCGGAGTTGTGCGTCGGGAAGCGTGTGTTGTGTGACGTACGTCGCAACTCGTCGATCAATTGCCCCAGTGCGGGCCGCGTGAGAACTCGACGAGCTCGTAGTACGTCTGCATATAGCCGGCGACCTGGCCCTTCAGGAAGATGAACTCGCCATCCGCCGTACACCACACGTCGTACGGTGGGTGCTCCTGCGGCAATTCAGGATTTGCGACGAACTGGAAATGCAGCGCATCGAAGGTTCCGGCGCCCACCGTCACTTTTTCGGGCCCGACGAACACGATGTTGAGGCCGATCGAGAAAAGCATCGGGCCTGTGGCGCCGCGATGGTCGGGTGAGGACAGCAGCATCTGCGGAATACGTTGAACGACGCCGGGTTTTTTTTGGTCGATCAGTCGCAGATGCCAAGCATCACAGGCGATGGCGTGATTCTGGAACGTGAGCAGCGGTGTAGCGATGTCCATACGCTGCGACACGCGCCCCTCGAGCGATGTGAAGGTTTCGCACTCGGCGTAATGCGGATGAAAGCGGAACCAACCGGAGCCCATGAACTTGCTGCCTACAGACAACCGAACGAAGCAGTCTGTGGGCATCCATTTGGCATCGAGCGAGTAGGTGATGTCGCGCATCACCGAAGGACGATCGTCGATCTCGCAGTGCGCCGTACAGGTTCGAGTGCCGTCGCCATGAACGTCGATGCGGAAATACTCGCGACCTCGCTCCTGATTGAGCCGCTCGGGTTTCTTGCTGGTGTAGAGCACCTTGCCCATCACGCTGCGATGGTCGCGTTGCAGGATGGGAAGCTTCGGATCGACGGGGGCGTTGGCCATGAATGAGTCCTCTCTGAATTCCTGGCGATTGTAGGGCTCAGCCCGCAGCGCCGGTCCATTGACGCGCTTCGCGCGCCGCAGCGCGGAAATGCGGTAGGTTGTAGACGAGCAGCGCGCCGCCGATCAGTGCCACCACTGTCGCCACCACGAACATGGAATAGCGTAGCTGCGACTCGTCCGCAAAGTAGAAGTCTGTGACGAGTGCGACAGCCGTCGGCCCGACGAAAAACCCGACGGCGTTGAGCACGAAATAGTAGAGCGCGACGACTTGCGCCCGCATTGTCGGTGGCGCGATCGACACGACGGCCGCTGCGCCCGCAGCGGTGGGTGCCGCCGCGCCGAGCGTCGCGGGGATCAGCGCGAGCACCGCAAGCAGGGGTGAGGGCATGAGGGTAAACGAGCAGTAACCAAGCGCCATGATGACGAAAGAGACGAGACAGACCCGGACATACCCGTCTTCGTAGCGGGATTGGAAGTAGTCGCTCATCCAGCCGCCGATCAGCACGCCGAGTAAGCCGAACACGATGGTGACGACGCCTCGCCACTGAATCCAGAAACCGAGCTCTTCAGGGCTCAAAGAATAGGTGCGACGCAGGAACTCGGGGATCCAGAAGCCGATGCCATAAGCCATGATCGCAAGACCCGACAGTGCGAAAAACAACACGAGGAAAGCGCGCCAGCGGCTGGTGAGATACGCGAGTGTCTTATTCACCGGCGAGGCGATGGGTTTGAGCCTACTCGCGAGAAACTCTCGGCGTACAGGCTCGCGAATGGTCAGCACCAGCAGGGCAACCAAGAGACCGGGTAGACCCACATAGATGAACATGAGCTGCCACGGCTCGTGCCAACCGAGGAGCGGCAACTCCACCGGTCCGATTTCTTTGAGCTGCGGATAAACGGCACCGCCGAAAATGAAAGCCAGACCGCTGCCGCTCGAGACACCCGCCGTATAAAGCCCGATCGCACGACCGATTTTTTCTGGCGGGAAGTAATCCTTGAGCAGCGACAATGCCGATGGGTTGAGCGCAGATTCGCCGGCGCCGACGCCGACTCGAGCAAGAAAAAGCGCTGCGTATGAGGTCGAGAACCCGCAGGCAGCGGTCATGAGACTCCAGAAGGTGATACCCCAGAAAACAAGCCAGCGACGATTACCACGATCGGCGAGCCATGCGATCGCCACGCCGAAGAACGTGTAAAACACCGCGAAGGCGCCGCCGAGCAGCAGGCTCATCTGCGTATCGCTGATCTGCAGACTCTTCTTGATGTCGGGGACAAGCAGCGCGATGATCTCGCGGTCGACGAACGCCAGGATGTATGCGAGCAGCAGTACGACGACAACGTACCAAGCGTAGGCGGGGTGCGGGTACGGGACCTGCTCGGCGGGTGCGTCATGAATCGACATCGGGCATCCTCTTGGTCCCAGGGCGCGCGTAGTTCTAGCCGATCCGGACTCAACTTGAAAGTCAGCCATCATCCCGACTACTACCTGCCCCTGCCCGAGGGACACCCTTTTCCCATGGTCAAGTACACGCTCGTGTACGACCGACTGCGTGATCAAGGGCTTCTGCCAGCCGAAAATATCATGCTGCCCGAGGAGACCTCTCGTGCCGACCTCGAGCGCGTACATACCCAAGATTATCTCGAGCGGCTCTTCGGAGCGGGCCTGAGCGCCCAGGAGCAGCGAGCACTCGGAGTGCCTTGGTCGCCACGCTTGCTGCGCCGTTCACGGCTCGCCGTTCAGGGCACTCTTTTGGCCGCAGAGGCCGCGCTCGAGAATGGACGCGGCGGTAATCTTGCGGGTGGCACGCATCATGCGTTCGCCGATCATGGCGAGGGTTTTTGCGTATTGAACGATGTCGCGATCGCAATTCGCAGGTTGCAGCGCGATGCGCGTATCAAGCGCGCGCTGGTCATCGATCTCGATGTGCATCAGGGGAACGGCACGGCGTCAATCTTTGAAGGAGACGATGCCGTCTTCACCTTCTCCATGCACGGCGAGCGCAACTATCCTTCGCGCAAGATGCGCTCGACGCTGGATATCGGGTTGCCCGACGGCATCGACGACGCTGCTTATCTCGACTCACTCGAGACTCATTTGCCGAAGCTGATCGAGTCATTCGCCCCCGACCTCGTTTTTTATCTCGCCGGCGTAGACGTCGCCGCCGGTGATCGTTACGGTCGTTTCAATTTGAGCGATGAAGGGATTCGCGCGCGTGACCGCTGCGTCATCGACTGGACTCGGCGTCACGGATTACCGCTTGCCATCACGCTCGCCGGCGGTTACTCGCCGAATGCTGTACGTACGGCCATGCTGCATACCATCGTGTTCGAGGAAGCCATCAAGTGAGCGCCCCAGTACCGAAACCCCGTCTGATGCAGCGTTTCCTGCGTTTCATGTCCGATCGTCGCGTGCTATCCGATGCGCGCATGCTCGAACTGTATCCGCCGTTTTGGTTCATGCGCATCAAGGTGCTCGAGATGGATCGCGCATGGCGACATGTCCGCATCCGCTTGCCGCTCAATGGCATCTCGCGCAATCCGGGTGGTGTGATGTTCGGCGGCTTTCAGGCGGCGCTCGCCGATCCGATCGCAGCGCTCGCGTGCGCGCGCGTTTTCCCGGGGTACTCGACTTGGACGCGTGGACTCACGGTAGACTTCGAACTCGGTGGAAGTACCGATCTCGAATTGCGCTTTGAATTCCCCCTCGAACTTGAGACGCAAATTCGCGAGACCCTCGTGCGCGACAACCGTGCCACGCCGGCGTTCGAATACGGGTTTTATTTGAGCGACGGCAGGCGCTGTACGCGTATCGTCAACACGGTGGCGATCAGACCGCGTGGTTACAGTCGTGCCACGACGCCGCCCGCACCCGAGACCGGGGTCGACTGACGATCAGGCCGGCTCCAACATCAAGCCGCGGAGCTTCTTGATGGCGTTGGCTTCAAGCTGGCGCACGCGTTCGGCCGAAACGCCGTATTTCGCAGCGAGATCGTGCAGCGTCGCTTTTTCGGCATCTCCCGCCATCCAGCGACTCTTCACGATGTCGCGGCTGCGCTCGTCGAGCGACTGCATCGCGGCGATGAGGCGAGCGTGCTGGTCGTCTTCCCATTCGTCGCTTTCGATCTGCTCCGCCGGATCGGCGTCAGGGGAGGGCAGATAAGCCGCTGGCGCATAATCCTCCTCATCGGAGTCGAGGGCCATCGGGTCGAACGAAAGGTCGCGGGCGGACAGCCGACGTTCCATTTCGGTGACGTCGCGTTCGGTGACCCCGAGTTCGGCGGCGACCGTTCGGGTCTCCTCTGGCGACAGCCAGGAGAGATTCTTCTTGATGCGACGGAGGTTGAAAAAGAGTTTGCGCTGCGCCTTTGTGGTGGCAACCTTCACGAGGCGCCAGTTGCGCAAGACGTACTCGTGGATCTCGGCGCGGATCCAGTGCACCGCGAACGAGACCAGACGGACGCCCATTTCGGGGTCGAATCGCTTGACCGCCTTCATGAGGCCGAGGTTGCCTTCCTGGACGATGTCGCCCATCGGCAAGCCGTAACCGGAGTAGCCACGAGCGATGTGAACCACGAAGCGCAGATGCGAGAGCACGAGTGCACGAGCCGAATCGACATCACCTTGGTCGCGATAGCGACGCGCCAGTTCTTGTTCGTCTTCGCGCGACAGCACCGGTACTTTCGAGACGCGATCGAGATACGCGTCGAGGCTGCCGAGCGGACCGGCCAGCGCAAGTTCGGAGTAGCGAGGAGCGAGGACTTGGGATGTCATGGGGGCGTAAACCTCGACCAAAATCTTAGCACTCGGCATTTTTGAGTGCTAATCCCCGATGAGGTTCAGTCGATTCAATAGAAAATCAATAAACTCGAAATAAATTTTATTGATTCATTAATGAGTTAATCAGCCTCGGGCTTCAATCCGCGCGATGAGACGAGCCGCTCCAAGCCAAGCGCCCAAGAGGCCGAGCACAGCGCCGCCACCCATGACGATCAAGGCCTCTAGGGGCTCGACTCCCACGAGCGCGAAACGACCACCGTAGAGGGCGGCCAGTCGATTGACCGGATCAATGAGGCCCGCCACAGCGAGGCTCACGATGCCGATCGCGGCGGTGCCGCCAAACAACCCGAACGCCAAGCCTTCGTAAAGGAAGGGACGACGGACGAAGGCGTTCGTGCCACCCACGAGCTTGGTGACTTCGATCTCCGACCGACGCGCACGGATCTCGAGTCGGATCGCATTACCGACGACGGCCAACACGCCTACCCCGAGGACGATCGCGAACACGAGGAACACGCTGCGTAGCAGATAGAGGATGGCGGTCAGACGACGTACCCAGGCACCATCGAACTGAACCGACTCGACCTCGCGCCACGCAGCGAGATAACGGCGCAGCGACTCCACCCCGCTCGGATGGGCAGACTCGGCCTTTGGTTTGACGGTAATGACGTGGGGCAGGGGATTGCCTTGCAGGGCATCGAGCGCCGCGCCGAAACCGGAGTATTCCCTGAACTCTTTGAGGGCGTCGTCTGCGGATATGAGCGTGACTTCACCCACCCCGGCGCGCTGTCGGGCCGTGGCCGCGAGCTGCTCGGCCTTCTCGAGCGGTACATCCGTCTTGAAGAACACCGACAGTTCAATGGAGTCCGTCACGTCGCCGGCTGCGATTTGTGCGTTTTTGACGACCAACCACAACGCTGCGGGCAGGGCGAGAGCGATGGCAATGACGAACACCGTGAGCAGCGTTCCGAGCGGCTGCCGGATCAGTCGTCCGAACGCCGACAACAAGGCCTGCGCGTGGCGAGAGAAGTAGGTGCTCGGAGAAATCATGCTGCGATCCCCGCGCCAAGAGAAGGACCCGCGCCTGACCCCGGATCCGGCGGCGTGGCGCTGAACACTCGCCCCTCATCGATGAGGATTTCGCGCTGCGCGAATTCGCGCACGAGCGCCATATCGTGGGTGGCGATGAGAACCGTGACGCCGACGTCCTGGAAACGACGGAACAGGTTCATCACTTCTCGTGCGAGCCCGTGATCGAGATTGCCTGTGGGCTCATCGGCGATCAGCACCGTCGGACGCGCCACGACGGCGCGCGCGATACCGATGCGTTGCTGTTCACCGATGGACAGTTCGGCGGGCGACACACGTTCTTTGCCGAGCAGACCCACTTGATCGAGCGCGGCGCGAACGCGCTTGTCGATATCCCGAAAACGCGTGTCCGACACCATGAGCGGCAGCGCGACGTTGTCGTACACCGGGCGATCCATGAGCAGTTGATGATCCTGGAAGACAATACCCAGTCGGCGTCGAAAAGCCGGAATGGCACGCGCAGGGAGGTCGTTGGTCTCTTGTCCGTTGACCGTGACGGCGCCGCGAGTCGGGCGCTCGATGAGCGTCAATAATTTGAGGACCGAGCTTTTGCCTGCGCCCGAACGACCGGTCAGGAATACGAACTCTCCAGCCTTCACCTCGAAGGAGACGTCGTGCAGCGCCTCGCGGCCGTTCGGATACTGCTTGAAAACATGGTCGAAACGAATCATTGCCCATTCCCCGCCGTCGATGCCGCTTCAGGATTTTGCCCCTCGACGAGCGCTGCAGCAAAAGACGCTGCATCGAACTCGCCGAAATCTTCTGCGCCCTCGCCGATACCGATGAAGCGAATCGGCAGAGCGAGTCGACGTGCGATGGCGAGGACGATCCCGCCTTTCGCAGTGCCGTCGAGTTTGGTGAGCACGAGTCCTGTCACACCGACGGCTTCGTGAAACTGCACCGCTTGCGCCAGCGCATTCTGACCTTGGTTCGCATCGAGCACCAGCAGCACCTCGTGCGGCGCCGACGGATCGACCTTGCTCAAAACTCTGCGGATCTTGCGCAGCTCTTCCATCAGATGCGACTGCGCCTGCAGGCGACCCGCCGTGTCGGCAATGAGCACATCGGCGCCGCGGCTGCGCGCCGCACCCAGCGCATCGAAGGCAACCGCTGCCGGATCAGCGCCTGTTTGCTGGGCGACGAGTTCGGCGCCGGTACGGCCCGCCCAAATGCCGATCTGTTCGACTGCCGCGGCGCGAAACGTATCGCCGGCAGCCAGCACAACACGCAGGCCTTGCTGACCGAGTTGATGGGCGAGCTTGCCGATGGTCGTGGTTTTGCCAGAGCCGTTGACGCCCACCACGAGGATGGTGAACGGTTTCGCGCTGCGATCGACGACGAGCGGCTTGGCGACGGGAGTCAGCATCGCGGTGATGTCGCTGCGCAGTGCCGTGATGAGGGCATCGACGTCGTCGAGCTGCTGACGTGCAACGCGGGCACGGAGACCCTCGAGCAATTCTTCGGTGACTTGCACACCGACATCGGCGGCGAGCAAACGGGACTCGAGCTCCTCAAGGACCGCAGCGTCGATCCGTCTTGCGCCAAAGAGTCGCGCGAGACCCGCGCCGAGACCACCGTCCGGTCGGGTCAGCCGATCTTTAAGGCGTTGGAAAAACCCGGGCTTGGATTCGCTTGCCATGCGGGGGCGGATTTTAGGCTACCCTGCGCCGCAAATGGTCAGAAGCGACGGGAAATCACGAGAGCTGCGGATCATCGCGGGCCTGTGGCGCGGTCGGCGCTTTCGTTTCCCGGATGGGACGGATATTCGACCGACACCGGATCGGGTCCGGGAGACGCTGTTCAATTGGTTGGCGCCGGTCATCCGTGGCGCGCGCGTCCTCGATGTATTCGCAGGTAGCGGAGCGCTCGGTCTCGAGGCGTTGTCCCGAGGCGCTACCTTTGCAGAGTTCATCGACAGCGACGCCCACGCCGTCGACGCCTTGCGCGAACGTCTTGCGGAGTGGAAGGCGGAGCCTTCGAGCTATGTCGTCAAGCGCACCGATGCGATGCAGGCTCTCGCCGGTACTCGCCCGGCAACGCAACCCGCGTTCGATGTCGTCTTCATTGACCCGCCGTTCGCTGCAGGGCTCTGGCGCAGCGTCGCCGATCGCCTGGAGGCGGGGCGCTGGCTGGCGCCTGAGGCTTATCTTTACCTCGAAGCCCCCGCGCGTGACCCGCTGGATACGCTTCCGAGTCATTGGGGCGCTTGGCGTCACGGAACTGCAGGAGAGGTCGGGTATCATCTGCTGCGTCGCGCGGAGCCGGCGGCCTGAAGCCGGACGGGAGATCACGTGGGACAAAAAAAGCGAAACGCTCTTTACCCGGGCACCTTCGACCCCATCACCAATGGGCATCACGATCTCGTGCGTCGCGCGGCCAGTATCTTTGATCGCGTGGTCATCGCCATCGCTGCGAACCCGAGCAAGGCGCCACGCTTTTCTTTGGACACGCGCGTCGAGCTTGCCAAGGCGGTGCTCGCCGATGTTCCAAATGTCGAAGTATATGGATACGCAGAGCTCACCGTCGATTTCGCACGCAAGAATGGACTCAACGTCGTCATTCGTGGTCTGCGTGCGGTATCCGATTTCGAATTCGAGTTTCAGCTCGCCAACATGAGCCGCCATCTCGATCAGGACATCGAGACCGTCTTCATGACGCCCAAAGAGCAATTCACGTTCATTTCTTCGACGCTGGTGCGCGAGATTGCCGCACTTGGTGGGAACGTCAGCGAGTTCGTGCACCCGATCGTCGCTGACGCGCTGAAGCGCCACTGCGAAGCGGCGCGCGCCAAATCCTGATCTTTGGTCGTTGCCACGCCGTTCCCGCTCGCTCGAGATCGACCGCTCGCCACAAATACCACGCTGCCGCTGATCGAAACGGCGCCCATCGTTCGCCATGACGCGCGAGCTCCCTCGGGGTTGGCAGTTTTCGCAGGCGATAGGCGATCCGAAAACCGTGACGTACGCCGTAATCGGCAATAGGCAGCACGTCGGGCCGACCCAGCTGGAACATCAACATCATTTGCACGGTCCATGGACCGATACCGCGTACCACCGTCAGTCGCTCGATGATTTCGTGGTCATCTAGGGTGACGAGTGTGCGCGTATCGGGAACGACGCCTTCTTCGGTCTTACGCGCAAGATCACGAATGGCAGCGACTTTTGCAGCAGATAGCCCCGCGCCACGCAGAGAGTTTTCTTTGATCGCGATCACGGACTTTGGCGTCGGAAAGTCGGCGTCAGCATCGAATGAGGCAACAAAGCGCTTGAGGATAGCCTCTGCAGCACGACCACTGATCTGCTGTGAAATGATCGCTTCAGCCAAATGTCTGAACGGCGAGGCGCATTCGATCGGGCGCAACTTGAAAGGCCCTGCCGCTTCGACGAGCGCCGCTATCACCGGATCACAGCCCGCGAAGTGCGTCGCGAGACGCCGGCGGGTCGGCGTCGAACTCAGTGCTGGCACGTGTGACACCAATAGGTCGAGCGCTGCGCTTGGACGCGATGTCGAACGGCGTCTCCACAATGTCTGCAAGGCTCGCCTGCGCGTTCGTAAACAAACAGTTTTTGTTTGAAGTATCCCGGGCTGCCGTCTGCGCCGACGTAATCACGCAGCGTAGTACCACCGACCTTGACCGCCTGCGAGAGCACCGTCTTGATCGATCGAACAATGCCTGCGATCTCTGCGCGCTTGAGATGACGCGCCTGGCGTCCGGGTCTCACACCTGCGCGAAAGAGCGCTTCGCTCGCATAGATGTTGCCGACGCCGACTACCACCTGAGCGTTCATCAAAAATGGTTTGACTGCGACGCGCCGACCGCGCGATGCGCGCCAAAGATAATCGACATTGAAGGTCTCCTCCAGCGGCTCAGGGCCGAGCGAGGCGAGCAAGGGATGTTCGAGCGCATTGCCCTCGACAAGATGAAGAGACCCAAACCGCCGTGGGTCGTTGAAGCGCAGGGTACGTCCCGAGTCGAGCTGCAGATCGAAGTGATCGTGCTTCAGTCGCGGGGTCTCGGCGGGAAGTACGCGCAAGCTGCCCGACATTCCAAGATGCAGCAGCAGCGACGACTCTCGATCGAGATCGATCAGGAGATATTTCGCCCGACGTCGCACGCCGATGATCGAGGCATCGCGAACGGCGCGAGGCAGCGTCGCTGGCACAGGCCAGCGCAAGCGCGGTTCGTGCACGGCGAGCTCGACGATGCGTCGACCCTCGACGTGCGGCTCGATTCCGCGGCGCGTGGTTTCAACTTCCGGTAGCTCAGGCATTCGCAGGCCACGTTAAACGAAAAGGCCTGCACGAGGGCAGGCCTTGACGAACCGCAGAGGCGTGCCGCGAGGCACGAGCGGCTTATTTGATTTTGGTTTCCTTGTAGGCGACGTGCTTGCGGACGACGGGGTCGTACTTCTTCACGTCCATCTTCTCGGGGTGAAGGCGCTTGTTCTTCATCGCCACGTAGAAGTGACCGGTACCGGCGGAGGAGAGCAGTTTTACTTTTTCACGCATGGCCTGGGTGCTCCGTCGTTCAGATCTTCATGCCCTTGGCGCGAAGGTCGGCGACCACCGCGTCGAGGCCATTCTTCTCGATGGTGCGCAGAGCGTTCGTGCTGACGCGCAGCGACACCCAGCGCTGTTCGCCTTCGAGCCAGAAACGCTGCGTGTGCAGGTTCGGCAGGAAGCGGCGGCGCTTCTTGTTGTTCGCGTGCGAGACGCGGTTACCCGTGGTGGGACGCTTTCCAGTGAGTTCGCAGACGCGGGACATCTTGAGAAGCCTTTGTAAATCAGTGAGTTGGACTCGCCCTGAGACTTGGTCCCCGGGCAAAAGGGTCGCTTTTATACCAGTCTCGCCGGGCCGTGGCAACTCACCCCCTTCCCAAGGTCAGAGGAGCCCCCGCTCCGCCAGCGACACGGTGTCGGGTCCGGCGACGATGAGGTGGTCGAGTACCCGGATGTCGACCAGCGACAGGGCATCGCGCAGGCGCAGCGTGATGAGCTCGTCTGCCCGGCTCGGCTCGGCCACCCCGGAGGGGTGGTTGTGCGCCAGGATGACCGCCGCGGCGTTATGCGCAAGGGCCTGCCGCAAGACCTCGCGGGGATGGACGCTCGCGCCGTCCAAGGTCCCGCGAAACATTTCCTCGAAGGCGATCAGGCGGTGCCGGGTGTCGAGATAGAGGCAGCAGAACACCTCGTAGGGGCGGTCTCTGAGTTGAGCGCCCAGGAAGCGGGTGGTGTCTGAGGGGGTGGAGAGCGCCACCCCAGCGCGCAGTGATGAGAGGTAATGCCTTCGGGCGAGTTCCAGCGCCGCTTGCAGGGAGGCGAGTCGAGCGGGTCCGAGCCCACGCGAGTTCAGGGCTTTCTCGGCGGGGGCAGACAGCAAATTGCGCAAGCTGCCGTGTTCTCGCAGCAGAGCTCTTGCGAGCTCGAGCGCATTGGCCCCCCGAACGCCGGTGCCGAAGAGCAGGGCGATCAGTTCGGCATCGGTGAGTGTCGAAGCGCCACGCTCGAGTAGTTTTTCTCGAGGGCGCTCGCTCGTGGGCCAATCGCGCAGAGGCAAGGAACGAGTGGGCATCGGCATCTCCTGCAAATCGAATGCGTGAACGGGGCTGCAAGCGTCGAAGAGCAGGGGGTCGTGAGCGAGGGATGAAAGTCGACACGATGGGCGCAAATCGATAGAGGGTTCGCGGATAATGCGAGGCGAGTCAGTCAAGGCATTCGGAGTCATCAAATGAGTCGGCGAGCTCTCAAAGTGCGCATTCTCGATCCGCGTATTGGCAAGGAGTTTCCTTTGCCTGCCTATGCGACGGAGGGCTCTGCGGGACTCGATTTGCGAGCCTGTCTCGATGCGCCGCTCGAGCTTGCGCCGGGAAAAGCCGAGTTGTTGCCGACGGGTCTCGCAATTTGGGTCGCCGATCCGGCCTTGGCAGCGGTCATCCTGCCGCGCTCGGGTTTGGGCCACAAACACGGCATCGTGCTCGGCAACCTCGTCGGACTCATCGACTCCGACTATCAGGGACAGTTGATGGTGTCGTGCTGGAACCGTGGCAGCACGAGCTACACCGTGCGGCCCGGCGAGCGTATCGCGCAGCTCATCGTCGTGCCGGTTGTGCAGGTGGAGCTCGAGGTCGTCGACGATTTCACGGCGACGGCACGCGGCGCCGGCGGATTCGGAAGCTCCGGCACCCGTTGATCGAGCGATCGCGAGGCGTGGCATGCGCCTCAAAGATTTACGATGCGCGCTCCACGATGGCGGTGACACCCATCCCGCCCGCCGTACACACCGAGATGAGTCCTCGTCGCGCCGACGGCGTCGTCGCGAGCAGCTTGGCCAGCGTCGCCAAGATGCGACCGCCTGTGGCGGCAAACGGGTGGCCGATCGCTACGCTACTTCCGTTGACGTTGAGCTTTGCTCGATCGATGCTTCCGAGCGCGGCTTGTCGTTTGAGCTTCGTACGGCAGAACTCTTCCGACTCCCAGGCCGCGAGCGTACAGAGCACCTGAGCTGCGAAGGCCTCGTGGATTTCATAGAAATCGAAGTCCTGCAGCGTGAGTCCCGCATCATCGAGCATGGCCGGCACCGCGTAAGCGGGCGCCATCAACAAGCCCTCATCGCCCTGGATGAAATCCACGGCCGCTGCCTTGCCGAAGGTCAGCCAGGCCTGCACGGGCAGTCCGTGCGCAAGCGCCCAATCTTCGCTTGCGAGCAGTACCGCAGACGCCCCGTCGGTGAGTGGTGTGCTGTTGCCCGCGGTCAGCGTGCCGGCGCTCGATCGATCAAAACTCGCCTTGAGTTTCGCGAGTTTTTCTTTGGTCGAGTCTGCGCGCACGTTGTCGTCTCGCGATAACCCTTCGAACGGAACAACGAGATCATCGAAGAAGCCGCTCTCCCACGCTGCCGTGGCACGGCGATGACTTTCGTAGGCGAGTTCATCCTGAGCGGCTCGAGAAATACCCCAGCGCTTGGCCATGAGCTCGCAACTCTCGCCCATGGAGAGACCCGTTCGCGGTTCACTCGCATCCGGGATAACAGGTTTGAAGTGACGAGGTCTGATGGAGAGAAATGGTGCAAGTCGTCCACCGAGACTTTTCGCGCGGAACGCGCGCATCAGGATTTGCTGATAGCTGCGCGGATAAACGATGGGTGGATCGCTCACCGTATCGACACCGCCTGCGATACCGCAATCGATTTGCCCGAGCGCGATTTTATTGGCGACATTGATGGCCGCTTCGAGACTCGTGCCGCAGGCGCGTTGCAGATCGTAGGCGGGCGTGTGGGGATCGAGCGTCGTACCGAGTAGGCACTCGCGGGCGAGGTTGAAGTCGCGCGAGTGCTTGATGACCGCACCTGCGGCAACCTCGCCAAGGCGCTTGCCTTCGAGTTTGAATCGCGATACGACGCCTTGCATCGCTGCGGTCAGCAGCTGTTGATTGCCGACGCGGGCGTAAGCACCGTTTGCTCGCGCAAACGGTATGCGAGCACCACCGACGATGGCGACGCGACGAACAGCTGATCCCACCAGCATCCGCAAGCTCCTTTAGCGCGCCAACCCTGACTTGACGCGCTCGTAGTGACGATCGCGAAGGACCGTATGACGTGACTCCAATTTTTGAACCTTGCCGCCTGCAACGACGAGGTCAGGGAGGCTCGAGACGTCCAGCGGATCGCCAGACCACAACACGAAATCCGCTGGCTTGCCGCGCTCGATACTACCGAAGCGATCGGTCACCCCAAAGATTTCGGCAGGAGCGCGCGTGATGGCAGCGAGGGCATCCATCCAGGGCATGCCGTGTGCCACGGCGTTCCCGGCTGCTTGACGAGTTTTGCCGGCATCGTCGACGTCGGTGTCGCTGACGGAGATGGTGACAGTCACGCCTGCGGCGCGAAGCTTGGCAGCGTTCTGCAGCGTCGAGCCGACTTCGTCGAACGAGTTAGGCAAATTTTGGAACGGATCGAGAACAACCGGAATGCGCGCAGCGGCAAGCTCGGCTGCAACCCGCCAGGCTTCGGCACCGCCACGGATCACCGCGTTCAGTTTTTCTTCTCGCGCAAAGGCGATCGTATTGCGGATGTCGATGGCGCGATCGACGTCGAATACGAATACGCCATTACCCTTCAGGAACTCGAGCAGCACCTGTCGACCGGAGGGCGAGAGCAGTCGCTCGTCATGCACCATGACGAGGTTCGGCGCTCGCGCTTCGACGAGCGCCTGACGCAGCAACATGAACTGAGCAGCGCGCGAGCCTCCCGACAGATCATTCGCATCGCCGCCTAAGTCCACGAACATGAAGCGAGCGGACAGCGGAGCGGACCCATCGAGCCCTGTTGGCGCGCCGAGTCCGGCGACGATGCTCCCGCCTGATGCCGAAGCAGGCGTAAGCAACGTGAACGTAACGCCATTGATGACGTGTACGTGTAGGCTCATCGATTCCGGATTGAAGGCGAGCGTCACGTCGAACTCAGGTCGCATCTGTCCGAGTCGTTGGGCGTAGTCGCCCGTCGACTGCTCAAGACCGATTTCCTCGAGCCCCACATGACCGAGACCGCCGAAAACACCGGGGGTGAGCGCGCGTCCGCCGGCATCGACGACCGTGGTGCCTGCGGGTGCGGCGAGGGCTTGGCCGATCGCCGTGACACGCCCGTCCTGCACCATGACGTCGGTCGCTTTGAGCGGACCGCTTGCGTCACGAGACATGGTGTACACGGTGGCGTTTCGAACAAGCAGCGTACTGCCACTCGAGAACGCCGCTGCGTCATCGGCAAGCGCTGCGTGACTCAACGTGCTAGCAAGGACAAGCCCGGCGAGCGTGCGGATCAAAGTATTCATCGGATCACCCCCTCGTAAGCGGGTTGGCCAAGCAAGAAGTCGGACTCGGGCAGGGTACGTGGGTTCGCGCGATCGAAGCGCAGCGCACCGTCGACGTAAACCTGTTCCGTGAGCGCGTAGACGCTGAACGGATTGCCATTCCAAACGATGACATCGCCCATCTTGCCGCTCTCGAGCGTGCCGATCTTCGACTCGAGACCGATGACTCGCGCCGCATTTTTAGTCAGCCAAGTGATGGCATGCTCGGGCTTGATCTCAAGGCCCATACGACGCGCAAACGCCATGCCTTTTGCAGCTTCTTGATTGAGGCGCTGTATGCCCTCGGCAGAGTCGGAGTGCACGACGGTGCAACCGCCCGGCGCGGCATCGACGAGCGCCATGTTTTCGGGGATCGCATCGTAGGACTCCATCTTGAAACCCCACCAGTCGGCCCACATCGCCGCACACACGTTGTTCTCGGCGAGCAGATTGGCGATTTTGTACGCCTCGGTGGCGTGATGGAACGCGGTGACTTTGTAGCCGAACTCGCGCGCCATATCGAGCACGATGGCCATTTCGTCGGCGCGGTAGCAGTGATGCTGGATCAGGATCTCCCCGCGCAACACGCCGGCGAGCGTCTCGAGTCGCAGGTCGCGCTTCGGCGGGCGCAGATCCTTCGCGCCAGCGGCCAAACGTGACTCGTACTGGCGCCAATCACGCTGATACTCCTGCGCCTCGATCCATTGCGCGCGCCAGCCAGCGACGTTGCCCATGCGAGTGGAGGGCAG
>JBJTUA010000033.1:0-75854 GCA_046080445.1 Gammaproteobacteria bacterium
ACTCGCTTTCATCCGCTAAAAGGTCCGATGACCACGCAAACGTTGCGCGGGATGAAAGGGAATGGACCCATGCATTGGCGGGGTGATCGGACGGGTACCACGCGAGCGGTGGTTCGCGGCCAGACCGAAACGCTCGAAGAGGCCGCGTTCAAAGAATTCAATGATGCGTTCGTCGGTTTGCTGGGGCGCGAGACGCCGATTTCTCCGGCGCAGATGCAGGCGTTCACGGACTTCGCGATGCAGTTGGTCATGCCGCCCAATCCGGTTCGAGCGCTCGATAATTCTTTGACCGCCGAAGAGTCTGCTGGGCGTGATTTGTATATGAATTTTCCGGTCACGCTGCTTGGCTCCTGCGACAACTGCCATCGGCTTCGTCCGGACAACGGCCAGTTTGGCACCAACGGTCTCATGACGTTCGAGGGCGGGCGCATCACGGAGAACTTCAAGATTCCGCAGCTGCGCAACGTGTACACTAAGGTAGGCATGTTCGGCTTCAGTTTGGATACGGGCGCGACGACCGGCGCACAAATTCGTGGATTCGGTTTCAGCAACGACGGAACGCTCGACACGCTCGACAACTTTTTCCGCGATCCGGTCTTCAACTTTCCGCCGCCGGCCGCCGACTCTCGCCGACAGGTCACTGCCTTCGTGCTCGCCTTCGATTCCGATTTGCTTCCCGCGGTAGGTCAGCAGATTACTTGGCGGCCCAATTCGAGCGAGACCATCGAGAGTCGACTGTCCTTGTTGCGGGCGCAGGCGCTCGCGGGTGGAGGCCGTCGGGGTTGTGATCTCGTCGCGCGAGCAACCGTCAACGGCACGTCTTACAGCGCGTTATTGCAGTCTGATGGCACGTGGACCATGCGCGGCGGTGGCACGCGCAGCGACACGGAGCTCCGTGCACTGGCGACGGCCACGCAACCCATCACCTTTACTTGTGCGCCGCCGGGGACGGGGAGGCGCCTCGCGCTCGATCGAGCGTGATTGCGACGGATTTGGGTGCCTCGAGCAGCTCGATGAGATAGCCGTCGGGATCGCGGACGTGAAACACGCGTCCCTGCAGCGGCGATCCGTCGGGTGCCGTTCGCCTCGAGACGTAAACTTGCGGCGGCTCGAGAACGTCGGCACCGGACTTCAAAAATATCTGGTGAACGGCCTCGGCATCGGCCACATCAAAAACTAGGACGACATCGCCGAGGCCCGCTCTTCGCGTATTGGCTCGGTTGTCCGTGGGTATCGGCGCGGAAAACTCGACGAGACCGATACGGCCGCCGTCTCCGGTTGAGCTGCCGAGAATGACGAGTCGTACGGCCGTCGACGGCGTATTGAGTGGAAAAGGGTTGCCCTCAGGCCGTCGCGCGTTCGATTGATCGAGCTCGATTCGAAAACCGAGCTGCTCGTAAAAGCGGATGGAGTCCGCGGCGTTTTTGACGATGAGCGAGGCGCGTAGCAACGTCGGCGCGGGTACGGGCGCGGGCGCGGGCACGGCGGGCGTCGCGAGACCCATGAGAAGAGCTAGCGGCAAAGTCATGCGTAAAGCGCTGGCCACTGCGCGGCGACCGTAGATGAGGAATTTCATGGGTGATCCTCCCAAGTGCTCGAGGCTGCTAACGTAGCACCGCATGGAGATTTATGCGCTCACCAAGTGGGCTCACGTGCTCATGATGGGCTACTGGCTCGGCAGTGAGCTCGTCATCAACGCGCTTACGCATTACATCGCCCGGACCACCACGCTCTCGGGCAGCGAGCGGATGCGACTTTGGGATTTTCTTCTCGACGTCGATCAGCATGTGCGTAATGCCATGATCAGGTCGGTTCCGCTCGGTTTCACCTTGGCGGCGATGCTCGGTCTGGTGCCCCTCACTGGAATCTGGATGGCGTTGCTCTGGATCGTTTCGGCGGTCTGGCTCTGGTTCATGTGGCTCGTTCATTGGCGTCGCCAGTCGCCCGAGGGTGCGACGCTGGCGCGTTGGGATTGGCGCCTACGTTATCCATTGATCGCCTTTTTCGCCGCGAGCGGGTTGTGGTCGCTGGTGGCGGGCTGGCCGTATCCCACGCATTGGCTCGCTCTTAAAGTGCTGTTGTTCGCTGCCGGGATGATTTGCGAGATTTTTGTGCGGTACTACATTCGCGAGGCCTACCGTTCGGCGCTGCCCGCGATCGCGGCGGATCGGGCTACCGCGACGGACAACATCGAGTTTCAGGCGCTGATGCGCAAGGCGACGTGGGCCCTCGTGGTGCTTTGGGTGCTCTTGTTCACGATCGGGGCGCTCGGCGCGCTGAAGCCGCAGTTCGGATAGAATTCGGTCATGTCACTTCGCGCCCTTTCAAGCGGCCTTTCGAGGTCGCTACTCGCCCTTGCAGCCCTCCTTTTGCTGTCGAGCTGTCTCTCGAGTGCGGGTCCCGAAGCCCCGAAAATCACCGATCAGCCCAAAGACCGAGTGTCATTCGTCGGTCAGCAGGTGAAGTTCGACTTCGGCGTGGCGGGCAAGCCGCCGCTTACTTTTCAGTGGCTGCGAAACGGCGTCGCCATCACGGGCGCAACGAGCGCCACCTACGTCACCGATCCGCTCCTTGCTACGGATGACGGGGCCAAGTACTCCGTTCGCGTGACCAATGCGCAGGGCTCGGTCACGAGTAGCGAAGCCACGCTGACGGTCAAACCGGGTCCGACGATCACTGGGCAACCGAGCGCCGTCACCATCAATGCCGGCGCGGCAGCGACATTCTCCGTCACTGCATCGGGTGAACAGCTGCAGTACCAGTGGCTTCGGGACGATCAACCGATCGCGGGTGCCAATGCGGCGACCTACACCCTGACGGCCGCAGCAGCGGCAGACGACGGTGCGCTTTTCACGGCGCTCGTGGTGAATCCCGGCGGTGTCGTGGCGAGCCAGACGGTCGCGCTCACGGTGCTGTCGTCTCCGACCATTACGATGGCGCTCATTTCGCAGACCGTCATCGCTGGCGAACCGGCCGTCTTCGTCGCTCGCGCAATCGGCGGAAATCTTGGGTTTCAATGGCGTCGCAACGGTGTCGACGTTGCCGGAGCCACGAGCAGGGTGTTGCGACTGACCAGTGCGTCGGCTGCCGACGACAACGTGGAGTACACCGTGATCGTCAGCAATTCGCTCGGTAGCGTGACGAGTAGCGCAGCGACCTTGCGTGTCGTGACGGCAAGCGCGGCCGCGGTTCCGAATGCTGCGGCGCAGGTGGCGCTTGGCAAACCGCTTGCTGCCGCAACCGCTTTTACTTTGGTTCGTCGTAGCAACGGTACCGTGGCGAGCTGGGGCTTCAATACGGACGGACAGCGCGGCGACGGCACGGTGAACACGGCGAGCGATACGATTGGAACCGTGACCTTGCCGGCCGGTCGGACCGCGCGCCAGATTGCGGCGGGCGGCGCTCACGCGCTTGTACTGCTCGACAATGGCGACGTTTATGCCTGGGGTGGCAACGAATCGGGCCAGCTTGGAACAGGCGATCTGCTCTTCAGGTCTGCACCGGTCAAGGTGAATCTGCCGGCTCCGGCCACCGCGGTGGCGGCAGGCCGATCGCACTCGGTCGCCTTGCTCAACGACGGTCGCGTGTTCGCTTGGGGCGGCAACAACCTCGGTCAATTGGGGAATGGTGGGCGTGATTCGTCCCTCACGCCGGTTGCGAGCCTGATCGCCAGCGTCGTTCAGATTGCCGCGGGCAACAATCACGTGCTGGCGCTGCGTCTCGACGGCAGTGTGTGGGCCTGGGGCGCCAATGCGTCGGGGCAAGTCGGCGACGGTAGTTTCAAGTCGGCGAGGGTGCCGACCGCGACGGGACTCATCGAGATTCAGCGGATCCGTGCGGGCGCTGAGGTCTCACTCGCCATCAGCCAGCGCCGTGGGCTCTACATTTGGGGCGAGAACGCCGATGGGCAGCTTGGCCTCGGACTGCCATCGACCATGGATGCCGGGGTGCCCACAGGCGCCCGTCGTGGCGTCATCGACGCGGCCTCGGGCGAGCGTGGCACGCTGGTACTCGGAGGCGACGGGCTGCTGGTGGCGGCGGGCGCCAACGACTCAGGATCGCTCGGCGACGGTAGCACCACGGGGCGAACCACTTTCGCGGCGGTCAGCGTGGTGAGCCAAGCCATTGCCGTCGATTTCGGTGGGTTGTCTTATGCGGCCGCGATCGGCGCGGATGGGACCACCTGGACTTGGGGCGATAACTCCTCCAAGCAGCTCGGCAACGCCACGCTTCCCGCGACGGGCACCCCAACCCCGACGATCGTGCCCTCGTTCGACGCGATCCCCTAAACCGGGTTAATCGGGCTTATAAGGCGCCCAGGCGCCCGATTTATCGCGGATTAGCCAACCCGAGGGGCGGCCGGCAACATCCAGCAGGGCCGCCGTCTCGGCGTCCGGTACGCCGTCGAACTTGGCGGGTCGATATTTCATCTGGAAATTGGCGATGACCCGACGGGTCGGCTCGTCGAATTCCCCGTGCCGAGGAACCTCGAAGCCGATGGCGTCGAGCTGCTGTTGGAACCAGCTGACCGGGGGTAGGGAGGCTTGCTGGGCGGGCAACGCCGCAGCGACCGCCGCCGGGTCGGGCCAGGGGATGAGGCCCTCCTCGGCGAGGCGTCGCCACGGAAACTTTGGACCAGGGTCGGTCTTGCGCTGCGGGGCGATATCGCTGTGCCCGAGCACCCGATGCGGCGCAATCCGATGGCGGGTCACGATGTCGCGAACCAGCGCCACCACGGCGTCGATTTGGGCAGGTGGAAAATCAACGAAATTGACCCCGGGTGCCGCGTCGTCACCCAGGTTGACGATTTCGATGCCAATGGAGCTCGAGTTGAGCTGGGTGTCGCCGCGCCAAAAACTTTGCCCGGCATGCCAAGCACGCCGATCTTCATCGACTAGGCGGTAGATGGTCGGGGGTTCAAGTCCGACGAGGTAGTGGCTGCTGACCCGGCGCGGGCCGTCGGCGCGGGTGAGGGCTGCTACCGAGCGGTCGAAGTCGAGCTGCGTGAAGTGGAGAATCAAATAACGCACCCGGCTATCGTGATTAGTGCTTTGATAGCGGGTATCGATAGGGCGGCCGTCCAAAGTCATCGTCGAGCAAGCTCCTAGCCCGAGTAGCGAGATGAGTATGATGGCATGCCAGGAGGTTGTCATATGGATCGCTCCTATTTTCCGCTGCTCGCGACGGTCATGGTACTCATCGTGAACGCCGCAGCCAACATCGTGCCGATCAACGGCCTCAACACGGGCGAGCTTTCGCGGCTGTATCCGACCGGCTTCACGCCACCCGGATATGTGTTCTCGATCTGGTCGATCATCTATCTCGGGCTGCTCGCTTTCGGCATCTCCGCCTGGCGCGGATCGCCGAGGCTGCGTTCGCGCATCGCCACGATCACGAATCCTTACCTGCTCAACGCGCTCGGTAATGCGGCTTGGATCTTTGCCTGGCACTACCGGCAAGTGTTGTTGAGCGTGGTTATCATGCTGTTCATTCTCGCCACGCTCATCGTGATCTTCACGCGACTGCAGCGTCTCGCGCCGCCGTCGGCGAGTGAGTTTCTGTGTGTCGATGGCGTGTTCGCCATCTACTTTGGTTGGATCACGACGGCCACCCTCGTCAACGTGGCCACGCTTTTCTTTGATCTCAACTGGTATCCGTTTGGACTCACCATGGACGCTTGGGCGCTCGCCACGGTTTGCGGTGCCACCGGCGTGTACGTGTGGATGGTCACAGTGACGCGCAATGCTGTTTATGGCGCGGTGTTCGTCTGGGCAGCAATCGGAGTATTTCTCGGTGAAGCGAGCATTACCGAGGGTGTGCGCACGGCAGCGATTTCGGGTGCTGTGGCGGTGTCTGCCGCCATCGTTTGGGCGCTTTTTATGCCGCGGCAGCGAGCGCTTTTTCGAGGCCGCTGAGCGCGAGTGCTCGATCGGGCTCGTTGAAGATCTCGTGATACATCGCAGGAAAGCACTGCGACGTCACCAACTTTGACGGCGCCGCTGCGGCAAAGCGCTGGCTACCCGAAGGATCGACGGCGCGGTCGTCTCCTGCATAAAGCAGACAAGTCGGCGTCGCCCAACGACTCGCTGCCGCGAGCACGTTTTCACCTTCGAGCGCAACGTAAGCGCCGAGTCGCGCGCAAATTCGATCATGTACGAGAGGGTCGTTGATGTAGTCGGCCACCACCTGGGTATCGTGCGAGAGTTTGGTGGGATCGAGTCCGTTGCCGAGCGTGAGCGTCGGCGCGAGGCGAGGCAATATTTTGACCGCGGCACGTTGCCACGCCGCCATGCGTACGGCGAGTGCAGGCGAGGAGAGCACGGCCAATCGCGGGGCGATGAGACCTCGCCGCATGGCCGAGGCGACGACGAGCCCGCCTAGGCTGTGACCAATCAGCACCAGATGACGTCCAGCGAACGCCGGCTGCGACAAGGTAAAGGTGGCGATCTCACTCAGATGTTCGGGCAGTTGGTTCTCCCGCAGCAAACCTCCGCGAGGACCCTCGGAGTAGCCGTGCCCAAAGTGGTCATAGGCTCTGACGGCGATGCCTTTCGAATTGAGCCAACGGGCGAGCAGTTCATAGCGACCCGCGTGTTCGCCCAAGCCATGAACGATGAGCGCGGTGAGGGCGGCGCCCGCGACCGGCCAGTCGTACACGGCGAGCTGCGTACCGTCGCGAGAGCGGAAGTGGCTGCGCTCGCTCACGCCTGCGACTCCGTCACGGCGTCACGACGGTCGACGATGCGGTCGTTGAGGGTGCTGATCCGGCCCCACCCGCGCCGATGTGTTTATCGAGGAACGCGACGACCTTTTCGCCAAACTCGACCTGGTTGTCGAACTTGGTGTAACCGTGCCCCTCGTCCTTCTTGATGATGAGCTCGTAGGGCACCGAGTTTTTCTTGAGCTCACGTTCCATCATGCGCGCGTGCTCGAGTACGACGCGCGGATCGCGGGCGCCGTAGGCCATCAGCACCGGCGCCTTGATGCGATCGGCGAGTCGGGTCGGTGAACGGGCCTCAAGCTCGGCGAGGTCGCTCTTGCCTTCGCCGATTTGCAGCTTGATGTCTTCGCGTATCGGCTCCCAAGCGCGCGGAATCGTCTTGAGCAAAAGCGGAAGATCGGTCACGCCCACGTAATTGATGCCGCACTTGAAGAGCTCCGAGTTTTGCGCGAGTCCCATCATGGTGGCGTAGCCGCCGTAGCTCGCCCCGAAGATGCAGATGCGCTGCGGATCGGCGATGCCTTCGGCGATGGTCCACTTGAGTGCGTCGATGAGGTCTTGCTGCATCGCGCCACCCCACTCACGCCATCCCGCTTTGTCGAACGCCAGACCGTAACCGACGGACCCGCGGAAGTTGACCTGCAGTACTGCATAGCCGCGATTGGCCATGATCTGCACGAGCGGATCGAAGCCGTAAAAATCGCGTGCGCGGGGACCGCCGTGCGGCATGAGGACGAGCGGAAGATTCTTTCCGTTCGACTCTCGCGGAATCGTGAGATAGGACGGCAGCATCAGCCCGTCACGCGCGGCAATCTTGAGCGGCTTCATGGGCGAGAGCTGCGGTTCCTTGAGCCAAGGCAGAACCGAAGCGAGCTCTTCGAAAGCGTTCTTGCTGCGATCGAACAGGAAAAATCTGCCGGGATTGGTGCTCGAGGTGACGGCGAAAATCATTTTCTGTTCGTCGCGCGACGCGCTTGAGAGGAACACTTGCTGATTCGGGAAACGCGCCTTCAGGATGTTCTGCAGATCCTTCAGACGCGAATCGAACATCAACTGCTGCGGTTTCTCGGCCGAGTAGGAGACGCCGACCATGTCGTCGGTAATGCGCGAGCCGATGACGCCGCTGACGTCAACATCGGGGTGTTCGTAAACGAGCTCACCTATCTTTCGAGTCTTGGGGTCGAAGCGGAAGATCGCTGCTTTGTCACGCGGGTTGCCGGCGGCATCGAGTCGAGAGGAGACATACCACTTCTGGCGATCTTGACTGATGTACGCCGGAGACCAGCTCGGTTGGCCCGTGCGCGAGCGTGACCATTCTTCGAAATCTTTGGACTCACTGTCGCGAAACAAGAAAGACGTCTCGACCCCATCGACGCGCACTGCACCGATGACTTCGCCATTGCGATCGGCGAGCCAGTTCGTGATCTTACCGGGGTTCTTGATCTTACGCAGTCGTTTGCCGGTGTAGATGTTGAGCGTCTCGATGTCTTGAACGATGCCTTCTTCTTGAACTCGCGATACCGAGATCAGCACGCGCTCCGGATCGTTCTCCATGAGCGAGACGATGTCGGCTCCGAGTACCTCGAAACGACCCGCGCGAATTTGCGATTCCGGCGGTTCGATGAGCATCTTGAGATTTTTGCCGTCGCGATCGACGGCGAAGATGCCGCGAGACTCATTGCCTTCGTTATCAAGGAAAAAAAGTAGACGGTCGTCGGTCGCCCAAAGAAAACTACCGATGTCCTGCTTGGTAACAGAGGTTACCGGCCACGCCTTGCGCGTTTCGAGGTCGATGACGGCTACGTTGCGACGCTGGCCGATTGGCACAACGGCAGCGAGATACTTGCCGTTCGGCGAGAGCTGGAAACCCGTCATCGGCGGCCGCTTGTAGAAGTCGGAAACCGGGATGGGGTTAGCCCAGGCGAGGACAGGCAGGCCGAGTAACAGGGTTGCGACGACGCGCGAGAGGGTTCGGAGGGTGTTCATACCTGAATACTTAGCATGTTATTGGACCCAAAAAAAGAGAACCCGGCCGAAGCCGGGTTCTCCTCAACACGAGTCAGACGAAGATCAGAACTTGTAGCTGATGTTCGCGTTGTAACGGCGACCGAGCGGGTCGGCACCGAGGTAGTACTCGAAGAACGGATAGCCGGTGAAGCTCGGGTCCTTGCGGTACTGGTTGTTGAACACGTTCACGACGGTCAAGGACGCGCGCATGTTGTCGCTGATGCGCTTGCCCACCTGGAAGTTGTACAGCGTGTAGGGCTGCAGTCGCGCCTTGTACACCGTGCCCACCAAGTTGGTGCCGTCGGCGTTCACGGAGTTGCCGTTGCTGCCGATACGGGTGGCGAACAAGGTGGCACTCCAGTCACGCAGACCCCAACCGAGCGTCGCACGAACACGGCTGCGAGCGTTGAAGCCCGTGATGCTGTCGCGATAGTCGATCAGCGGATCGGCATTGAACTGCTTGTACTTGTCCGTCAGCACGATCGAGTAGGACGTATCGAAGCGGAAGGTGCCCCACTTTTCGGTCGGCATAACCAAACGCACCGTGGTATCGACACCGCTCGTGTCGATGAGCGCGGTATTGATGTACGCCGAGTTGATGCGCTGAACCGTCTGATCGAGCTGGGTTCCCGGCGCACTCTGACGCGTGATCAGTCCGATCACGTTTTGGCAGAAGGCCGAGTCGAGGGCTTGATCGAACGGACGACCGTCCGGGAAGAGCTGCAAGCGGCAGTTTGCTTCGTTCGTCAACAAGAAGCTGGAGGTCAGCTGCGAAGAAGCGTCCTTGAGCTTGATACGGTAGTAGTCCGAGGTCAGCGACAGGTTGTCGTTGATGTCCCAAACGAAACCGGCGGTCAGCGACTCACCCTCTTCTTCCTTGAGGAGCTTGTTGCCGGCAATCGTCGTCTGCGTCGTGTAGATGGTCGGGTCACCCGACACGTTGCACTGCGCGGTCGTACGAACACCGCGACCCGCCGCCGGGCCGACGCCCGCGCGGCAGGAGTAGGAGTCGAGGATGCTCGAGAACGACGCAGCACCTTCCGCGAAGATGAGCTGCATGTCCGGCGCACGGAAGCTCGTGCTCATGGCACCGCGGACGAGGAAATCCTCGACCGGACGCCACTCGAGACCCATTTGGTAGGTGATGGCGTCGTCGACGGCCGAGATGTCGTCGTACTTGTCCCAGCGTCCGGCGAGGGTCGCCGTCACTGTGGACACTACCGGGACGCGCAACTCGACGCCCGCGGCCAAGCGATCACGGGTACCGGTAGTTCGGCCCGAGCTCACAAGGTTGTACACCGTCTGCTCGTCGATCGGGCGCAGCGGGTTGAGTCGCGGATCGCTCTTAAGATCGACCGATTGTGAACCCGACTCGAGCACGGCCGCAAAGCCCACGGGGCCATGCGGCAGCGTGAAGAGTTCGCCCGACAACGTGAAGTTGATGGTTTCGGAGCTCGTATCGGCGATGTTGTTCACGCGGGTCGAGACCGACTTGTACTGCTCCTGAGTGAACGGCGTCGTGTAAGCCGTACGCTGCAGGTTGTGGATCGGGAAGCCCGAGATGAAGCCGAGACGAGGCCCGAGGAACAGATCGTGCATCGCCTTCGCAAGCAGGCGAGGGCGATCTTGCAGGTAGTCGTACTGCGAGCGCATGTACGTCAGTTCGTATTCGTAATCAGTGAAGAGCGTGCCCTTCATGCCCACCGTGAAGTCATAGGTCTCTTCGTCATACAGCGTCGCTACCGCTTCGGAGCCGCCGAGCTCGAACGGATTGAAGACCCGTTGCAACTGAATCAGCGTGCCGAACGACTGATCGTAGTACGCAGTCGTGGTGCCTCCGGTCGACGTCTGATTGAAACGATCGCCCGAGGTGCCCCAGAACTCCGTACCGCTCGAGGACTTGGCATCCGACTTGTAGTACGTGAACCCACCAAACAATTGGGTGTTTTCGTTGAGGTCGAAGGTGGCGTTCAAATACGCCGAGTAAAACTTGTAGTAGTTCGCGATCGAGCGAGAACCCGCTTGCGTGAAGGATCCGCACCAGTTGCCGCGCGTCGTGGGTACACCCGGAGTGGGACGAGAGTAACCGAAGGTGTTGCAGAGATCGTCCGAGAGCGGAAGGATGTTCTGGTTCGTGGTCGGACGTCCGCTGTTCACATCGAGTGCGACGAGCGAAAGGCTCGGATTCACGAACGTACCGAGCGGGCCGTTGCGCGTATCCGCAAACTGCTTGCGCTGCGTACCGAACACCGGATCCGACTCGCTGTACTGAAGGGCGTATACGGCGCTCCAACGATCGCCCGTGCGACCGCCGGTGTAGGTGAAGTTGTAGTTGCCGCCGCCGCCTTCGTCGGTGGTACCGCCGGTGAGCGTGACCTGGTTTCCGTCGAAATCTTTGCGCGTGATGATGTTCACGACACCCGCGACAGCGTCGGCACCGTAAATGGCCGAGGCGCCGCCCGTGAGCACTTCGATGCGCTCGATCGCCGAAGACGGAATTGCGCGAACGTTGACGACGTTGTTGTCGCGGTTGTACGGCTGCGGGTACTGCGCCGGACGACGACCGTTGATCAGCGTGAGCGTGTAGCCCGGGCCGAGGTTACGCAGGTTGACCACTTGCGCGTTCGGCGAGAAGCCCGACGTTGCCAGATCACCCGTGAACGAGCTCGTAGTGTTTTGGCTGAGGGTCTGCAACGCGTCAGCAACGGTTTGGAAACCTTCTTTCGTGATGTCTTCGTTGGTGAGAACCACCACTGGCGAAGCGCCAGCGTTGACCGCGCGTTTAATACGCGAACCAGTCACGACCACTTCAGCGAGACCCTGGTCCTGCGCGGAGGAAGTGTTCGACGACGTTTGCGGAGCCGCCAATCCGGCCGCGCTGGCGAGCAAACCCGCGACGCAAGATGCGATCACGGTTGAACGACTGACAGTGTGCATGCAGTGCCCTTCCCTAGAAATCTTATTCGGGTGAATGAGGTTACCGAGGCAACCGAAGCGCTAAGTAAACACCAAAATTGATCGGCGCTCAAATCTTGCTGTGGCAAGGACGCAACGCTTTTTCCTTTGAGCCTCGGAATAGGAAAGTCCGGGGTTTTGACGGGGAAAGAAAAAGGGCGGTCGTGTTTCCACGACCGCCCCAGTTCGGGTCCGATTAGGAGCGAATCAGAACGTCTTACGGAGCGTTACGCCGTAGGTCTTCGGCTGGTTCGGGTAGGCCGAGAAGCTGCCCGATTGGGCAACCGACGCAAAGGCGCTCAGCAGGTACTTGTCGTCGTTCAGGTTGCGGCCCCAGACGAGCACGTCAAACCCTGCCGCCTTGAAGCCGACGCTGGCGTTCAGCGTGCTGACTTCGCGAGAAGCCACAGAGGCCGCCACGTTTTCGGCGATCTGCGTGTTGCTCTCGTAGTCGTAGTCGGCGCGGACGAAGCCGTCGACACCGCCCAGCGACCACAGGTAGTTCACGCCGAACGACATGCTCTGCTCGTGAATGCCCGCAGGCTTTCGGCCCGAGAGATCGGCCGGGCCGCTCGGGCCTTCGGCACCGACGAAGCTGTCGTACTTCGGATCGAGGAAGGTGGCGGCGAAGTCGATCTGCCACTGGCGGCTCAGGCGCCAGTTGGTATCGATTTCGATGCCCTTCGTGGACTGCTTGCCCGCGTTGGCGAGGTTGAAGCCCGTGCCCGTGAACAGGTTGGTCTGGAAGTCTTTGATGTTCTGATCGAACACCGCGACGTTGATCGCAAAGGTTTCCCAGCGCGCCTTCAAGCCGAGCTCGACGACCGTCGACTTCTCAGGCAACGCTTTGCGCGACCCGAAACGCGGGTACCAGGGATTGACCGCGCCGCCGAGGGGCGAGCGACCAAACGTGCCCGTGAACGGGTCCTTGCTGTCACGCGAGAGGTTCCAGGACGAAGCCTTGTAACCGGTCGACACACCACCGTAGACCGACACGGAATCCGAAGCTTCGTAAGCGAGTCGGAGCGTGTAGGTGTCTTCGGCGTCGTTCGAGCGGTCGTTGAACGGAACGATCGGGTGCAGGAACTGCAGCGCGTAGAAACCGAGCAGCGAGTTACAGATCGAGCCGACGCCCGGGAGGCCCGTGGCGACGCAAGGTACGCGCGTACCGTCTGCGACGCTCGCGCGATCGGCGATGTCGTTGGCCACGGCCGTCGTCAGCAGGCCGGCCGTACGAAGCGGCGCGAGCGCCGGGTTCGTGAGCAGGTTGCCCTGTATCGACAAGAAGCCGAGGCGAACGAGATCGATTGACGAGAACACTTCGTTGGTCGACTGCTTGAAGTCGACGACCTTGTCGGTGCTCGTGTGCGCGAGACCCACGGTCGCCGTCAGGCGATCGGTGAGATCGAAGTCGAGCTGACCGAACACGGTGTTGGCTTCGGCGTCCTGCGTCGTGGTGATGAGGTTGCCCGTGCCGCTACGGAAGAAAGCGCCCGAGGCGAACGTACATCCGGCGCAGTTCGCCGAGATGGATCCGCCGAGCGTCGGACCGAACGGCGCGAGCTGAGCTTCGACACCGGCGAGGAAGTTCGGGTTCGGACCACCCGGCTGCGTCGCCGAGGCGAGGAACGAGGCGTACGTGCGGAAGTTGGCACCGATGCGGATTTCGTTGCTGTAGAACAGGTTTTCACGCATCAAGTAGCCACCGACGAGGCCGCGCACCCGACCGCCGTTGTCGAAGCTGAGACGAAGTTCTTGAGTGAACGTCTCGATGTCGCCGAGGTTGCGGTTGACGCTGCCCAGCGCTGCGCCGGTGAAATCGAAGTCGTAGTCGAAGTCGGTTTCTTGCTTGCGCCACGCAGTGATCGATGTGAAGTCGAGCGCATCGCTGATGGCCCAGTCGACGTGCAGGTCGCCGCCGCTGTTGCGGACAACGTTGACCGGAGGCCTGTTGAGGAAAGCCGCACGATCGAACGGCTTACCCGCACCGGCGGTACCCGGGTAAATGGTGCGGTTCTGCGCGAGACCCGCCGACGCGGCAGCGAGCGCGCCCGTCGGACCGTTCACGATGTTCGCAACGCCGCAGCACACTTCGTTGATTTCGCTATCGTCAGCGCTGAAACGAATTTCGAGTTTGTCGTTCGGCTTCCACAGCAACTGACCACGAACGTCCCAACGATTTCGGTCGTTGATGTCGGTGTTGTCAGTTTGGTTGGTGAAATAACCGTCACGCTGGTTGAGCACGCCGGAGAGGCTGAACGCCAATGTATCGGTGAGCGGTCCGGTGACCTTGCCCTTCAAGATGCGCTGGTTGTAGCTGCCGAGCGTCGCCTCGACGAAACCACCGGTTTCGAATTGCGGCTTCTGCGTGACGACGCTGATGACGCCCGCCGACGCGTTCTGACCGAACAGCGTGCTCTGCGGACCGCGCAGCACTTCGACGCGCGAGACGTCAACGAGATCGCCAATCGAACCGGCCGAGCGCGAACGGTAGACACCGTCGATGAACACACCCACCGAAGGCTCGATGCCCGGGTTGTTCGCGCCGTTACCGAAACCTCGGATGATGAAGTTCGTGTTCGTCGAGGTCTGCAGCGTGGTGACGCGCAGCGACGGAACGATCGACGCGAGGTCCGTGACGTCTTGGATCGCTGCCTTGTTCAAGGTCTCCACTGACGTGACCGACACCGCGACTGGAACATCCTGCAAGGTCTGTTCGCGCTTCGTGGCGGTGACGACGATCTCTTCGAGACCTTCGCCTTCCTGCGCAACGGCCGCGCCGGTGAGCAGCGACAGCGAAACGGCGAGACCAACGATTGGGAATCTCTTCATTAGACAAGCCCCTCTTGATGAACCCGCAGCGGACCTCATGGTCCGACGGGCCGTTGTTTAGTTCGGACAGCATTCTAACCTCAACCCGCGACAAAAAAGCCAAGTGGGCGCGTACCGACCTCAAGGTTGTGGGTTATTCGCCACGGATACGGTCGGCGATAGCGCTGAGGGCGGCGTTGATCCGGGCGGTTCCGTCGTCGGTGAGTTCATATATTTGCGTCGGCGATCTTTGGGATCTTGGGTGCAGGAGACGAGGCCGGTTTCGAGCAGAGGTTCGATCCGGCGCAGCGCGGTGGTCACCGGGCTTTAGAAGGCGGGACAAAGGCTGGTGACCGACACCTGCCGTCGCGACAGTCGAGCGCGCATCAACTCCGCCATCATGCTCCACGAGGCATCCGGTTCGAGAATGCCGACCAGCGCGCCCGTTCGACACTCGGCGATGTCTTCGACGAGCTGCAGCAGTTTCAGGTCGCCAGAGGTTTCCCGGCTCGGCATGCGTCTGGCGGGTGACAAGCTGGCTCGAGCGAAAAGGCGCTCGATTTGCTGTTGTTGCGGGTTTTGAAGCGCCTCGGCGCGTTCGCCCTGAGAGAGATGCCTTTTTTGTGCTTCCAACACCGCACGGAGGAGCGTTCCGCGCGCAACGGGCTTCGGCAGAAAGTCGGCGATCTCGCCGCGAGCGTTCTGCGCGTGTCGACTGAGCATCACGGGCTCGGCGACCAAAATGACCTGAACATCCTCTGGAAGCCCGGCCTCTTTGAGCTCCGCGAGATTGTCGCGACCCGGCACGGTTTCGGGGTCGAGAACCACCACTCCAACATTTGAGTGTGTGCGCAGATGCTGGGCGGCGCCATCAGCACCCGAGATTCGATCGGCCACCACCACACGCATGTCGGACTGCGTGAGCGCGCGCCATGAACTCCACGGAGGAGGGGTCGGAGTCGATGAGCAGCACGATCACCTCCACGGGCGAGTCGTGGGTGGGTGGCTCGTTGACAAGAATCGGTTGATCGCTGAGATCGAGTGCCGACATCTACATCCCCTCATTGCATCATGTGATGTCGAATCGGATATTCATGGTAAACAAGACTCACATGATGGCCTGAACGACCAAAGTTAAAGTCTAGATGGCTCCAATGCGGCAGGCATACGGAGCAAATTTCTTTGGTTTGTCGTGTCGATACAACAAAACGAGCGATCACGAAGGCGTTGAGTCGTCGACGATTTTGCTGTCTACTTAGGGGGTTAGGTCTCCACCCTTCCTCCCTCAGGAGTTGTCCATGCGCAACAAGATGGTTGCAATCTTTGTGGCTGCTGCGATCTCGCAGGCGGCCTTTGCTCAGAATGCCCCACAAGGGGGTGCCGACCAGCTCGAACAAGTGGTCGTTACCGGTACGCGCGTCGCGAATCGTTCGGCGCTCGACACGGCAGTGCCGGTCGATGTCGTGCCGACCGATGCACTCACCAATCTCGGCGTCTCCGAACTCAACCAAGCTCTCTCGGTTGCGCTTCCGTCGTTCAACTTCCCGCGCCCGGGTCTCACGGACGGTACCGATACGGTGCGTCCTGCAACGCTGCGCGGACTCGCGCCCGACCAGACGCTCGTGCTCGTCAATGGCAAGCGTCGTCACACGGCTGCGCTCGTCAACGTGAACGGCACCGTGGGCCGCGGCTCGGCGGCGGTCGACCTCAACACGATTCCGAACGCCGCGGTGCGCGCGATCGAAGTGCTGCGTGACGGTGCGTCGGCGCAGTACGGTTCCGATGCCATCGCAGGCGTCATCAACCTTCGCATGCGCGAAGATCGTGACGGCGGCGAGCTGACGATGAGCTACGGCTTGCGCGATTCGCAGTACAGCAACCTCGTCGGTGCCGCGCCCTCGGGTGCCACGTGGTCCGCTCCCAGCGTGCTCAAGCGCAGCGTCAGTGACGGCGAAACGCTGACCATCAGCGGATGGAAGGGCTTCGAGCTCGGCGACTCAGGATTCCTCACGATCTCTGCCGAATACAAAGATCAACAGCGCACCGAGCGCGGTGGCTACGACATGCGTCGTCAGTATCCGCTCGTCAGCGGCGCCTTTGATCCGCGCGAACTCACCTTCAACCGGTTCAGCCAGTGGTACGGCGAGCCTGAGATGACGCAGACAACGCTGTTCGCGAATGCCGGCGTCGATCTGAGCGAGTCGAGCAGCCTTTACGGCTGGGCCAGCTACCAAGATCGTTCGGCGCTCTCTGCAGGCTTCCAGCGTTTGGCCGACGATCCGTCGGGACGCAACGTGCTCTCGATCCACCCCAATGGCTTCCTGCCGAAGATTCAGCCGGATGTCACCGACTACGCGCTCGGCTTTGGCTCGCGCTGGGAAATGGGTGAGTGGGACATGGACGCCTCGGTGGTCTATGGTTACAACGAGATGATGTTCACCATCGTCAACACGCTGAACCGTTCGCTCGGTGCAGCGAGCAAGACCTCGTTCGATGCCGGTGGTTACGACCACGAGCAAATCGTGTTCAACGTGTCGGGTGTGCGTACGCTCGAGGTCGCCGGCCTTGCATCGCCGCTCAACCTCGCGATGGGTCTCGAAGTCCGTCAAGAGGCGTACAGCATTACAGCCGGTGAGCCGGACTCTTACCGCAACGGTGGCGTTCGCATTCCGCTCGGCACGCCGGGCTGCACGTCGCCGACGGCTGCCGACACGGCTGCGGGCGGTTGCCCGGCGCCGTCGGGTGCGCAGGTGTTCCCGGGCTTCCGTCCGTCGAACGTCGTCGACGAGAGTCGTGAGGCGGTAGGCGCCTACATCGATCTCGAAGCCAACGTGACGGACAAGTTGCTCGCCTCCATGGCATTCCGTGCCGAGGACTACTCGGACTTCGGTAGCAACGTGTCGGGCAAGATCGCCGCGCGTTACGACTTCAGCGATACGGTGGCCGTGCGTACGTCGTACTCGACTGGCTTCCGCGCTCCGTCGCTGCAGCAGCAGTACTTCGCGACGACCTCGACGAACTTCATCAACGGCGTGCCGTTCGACATCACCACGTTCCCGGCCACTGATCCGGTTGCTCGCGCGCTCGGCGCGAAGCCGCTGGACTCGGAAGACTCGACGAACGTCTCGGTGGGTGTGGTGTTCCAGATGGGTGCGGGCGCGAGCCTCACGCTCGATGCGTACAAGATTACGCTGCAGAACCGCATCGTGTTGTCTGAGAACCTGACCTCGGCGGGCGTCCGTACGTTCCTGACGAGCCAAGGCTTCGTGGGCATCGGCGGTGGTCGCTTCTTCATCAACGGCGTCGACACCACGACGGAAGGTCTCGATGTGGTGTTCAACTACCCCATCACGCTCGAGTCGGGCGGTCGTTTCGACATCACGGCGACGGCGAACTTCAACGAGACGAAGGTCACCAAGGTGCCCACCACGGCCCAGCTGTCTGCGTTGAGCCCCGCGCCGATCCTCTTCGATCGCGGCAACCGCTTGACGTTTGAGCAGGGTCAGCCGAAAGACAAGTTCGCGGTTTCCGCCACTTGGACGCAGGGTGATTTCGGTCTCACGGCTCGTGCGACGCGCTACGGCGATGTGTTGTCGCCGCAGAACGCGCCGACGACCACTGCGCCGGACTTCCTGCTCTCGGCCAAGACGCTGTTCGATCTCGAAGCGCGTTACACCGTCAGCGAGCGCATCAAGCTTGCGGTCGGTGCCGACAACGTGTTCGACGAGTATCCGGATCCGTTGCCGCCTGGCCTCAACTCGACCGGCGCAGCATCGTTCTCGAACCTCTCGCCCTTCGGTCGCTCGGGCCGTTTCATCTACGGTCGCGTGACGTTCGGCTTCTGATCGTTTGACACTCATCAAGGTCGCACCCGAAGTCGTGCTGTTGCACGGCTTCGCGGTGCCGACTCGAGACTTGGATGCGGCGGTCGAGACCCTCTCGGCCGCCGCGCCGTTTAGGCACCTCAAAACGCCGGGCGGTCGCCCGATGTCCGCCGCCATGACGAGTTGCGGTCGCTGCGGTTGGTACAGCGATGCCCGCGGCTATCGTTACGAACTTCACGATCCCGAGAGCGGCCAACCCTGGCCCGTCATGCCGGCGATTTTTTTGACGCTCGCAAACGAAGCCTCGATGGCTGCCGGCTTCGGTCCTTATGAGCCCGACACCTGCCTCATCAATCGGTATGCGCCGACGGCGCAGATGGGTGCGCATCGTGATGCGGACGAGCGCGATTTCTCTCAGCCCATCGTCTCGGTCACGCTAGGTACACCGGCGACATTTCTTTGGTACGGCGTAGAGCGTCGCGGCTCACCTTTTAAGGTGCGGCTGCTGCCGGGGGATGTGCTGGTGTGGGGCGGTGCGGCCCGCAAGGGCTATCACGCCGTTCAGAAGCCTGAGGGCGGCGTACGGATCAACCTCACGTTTCGCAAAGCGCTCTGAAGCCAAAGCGCTCGAAAGCGCCTTCGGCGCTCTGCCTCTTACACCAATACGCGTTCGATGCCGCCGGTGTTGGCTTGTTCGACGTAGTCGCGCATCCAGTTTTCGCCGAGCACATGCTTGGCGATTTCGACGACGATGTAGTCCGCATCGAGTGCGGTTTCATCTTCGTAGCGCTTGAGTCCTTGCAGGCATGACGGACAAGAGGTGAGTACCTTGACCTCGCCCGCGAAGCCGTCAGCACGAGCCGCGCGCACGCCCTTTTGCATTTCTTCGGCCTTACGGAACCGCACCTGTGTGGACACGTCGGGTCGCGCGATGGCGAAGGTCCCCGACTCGCCGCAGCAGCGATCGTTTTTCGCGACACGGCCATTTGCATCGGAGTTGACGAGCTGATTGACCACCTTGAGGGGCTCGTAGCTCTTCATCGGCGAGTGGCAAGGATCATGGTACAGGTAGCGCACACCCGTGACGCCCTCAATACGCACGCTCTTTTCCATGAGGTATTCGTGGATGTCGACGATACGGCAGCCCGGGAAGATCTTGTCGAACTCGTAGCCCTGCAACTGATCGAAGCAGGTGCCGCAGCTCACCACGACGGTTTTGATGTCGAGATAATTGAGCGTATTAGCGACGCGATGGAAGAGCACGCGATTGTCCGTGATCATCTTCTGCGCCTTGTCGAAATCGCCCGAACCGCGTTGCGGGTAACCGCAACAGAGATAACCGGGTGGCAGCACGGTTTGTACGCCGACGTGCCACAGCATGGCTTGTGTGGCGAGACCGACCTGCGAGAACAAACGCTCGGAGCCGCAGCCCGGGAAATAGAACACGGCCTCGGCGTCGCTCGAGGTGGTCTTCGGATTGCGAATCACTGGAACGTAGTCGCGATCTTCGATGTCGAGCAGCGCTCGTGCCGTTTTCTTGGGCACACCTGCCGGCATTCGTCGATTGACGAAGTGCACGACCTGCTCGCGTATCGGCGCCTTGCCGGTCGTGGCCGGAGGCGCCTGCACCTGCGGTTTGGCGAACGTCTTGAGCATCTGATGCCCGAAGCGTTGCGCCTTGAAGCCCCACTCGATCATGCCCTTGCGTACCAGCTTGATCGTCTCCGGGTTGGTGGCATTGAGGAAGGCCATCGAGGCCGCCGTGCCTGGATTGAAGCGTTTTTTACCCATGCGCCGCAGCAGATCGCGCATCACCATGGAGACATCGCCGAAGTCGATGTCGACTGGGCAGGGCGCTTCGCACTTGTGACAAACGGTGCAATGGTCGGCCACGTCGCCAAACTCGTCCCAGTGACGGATCGAAACTCCTCGGCGCGTCTGCTCTTCGTAGAGGAACGCCTCAATCAGGAGTGAGGTCGCGAGAATCTTGTTGCGCGGGCTGTAGAGCAGGTTGGCGCGCGGCACGTGGGTTGCACAGACCGGCTTGCACTTGCCGCAACGCAGACAATCTTTGACCGCCGTCGAAATCGTGCCGATATCCGACTGCTGCATGATGAGCGATTCGTGGCCAAGCAGGTTGAAGCTCGGCGTATAGGCGCGGCTGAGATCGCCGCCCGGCAGCAGTTTGCCCTTGTTGAACCGACCCTCAGGGTCGATACGACGCTTGTAGTCGCGAAGACCCGCCGTTTCTTCGAGGGTGAGGAACTCGAGCTTGGTGATGCCGATGCCGTGCTCCCCGGAGATGACCCCGCCGAGATCACGGGCGATTTTCATGATGCGTGCGACCGCGCCATTGGCCTCTTGCAGCATCTGGTAATCGTCGGAGTTCACCGGAATGTTGGTGTGCACGTTGCCATCGCCGGCATGCATGTGCAGCGCGACCCACACGCGACCTTTGAGCACGCGCTGATGGATCGCCTGCAACTCGGTGCGAATGGGCGAGAAGGCATCGCCTGCAAAGATTTCGCCGAGTGGATCGCGCAGCTCGCGCTTCCAGGACACGCGCAGGCTGCGATCTTGCAGGGCTGCGAAGACGGTTCGGCCGTCGAGCGGCGCATCGAGATCGTTCAGAAGCTGTTTCCAACGACTTCGAACGTCGATGACGAGTTCGCGGGCGCGCGACGGTCGATCGGCCAGGATCTCGGCGCGGGAGAGGGCGTCGAACTCGACATCGCCGGTCTTGCCTGGACGCAGTTCGATGCGCAGATAGTCTTCGAGCGCATCGGCAAGCCGCAGTTTGTTGGCAATGGACAGTTCGATGTTGATCCGCTCGACGGCGTCGGTGTAATCGCCCAGCCTCGGCAGCGGAATGACCACGTCTTCGTTGATCTTGAAGGCGTTGGTGTGGCGAGCAATGGCGGCGGTGCGCGCGCGATCGAGCCAGAATTTTTTGCGCGCATCGGCGCCGACGGCGATGAAGCCTTCGCCGTCGCGCCCATTGGCGATGCGTACCACATCGGAAGTGGTACGCGCGACGGCCGATTCGTCTTCGCCGACGATGTCGCCGATCAGCACCATCTTGGGCAGTTGGGCGCGCTTGCTCTTGGTGACGTAGCCCACGGCCTTGAGGTAACGCTCATCGAGATGCTCGAGGCCGGCGAGTTTGACGCCGTGATTACGGTCCGCTGTCGCCAGATGATCGATGATCTCGACGATCGAGGGGATGGCGTCGCGCGCCTGACCAAAGTATTCGAGGCAGACGGTACGGCTGTGGCGCGGCATGCGGTGGACGATCCATCGTGCTGCCGTAATCAGTCCGTCACAGCCTTCTTTTTGAACGCCGGGCAGGCCCCCTAAGAATTTGTCGGTGACGTCCTTGCCAAGGCCGGCTTTGCGAAACAGCGAACCCGGCATACGCAAGGTTTCGGCGCGCAAAATCTTGGCGGAGTCGGCCGGGTCGCGACCGTCCTTCCAGGTGAGCCGCCACTCGACCGCCGGCGCGTCGTGGATTTTTCCGAGGTTATGGCCGATGCGTTCGACTTCGAGCCAGTTGCCGTCTGGATCGACCATGCGCCACCAAGCGAGGTTGTCGACCGCCGTTCCCCAAAGCACGGCTTTTTTGCCGCCGGCGTTCATGGCGATGTTGCCGCCGATGCATGAAGCATCGATGGAGGTGGGATCGACCGCGAATACGAAGCCCGCGCGTTCGGCGGCGTCGGCAACGCGTTTGGTGACGACGCCGGCTTCCGAAAACACGGTGGGAATACGTCGCTCTGTCCCCGGTTCGCCGAGACCCGGTAGTGCGACGTGCTCGACCTCGGAGATGCGCTCGAGTTTTTCGGTGTTGATGACTGCAGAGAGTGGCGTCAGCGGTACGACACCGCCGGTGTAGCCCGTGCCGCCGCCGCGCGGGATGACGCTGAGCCCAAGTTCGATGCAGGCCTTCACGAGCCCCGGTATTTCGTCTTCGGCATCGGGGCAGATGACTACGAAGGGATATTCGACGCGCCAGTCGGTGGCATCGGTGACGTGCGAGACGCGCGCGAAGGCGTCGAAGCGTATGGCATCGGCACGTGTGTGTTTGCCGAGCAATCGTCGGGCTCGAGCGCGAAGTTTGCTCGTGACTTTGAACGACTCAGCAAAGGCATCGACGGCGCGTTCGGCGGCTTCGAGCAGCAGACCGACCTTGCGATCGCGCTCGCGATCGAGCGTGGTGCCGCCCGGTTCACGGCGTTTGTCGATTTCGCCGAGGCGGTGCTCCAGCGCTTCGATGAGCAGGCGCCGACGACGCGGATTATCGAGCAGGTCATCCTCGAGATAGGGATTGCGCTGCACGGCCCAGATGTCGCCGAGCACTTCGTACAGCATGCGAGCGGAGCGGCCGGTGCGGCGCTCGCTACGTAATTCGTCGAGCAGATCCCAGGATTCTGCGCCCAGCAAACGGATGACGACTTCTCGATCGGAGAAGGACGTGTAGTTGTACGGGATCTCCCGGATGCGCGGTGCGGCGCTTTCCGGTTGAGCAAACAAAGGTAGCTCGGCAACGACGGCGTTCATGATGTTTTTCCGACCTTCCCTGTCGGGGCCCTTATTCTCCCACTGTTGACCTATCATTTGGGGGTTTATGACGAACGCTTCCCAACAAAATCCTCAAGCGGCCCAGATGGCCGACGAGTCCATGCTGAGAACGCTTCGGCACCAAATCGAAGCCTTATGGCCGCAGGAATCGAAGTTGTTTTCTCGGTATGCACTACCGCGGGGTGCGCGCATCCTCGATCTGGGTTGCGGAACCGGCGAGGCAACTTTGCGTCTGGCTGCAATGTTTCCGGGCGCAGAGTCCGTGATCGGCGTCGATCTCATGCCCGAGCTGCTGGCCGTCGCGCGTCAGCGCCTCGCCGGCCACGAGACTGCGGTGACTTTCGAGCAGGGCGATGGCTTTGCCCTCCGGTTCCCGGATGAGCACTTCGATCTCGTCGTTTGTCGTCACGTGACGCAGATGGTGCCGCAGCCCGAGCGCATGCTGTCCGAGATTCATCGCGTGCTGCGTCGCGGCGCTTGGGCGCATGTACTGAGCGAGGATTACAGCATGCTGCACTTCCCGGAGCGCGACGGCGTGGATCCCGACCGACTGTGGCATCGTGCGGTGGTGCCGTTCACGAAGGCGACGGGTACCGATGCGCGGGTCGGGCGGCGTACGCTGCCGATGATGCGTACCCTAGGATTTACTCATCTTGGCATTCAATATTTGACCCTCGATACCGAGCGTGTGCCTCGCGAGGAATTTGCCGGCATTCTTACGGCATGGCGCGACGGCTATACGGCGCCGCTCGCCGCGCACTCCGGTATGGCGGTGAGCGAAGTGCGAGCGATGTTCGATGCCATCATCGCGACTATCCATGATCCGAATGGTTACGGCGTTTGGCAGGTGCCGGTCGTGGCGGGGCGTCGGCCATGAGCGCCACCGCAGCAACAAATTCGATCTCGGCCGGCGCACACACCCAGACGGTCGAGCTCGTGGCGCACCCGGTGGGCGGCGTCTTGGGTGCGATGAGCACCGTGACGGTGCAAGTGAGCTCGACGGTCAAAGAATTACGCTTGATCTACGACATGCGATCTCGTGTCGCCATCAAGGTGCCCGGGTTACACGGTGAGCGCCCAGATCGATACGACGAGCTCTGGTTTCGGACCTGCTGCGAGCTATTTATTCGTAATCCGCTGCATCCGGGCCCCTATTTGGAGTTCAACTTCTCTCCGGCGGGCGACTTCGCCTCGTATGCGTTCAACGACACGCTTCGGGGAATGCGCTCGCACCGGTGGCCCGGACCGGTGCAGGCCCCTGCAGTGACCTCTACGTTCCGCGATGCTCGTCCGCACCGTCTCATCGTCGAGGCGTCGATTCCGAAAATGGCGATCGGCGGGTGCACGCAGCTGTATCCGACAGTCGTCCTCGAGACCGTGGCGGGAATTTCCTTGTGGGCCATCTGGCACCCGATCGACCGACCACACTTCCATCACCCCGAAAACTTTTCACGAGCGCTCGATATCCCATGATTCGCTTCGGAATTGATCGACTCATTGAGGAGCCGGCACTGCGCGCCCCACTCGAGGGGCGACGGCTCGGTCTTTTAGCCCATCCGGCATCCCTGACCGCCGATTTTCGGCACAGTCTCGATGCGCTCGCGTCTTTGCCGCATCTCAAACTCACGGCTGCCTTCGGGCCGCAACACGGTCTGCGTGGCGACAAACAGGACAACATGATCGAGTCGGCGGATTTCATTGATCCGGCTCTCGGACTCCCGGTCTTCAGTCTTTACGGCGAGGTACGTCGACCGACTGATGCCATGCTCGAGCATTGCGACGTGGTGTTGATCGACCTGCAAGATCTCGGTTGCCGCATCTACACCTTCGTCACCACGCTTCGCTACATGCTCGAAGCGGCCGCTCGCCTTGGCAAGGCGGTGTGGGTGCTCGATCGTCCGAACCCGGCGGGGCGTCCTGTGGAGGGCTTGTCCCTGCGACCGGGCTGGGAGAGTTTCGTCGGCGCGGGCGAGATGCCCATGCGCCACGGGCTCACGCTCGGTGAATTGGCACGCTGGTTCGTGAAAACGCTGCAGCTCGATGTGGATCTCCAAGTGATCGACCTGCAGGGCTGGCAGCCTGAGCAGGCGCCGGGTTGGGGCTGGCCGGTCGGCGAGCGCAGTTGGGCCAATCCCAGCCCCAACGCGCCCAATCTCTCCATGGCTCGCGCCTACGCGGGAACGGTGATGCTCGAAGGCACCACGCTCTCCGAGGGTCGCGGTACCACGCGACCGCTCGAGCTCTTTGGTGCGCCGGATATCGAGACCGGCGCGCTAATGAAGGCCATGCAGCAGATCGCCCCACAGTGGCTTGACGGCTGTCGGTTGCGACCGTGTTGGTTCGAACCGACTTTTCACAAACATGCGGGCAAGTTGTGCAACGGGCTGCAGGTCCACGTTGATGACCCCGCGTACGACCATCACGCGTTTCGTCCGTGGCGCCTGCAGGCCCTCGCATTCAAGGCGATTCGCAAGCTTTGGCCCGAGTATCCGTTGTGGCGCGACTTTGCGTACGAATACGAGTACGAGCGCCTGGCGATTGATGTCATCAACGGAGGTCCGCAGTTGCGCGAGTGGGTCGATGATCCGCAGGCGCAGCCGGGTGACCTCGAAGCGGCAGCGAGTGTCGATGAGTGTGCATGGCGAAAAGTACAGGACACACTCGTGGGAGGCTGACATGATCGACTCAAGCACCGAATTCTTTGCCGAAGCCGTGCGCGCCGCGCGAGCGCGACTCGACGATCTCGAAGATCAAGTGAAGAACAAGGCTCAAGATACGACCCGCAACGCCGAATTTTTCGTGCGAAAGCATCCGTGGCAATCCGTGGGACTCGCTGCCGGGCTTGGGCTCATCGTCGGCGTGTTGATCAGTCGCCGGTGAGGTCCGCAGGTCCGACGTCCACTCATGTTTGAAGCGCTTCGTCGGCTACTTGATCAACTACTCGGATTGATCGAAGGGCGACTCGAGCTGCTTTCGGCCGATGTTGCGGCCGATATCCATCGCTATGTACGGGCGTTGGTGTGGGTGCTGACTGCACTCATCTTTGCCGCGCTCGGGCTGCTGATGGCTGCGCTCACCGTCGTGATTGCGCTTTGGGAGCACGATCGATTGGTAGCGAGTCTGTGGGTGATGGGCGGCTTTCTTGCGGCCGCTGCATTCGCGGCCTTCAAGGTGTGGCGAACGCTGATGAAAGAGCCTGGTTTGTTTTATCGAACGATCGACTCGCTACGTCGCGATCGCGAGTCGCTCAAATAAAAGATGGACGACCTGAAACCAAAAGGGCCCTTCACTTGCGTGAGGGCCCTTTTAGCGTTCGATTGAGGAACGAAGGACGCTTAGCCGCGACGCTTCGAAACCTTGAGGCGACGACCGCGGTTGCTGCTCGGCAGACGCAGCGACAATCTCATTGCGAAAGCCTTGAAGGTAATGGCGGCAACAGAGCGACCGAGAAGCTTGGCGAGTTTTGACGTCGGCATTTTTCCGGCGAACTTGCGCAGCTTTGCCTCGTCTGCAGCCGTCCAGGGGGCGACGTTGCGACGAGCTTTCTTAGCGGGACGAGCGGTTTTTTTGGCCATAAAAATAATCTTCTATTGATCAAAGACGGCGCGCATTCTAAAGCCAATCAAAACTTGTGCCTACAGAATTTCCGTGCGATGCCGCCCTAAAATAGCGACTATTACGAAGATTTCATTGAGCCGATGACCCCGAGGCGGCCGCTTGAATAAATCCGCGCTTGCGCATCAGCGCCTCAATTTGCGGGTCGCGTCCGCGGAAAGATCGGTATCCATCCGCCGGATCGACCGTGTTGCCTACGGAGAAAATATTGTCGCGAAGCCGCTTTGCAACCTCGCGATCCCAAGCGCCTTTGCCTTCGGTAAAGGCTTCCCAAGCGTCTGCGGTGAGGGTGTCGGACCACAGATAACTATAGTAGCCCGCGGAGTAGCCATCTCCTGAGAATATGTGACCGAACTGAGGGGTTCGATGACGCATGACGATCTCTTTTGGCATGCCGAGCTTGTCGAGCGTCTCACGCTCGAAGGCATCCGGATCGATACGAGAGTCCGGTCGAGCCGCCAGATGCAGCTTCATGTCGACGAGGGCGGCAGAGAGATACTCGACCGTGGCAAAGCCTTGATTGAACGTCTTGGCGCGCTCGACCTTGGCAACCAACTCCGCCGGGATCGGCTTGCCAGTCTGATAATGAACGGCGAAACGATCGAGTACTTCCTTGACCGGCAGCCAATGCTCGAGAAGTTGCGAGGGGAACTCGACATAGTCACGCGCGACGTTGGTGCCGGAGACACTCGGATAGTTCACGTTGCTCGATAGTCCGTGCAGCGCATGACCGAACTCGTGGAAGAGCGTGACCGCATCATCCCAGCTGATGAGTACCGGTTCGCCGGGCTTACCCTTCACGAAATTGGAATTGTTCGAGACGATGGTTTTGACTTCGCCGTCGAAGCGTTCCTGGTTACGGTAGGCGTTCATCCATGCGCCGGATTGCTTGCCGACTCGCGCATACGGATCGAAGTACCACAGGCCGATGAGCTTGCCGGCTTTGTCATCGACACGCCAGACACGGACATCGGGGTGGTAGACCGGGACGCTGCCTTCGGGCAGCGCCGTGAAGGTCATGCCGAATAATTCCCCGGCCACGTAGAACATGCCCTCGCGCAGTTTTTCGAGCTGCAAATAAGGCTTGAGTTCGTTGGTATCGAGATCGTACTTCGCCTTGCGAACTTTTTCGGCGTAGTGACGATAGTCCCATGGCTCGATCGTGATGCGCGCACCTTCTGCATCGGCGACCTTCTGCATGTCGGCCACTTCTTCGCGAACACGAGCGACAGCAGGGGTCCAAACGGCCTCCATGAGCTGCATCGCGCGTTCCGGCGTGCGAGCCATGGAGTTCTCGAGACGCCAATGCGCGTGGGTTTCGAAACCGAGCAGACGCGCCCGCTCGGCACGCAACTGCAGGATTTGCCCGATGATGGCGTTGTTGTCGCGCGCATCGCCGTTATCGCCGCGATTGACGAAGACTCGCCAAACTTTTTCTCGAAGATCGCGTCGCGTCGAGTAAGTGAGGAAGGGTTCCACCGAGGAGCGGGTATTGGCAACGATCCATTTCCCGCTGTGGCCTCGGCGTTCGGCATCGGCCGCGAAACCCGCGCGCACCGAAGCGGGGAGCCCGGCGAGATCCGCTTCGCTCTCGAGGACCGTAAAGCGTCCGCCTTCTTCGGCGAGCAAGTTTTGACTGAATTGGGTGAACAGGCCCGCGAGCGACTGATTAATGTCCGCCAGACGTTTCTTTGATGCGACATCGAGTTTGGCGCCGGTACGAACAAAATTGGTGTAGGTCAGCCAAGTGAGACGTTGTTCCTCGGCGGTCAGCCCGGAGGTCGCACGGGTTTCATAAACCGCTGCGATGCGACGAAAGAGTTTTTCGTTCTGGGTGATGGAGTCGCGGAACGCCGCCATTTTCGGTTCGATGTTGCGCTCGACCTCTTGCACGGCCTCATCACTCAGCGTGGAGCCGAAGATGTTGTACACCGTGGAGGCACGATCGAGCGCGCGTCCCGAACGCTCCATGGCAGCGATGGTGTTGGCGAAGCTGGGTTTGGCCGCATCGTTGGCGATGCGATCGAGTTCAGCGAGATGCTCCGCCATACCCGCTTCTAGCGCCGGGGCGAGTAGCGCAGGCGTGGCCTTGTCGAACGGCGGAACTCCGCCATACGGCCCCGACCAAGGTTGAAGCAGCGCATCGGGTGCGGCAGCGGCGGTGGCAACGAGAACGGAACTCATGACGAGCGGCAGCAGTTTGCGCATGGGTAGGACCTGATCATGTTGAGACAGTGGGAACACGTAGCGGTTCTGGATCGACATAACCCGTGTGTCGATCGAGGGCCGAGTGCAGTGAAAACATCTTGTCTTCGAGTTGACGACGCAGGGTTTCGTACTGCGCCTCGTCAAGCTTGGACGGTACCTCGATGGGTTCGCCGATACGTACCGTAATGTGTGCGCCAGGTTTCGGGACGAGGGTTCGATCCCACGCTCTGTTCCATCGCCAGCACGGCGCGGCCGAGGCGGCCACGGGCAATAAAAGGCTGCCCGTTTTTTGAGCGAGCGTGATGCTGCCGAGTTGGGCGATGCCGCGCGGACCGCGCGAGCCGTCGATCGCAAGGCAGGAATTGAGTCCACGATCCTCGCGCTGTGCCTTGATCATCTCGACGAGCGCTCGTGCACCACCTTTACCCGAGGAGCCACGGGCAACCCGAAAACCAAGGCCCTCCTCGATGCGTGCCATGGCTTCACCGTCGCGGCTCTGTGAGCACATGAGGATCCAACGCCCTTGGGCAGGCAGGCTGAAGTAATGCAGTAGCGCGAAGGTACGTGAATGATAGAAGGCGCCAACCACGGGCTGCCGTGCAGCGACGAGATCGCGAAGAATGGAGACGTCCTGTTCTTCGTACGTCCAAGAGCGACCGAGCGCTCGGTACATGCGCCATCCGAATGGCGGCAGCACCTTGTGCAGAAAAAAACGTCGCAGCGGTTTTCGCGGTCGCACCGCGGTGTCTGCAGAGTTCAAAGATTGAGGCTTCTGAGCGGTCAAGGTTTTCAGGTATCGCCTGTTCCGCGTCCCTTGCGGCCGCCAGAGGCGTGCGCATTGGCGAAAGCGCCGCTCGCCATGGCGCCGATGAGCGACAGCTCGCCGGCCAGCGCCACCACGGCGCAGACTTCTGCAAACTTGGCCGCGGTGCCGGTGCCTGCGCAGCCAAGCATGGCGAGGCATTCACGCGCAGTCGGCAGGAAAGTACCGCCGCCCACCGTACCGACGATGAGATTGGGTAGCGTCACGGAAGTGTAGAGGTCGCCCGTTGCCGTCACTTCGAAACGCGTGATGGAAGTTGTGGCTTCGGAAACGCAGGCGACATCCTGTCCGCAGGCGATGAAGAGCGCAGCCAGCCCGTTCGCCACATTTCCTTGAAGTCCCACGGCACCCGTCTGTGCAGCGCCGGCGACGGCTTGATCCCAGCAGCGGGCCATCGCGGCAGGATCTGCGCGCCAGTAGCGGCTGACGGTGCGCGCGGGAATCATGATCTCGGCTGAAGCATTGCGACCGCGAGCGCCCAAGAACGCTTGCGCCGAGGAGCGCTTGTCGCCGGAGAGCGCCGACTCGAGCAACCAGCTCACCGGTTGCGCAGGCATGCTCGGCAGCAACTGCTGACAAATCGCCTGGGTGGCGAGCGTCACCATATTTTGACCGGCGGCATCACCCGTCGAGAACTCGAACATGAGATAGACGGTATTGCCGAGAACCGAAATTTTTTGACCTTGGAGGCGACAGAAGCGTGAGGTCGACGCAGCCGCTTGCTGCATCGAGGCGAACTGTGCGGGCAGCCAATCGGCGACTCGCATGGCGGTCGGCAGATCTGCGAACTCGAAGCAAGGCGCGCGACCGACAAGTTGGCGACTACAGGCGGCATTGGCACCGCCGCAGCGGTTGATCACATTGAAGGCGTGCTGAAAGGAGGCGACAAGCGTGCCCTCGGTCGTCGCGAGCGGCACCATGAAATCGCCGATCGCATGCAGTCCCTTGATGTGCACCGGCCCCGCAACGCCAAGGGGCATCTGCGCATAGCCAATGAATCCTTCGATACTGCCGGCGAGTTTTTCGGGATCGAGCTCGGGACTCGTGCCGCATAGCGCGTCGATCTCCAGACCTTGTTCGCGGAGTCGAATCCGTCGCTCATCGCGCGCCTCGCGAGAGGCATCTGTTGTGGCGGGAAGTCGGCGGGGGCCGCTGCGGGTTTCCTCGGACATTTCGACATTTTGAGGGGCAGTGCACGTTGCAGCAAGCATGATCGCCTGCGCTGCGATCTCGCCTGCGGGATAATGTCCCGGTATTGAGTCCGGGATTCATTTTTTGGAGGCGTCATGCACCCTTTTCCGCACGTTTATTCGGTCAGTGCGTCGACCGGCAACTCAGGCCCCGTCAGTCTGGAGTCACCGGGCTTGCCGTCACTGCCGAGCGAGCCGCCGATCGAGTTCGGCGGCCCTGGGGACAAATGGTCTCCCGAGACGCTGCTCACGGCGGCGCTCATCGACTGTTTTGTGCTCAGCTTCCGGGCCGTGGCGGCCGCCTCGCGTTACGAGTGGTTGCGTCTCGACTGCAAAGTGGAAGGCAAACTCGATCGGGTCGAGCGGGTCAGTCAGTTCACGGAATTCACGGTACACGCCACGCTTGTCGTTCCGCCCGGCGCCGATCAGGAGCGTGCGCGCAAGTTGCTCGAGAAGGCCGAGCAGGTCTGCCTGATTTCAAGTTCGCTCAAGGCGAGCAAGCACCTCGAACTCACCGTCCTCAGCGGCTGAGACGTTCCTCGCCACGCATCAGTGCGCGGATGCGCTCGGGTGCAACGAGATGGCAGTAATGATTGCCGCGGAAGCTCTTCGGCATGATTTTCCAGCGCCAGTCTTCCCATTCGGCGAAGAGCGCCGAAGCGCGCAAGTGCAATCGACCATCGCCGCCGAGATACGCCTCAGCGGGTGATCCGATCCAACCTGAGCCGGTGTAACTCTGGGCGTCGGTATCCAGCATCACGCGATGGGGTGCAAACGCTGCGGAGGCGCGCTCGTTGTCATCGAGACTCGCCCAGAGCTGAACCACCATCGTCCGATGCACATCGCGACAACTGCGCGGCGGCAGCGCAGGATCGCGAGCCGCAGAGGGCCCCTGCACCGCTCGCAGATGGTCGGCGCTTTTGGTTTTGCAGGAAATGCCGATCAAGCGGCCGTTGGCGGCGGTGTCCGAAAACTGCTGCGTTTCGACAGGGTCTGCGCTCGCCTTCGATGCGGTGAAAGCGTCTTTGGAGGCGTGGATTTTATTGGTCAGCGGCAAAGTGGTATCGACCAGCTGGCGCTGAACGAGGGTACAAAAATCACGATGGCTCGTGGTGAGACGCTGCCCGTCGGGCGTGGCGGCAGACCAAAGATTTGCGGTGGTTGCGGTGACGAGCAATGAGAGCGTCACGATGATGGCTGATCGTGCCCTGCGGTTGATGCGGTTCATAACGGTCTCCCCGGTACCTGCAACGCTGGGCGGAGTTTATCATCGACCCATGCACAAGCCCGGCGGCCGCTCTGATGCGGGACAACTGATGATTCAGGTCGCGACGCTCGATTCGGCAACGATCGATGCGCTCTATGGTCTTGAGCCCGTCTTCGAACCAGGGGGCGGTGAGTCCTCGGCATCGGAGCTTGGCGTATTCGTCGAGCTGCAGTGCCCGTGGTGCGGTGAGCCCTATGGTTCCATGCTTGATCTCACCGATGCCTCGCGTAGCTACATCGAGGATTGCCAGGTCTGCTGCAGACCGATCGAGGTCAGATTGCAGGTCAGCGAGCGCGGCGAGCTCGAGCAGGTGTCGACGAGTCGGGTCGATTGAGCGACGTCGTTGCTGCGGCGTTGAGCAAATCGATATCTGTTCGCTCGCTCGCCGCAGATTCCTCCGACGAAAACAGTGTGTTGCGCGCCGCTTCCGTGATGATGGCGACCGCCGGATGCTTGATGCGTCGCTCCGTCGAGATGGCGTAGAAGCGGGCCTTCGGCTCTTCGATACGACCCACACTCACGACGCCGTACTGTCTAAGAATTTCTGCCTCGATGGCGAGCGGTGCCGCGAAGGCGCCCACACCATGCTGGGCGAAGGTTTTCACGAGGGCGCTGTCATCGAGCTCGCCCACGATCCGTGGCGTGATGCCATGGCGTTCGAACCAGGCTTCGAGCACTCGGCGGTTGACGCTGCGATCGGTCGGCAACAGCAGCGGGGCGTCGTTCAGGCTCTGCGGAAAATTCGCCTGCAATTTCGCGGCGAGGAGCTTGGCAGCAAAGAAACCGATTTCCGATTCGCCGAGCAGGTGACTGAAGGCCTTGATGGCCGTGTCGGTCGGGGCGGCGCTGGTCGCGAGCACGAGATCGAGTCGGTGGGCCGCTAGGTCGGCCATGAGATCGGGCAGCGGCGCTTCGTGGCAGGTGATGTGAAACCGGCCATCTCCCGAGAGCAGCGGCTCGAGCACCCGGAAGGTGACGAGCTTCGGGACGGCGTCCGCCACGCCGATCGCCACGGCGCGGCTGCCGCGGGTGCGGGCACCTCGCAGCACGCTCGCGAGCTCGAGGCCCTTGGGGAAGATCTCCTCGGCGTAGGCGTAGGTAATGCGCCCGAGTTCGGTCGGAATCAGTCGACGCCCCTGACGTTCGAGCAGGGCGCCCTGCAGCTGATCTTCGAGGAGTTTGATCTGGCCGCTGACGGTTTGGGGGGTGAGGTGCAAGGCTGCGGCCGCCGGGGCGACGCCCCCCTCCCGAACGACGGTCCAGAAATAGAGGAGGTGGGTGTAGTTGAGGTGGCGCATGGGGATATATTCGGGTAAATCGAATAATTCATAAAGAATAATCGATTTTTCCGAAATATGGTGTCGGGTTTAGCCTCCCGTCCATGAGTTCACCCTCACCTTGGCACACCATCGGTCGGCACGGCTTGCTGCCTCAAGCGCGGCACGACGACGTGGTGCGCTTCGATATCGTGGCCCACCTCAATGCGCAGGTGGCGCAATCGCTTGCCCCCAAGGTCAAGGCGACCTACGAATCGCGCGCTCGTCAGGCGTTCCGTCTCCGTCATGGTCGCGATCCCATCGATCGTCATGAGGTGGCCGATGCCATGCGTGCCGAGCCTGCGTACCGAGTGTTCAGCCTCTTACGTCGCAACACGATGGAAATTCGTCAGCACGCAGGCCGACAGCTCACGGCGCGCGAGGCCGACTCGCTTCGCGATCGAGCCAAGGCGGCCAACGAGGGCGCTCAAACATTACGACTGGATCCCGCGCTCGAGCTGCCTCGTTACGTGTCGGCGGTCGACACGCATCTCATGCGGGGTGGGTACACCGCCGAGCGCATGTCGGATGACGTGACGAACCCCGCCAACTACGACGCCGGCATGTACGCGACGACCGGAGGTAATGCCGGTCCGTGGAACGACGCGGCGGGTCGAGCCCTCGTCGATTGGCTGCGTCGCGAGCATCCGCAGTTTTCGCCCCGACGAATCGTCGATTTGGGCTGTGGACTCGGACATAACACGCTGCCGCTGCGCGCGGCCTTTCCGCAAGCCGAGATCATCGCGATCGACGTCGCGGCGCCCATGCTGCGCTACGGCCACGCGCGCGCCAAATCTTTGGGCGTCACCGATGTGACTTTCATGCAGGCAGATGCGACGGGTGCTCCGCTCGAGGACAGCTCTTGCGATCTCGCCTTCACGACGATGGTGTTGCACGAGACGTCCCGCCAAGCGTTGCCGCGAATTTTCGCTGAGGCGCATCGATTGCTGCGCGCCGGAGGACTCACGGTGCATCTTGAGCAGCCGCCGTACCGCGGACTCGATCCGTTCGAGCAGTTCATGCGCGACTGGGATGGTCGGTTCAACAACGAGCCCTTCTGGAGTGCGTTGCACGAGAGCCATCTGCCGTCGCTGCTCGTCAAGGCGGGCTTCGGCGCCGGCAACGTATTCGAGTCGAAGTGCGCGGCGTTACCGCCCTCGCAGAACGGTCTCCAGAACGAAGATTTCGGACGAGCGCCCTCGTGGTACGTGGTGGGTGCGTGGCAGGCGGCGAAAGGAATCGCCGCAAACGGATAGCACGGATATGGATCACACCCTCCCGCAGATCGCTGACCCCATCCCGCTCGCAGCCTCCCCGGAAACGGGGCGCCGTCCGGAATCTCCGCAATTTACCGACGATCCGATGCTCGATCGGCTCTACGGCGTAACGCTTGCATTGGTCGCCGAGCTTGCCGTGACGCGCACGCGTCTCGATGCCTTGGAGCGTGTGCTCGCACGCCGCGAGGTGGTGGGTTCGAGCGAGGTTGACGATTTTGTCCCGCAAGCCTTCGACGCGACGGCCCGAGGTCGTTTGCAGTCGGAATATCTCGCGCGAGTATTACGCGCGCTCGACTAAGCGACTTAGCGTTTTCGAAACGCCGAGTGATTGACCCGATCGCCTTTTTTGATGCCGCGACGCTCGGATTCGCCGCCACGTAATTCGAGCACGGCACGGACGGGCCTACGCGCGCCGATTGGCGTATCGGAAAGGGGCGTGGTGTTGGCGAAGATCTCCACGATCCGACCTCGCTCATCGATGAACAGCATGTCGAGCGGGATAAAGGTGTTTCGCATCCAGAACGAGGCCACCCGCGGCGGGTCGTTGATGAACAGCATCCCCTGGGAGCCTGGCAACTCCCGAACGAACATCAGCCCTTGTGCCTGCCGAGTCGGCGTATCGGCGATCCACACCTCAAACTGTTGCGCGCCCGCGCGGCTGTCGATCGTCAGCGTGCTGGTCGGAAACGACGACAGCGGAGCGAGGTCAGATTGGGCGGCGCTCGGCAGGACAGCACACGCGCCAAACAAAAAGGCGAGGGCAGCGACGAGTTTGGGTTTCATAGCCAGGTTGCCCTCGCCTCTAGTGTGTGATTTACAGTATTAGCAGATAATCATTATTGATAATCAACGAATAGCTATCCGCTCGCCGTTATTGCCCGTTTTTCCAGCTGCCGCCCTGGAATCCGCAGCCCATTTCGAGGCTGCTCGCTTCGCCGTCGTAGTAATGAACCGACGCGTCCGGTTTGGCACAGGTGCCCACCCGCCCGGCGGTCGGACACGACCCGGTTGAAAATATCGCGGCGGTGTTTTGGTCGCGCTTGCCCGTTTCGTCGCACTTAGGAGCGGTCGAGGGGTCGATGCAGGCCTTGTACGGACCGGCCCACTGGTTCTGCAGGTTGAAGCTGCAGTGGCCGCCTACTTCGGTCGATGCCGGGGTCGATGCCGCGGGTTGCTGAGCGATGCTGACGGCCGACAGCGCGCCGAGCGCGAGGACCCTGCCCAGGGTGTTGAATCGGGTGAGGCTGATTTTTGAGAAACGATGTACGGCACCGAACATGAGGGTCTCCGAGTCGTGAATGGTTCGATTCGAGCCTACTGCCGCCTTGTCGTAGCGAGTAGACTTATTGCGTTACTGGTCCACGTTGCGGGAATCCTCTCCGTGATTCGCAAGCGACTTGCCCTGCTGTTGTTGACGATCCTGTTGCCCGCCTGCGGTGCTTTGGGCCCGAGGCTCGAAGCGCCCACGCTCGCCGTCGCAAAGGTCGAGCTCGTCAAGGGTGACCTTTTCGAGCAACGTCTGCGGGCGCGTATGCGCGTTCAAAATCCGAATGATCGCGAACTCAGAGTTCGCGGCATCACGTACACCATCGAACTCGGGGGCGAAGAGCTTGGCCGAGGACTGTCGGGCAGCAGCTTCGTGGTTCCCGCGCGAGGTGAAGCCGAGTTCGACATGTTCGTCACGGCCAATCTCGCGGGCACACTCCTCAAACTTCTGGAGCGTGGGCGCCAGGCCGGTGGAGGACCGAACCAAATTTCTTACCAGTTGCGCGGCGAAGTGAAGCTCGATAGCGGTCTGCTCAGGACCGTGCCCTTCAGCGAGAAGGGCCAGTTGTCGTTGCGCTAGGGGTTCGCCGAATGACGTTCGCGCGAATCTTGCTGGTGATTACCGTGCTGATGCTCATCGCGGCATCCATCGTCATCGGATGGCTTGCCGCGACCTGGCCATCGCACGGATCGTTTTGACCGAAGATCACGTTAACAACAAGCGGAGGAATTCGACATGGCCACTGCACTCTGGATTTTGCTGGCAGCGATGCTGATTCCGATCATCTGTGGAGGGATCTCAAAAGTCAGCGGCGGAGAGGATCGTTACGACAACGCCAATCCGCGTGAATGGCTCGCACGCCGTACGGGTTACCAGGCTCGCGCCAATGGCGCACAGGCCAATTCCTGGGAAGCGCTCGCGACGTACATTGCCGGTCTGACGGCGGCGTTCATCGGTGGCGTCGACCCAGCCACCGTGGGCCTCATCGCTTCAATCTTCCTGGTCGCGCGTATCGCTTACGTGGCGTGTTATCTCGCCAACCTCGCGACCTTGCGATCGCTCACCTGGCTCGTCGGTTTCGGCAGTTGTATCTGTCTGATCGTGATGGGTGCCCAGCGCGTGGTGTGATGGCTTTATCGCCTTACAAGCAACTCGAGCTCGAGTGGAAACGGCTGCACGCCTTGCGTGGAGCCGTTTCTTTATTGCGTTGGGATGCGGCGGTGATGATGCCGCGGGGCAGCGCAGCCGGTCGCGGCGAACAACTCGCAGCACTCGAAACCGAGTGTCATGCCGTACTGACCTCACCCAAGGTGAGTCGGCTCATCGATCGTGCCGCAGCGGGGCAGGGGTCGCTCGAGGAATGGGAGATCGCCAATCTTCGCGAAATGCGCCGGCAGCGCGATCACGCCATCGCCATGCCGGTCTCGCTGCTCAACAAACTCATTCGCGCCTCGGCGGCGGCCGAGTCCGCATGGAGCGAGGCGCGACAGCAAAACAAGTTCGAATTGTTTGCGCCGTATCTCGAGGAGGTGGTTCGTCTCGTCCGTGACAAGGCTGCTTTGCTGGGTCAGGCGCGATCTCTCGACCCTTACGATGCGCTCGTCGATGAGTTCAGCGCAGGGGTCAGCTCCGAACTCATCGAAAATCTGTTCAAGACTTACTCTCGTCGATTGCCGGGACTCGTACGCGAAGTCATCGCGCAGCAAGAAGCGACACCGGTATTGCCGCTGACGGGAACTTACAAAGCGCGTCAGCAGCGCGCGCTCATCAACGAAGTGCTTCGTGCGATCGGCTTTCCGTTCGATCGGGGTCGTATCGACGAAGCCTCGCATGCCTTCACCGAGGGCATCCCGGGCGACATTCGTATCACCTATTGTTTGTCGCGACAGGATCCTTTCATCGCGCTGCTCGGCGCGCTGCACGAGGCCGGCCACGCGCTCTATGATCTCGGACTGCCGCAGCGCTGGCTCGATCAGCCGGTGGGACAAGCCCGAGGCATGGCGCTCGAGGAGAGTCAATCGTTGTTCCTAGAGATGATCCTCGGGCGTTCACGCGCCTTCGTGCGCTATCTGCGACCCTTGCTCGAGAAGCATGTCGGTGCGACGGGGCCGGAATGGTCTGAAGAGAATCTCTACCGACTCCTGACTCGGGTTCGTCGGAGTGCCATCCGAGTGGATGCCGACGAGTTGACCTATCCGCTGCATGTGATGCTGCGCTTTGACCTCGAGCGCCGCATGCTCGAGGGCAGGCTCGCCGTGCGTGATTTGCGAGAGGCTTGGAACGAGGGAATGCGGCAGCGCCTCGATCTCGTGCCTGCGAACGATGCCGAAGGCGTGCTGCAGGATGCACACTGGGCGGGTGGATCGTTCGGATATTTTCCGCTTTACATGGTTGGTGCGGCGGTCGCCGCGCAACTCGCCGAGCAAATGCGACGCGACTTGCCCGAGAGCGATGAGTTCGTCGCGCGCGGTGATTTTTCACCGGTGTGCAACTGGCTACGCGAAGCCGTGCACGCGCACGGAGCGAGACTCTCGCTGTCCGAGCTCATGGAGAGCGCGACCGGAAAACCGCTGAGTGCGACCGCGGCGCTACGCCATCTCGAACGGAAGTATTTGGAGAATGCAGCCTGATGGATATGCCCGTACGTCAATCGTCGAACACCTCGCGCAAGCTCCAGGCGCACCTACGCGGCCTCGTCGGCAAAGCGATCGAGGATTATTCGATGATCGCGGAAGGCGACAAGGTCATGGTCTGCCTCTCGGGGGGCAAAGACTCCTACACGCTTCTCGATATCTTGATGTCGCTGCAGCGCAGCGCGCCCGTGAAGTTCGAGCTCGTCGCCGTCAACCTCGACCAAAAACAACCGGGGTTTCCCGAGCATGTACTGCCGGAGTACCTCACTGCGCTGGGCGTGCCGTTTCATGTCATCGAGCAGGACACCTACTCGGTCGTCAAGCGGGTCATCCCCGAAGGCAGGACGATGTGCGGTCTGTGTTCGCGGATGCGGCGCGGCGCGCTTTATCGATGGGCTGCCGAAAACGGTGTAACTAAAGTAGCGCTTGGGCATCACCGTGACGATATCGTCGAGACGCTATTTCTGAATATGTTTTTTGGTGGCCGACTGAAAGCCATGCCGCCCAAGCTGCGATCAGAAGATGGGCGGCATATCGTCATTCGCCCGCTTGCTTACGTGCCAGAGCGCGATATCGCGCGATACGCGCGGGCGCGGCAGTTTCCGATCATTCCGTGCAAGCTGTGCGGTTCGCAGGAGAACGCGCAGCGGCGCATGATCAAAAAAATGCTGCAGGACTGGGAGCAAGCCTATCCCGGTCGAACTGAATCCATTTTCTCGGCCATCTGCAAAGTGGAGGCGGGGCACTTGGCCGACGCCGCACTCTTCGATTTCGTCGGGCTGCGTGCAGACGCTGCGGAGCTTGAAGCGTGACGCCGGATGTCGGTATGCCGGAGTTCGATGACGACTCACTGGCGACCGTCGCGCGCTTGAGAAGCCGGTTTCGCGGGGCGTTACTCGGTCTTGCGCTCGGGGAAGCACTCGCTGCGCCGGCGCAGTTTGTACGCCCGGGTAGTTTCGCGCCCATCCGTGATCTCATCGGCGGTGGCCCTTTCGACCTTGCCCCGGGATCCTGGACGGACGATACGGCGATGGCGTTGTTGCTCGGCCGTAGTCTGCTCGAGCGTGGGGGCTGCGATCCTGCCGATCAGCTGATTCGATTCCGACGTTGGCAGCTCGAGGGCGAGGGATCTCTGACGGGCGAGTGTCTCGGTATCACGGCGAGCGTGAGTCGCGCGTTAGCTGATGGCAGACCGTCGGCGGAGGTTGTCGATGGTGCAGACGCACTGGTCCGCATGGCACCTCTTGCGTTATGGCACTACGCCGAAGAAAGCGCGTTGATGACCGATCTCGAGGCGATGGTGGGCGTCACCTGCGGCGAGTCCTCGACGCTTCTCGCCGCGCGTGAGTTTGCGCTGATGTTGCACGGCGCCTTGCGTGGCAAGCCGCTCAAAGAAAATTCCGCAAAAGAAAAATCGGCTGAGGGCGCCAAGCAGTTTGGTGCCTCTGCCGCCGCGCTGGCGGTCGTCAAAGAATCGATGCATGGCGCGAAGAGCTACAAGGAGGCCGTGTTACGTGCGGTCAATCGGGGTGGTGATGCCGATGTGCAGGGTGCGGCGACCGGTCAGCTTGCCGGGGCGGTATTCGGCGTGGAGTCGATTCCGGCGGGCTGGCTCGCCGTACTTGCTGGACGCACCATGATCGAGGAGCTCGCCGACTCATTGCTCGCGGAAGTGTTGGTCCGGCTGGACGTCGAAGCCTGACTCGTGCGTCGGAAGTCGCCGTACTGGGCCCGTTACTCCGATGCGCAGTTGCTGCGCTTGCGATTTCGCGACCTGCGCTTGGGCTCGCCACGGCGTGCCGTACTCAGACGGGCCTTCCGGCAACTCCACACCGAACTCGCCGCACGTCATATTCGTCTGGAACCGCATTTCTGGTTCTCGGATGAGTGGTTTTCGCCCGACGGTGTCACGGGCATTGCGATCCCTTTCTATCTGGCCCATCCCCGTCTCGAGCGACTCGAGCGACGCATGTCGAATTCGGTGGAAGGCGGAAATGCCGAAGGACTTATGCGCATCTTGCGTCACGAGGCAGGGCATGTCGTCGATACGGCTTTTCGTCTTCGAAGACGAAAACTTTGGCGAGAGACCTTTGGGTCCTCGAGCTTGCCTTATCCAACACGCTATACTGCGAAGCCAGGCAGTCGTGAGTTCGTGACCCACCTCGATGGATGGTATGCACAAGCCCATCCGACAGAGGACTTTGCAGAGACTTTCGCCATCTGGTTGGCGCCACGCTCCAATTGGCGACATCGCTACGCCGATACACCCGCCCTCAAGAAGCTCGAAGCGATGGACCAGCTGATGCAGAGCATCGGTGGCCGTCGCCCGTTGGTCAAAGTCGCCAGTCGCATCGAACCCGTCGCGGGGAATGATCTGGCGCTACGCGAGTACTATCGCCGAAATTTGCAACGTCGCGTGGACTGCGACTTCTCCATGATCGACCGGGCGCTCGATCGGAAGTTACCTAAATCCATTTTGGGAGATTCGCATCGCGGTCATCGCCGCGCCGACAGCTTTTTGAGACACCTGAAATCTGATTTGATTCGACATGTGATGACGAATTCAGCCATCGATCGTTATGGGGCCGAGCAGCTCGTGCAGCTCGCCATCGAGCGAGCTCGTGAGCGGCGCTTGTGGATCGGCGGGTCTGCGCGGGAGCGTCGCCTCATCGCCGAGCGAATGGTTCGAAGTTTGGCGCGAGCGGCTCTCAGCGGACAAATGATGCGGTTCACCTTATGAAACAACTCAAAGTTCTGGTGGTCGTTCACGAGACGCTGGTTCCGCCGAACGATGTGTCGGGTTTAACCGCAGACCAGATGGCCGAGTGGAAAACCGAGTACGACGTGATTCATACGTTGCGCCTGGTTGGTCACGAGGTCCGCGTTCTTGGCGTGCTCGACAGTCTAACCGAGCTGCGCGCCGCGATTGCCGAATGGAAACCCGATATCGTTTTCAACCTGCTCGAAGAATTCAACGGCATCGTCACCTACGACCAGCATGTCGTCGCCTTTCTCGAGCTGATGCAGCAGCCCTATACGGGATGTAACCCCCGCGGTCTGTTGCTCTCGCGTGACAAGCCACTAACGAAGCAGTTGTTGTCCTATCACCGTATTCCGACACCGCAATTTGCGCTATTGCGCAAAGGGCTCAAGTTTCAGCCGCCGAAGCGGATGAAATATCCGCTGTTCGTCAAATCGGCCACAGAAGATGCCTCGCTCGGAATTGCGCAGGCTTCGGTCGTCGAAGATGAGGCGCACCTCAAAGAGCGTGTCGCGTTCATTCATGACCAAGTGGGAACCGATGCGCTCGTCGAGGAATACATCGCAGGTCGTGAGGTGTATGTCGGCGTGCTCGGCAATGAGCGCCTCACACGCTTGCCGGTGCGCGAGCTGCATTTCGGAACGATGCCCGGCAACCATGCGACCATTGCCACGCGCAAGGTGAAGTGGGATCGCAAGTACCAAGAAAAATACGGCATCGATTGGCGAATGGCGACCGATCTACCGCCGGCCGTCGAGGCCACTCTCGATCGACTTTCTCGACGCATTTATCGTGCGCTCGGTCTTTCAGGCTACGCGCGTATGGATTTTCGCATCCGCGAAAACGGCGAGGTGTTCGTTCTCGAAGCCAATGCCAATCCGAATATCGGCGAGGTCGAAGACTTCGCCCAGTCGGCGCTGAAGGCCGGCATCGGCTATCAAGATTTGCTCAATCGCATCATCGCGCTCGGCATCGCCTATAAGGCCGAGTGGCGGGCGGGGTACGGTTGATTTCCATCCCCGCCCGCGCGATATCGAGCGTGATCGTTACTTCTTGAGGTGACGATCGAGCCAGTTGAGCACTTCGTCGTGCCACTGAATATTGTTGGCCGGCTTCAAAATCCAATGATTTTCATCCGGGAAGAAGACGAGTCGGCTTTCGATTCCCTGACGCTGAAGCGCAGTGAAAGTCGACAGTCCCTGTGAGTATGGAACGCGGTAATCGAGCGCGCCGTGTGTCACCAGCATCGGCGTTTTCCATTTCGTGATGTAATCGGCAGGGTTGAACTTCTCGTGGATCTTCGGCGTCAGGTAGTACGGGCCACCGTTTTCCCATTCGGTGAACCACAACTCCTCGGTCGAGTAGTACATGGTCCTCTGGTCGAAGATTCCGGCGTGATTGACGATGCACTTGAAGCGCTCTGACCAGTTTCCGGCGATCCAGTTCTGCATGAAGCCGCCATACGACGCGCCGAGCGAGCACGCGCGCGATCCGTCGAGCCAGTCGTAGCGGGCGAGGGCGGCGTCGAGGCCTTTCTGCAGATCGACGAGCGGCTTGCCGCCCCAGTCCTGACTGATCGAGTCCGTGAACGCCTGTCCGTAACCCGGTGAACCGTGGAAGTCGATGAACACCACGCCGTAGCCCGCGCCCGCGTAGACCTGCGCGTTCCAACGCCAGGACCACTGATTGGCGAAGCTCACCTGCGGCCCACCGTGCACGATGAAGGCGATCGGATATTTTTGACCTGGCTGCCAGCCCTGCGGCTTCATGACGTAGCCGTAGACCTTTGCGCCTTCCGCACCGGCAAAGGAGAACTGCTCGAAGGCGGCCAAGTTCTTGTCCGCGAGTACGGCCGCGTTGACGGCCGTCACGCGTTGCAATGCCGCGCGGGGACGGACGAGATAGAGATCGGGCGGTGAATCGAGCGCCGCCCAAGCGACGACGGCGCCCGTCGGGCCCGCGGCGATACCTTGAACCTGACCCGACGTCACGAGCGCCGTACGACGACCCGTCGCAGTGTCGATCTGGAAGAGTGCGGTTTGACCGATGTCATCGGCGACGGCCAACAGGTTTTTCCGATCGTGCGTGGCCACGAGCGTACCGACTGAGCGATCCCAATCTTGCGTGATCGATCTGACGACACCGTCTGTGGCACGACGAATCTTGACGACGTAGCGATCGGCCTCGAACCCTGGTCGCGACATGGCAATCCAAGCGAGATCGCCGCTTGCCAAAAAGACAGGCTGAGTGTCCCAGGCCGGATTGTCGGCCGTGAGATTGCGGGGGGCGCTAGAGCCGTCCGCCGGCACTTCATAGAGATCGAAGTTCGTCGACCACGACTCCGTTCGATCGGCGAGTCGTGCGCTGAAGACGATACGCGAGCCGTCGGGACTGAAGGCGTAGTCCTCGTCACCGCCAAAAGGCTTCGAGGGCACATCGCCCTTCACCTGGCCGGAGACGTTGACGGCGTCGCCCGCCTTGAGATCGGCACTGAGTTTTACGGTGAACAAGTTGGAGAGCGTGCCGTCTTTCCACGTGTCCCAGTGACGGACAAACAGTTGGTCGTAGACGCGCGCACTGGCTTTTTTCTTTGACTGCGCAGCCTGCCGATCGACGGTGCATTTGAGATCGGCGCAGTCGGGGAAGACGTCCATGGAGACGGCGAGGCGATCACCCTTGGGCGAGACCTCGAAGGAGCCCACATCGAGCGGCAGGCTAGTCACTTGCTGCGCTTCGCCGCCGGCGAGGCTGATATGCCACACCTGCGATGAACCGCCGCGGCTCGACAGAAAAAACAGACCGGATCCGTCTGGCGCCCATCGCGCACTGCTGTCCGAGGCGGGATGCTGAGTGAGACGACGTGGCTTGACGACACCGGTACCTGAAAGCTCGGCAAGCCAGAGGTCCGTGCGACCCCGATTGGCTTCGAGATCGGTTTCCCGGAGCGTGTATGCGACGTAGCGACCATCGGGCGAGACCTGCGGGTCGGATAAGCGGGCGAGGGTGTTGAGGTCCTTGGCGGTGAACGCGGAGGCCGCGGCGCTGGTTGCGCCGAGGGCGAGCGTCACAGTGACGGCGGCCAACGAGGTGAGGTTACGGAACGTCATGGTTGTGCTCCACATCGAGGGACTGTAAAAAGCGTGGCCCGGCATTGTAGACGAGCTGCCGGACTAATCCCGAATGCCCAACCTACCCCGCGCCATTTGCTTCGACCTCGACGACACGTTTTGGGCTGTGCAGCCCGTGCTGTGGCGTGCGGAGTCGCGCATGCGGGGGTTTTTGGAGGCGGAGCATCCGGAGCTTGCCTCCCGAATGACATCCGACTCGGTGCTCGAAGCGAGGCGTACCCTCGCGGCCGATTATCCCGACCGCGCCCACGACATGACTTGGTTGCGTACCGAAGCGCTCCGTCGCCTCGCGGTGCATCACGGTCACGACGCCGCGATCGGCGATCGCGCGTTCGAGGTGTTCATCGAGGCGCGACACGAGGTGGAGTTTTTCGCTGACGTCCGACCCGCGCTTGCGCAGCTCGCCGAAAAATTCAGGCTCGCGACTTTTTCCAATGGCAACGCCTGCGTGCATCGCATTGGTATCGGCGATTTCTTTGAAGTGAGTCTCAATGCCGAATCCGTCGGCTACGCGAAACCGCATCCTTTGGTATTCGAAACGCTCGCGAGCCGCCTTGGCATACATCCGTCGGAGATGTTGTACGTCGGCGATCATCCGGAGAACGACATCGCCGGTGCCGCAGCGGCGGGCTGCCGCACGGCGTGGGTGAATCGACGGGCGATCAGCTGGCCGTCGGAGTGTGGTGCGCCGCCGGAGTTTGAGGTCCCGGACCTTGCGATACTTTCGCGCCAGCTTTGCGGATGAGGAACCAAACCGCGAGGATGGATCCACCTTTGATGAAGATCTCGCCGAGATTGTCGAGTCGGTGACGGTTGAGTGTGGGCACCGCTGCGGTGAGCAACATCACGATGCCCCCGATGGCCATCCACGGAAAGCCCTTGCGGATCCACAATGCGACACCGGTGCCGATCACGACGAAGCAGGTGACCACTGGAGCGATGGGAATTTCGCCCTTGACGAGCGCTTGGTCGGGTGAGCAGCGGTTGGCCTCGGTCACCGAGCCGCTGTAGCGGATGAGATCGAATTCGCAGACCGGATAAATTTCTTTGGTCCAGAACAGCGGCAGGTCGTGCAGCATCAGCGCCACCGTGACGATGCAAAACGCACCCATGGCCGCACGAGTTTGGGCGAACTCGAAACCCGCCAGACGAAGGATGGAGCCGCTTGCGATGATCAGCCAGCAGCCCGACAGCCAGTGGGCCCAGAAGACCGGCCAGGTCATCCAGTAGAGCGGCTCTCCGAAGCCGATGACGATGCCGGAGGCGACTCGCAGGTTGTCCCAGATCAAAAAAAACTGTGGAACCAGGATGACCGCGAGGGGTTTGGCGCGGGTTTCGCGCCACAGTCGGACCGCCCAGACGAACAGCGCCGTCTGTGCGATTGCGAAGGCGAGGAACATCAGGCTGTACATGCCACCACAATCTTGCCGACCGCCTCACGCCGCAATAATTTTTTGATGGCCTCTCCACCCTGCGGCAGCGCGAATCGATCGGAAATCTTTGGGCGGATTTTCCCGGCGAGATAAAGCGCGATGAGCTCGCGTACATTGGCGGTATCGCGGGCGGGTTCTTGTTCGCGGAAGGCTCCCCAGAAGACACCGCGGAGATCGCAGCCTTTCAGCAAGGGCAGATTGAGCGGAATCTTTGGAATGCCAGCCGGGAAACCGATGACGAGATAGCGACCTCTCCAAGCCGCGGTGCGCAAGGCGGGCTCGGCGTAGTCGCCGCCGACGGGGTCGTAGATGACGTCGGCCCCTTTGGGGCCGCAGGCGTCTTTGAACTGTGCTGCGAGGGCTTTCGGATCGATGCCGTCGCGCGGGTAGATCACCACGTGATCCGCACCGTGTTCACGGGCCGCCGCGGCTTTGGTTTCGCTCGAGACCGCTGCAATGACGCGCGCGCCCATCGCCCTACCGAGCTCGACGGCAGCAAGACCAACGCCCCCTGCAGCGCCAAGCACAAGCAAGGTTTCGCCGGCACGGAGCTCGCCGCGATCTTTGAGCGCGTGGTACGACGTGCCGTAGGTGAAAATCAGACCCGCCGCGACATCGAGCGGCATGCGGTGCGGAATGGGGATGCAGCCGCGCGCGTCGGTGACGGCCTTTTCGGCTAGTCCGCCACAGAGCGCACCGGCGATCACGGCATCGCCCGGTTTAACAGCCGTGACGCCTTCGCCGACGGCATCGATGACGCCCGAAATCTCGAAGCCCGGTGCAAAGGGGCGGGGAGGACGGAATTGGTATTTGTCCTCGATGACGAGCGCGTCGGGATAGTTGATGCCGCAGTACCGAACGACGATGCGCACCTGTCCGCGACCCGGATTAGGTTCGGGAACATCGCGTAGTACGAGCGTATCGGGGCCGCCGGGGAGTTCGCTGAGCAGAGCCTTCATTTTGTTTTCTCCAATGCGTGTTGCGCCCGCAGCAGGCCAACGACAGTCTTCGAGTCGTCGATTTCGCCTTCGAGCGCGCGTCGTATGGCCTCATCGAGCGGCACCGAGTGTACGTCGAAGACCTCGGCGGCCTCGCGGGCATCGGGGACGGGCGTGAGATCAGTCGCGAGAAAAAGGTGAATCCGCTCGGTGAAGATGCCGGGAGAACTCAGCGACTCACCGAGTGGCAAGACGCGATCGGCGCGTACGCCGGCTTCCTCGACGAGTTCGCGTCGGATGGTGTCGATTGGTAATTCGTCGGGCTCGAGACGACCGGCGGGTAGTTCCCACACGGCACCTCCGGCGGCGTGCCGAAACTGATGCAGCAGACAGACGCGACCTTCTCGGTCCATTGCGACCGCAGCCGCTCCGCCAGGGTGATGCAGAATTTCGAGGTCTGCGGTGTGTCCGTTAGGCAGTGTGACGGTATCCACGGTGAGCCGGGCGATCCGGCCGCGGAACACCTCGCGAGAAGACAGCAGCATCAAAGATTCCCCTGGCCGCGTTCGGCCTCAACGTGAGCGCGCGAGATATTCCTCGTTCGGCATCATGTCGGTGGCCGCAGCGACCCGGTTCGTCATATTGAAAAAACCGGTGACGGCGATGATGTCCCAAATTTCGCGGTCTTTGAAACCCGCCCGCCGTAGCGCCGCGCGCTCGGCAGCGCCTGTTTCCGCAGGCGACACCGTGAGTTGGTGGGCGAAGTCGAGCATGGCACGTTGCTTCTTGGTGATCTTGGCGATGCGGTAGTTCATGACGAGCGCTTCGCCGAGCGATGGATCGCCTGACATTTCTCGCAGTGCTTGGCCGTGAGCCGTGAGGCAGTAGTAACAGCGATTAGCCGCCGAGACGACCACGGCGATCATTTCGCGTTCGAGCATGCTGAGGTTGGAGTCGCCGAGCATGAGGTCGTTGTACATGGCGATGAACGCGCGCAGCTTCGTTTCGTTGAAGCTGTAGACCTCGAGAACGTTGGGCAGAAAGCCGATCTTCTCGTCGCAAATCGAAAAGTACTTGCGAAGATCAGGCGGCAGCTTGCTGCGCGGCGGAATAGGCAGCCGCAGCGCTATTTTTTGACGAGGTTGAGCGCGGTAGCGTCGGGACATGAAATGCTCTAGGCGCCGAACGCCCGCCTGCGGCGGATCAGCGGCGGAATCCGCCGCCACCGCCGGGACGCGGTGCGCGCTCCTGCGCTTCGTTGATGCGCAGGGCGCGACCGTTCATCTCGTATCCGTTGAGTGCCGCGATCGCGGCCTGAGCTTCGGAGGCCGGCATGTCCACGAAGCCGAAGCCGCGCGGACGACCGGTCTCGCGATCGTTGATGAGTTTCACGGAGTCGACTTTGCCGTATCGCTCAAAGAGCACGCGCAGGTCGGCCTCGTTTGCCGAGAAGGGCAGGTTGCCCACGTAGATCGTCGTCATTCGACCGTCTCTCTTTCTTTGATCGGTTGACCGATGGCCGATGCTACTACCGGACTCTACGACAAGACAACGGGGCCGAAGCGCCTACTTTTTGACGGGTGTCGTAGGGGCTACCTTTTTCTTGAAGTAGGTCCAACTGGTCTCGTTTTCCCGGGTGTCGGTGCCCTCGGGCGGCGTACGGTACTCGGGGTAATCGGACGCGATGGCCTTCTTCATGACCTCGGGCAGCTGCTCGTAGCTGTCGAGCTTACGTCCGGCGGCGTGCATGTAGATGATGCCGGCTCGGCCGCTCATTTCCATCCAAGGCAGCCAATCTGCCATGCGCACCCAACCCACCTCGATCGGCGGGTTCGGGATTTTTGGATCAGTGAGGGTGCTGACGTTACCGAAGAAATTGAACATCTCGGTGGCGTGGTAGTAGCCGCCGACGTTCTTTTGGAATTCACCGCCGAGGGGGTTCACGTAAAAGAGCGGCGCGGTGATGGTGTTCCACCAGGTGTCGCCACTCGTCGTGGCCGGCCAGGTGGTCGGTTTGCCATCTGCGCCCACGGGGAACACGGGACGTTGGTTGACGGGATCGTTCGCGGTTTGCACGACTTTGACCGTCTGACCCGTCCACGGGTTCTTCCATTCTTTGAGAAGTTCGCCGGTCACCGGATCGATGTAGAAGAGCAGTTCTCGCGAGACCAGACGCCAGCCGGTGCCCCGCACCGGATCGGTGACCGTCACGCACTGGCGGACGTTGTATCCCTCGACGTCGAAGAGTTTGCGATCGCGCTCGCCCGCCACGCGCGCGAAGGATTCACCATGGAACGAGTAGATCGTCGGCGTATTGTCGATGGAGCCGCACTGAATGCGTCGCAAGGCGAGCGTGGCGCCCTCCGGCGTGTTGAGATCGATGCGCTTGGCCTTCTGGGCGGCTTGGGCCGTTCCAAGGGTGAGGCAAGATGCCACCAGGGCGGCGATCGACAGGGAGATCAGGGACTTCGACATCGACGTTCTCCTATTCATTTTCATTCGGAATTTCATTCAAAGATTATTCGAGATAGGCGTAGCCGTTGAGCTCGCCTTCATAGAAGCGTTTTAACGCCTGGCTTTCGGCGACCGTCATCCGCCCTTCGCGTATGGCACGTTCGCAGTCTCGCGCGAGGGCAGGGTAGAGCTCCGCGACGTCGTACTCCATGTATTCGAGAACGCGGTTGGCAGTATCGCCTTTGACGACTTCGTCGATCCACCACTTGCCGTCATCCTCGAGTCGGATATGCACGACGTGAGTGTCACCGAAGAGATTGTGCAAATCGCCCAGCGTCTCTTGATATGCGCCGACCAAGAACGCGGCGAGGTAGTACTCGTCGCCTTCGGCGATATCGTGCAGCTCGAGCGTTTTCTTGATTTCGCGATGGCTCACGAAGTGGTCGATCTTGCCGTCCGAGTCGCAGGTAATGTCGGCGAGCACCGCGCGACGGGTCGGACGCTCTTCGAGACGATGAATGGGCATGATCGGAAAGAGATGATCGATCGCCCAACTGTCGGGCAGCGACTGGAACACCGACATGTTGCAGAAGTAGATGTCCGAAAGAATGGTCTCGAGGTCTTCGAGCTCTTCGGGAACTTCCTCGAGCTTGCGCGCATGGTCGCGGATCTTGGCGCAGGTGGCCCAGTAGAGTCGCTCGGCCAAACCCCGAAACTCCAGCGAGAGCAAGCCGAGGTTGAACATCTGCAGGCATTGCTCGCGCGCGGTGAGCGCATCGTGCCAGCACTCGACGAGCCGCCGTTCGCTCACCTCTCGATAGGCTCCGAGCAGATCCTGCACCGGTTGTGGCAGCGTGCGACCCGCGTACTGCTCGTCCTCGCGACCCGTGACATTGAATTTGTCGAGTGCCGACGACCCGAGCGTGTTGAAGATGAGCACGCTGTGATGGGCTGCGATGGCTCGCCCCGATTCGCTGACGATCATGGGGTGCGGAATGCCGCGCGCATTGCAGACACTGGCAATGCGGTAGACGACGTCGTTCGCATATTCCTCGATGTTGTAATTCATTGAGGACGAGTAGTTGGTACCCGAGCCGTCGTAATCGACACCCAGGCCGCCGCCGACATCGATGTACTCGAGGCCCGCGCCGAGGAGCTTGAGTTCCGCGTAGACGTGAGCGAGCTCGTTGATGGCGTCTTTGACGCGACGGATATCCTGCAGCTGGCTCCCCGGATGGCAGTGTACGAGCTTCAGGCAGTCGAGCATGTCGTGCTTGCGCAGGACCTCGATGGCTTCGAGGATTTCGGTGATGAAAAGTCCGAACTTGGACTTCTCGCCCGCCGAGTCGCGCCAGCGTCCCGAGCCCTCGCTCGCAAGTTTGACACGCACCCCAATCTGCGGCCGCACGCCGAGGCGCTGTGCGTGCTTGATGATAAGACCGAGTTCCGAGAAGTTTTCGACGACGGGAACGATGCTGCGACCGAGTTTCGTCGCCAGCATGGCCGTCTCGATGTAACTGTCGTCCTTGAAGCCGTTACAGATGATGAGTCGGTTTGGCGAGTTTTCGCTCATCGCCATGACGGCGAGCAGTTCGGGTTTGCTACCCGCTTCAAGACCGAAGCCAAACTCCGCGCCGTAGCGATAGACCTCTTCGACGACGAGTCGCTGTTGGTTCACCTTGATGGGGAACACGGCGGCGTAACGGTTGCGATAATCGTTTTCCGTGATGGCGCGCGCGAAGGCGTCGTTGAGTTGGCGCAGGCGGTGGGCGAGGATGCCAGAGAAGCGTACGACCACAGGAGTAGTCAGTTCGCGCTCTTTGAGGCCTTGAACCACTTCGAAGAGATCGATCTCCCGACCGGGGACTTGTTCGGGGCGCACCACCACATGGCCGGCGTCGTTGACGCCGAAGTAGCCCTGACCCCAAGCCTGAACATGGTAGAGCTCGCGGGAGTCGGAAACGCCCCAAGACGGATTACGTCGGGCGGACGACAGCGTTGATCCGCTGGCAGATTCTTTGCCCGTCAAAGAATTGAGATTCGCGTTCATCGTCAGTCAGTTTCCTTTGGCGACCGGGCGCGCGCCGTCGCGCACCCACTCACTCCATGATCCCGGATAAAGCCGTGCGCCACCAAGCCCTGCGTGCTCGAGCGCGAGCAGGTTGACGCAGGCACTTACACCCGAGCCGCACATCATCGTTATGTTACATGGGTCCGCACCTGCGAGCGTGTCTTGCCAGAGTGATCGGAGTGTGGCGGCGTCGTGCAGGCAGCCGTCGGCGCGATAGTTGCGCGCGTAATGATGGTTGATCGCGCCGGGAACGTGACCGCCGACCGGATCGATGGTTTCGTTCTCGCCGGCGTAACGATCGGGACTGCGTGCGTCGATCAGGCGTTGCGCGCCAGCCAGGACCTTTGCTGTGTCGACCACGAAATCATTGTTCGGCTGCGCGATGAAGCGCCCCTGAGTCGCGTCAGGCGTGCGCTGCACGAGCGGATGATGGGCGTTTGTCCACGCGGCGAGACCGCCGTCCAGCACGGCCACGGCCTCATGGCCCAACCACCGAAACAGCCACCACGCGCGCGCTGCAAAAAAACTGTTGCCTTGGTCGTACACCACGATCTGTGAGTCGGCTGTCACGCCCCACGCGCTGGCCTTCGCCGCAAAGACGGCAGGGTCGGGCAGGGGGTGGCGACCGGTGCTCGGACCGACAGGGCCGGCCAAGTCGCGGTCGAGGTGTGCGTAGCCGGCGCCCTCGATATGCCCTGAAGCGTAGGCCGCTTTGCCGGCCTCGGGTTTGCCGAGCTCGAATCGGCAATCGAGTACCACCCAGCCCGGCGTGCGCAATTGGGCGGCGAGTGAGTCGACATCAATCAGGGTGGTAAATCGCATGCTGGAGTCCCCCGCGGGGTAGGCCGAACGACCGGGGCTGAATTCTCCGGCGGGGAGGTTGCCGTTACAATCCCGCCCCATGTCCATTGACCTCTGGTGGGCCAGCGGCAGCGCCTACTCCTGGCGGGTATTGCTGGCGCTGGAACACAAGCGCCTCGCCTACGACAGCCATCTTCTCCAGTTGGCGTTTCAGGAACACAAATCGCCGCAGATGCTGGCGATGAATCCGCGTGGCCGAGTGCCGGTGCTGAAGCACGACGATTACGTGGTCTTCGAGTCGGTGGCGATTCTGTACTACCTCGACCGCAGGTATCCCGATCCGCCGATTTTCGGACGAACGCCCGAAGAGGCGGCGGTCATCGTACGTGTCATCGAAGAATTCCAGGCGTACACCGAGCCCCACATCATGGGCATCTGCCGCACGTTACTCGGCGGCGGGTCGAATCCGGTCGAGGAGCCGGCGCTCAGTGCCGATGCGCTGACCGATGCGATGCACGTGGTGGCGCGCGAAGCGCGCACGATCGAGATGCGCGTGTCACGGTTCGACTGGATTGTCGGCGATGACTACAGCGCCATCGACATGGTGATTTTCCCGTCGATTCAATTGCTGCGTCAGGCGCTGGCGAGGCCTGGCGCGGAGGATCTCGCCCGACGCTTCCTGCCGATCGAGGCGAATTACCCGGCGCTCGGTCGCTGGCTGGCGCGCATAGAAGCGTTGCCGGGGTACGATCGTACTTTTCCACCGCACTGGCGTGCGGCGTAACTTCAGGGAGTCAACAAAGAAAGCATCATGAGCGAGCACAAGGTTCACGTGAATTTTTCGGGACGTATCGTTTTCGTCGGATTCGGCAGCATCGGGCAGGGTGTTTTGCCGCTGATCTTGCGTCATGTCGGCACGAGTGCCGATCGAATCACCATCGTTTCCGGTGACGAGCGCGGTGCCGAAGTGGCCGTGCATTACGGCGTGAAATTCATCGTCAAACCGATCTTGCCGGGCAATCTCGAGTCCACGCTCAGTCCGCTCGTCGGCAAGGGCGACTTCCTCATCAATGTGTCTGTCGACGTGTCGTCGATCGCGCTCATCGAGTTTTGTCAGGCTCGCGGCGCGCTTTATCTCGATACCTGCATCGAGCCTTGGGTGGGTGGCTACACCGACAAGAACACGCCGGCGGGTCTGCGCACCAACTACGCCTTGCGCGAGCAGGCGTTGGCGCTGCGCAAAGGTCACGAGAGCGGACCGACTGCCGTACTGACTCATGGCGCAAATCCGGGAATGGTGTCGCACTTCGTCAAGCAGGCGATGCTCAACATCGCTGCTGACACGGGTGTTGCCGCCGGTGATCCGAAGACGCGTGAAGATTGGTCAAAGCTCGCGCACAAGCTCGGGGTCAAGGTCATTCACATCGCCGAGCGCGATACTCAGGTCAGTCCGGTACGCAAGCGTCCGGGAGAATTCGTCAACACCTGGTCCTGCGACGGCTTCGTCAGCGAGGGCTCGCAGCCCTGCGAACTCGGCTGGGGTGCGCATGAAAAGCATTTCCCGAAAGACGGCAAGCGCCATGACTACGGGAACGGAGCAGCGATTTATTTGATGCAGCCGGGTGCAGATACCCGCGTGCGCACTTGGACGCCGAAAGCCGGTCATTTCCATGGCTTTGCCATTACGCACGGTGAGTCGATTTCGATTGCCGATTACCTCACTGTCAAAGAGGGCGAGACAGTCGTCTATCGGCCGACGGTGCATTACGCCTATCACCCGTGTGACGATGCCGTGCTGTCGATCCATGAATTCGTGGGTCGAAATTTCGTCATGCAGTCGCAGCAGCGTATTTTGATGGATGAGATTTCCTCAGGCGGCATGGACGAGCTCGGCGTGCTTCTGGCCGGTCACTCACGCAATGCCTATTGGTATGGATCGCAGCTCACCGTCGACGAGGCGCGCAAGCTCTGTCCGCACAACAACGCGACGAGTTTGCAGGTCACGGTGGCCGTGCTGTCGGGTGTCATCTGGGCGATGGAAAATCCGAACCGCGGCATCGTCGAGCCCGACGAAATGGATTTCCGTCGCAACCTCGAGATCTGCAAACCCTATCTCGGCTCGGTGGTCGGTGAGTACACCGACTGGAATCCGTTGACGGGGCGCGAGAGTCTGTTCAAGGAAGACATCGATCACGACGATCCTTGGCAGTTCCAGAACGTCCGAGTCTGAGAAACTCGCAACACTCCAATCATGTGTAGCGGATTTCGGCGATGAGCCAAGTCCGCTCGCCTGCTGGAGTGGCGACCGTCACCTCATCGTCGAGTCGCTTGCCGAGCAGGGCTCGCGCGAGCGGGGCATCCATGCTGATGTAGCCCGGCGCGAGGTCGAACTCGTCGGGGCCGACGATGCGGTGATGAACGAGCTCCCCGGCGTCGTCCTCGAGCGTGACCCAAGCACCAAAGAACACGCGCTTCGGATCGTCCGGCGGTCGTTCGACGACGACCATCCCTTCGAGGCGTTTTCTCAAGAACCTGACGCGCCGGTCGATTTCCCGTAGCCGCCGCTTGCCGTAGGTGTAGTCCGCGTTTTCCGAGCGATCGCCTTGGGCCGCGGCTTCGCTGACCGCTTGCGTCACTTGAGGCCGCTCGATACGCCAGAGCTGGTCGAGCTCGGCGGTCAGGCGGGCATGACCGTCCTGGGTGATGAACTTGGAGCCCGGGGTCGTCGGGGGTCGATAGCGTGACATGGCGCGGCAAGGATAATGGGGTGTCGTTCCCGCCGCGAGGCGGGGCGCGGTAATCTTGCCAGCCTCGTAGGGCCCACTCGCTTCAGGAATTCGACTATGAACATCCGACGTCAGATTTGTTCGTTGCTCGTTGCCGCAGGACTGGTCTTCGCTGCCGACGCGCGAGCCGCCGATTCTGCGGCGACTGTGCCGGCTCCAGCAGGCGCCAGCGCCTTGCGCTCGGGGCTCGATCTCGAAGGCTTCGATCGCAGCGTTCGTCCGCAAGACGATTTGTATCGCTTCGCGGGCGGCACCTGGCTCGCGCGCACGGAGATACCGGCAGACCGTTCCAACTACGGCACGTTCAGCAAACTCGAGGACGATGCGCTCGCGACGCTGCGAGAGCTCGTCGAAACTGCGGCGGCGGACCCAAAGCGCGCCGCCGGATCCGACGCGCAAAAGCTTGGCGACTTCTACACCGCCTTCATGGACACGAAGGCTATCGAGACGCGTGGAATTACGCCGCTCGAATCGGAACTTGCGCGCATCGGTGCGCTGAAGTCAGTCGAAGAGGTGTTCAATTATTTTGGTCGTGCACAGCGTCTTGGGATCGGTGCGCCGATTGGCGCATACGTTGGTCAGGACCGTCGACAATCCACTCGCTATATCGCGGGCTTGTCGCAAAGCGGCCTCACGATGCCGGATCGTGAGTACTACCTCACGGACGACGCGCGCAACGCGAAGGCGCGCGCGGATCTTGCCGCGTATGCCGAAAAACTGCTGTCACTCTCGGGTACGCCAGAGGCGGCTGCGGCGGCGGCACGCATCTTGGAGCTCGAGACTTGGATCGCTCGTTTGCATTGGACGCGCGTGGAAAATCGCGATCCCGTGAAGACCTACAATCGGACCGCGATCGCCGATGCGACGACTGCCATGCCGGCGTTTGGCTGGAAGGCCTTCGTGGACGGCTTGGGTCCTGAGGCGTCCGCGATCACCGAGTTCGATATTCGTCAGCCGAGCTACGTGAAGCAGCTTGGCGAGCTCGTTCGCTCGACCCCGGTGGCCACGTGGCGCGAGTATTTTCGTTTCCGCCTGCTCGATGCCAACGCGTCGTTCCTGCCTGCCGCATACGACACGGCGCGTTTCGAGTTTCGTGAGCGCGCTCTGCGCGGCGTTCAAGCACAGCAGCCTCGATGGCGTCGCGGATTGACGCTCATCGACCGTTCGATTGGAGAGATTGCGGGCCGAGTTTACGTGGAGCGCACGTTCCCGCCGGAGGCCCGCATTCGGATTCGCGAACTCGTCGCCAATCTGCGCGTCGCGTTCGAGCAATCGATCGACTCTCTCGAGTGGATGGGTCCGCAAACCAAGGAAGAAGCGAAGCGCAAGCTTGCCGCGTTCTCGGTCAAGGTGGGCTATCCGGACCAGTGGCGCGACTACGGCAAGCTCACGGTTCGTTCGGATGACCTGCTCGGCAATCTGAGTCGGGTCAATGAATTCGAGTTCCTTCGACAGATGGATCGGCTCGGTAAGCCCGTCGATCGAACCGAGTGGGGCATGACGCCACAGACCGTCAACGCGTACTACAGCCCACCGATGAACGAAATCGTCTTTCCGGCGGCCATCTTGCGGCCGCCATTCTTTGATCCGAACGTCGATGATGCCGTGAACTACGGTGGCATCGGCGGCGTGATCGGTCATGAGATCAGTCACGGCTTCGATGATTCGGGTCGTCGTTACGACGGCGAAGGCAACCTGCGCGACTGGTGGACTTTCGACGACAACGTCCGCTTCCGCGAGCGGGCGGGGCGCCTGTCGGCGCAATACAGCGCGTTCAAGCCGATCGACGATCGGTCGATCAACGGCGATCTCACACTCGGCGAAAACATCGGCGACCTCTCGGGGCTCGCCGTGGCGTACCGTGCCTACAAGCTCTCGCTCAACGGCAAACCGGCGCCGGTGCTCGACGGCTTCACGGGTCCGCAGCGTTTCTTCCTCGGCTGGGCGCAGATCTGGCGTCGCAAGTACCGCGAGGATGAGCTGCGTGTGCGTCTGGTGACCGACTCGCACAGCCCGAGCGAGTATCGATGCAATGGCGTCGTCAGCAACATGACGGAATTTTATGAAGCCTTTGGTGTCAAACCCGGTGATCGGCTGTACCGCGAGCCGACCGAGCGCGTAAAAATTTGGTGATCAGGGGCGTCGCGGTGACGCTCATTTTTGAGGAACCCTCATGAAAAAGATTTTTGCCGTACTCATGCTGGTGGCAACGCTCAGCCTGTCGGGCTGTGGCTACAACACCATCCAGACCCAAGACGAAGCCATCAAGGCGTCATGGTCCGAGGTGGTCAACCAGTATCAGCGTCGTGCCGATCTCATTCCGAACCTCGTCAATACCGTGAAGGGCTTTGCCGCTCAGGAAGAGAAAGTCCTGGTCGGGGTGACGGAGGCGCGGGCTCGTGCGACGTCTATTCAGGTGACTCCGGAGCTCGTCAACGATCCGGCGGCACTGCAGAAGTATCAGGCTGCACAAGGTGAGCTGACGCAGGCGCTCAAGAGCCTGCTCATGGTCACCGAGAACTATCCGCAGCTCAAGTCGGATCAAAATTTTCGTGATCTGCAGGCGCAGCTCGAGGGCACCGAAAACCGTATCGCTGTCGCCCGTAACCGCTATATCGCTGCGGTTCAGGATTACAACGGAACCATCCGCAAGTTTCCGTCGAATCTCACGGCGATGGTCTTCGGTTACGAGGTGAAGCCCAACTTCACCGTCGAAAACGAAGCCGCAATTTCTTCGGCGCCTACCGTCGATTTCGGTAACCCGGCGCGCTGACGTTTTTCGGCGTGCGGCGCGCGAACTTCCTGCTCGGCCTGCTCGTCGCGGCGACCTCTTGGGTCGCCTCGGCGCAGCAGGGTTTGCAGCCCATTCCGTCGCTCGAGCGACGGGTGACGGACGCCGCCAATATTCTCTCGCCCATCGAGGAAGCGGGGCTCGAAGAAAAGCTCGCCGCCTTCGAGGCTCGAAAGGGCGCACAGATCGCCGTGCTCACGGTGGCGAGCACCGCCCCCGAAGAAATCGAGCAGTACTCCATCCGCGTCGTCGACGCCTGGAAGCTCGGTCGGAAGGGGGTGGACGACGGTGCGCTACTGATCGTCGCGGTCGACGACCGACGTCTACGCATCGAGGTCGGCCGCGGTCTCGAGGGTGTCCTCACCGATCTCACTTCGAACCGCATCATCCAGGAGACCATCACGCCGATGTTTCGTGCGGGTAACTACGCGGCAGGGATCGACGCCGGAGTCGATCGCATGATCTCGGTCGCCGATGGCGAACCCTTGCCCGAGCCCGAGCAACAATGGCAGGAGGGCAAGGGCGGTGGCTTCGAAGAAATCATTGGCGTCGTCTTCGTGATGGCCATCATTCTTTCGGCCGTCCTCCGCAAACTCCTGGGTCGCATTCTTGGCGCCCTCACCACAGGCGGTGTGCTCGGCGGGCTCGGCTTGTTACTGACTGGAGCGATCGGTATGGCGGTGCTCGCCGGTGTCGTCGGTTTCGTGGTGGCACTCGCCGGCGGCGTACCCACGGGTCGATTCGCCAGCCACGGACGCCGAGGGCGCTGGGATGGCGGCTTCGGCGGCGGTGGCTTCGGCGGCGGTGGCGGCTTCGGTGGTATGGGCGGTGGTTTCGGGGGCGGCGGCGCCTCGGGCCGCTGGTGAACGAGCGGTTCAAACCATGAGCACCTTCGATCGTTGGTCAAAAAATTTACTCGCCACGCCGCTCGGCACTCGCCGACGCTTCCCTGGCCACGCGCTGCGCGCCATCGAAAAAGCGATCACGACGGTCGAAGCTCGACACGCCGGAGAGATCCGTTTCGTGATCGAGACCGCGCTCGATTTCGGCGATCTTTGGGCAGCACGAACCCCACGTCAGCGAGCCGTCGAACTATTCGGTCGACTGGGCATCTGGGATACCGAACGCAACAACGGCGTGCTGATCTACCTCCTGATGGCCGAGCGCGACGTCGAAATCATCGCGGATCGCGGGATTGCCTCGCGCGTCTCTGCCGACGAGTGGGAAAAAGTCTGTCGTGCGATGGAGCAGCATTTTCGCGAAGGTCGATTTCCCGAGGGTGCCGTCGCGGGTATCGAGGCGGTCGGCGCCTTGCTCGCGAGCCACTTCCCGAACGAAGGTGGGGATCGTAACGAGCAGCCGAATCGGCCGGTCCTGCTGTAATCTTTGCGCCCATGAAGACGTTTGGGCTCGTGGTCAGACGTGTGGTGGTTCTCGGTGCGTGGGGTCTGCTCGCCTCTTGCGGCACGGTGTCGCAGCTTGAGACCGCCGCACCCGTCGTCGTTCCGCCCATCGCGGGCATGGACGAGCCGTATTCTTTGAGCACCCATCGCTTCGAACTCGCCGATACGAACTCCGATATGATCGGTGAGCTGCGGGTCACTCGCGCCCGGAACGAAGATACCTTCATCGATCTCGCGCGCCGCTTCAATGTGGGCTACGAAGAGCTCGTCAGAGCGAACCCGGGCGTCGATCCTTGGTTGCCCGGCGAAGACCGGCAGATCGTGCTTCCCACGCAGCATTTGCTGCCGAATGCGCCCCGCGAGGGCATCGTCATCAATCTTGCTGCGATGCGCCTCTATTATTTTCCACGGGCAGGGCGGGGCGAGCCGCCGGTCGTCTACACCTTCCCGATCGGCATCGGTCGCGTGGGTTGGGCGACGCCGGTGGGTTCGACCACCGTCACCCGGATGACCCGAAATCCAATCTGGCGCCCCGGCCCTGGCGTCAGGGCGGAGCATGCCAAAGACGGTGAGATTCTTCCGGCGGTCGTGCCGGCGGGTCCCGATAATCCGCTCGGCACGCGAGCCCTTTATCTTGGCTGGCCGAGCTACCTCATTCACGGCACCAACAAGCCTGCGGGCGTCGGTTTGCGTTCCAGCCACGGCTGCATTCGGCTCTTTCCCGAGGACGTAGAATTTCTTTACGAACTCGTTCGACCAGGCGTGAAAGTCACCGTGGTCAATCAGCCTTTCGTTTTTGGTTGGCACGCAGGACAGTTGCATATGCAGGCGTTCGACGTGCTCGAAGACGATCCGCGTGATTGGAAAAAAGCGCAGCAGCGTTTGTTGTCTCGCAGCGTTGCTTCAAAGATTCAAAACGATCTCAAGGCTCGTGGCGCAAGCATCGATTGGAGTGCCGTGTCTCGATTCAGTCATGCGCCGCGCGGTTTGCCAGTGGTGGTGTCGCAGCCCGATGCGAGCTACGACAGCGTGATCGCCGGTGCGACTCGCGTGCGTAATGCCGTGCCGATCGGCGCGACTTGGGATGGGGTGAGCGGAGCGCCAGAGCCAGAGCCTTGAGGGGCCTCTAGGGGGGTCTCCGCGCCCCGGCGACGATGCGGGTACACTTGCGCCCGTGGGGGCCAAAACGATCGTTTTTTCCCATGGCAAGGACTCCGAGCCATGGGGAACCAAAATTCTCGCTCTGGCAGAGGTCGCGCGAGCGGCCGGCTGGCAGGTCGAGTCCGTGGACTATCGGGGCATCGAGTCCGTTGAGGGGCGTCTGTCCAAATTACTCGATGCCTGCCGCGACCTGCCGCCGCATCCGGTACTCGTCGGCTCGAGTCTCGGCGGCTATCTCGCCGTAGCCGCCTCAAAGCCCGTACAGGCCTCCGGTCTTTTTTTGATGGCACCGGCTTTCGATCTCCCGGGCCTGCCGCCGACATCCTCGCCGCAGCCCTGCCCGACGGTCGTCGTGCACGGCTGGCGTGACGATATCGTTCCCGTCGAAAAAGGACTCGCCTTTGCCGAGTTGCAGCGTGCGCTCGTCCATCTGGTCGACGACGACCATCGCTTGCACGCCTCATTGCCGCGCATCGTCGGTTGGCTACGCGATTTTCTCGGAGCGCTCCATGCCTGAGGTTCGCGCACTCAGTGCGGTGATGCGCCGGACACTCGATTTATGGGTGCGCCCCGAGGTTCGGCCTGAATCAGCGACCGCCAGCATCGGTGCGGTTCAGGCGTCGCCCGTGTGCTACGTGCTCGAGCGCCGCAGCGCCGTCGATCTCGCGGCACTCGAAAATCTTTGTGTTCGTCATGGTCTGCCGAGACCCTCGGGCCGCATCCTCGGCAGAAAAAGAAGTGCGGTTCACGCCGCAATTCCGCTGCTGCGTACGCGAGGAATCTTTGATCCGCGCGTCGATCGACGACCGCCAACCGAACTCATACGACTCATCGAGACGCTCGAGCGTGATCCGACACTCGACGTACGACTGGTGCCGATTGCCGTGTATTGGGGCCGCGCACCGCAGAAGGAGGGCTCTTGGTGGCGCCTGCTCTTTACCGAGAATTGGGCGCTCGCGAGCGGATTCCGCAAGTTCATGCAGGTGCTTATCAACGGCCGATTCACCATGATCGAAGTCGGCGAGCCGCAAAGTCTGCGCAGTCTGCTCGTTGCCGGCAGCAGCGCGTCTGCACAGGCGGCGAGAATCGTGCGGGCGCAGCGCGCCGCGTTCCGCAAGCAACGCGCGGCACGCATCGGACCCGATCTTTCTCATCGACGGACCATTCTCGCCCGGGTGCTGTATGCACGCGCCGTGCGCGCGGCCATGGCCGCCGAGATGCGCGACAAGAAATTGCCGAGACGTCGCGCACTGATGGTGGCCAAGGGCTATCTCGAGGAAATCGCGGCCAACTATTCGCACGTGTTCATTACGTTCATGGAGGGCTTTCTCGGTCGCCTCTGGAACCGCTTGTACGACGGCGTGACCTTCAACCACGCCCAAACTTTGCGCGAGGCCGCGCAAGATCGCGAAGTCGTTTTCGTTCCTTGTCATCGTAGTCACATGGACTATCTGCTGTTGTCCTATGTGATCTACAAGCAAGGCTATGCGGTGCCGCATATCGCCGCCGGTATCAACCTCAACATTCCTTTGATTGGTCGTTTGCTGCGCAAGGGCGGCGCATTTTTCATTCGTCGAAGTTTTGCGGGCAACGCACTCTACACCGCGGTCTTCATGAAGTACCTCGCCGCCATCATGGCTCGAGGGCATTCGATCGAATACTTTGTCGAGGGCGGTCGCTCGCGCACCGGACGTCTGCTGCAACCGAAGACCGGAATGATCTCCATGACCGTGCGCAGTCACCTGCGCGATCCGCGCAAGCCGGTGGTGTTTCTGCCGGTGTACTTCGGTTACGAGCGCATCGTGGAGGCGGGAACTTACGTCGGCGAGCTGTCTGGTCAGGCCAAGCGCAAAGAGAGCATCGGCGATCTCATTCGTGCGGTGCGGGTGTTGCGCGAGAAGTTTGGTCGCGTGTACGTGAACGTGGGCGAGCCGATCCTGCTCGACGACGTCTTGCAGCAGCAGGTCGGTGACGGTCGTCGCGGCGAGCTCGACGAAGAGGGTCGGGCCCCTTGGGTCGCGGCCGTCGTCGACGATCTTGCGCTGCGGATCATGCGCAACATCAACGCCGCTGCAGCCGTGACGCCCATCAACCTGTTAGCCGTGACCTTGCTTGCGATGCCTCGGCAAGCCATGGCCGCGAGCGATCTTGGAAGGCAGTGCGACCTCTATCTCGAGCTGCTCCGCAAGGCGCCTTACGACGCCCGAACCACGATCACGGATCTCGACGGCGCAGCGATGATCGCTTACGGCGAGTCGATGAAAGTGTTGCAGCGTCAGCCGCACAAGCTCGGCGACCTCGTACGCATCGGCGACGAGATGGCCGTGCTCATGACGTACTACCGCAACAACGTGCTGCATCTGTTCACGCTGCCTTCGCTCATTGCCTGCGCCTTCATCTCCAACTCGGTGGTGCGCACCGAAGACATTCAACGGCTCGCCTGGCGCGTCTATCCGTACGTGGCCTCGGAGCTGTTTCTGAAGTGGACGGAGCAGGAATTGCCCGCGGTGATGCGGCGTCTGCTCGATACGCTCGCCGAGCTCGGCATCCTCGAGCGCCTCGAAGAGCAGGATGCGTGGCGGCGTCCTGCGCCGAGCTCACCACAATCTTTGCAGTTGTCGTTGCTGGCGCAGGCCTCGGTGCAGACGATCGAGCGGTACTACCTCGCCATCGCCACGCTCATGCATGCCGGCTCAGGGACGCTCACGGCGCGCGAGCTCGCCGAGCGGTGTCAGATGACTGCGCAGCGCGTCACCATGATCTACGACTTCAATTCGCCGGAGTTTTCGGACCGCGCCATGTTCGACAACTTCATTTCGCTGCTGCTGCGTCGGCGCGTCATTCGCAGCGATGAGGCGGGGCGTCTCGTGTTCGACGAGGTTTTCTTGCGCGTCGCGGCGGATGCGGAGTTTGTGCTATCGGAGCAAATCCGTCACAGCATCTTGCAGGTGACGCAAGTCGGATCTGCGGCTTAATCCTGATCGCGAACCCGTCCGCGCCCACGCTTGACGGAAGACCTGCGCGTTTTGCTCTCGAGGCGGCGTAGTCCCGAGGCTCGCGTAGGTCGGGTCTTGCGACGGATCTTCGGCTCGACGGACGCAGCGCGAATGAGGTCCGCCAATCTTTGTTCGGCCTCGCGGCGGTTTTGCTCCTGACTGCGGTGCTCGCGAGCCACGATGAGCAATGAACCGTCATCGGTTAGACGGCGTCCCGCAAGCGCGCGTAATCGATATTTGACGGCGTCGGTCAGTGCGGCCGTACCTGCCAGATCGAAACGCAGTTGAACGGCGCTCGCGACTTTATTGACGTTCTGACCGCCCGGACCCCCGGCGCGAATGAACGACACCGACAAGTCGGCGTCGGGGATGACGACCTTACCCGCGAGGATTGGCATCGTAGGGCAGGCCGGAGCGCGTCACGACGGCGCCGGGATCGAGCACCCGAACCTCCTGCTGCGCGACCGGGATCTTAATGCCGTGCTCCTTGAAGAGCTTCCAGATGCGACGATTCACGTCAGAGCGCACGTTGTTGACGCCGTTCATCGGATCACGGATCCAGAAGCGCGCTTCGAGCTTGATGCCGTAGTCCTCGAACGACAGCAGCCTCGAGACCGGGGCTGGATCGATCAGGATGCGAGGAATATCTTGTGTCGCCTTGATGAGTAGATCGAGGGCGAGTTCCGGATCGTCGTCGTAACTGATCATCACGGGCAGGCGCAGTCGGACGCGCTGGTCGGAGTAACTCCAATTGATGACCGAGGTGGTGATGAGATTTTGGTTCGGCACCAAAGATTCGACGCCGTCGCGATCGCGGACGACGACATAACGACCACGAAGTTCCTGGACCCAACCAAAGTTGTCGGAGGTCGTACCCGTGTGTTGATGGAAGCTGATGACGTCGCCGGGCTTGATGGATTTGTCCATGAGCAACACGAAGCCGCTGACGAAGTTGCTTGTGATGTCGCGGATGCCGAAGCCGAGCGCAAACACCACGGCACCGGTGAGTACCGTCAAGGAAGTGAGATCGACACCGGCCGAGTTGACGCCGAGCAACAGACCGATGGAAATGAGCAGGAAGTAACTACCTTTGACGATGCCGACGCGAGTCGAGGGGGCGATGTCCTCGAGCGACATCACCCGACGCTCGATGGCCTTTGCCGCCAGACTCGTGATGACGACGAACCCGCCGACGATGACGATGCCACGCAGCAGGGCCCATAGACTGAACACCGCTTTGCCTGGCAGCAGATCGACCGTATCGAGCGTCTGTTCCAGCCAATCGAAGGTGCCGAGGAACTGCAGCCCGAGGGTGACCCAGACGAGTAACGTGAGCCGCAGCTCCCACCGTGCTGCCCAGCTATCTTCGCCCAGCAGCAAGCGCAGCAAGAAGACGCCGAAGCGCACGGCACCGAGCGCCACGATGAGTTGCAGGGCGAGCGCGAGGATGGAATCGGGTGCGCCCGCCTGACGCATGAGTCCGACGGCCATCGCCACCAGAACCGTCGCCACCAAGAAGGGCGCGATGATGATGGCGCCCTCGGCCAAGGTGCTGCCACCGCGATGTTCGCGCAGACGCTTGAGCGAACCACGCATCAAGCGGTTGACCAGCAGCGAGATGACCACCGCGAGCAGGATGGCGATCAATTCATTGATGCCTTCACGGCTCAGCAGCTCCCGCAACAGTGCTTCGACGGGGCTCGGAGTTGGATTCATCTATGCGGTCTCGCGGTGACTATCAGGCGTTGAGGTCAGGGATGAGTTCGCTGGTGTAGCGCTCGATTTGGTCCTTGATCATCAGCTTGCGTTTTTTCAGGCGCTTGAGTTGGATTTCATCGACATGGATGTCCATCGACAGGCGCGTGATGACGTCGTCGAGGTCACGATGCTCGATACGCAACTGACGCAATTTTTCGACGTTGCGAAACAGTTCGCGGTCGACTTTTTCGTTGTCGTCGTTCCCGGTCATCCGAGCCGCGCCGCCAGAGGTTCGAGGTCGGAGGGTAGCTTAGCGAAGCGCCCCGGGGGATTCCACGGCACAGCGGGATCATGGAAATCCGAGCCCGTGGAGGCGGCAAATTGCAGATTTCGCGCCAAGGTGGCGAGTCGGTCGAGGTCGGACGGTCCGATCCCGGCTACGGCCACCTCGATGGCCTCGCCGCCCGCTTCACGAAATTCGCCGAGCAGCCGTCGCAACGCGCCGCCCGAGAGCCGGTAGCGGTGCGGGTGCGCGAGGACGACACGCGCGCCTGCCGCACGCAGCGTCGTCACCGTGTCGCTCAAGCTCGGCCACTCTTCGGGAACATGTCCCGGCGTCCCGCGCGTCAGCCAAAGATCAAACGCTTCGGAGAGGTCGCGCGCGTGGCCTGCCGAAACCAGGGCACGGGCCAAGTGCATGCGTGTCGGCACATCGGTGCTTTGCAGGATGTCCGCGACCAGCGGCCGAGCGGCGAGGGCGGCTTTGCGCTCGAGTCGTTCGCCCATTTCGGTGAGGCGAGCAGCACGCCGAGTCCGAATATTTGCCAGATGCTCCGTGAGCGCCAAATGTGCGGGATCGAAGTCGAGCCCGATCACGTGCAGCGTTTGACCGTTCCAGCCGCAAGAGACTTCGACACCTGTGACATGTCGCAAGCCGTGACGGGCACAGGCCAGACGCGCTGACTCGCAACCTGCGACGGTGTCATGGTCAGTGAGCGCTGCGAGCGCGACGCCGCGTGACGCGCAAAGTTCGATGAGCGCCTCGGGCGACAGCAGGCCATCGGAGTGATGGCTGTGCAAATGCAGATCGGCGATAAAGGGCGGGCTCATCGTCGGTATGATAGTCGCATGTCATTGCTTCCAGGACAGTCGCCCCGCTGGGACGAGATCGATACCGTGCTGCTCGACCTCGACGGCACGCTGCTCGATCTCGCTTTCGATAACTACATCTGGCTGGCCCGCGTCGCCGAGATCTATGCCGAGAACAACGGCCTGTCGCTCGCCGAGACCCACGCCGAACTCGCGCCGCGGTTCAAGCGTGTACAGGGTACGCTCGATTGGTATTCAATCGACTACTGGAGCGCACAACTTCGCATCGATATCGAGCGTGTCCACCGTGAAGAAGCGCACCGAGTGGCTTGGTTGCCGGGCGCTCGCCGCTTTCTCGAGCAGGTCCGCGAGCGTGGAAAGCGTCTCGTGCTCATGACGAATTCGCACCCAGCCATTCTCGGCATCAAAGAAGAGCGCACGCGGGTTTTGAGTTATCTCGATGCCGCCTATACCTCGCACGGATTCGGCGCGCCCAAGGAAGATCCGAAGTTCTGGATCGCCGCTCGGCATGCGGAGCCTTTTGATCCAACGCGAACGATGTTCGTCGACGACAGCAAAGCGGTCCTGCATGCCGCCATCGAGGCGGGTGTGCGCTGGGTCTATGGCGTGAAGCGACCGGACACGTCACGCGAACCGCATCACCACGAAGAATTTGCCGCGATCGATGGCGTGATAGATCTGCTCTGACGCGTGGCGTTAGCGTCCGCGACGCGGGCCGCTGCGACCGGGTCTGCCGGCACCACCTGGACGACCACCACCACCGGGTCTGCCACCGCGTTCTGCAAAGCTGCGACGTGGCGGCCATTTGATTTCGGGGAGCATGTCCGGACTGATAGGTTCGTATGGCACTTTCCGCCCAATGAATTTTTCGATGTCGGGCAGTGCCACGGCGTATTCCTCGCAGGCGAAGCTGATGGCGTCGCCTTCGGCTCCTGCGCGAGCGGTACGTCCGATGCGATGGACGTAATCGGCGGAGTCTTGCGGCAAGTCGAAGTTGAAGACGTGACTGACGTCGGGAATGTGGAGGCCGCGTGAGGCGACATCGGTCGCGATCAGCACGGCGAGCTTGCCGGCATGAAAATCTTCGAGAAAGCGTAGACGTTTCTTTTGCGGAACGTCGCCTGACAAAGCCTGTGCGTTGATGTCGTTGGCACGCAGCACGTCTTCGAGGCGCTCGGCCATGCGCTTGGTGTTGACGAACACCATGCTGCGGAACGGATCCATCTTGCGCAGCAAACCGACGAGCAGCGGAATCTTCTCTTCCATTGCCGGGTAATACATCACCTGCCGAACGCGATCGGCCGTGATTTTTTCGGGTTCGATGCGCACGAGCTCGGGATCGTTCATGTGCTCGTAGGCGAGCTCCAGCACGCGCTGCGACAGCGTGGCTGAAAAGAGCATGGATTGCCGACGGTCGGGCGGCGGCAGGCGCCGCATGATGTAGCGAATATCGGCGATGAAGCCGAGGTCGAACATGCGATCGGCTTCATCGAGGACGATGGCCTGCGTCTCGCGCAGCTCGAAGACATGTTGTTTGAAGTAGTCGATCAAACGACCGGGCGTACCAATGAGCACGTCGACGCCGCCTTCGAGATCGCGACGTTGCTTGTCGTAGTCGACCCCGCCGTACACCACGGCAATCCGCAGGCCGGTGTGGCGGCCGAGCACGATGGCGTCGTTGTAGATTTGAACGGCGAGTTCGCGGGTCGGAGCGATCGCGAGCGCCCGAATCGAGGTGGCACCCCGCGTGGGTGGCGAGGGCTGCGACAGAAGGTTCTGAAAAAGGGCGACCAGGAAGGCGGCGGTCTTACCCGTGCCGGTTTGGGCTTGGCCTGCGATATCTCGCCCGGCTAGGGCGTTGGGCAGGGTCTGGGCCTGGATCGGGGTGCAGCGCGTGAAGCCTGCCTCATTAATGCCCCTCATCAGGGGCTCGGCCAGATTTAGTGCGGAAAAGGTGAGATCGGAAAGATGGGTATCAGACATTACGAACCGTGGTAAGCGAAAAAATTGACAGTGCTTGCAAACGTCCCGGGAATTGGCTAAAAATTGGACTCAGTAGGGCGTTCTGCCCCCCCGGCATCCAGCTTCGCCCCCTCCGAAACCACAAGCAAACCTGGTCAATCCAGAGGCAAAACCCAAATCGCAAAGACGGTCTAGTGTAACCGTTTGAAGGCTTCCCGACATGGCGTTCAGCCTCGGGCCCGCAAACTCCCCCTTCAATTTCTATCGTTCCAATCCCATCAAAACCACTCCAACCGGAGGTTTACCCGCGTGAGCAGCCCTCACATCATCAACACCACTGACTCCACTTTCGCCAACGACGTGCTCAAATCCGACAAGCCCGTCCTGCTCGATTTTTGGGCAGAGTGGTGTGGTCCATGCAAGATGATCGCCCCCATTCTCGATGAGCTCGCCCCGGCTTACGCCGATCGTGTGCGCATCGCCAAACTCAACATCGACGAAAATCCGCAGACGCCACCCAAGTTCGGCATCCGCGGCATTCCGACCCTCATCCTGTTCAAGAACGGGACCGTTGAGGCGCAGAAGGTGGGTGCGGTGTCGCGCTCGCAACTCGCTGCCTTCCTGGACAGTCACCTGTGAGGGGCGGATATCTAGGCGGCCAAGGCGGGTCGCGACGTCAGGGTAAAGGACCCCGTCACGGTGGCCATCGCGATCCGAATCGCGGCGGCGGTATGCGCAACGGCAACGTCGGTGGGCCGATCCACGACGACATGCCGATGGATCACGCGCCGTTCATCGAGTCTGGCGAAGACGCGGAAATCATCAGTCGTGCGGAGCTCGCTGCTTCGCGCAACTCGATGAACCTGACCACGCTCAAGGCGATGCCCATCGCCAAGCTGGTCGAAATGGCGAGTGCACTCGGTGTCGAGGGCATGGCTCGTTCGCGCAAGCAGGACATCATTTTCAGCTTGCTCAAAGCACATGCGCGCAAGGGCGAAGACATTTACGGCGACGGTGTGCTCGAGATTTTGCAGGATGGCTTCGGCTTCCTGCGCTCGGCCGACGGCTCGTATCTGGCGGGCCCCGACGACATCTACATCAGCCCCGCGCAAATCCGCCGATTCAATCTGCGGACCGGCGACTCGATCTCGGGTCTGATTCGGCCGCCCAAAGATGGCGAGCGTTACTTCGCGCTGCTCAAGGTCGGCGAGATCAACTTCGACTCGCCCGAGAATGCGCGAAACAAGGTGCTCTTCGAGAACCTGACGCCGCTGCATCCGACCAAGCGCTTGAAGCTCGAGCGCGGCAACGGCTCGACCGAAGATCTCACCGCTCGCGCCATCGACTTGTGTGCGCCGATCGGCAAGGGCCAACGCGGTCTCATCGTCTCGCCGCCAAAGGCCGGCAAGACGATGCTGCTGCAGAATATTGCGACGGCGATCACGGCCAATCATCCCGAGGTGTATCTCATCGTGCTGCTCATCGATGAACGCCCGGAAGAAGTCACTGAGATGCAGCGCACGGTGAAGGGGGAGGTCGTCTCCTCGACCTTCGACGAACCGGCGGCACGTCACGTGCAAGTGGCCGAGATGGTGATCGAGAAGGCGAAGCGTCTGGTCGAGCACAAAAAAGACGTCGTGATCCTGCTCGACTCGATCACCCGTCTCGCGCGTGCCTACAACACCGTGGTGCCGAGCTCAGGCAAGGTGCTGACGGGTGGTGTCGATGCCAATGCGCTGCAGCGTCCGAAGCGATTCTTCGGCGCAGCCCGCAACATCGAGGAAGGTGGTTCGCTCACCATCCTGGCGACGGCCCTCATCGACACGGGCTCGAAGATGGACGATGTCATCTACGAAGAGTTCAAGGGTACGGGTAACAGCGAAATCCACCTCGATCGTCGCATCGCTGAGAAGCGCGTGTTCCCGGCGATCAACATCAACCGGTCGGGCACCCGTAAGGAAGACCTCATCACCGATGCAGGCGAACTGGCGAAGATCTGGATCCTGCGCAAGCTCCTGCATCCGATGGATGAGCTCGCTGCGATCGAGTTCCTGCTCGACAAGATGAAGGATACGAAGACGAACTCGGACTTCTTCGAAGCGATGAAGCGCTGAAGTCTCGTCAGCGGCCGGCCTCGCGCGTGATCGCGCGATGGCCGATGTCGCGGCGATAGTGCATGCCCTCGAAGCGAACTTTTGCGGTGAGGGCGTAGGCGGCGCGCTGCGCGTCGCTCACCGTGTCACCGAGTCCGACTGCGCAAAGTACGCGACCGCCGCTCGTGACCACCTGTCCGTCGTGCATCGACGTACCGGCGTGGAATATTTTTCCCGGCAGCGTGGCGGCTTCCTCGAGTCCGGAAATCGCATCGCCTTTGCGTACGGCGTCGGGATATCCCCCGGCAGCGAGTACGACACCGAGCGCCGCCCGCGGATCCCAATCCATGCTGACCTGATCGAGTCGCCCGTCGAGTGCGGCGTCGCAAAGCAGCGTGAGATCGGAGCGCAGTCGCGACATGATGGGCTGCGTCTCCGGATCGCCGAATCGGCAATTGAACTCGAGGACGTTCGGCGTGCCATCCGGCGCGATCATGATGCCGGCGTAGAGAAACCCCGTGTACGGCATGCCGTCTGCCGCCAGTCCGCGAATGGTGGGGTGGATGACTTCGCGCATGATGCGATCGTGCATCGCGGGCGTCACCACGGGCGCGGGTGAATACGCACCCATGCCGCCGGTGTTGGGGCCGGTATCGCCATCGCCCGCACGCTTGTGATCTTGCGAGGTCGCGAAAGGCAGTACGTGTTCACCATCAGCCATGACGATGAAGCTCGCTTCTTCGCCCGGCAGGAATTCTTCGATGACCACCTCGGCGCCTGCGCCGCCGAACTGACCGTCGAACATGGCGCGAGCCGTCTCGATGGCTTCGTTCGCGCTGTCGACGATGACAACACCCTTGCCGGCGGCAAGTCCGCTTGCTTTGACCACGATCGGCGTGCGTTGCCTTCGCACCCACTCCGGATCGAAGGTGTCACGCCTGAAGGTGGCGTAAGCAGCCGTCGGGATGCGGTGACGCCGGAGGAATTCTTTGGTAAACGCCTTGGATCCCTCGAGCTGCGAGGGCGCCTTGCGCGGACCAAAGCAGCGTAGGCCCGCGGTCTCGAAGGCGTCGACGACGCCCAGTACGAGCGGGGCTTCCGGCCCGATGATGGTGAGATCGATCTGTTCGCGACGTGCGAGATCGACGAGTCCGGCGACGTCTTCGGCGTTCACCGAGACGTTACGTACCTTGGGTTCGCCGGCGGTGCCGGCATTACCGGGAGCCACGAGTACTTCGGCGACGCGCGTCGACTGAGCGCACTTCCACGCTAGTGCGTGTTCGCGCCCGCCGCTTCCCACGATGAGAACTTTGATCATGCGTGAATAAATCAGTGTCGGAAGTGGCGCATGCCCGTGAACACCATCGCCATGCCGTGCTCATCGGCGGCCGCGATGACTTCGGCATCGCGCATGCTGCCACCCGGCTGGATGACGGCGGCAATGCCGTATTCGGCGGCGACATCGAGGCCGTCGCGGAAAGGGAAGAACGCATCGGACGCCATGACCGAGCCTTTGACTTCGAGCTTCTCGTCGGCGGCCTTCATGGCGGCGACGCGGCTCGAATAGACACGACTCATTTGCCCTGCGCCGACGCCGATCGTGGATTGATGGCGCGCGTAGACGATGGCGTTCGACTTCACGAATTTGCAGACCTGCCAGGCGAAGAGCAGATCGTCGAGCTCGGCAGCGCTCGGTGCACGTTTGCTCACGACGCGAAGTTGATCACGCGTCACCATGCCAAGATCGCGGGTTTGTACGATCAAGCCGCCGGAGACGCTGCGATATTCGAGCTCTGCACCGTGATCGACCGGCAGGTCGCCGAGCTCGAGCACGCGCACGTTAGGTTTGCTGCCAAGAACGGTACGCGCGTCGGGCAGCACGGCGGGGGCCGCGAGCACTTCAACGAATTGCCGATCGAGTATGGCCTTCGCAGTCTGGGCATCGACGGGACGATTGAACGCGATGATGCCGCCGAAGGCCGAGGTCGGATCGGTGCGATAGGCCGCTTCATAGGCGGCGAGCGCGTCGCCTGCGGTGGCGACACCGCAGGGATTGGCATGCTTGACGATGACACAAGCGGGCGTCGCGAACTGCCGTACGCACTCGATGGCGGTATCGGCATCGGCGATATTGTTGAACGACAGCTCCTTGCCCTGCAGCATGCGCGTACTCGAGACCGACGGACCCCGCGGTGTGACATCGCGGTAGAAGGCCGCGTGCTGATGAGGATTTTCGCCGTAGCGAAGGTCCTGCACTTTCTCGAAGACGCGCGGCAGCGCCTGCGGAAACTCGGCGCCGGGCGCGGGATTCTTTGACTGCAAATAGTTGGCAACCATGGTGTCGTAGCGCGCCGTGTGCGCGAACGCCTTCGCCGCGAGCCATGCGCGCAATTGCGGCGAGGTAGTGCCGTCGTGGGTATCGAGCTCTTTCAACACGGTGTCATAGTCGCTCGGATCGACGAGCACCGTGACGGCGTCGTGATTCTTTGACGCCGCGCGCACCATTGCCGGACCACCGATATCGATGTTTTCGATGGCTTCGGAGTACGTGCACGCAGGCCGTGCGACGGTCTCGGCAAAGGGGTAGAGATTGACCACGAGCAGGTCGATGCGCTCGATACCGTGCAGCGACATCACGCTCTCGTCCACACCGCGACGACCCAGCAAGCCGCCATGAATGCGCGGATGCAGTGTCTTGACGCGGCCATCCATGATTTCGGGGAAGCCGGTATGCTGCGACACTTCTTTGACCGTGATGCCCTGCTCGGCGAGCAGTCTGGCCGTGCCACCCGTCGACAGAATTTCGATACCGCGCGCAGCGAGCGCTTTGGCGAGTTCGATGACACCCGATTTGTCTGATACCGAAATCAGGGCGCGACGCAGGACGACAGGCATGAATTTACCCCGTGGTGATGCCGAGCTCGCGCAGCTTGCGACGCAAGGTGGCGCGGTTGATGCCGAGGATGTCGGCAGCACGAGATTGATTTCCGTCGACGTGTGTGAGCACGACGCGAAGCAAAGGTTCTTCGACTTCGCGAATCACGAGGTCGTAGAGGTCGGCGGGTGCGTGACCGTTCAGGTGACGAAGATATTCTTTGAGTGCACGCTCGGTATGGCCGCGCAGCGGCAGCTCATGCCTTGAACTCTCGTGACCATCAGCCGACATCACACGCCCCTCATCGTCAATGTTGTTGCGCCCAAGCGCCGAACAACTCGTTCGCACACGCGAACTGCGACGACGTCGACGACTCTGCCATGAGGCGGGCCCTTGCATCGGGCGCCGACTCGAGCAGTCTTGCGTACCAGCCGAGATGTTTGCGTGCGATTCGCAGGCCGGAGTCTTCGCCGTGGAAGGCGTAGATGGCCTGTAAATGCCCTAAAACTATATCACGCCGCTCGGTTTTGGAGAGCGGCGATGGCAGCACGCCCTGGGTCAACAGGCCATTGATATCGCGGAAAATCCAAGGTGTTCCGTGGGAGGCGCGGCCGACCATGACGCCTGCCGTATCGGTGTAGCGCAGCACCTCACGCGCTTTGTCGGGACTGGTGATGTCGCCATTCGCCAACACCGGGATCCGAACTGTGGCTCGGATCGCACGGATGGTCTCGTACTCCGCGTCACCCTCATAGAAATCGGCGCGCGTACGGCCGTGAATCGCGAGCGCAGCGATACCACTCGCTTCAGCGAGCTGCGCGATGCGTACTCCGTTGCGATGTTCACGATCCCAACCGGTGCGGGTTTTGAGGGTCACCGGGACGCCGCGACCGGTCGCGTTGACGGCGGTCACGACGGACTCGAGGATGCGACCGACCAGCGGCTCATCCTGGAGCAGTGCCGAGCCGCAGAGACGATGGCAGACTTTCTTTGCGGGGCAACCCATGTTGATGTCGATGATCTGGGCGCCGAGATCGACATTGCGACGCGCCGCCTCGGCGAGCGCATCAGGATCGGCGCCTGCCAGTTGTACGACCCGAGGTTCGGGCTCGCCTTCATGATTCATCCGTTGCCGTGACTTGCGCGAATTCCAGAGTCGAGTATCGGAGGTGATCATCTCCGATGCGGCGAGTCCTGCACCGAGCTGCCTGGCGAGAATTCGGAAGGGTCGATCGGTGACGCCAGCCATGGGCGCAAGCACTGCCGGCGCCGGGATCGGCCAGGGACCAATGCGAAACGCTTCCGTCACGCTCGATGCCCCGCGAGGCAAGTCCAGCCGTCGAGCGTGCGCCAACGTGTCAATGAAAGCGTGGGCGCGTACGCTGCGATGACGTCATCGGCTTGCTCGTCAAGCAAGCCGGCCAGAACGATTTCGCCGCCCGGTGCGAGCAGAGCAATCAGCTGTGGCGCAAGCTCGCAAAGCGGACCGGAGAGAATGTTGGCGAGCACGAGCTGCGCGCCGCCATGCGGTAGGAGGTATGTCGCCAGATCGGCTGCTTCAACGAATGATGCGATACGCTGATCGACGTCATTCGCTTTTGCGTTGTCGGCGGTCGCGATCAGCGCTTGCGGATCGATATCATGAACGAATGCGCGCGCGGTCGGTTGCAGTCGCAAAGCGGCGATGGCCAGCACACCGGAGCCACAGCCAAAGTCGACGATGCGATCGGGCGCATTTTTTCGGCTTGGCGCACGCGCATCGAGATATTCGAGACAGAGGCGGGTGGTCGGGTGCGTGCCCGTGCCGAAGGCGAGGCCAGGATCGAGTCGAACCACTGTGGCAGCGGGCTCGTCGACTTCGGCGTGCGAAGGGCAGATCCAGAGTTTCCGTCCGAAGCACATGGGCTTGAAATCTTTGAGCCACTCGCGTTCCCAGACGCGCTCTTCGACGTCCTCTACGTCAAGACGTGAGCGCTCACAGCCGAAGCGGGTTGCGAGCGCATCGAGGTGTTCGGCGGAGGCCAAGTCGTTGGGGAAAATCGCCTGCAGGCGGGTAGCCGGCCAGAGTCGTATTTCACCGGGTTTCGGCTCGAGGATGGCATCATCGCGCTGGTCGGTGAGCACAACGGAGTACGCACCTGCTTCGAAGCAGGCGGCCTCGACGGCTTCCGCGTCGAGTCCATCCAGATCGAGCGTCACGGCGCGCATGAGGGCGCGCGTCACTTCAAGCCGAGCCGACGCTCGAGATAGTGAATATCGAGACCGCCTTGATGAAAGGCCGCGTGCGCCAGGATTTCCTGGTGCAGGGCAGCATTGGTCTTGATGCCTTCGACCACCATCTCGGCCAAAGCGTTGCGCATGCGCACGATCGCAGTATCGCGATCTTCGCCATAAGAAATAAGTTTGGCGATGAGCGAGTCGTAGTGTGGCGGTACGGCGTAGCCGGAGTACATGTGGCTGTCGACCCGCACGCCCGGGCCGCCCGGCGCATGCCACAACCGCACGGGACCCGGTGACGGCATGAAGGTCTTGGCATCCTCGGCATTGATGCGGCACTCGAGCGCATGACCGCGAAGCACGATGTCCGATTGCTTCCAAGGCAGCGGCTCGCCGGAGGCGATGCGCAGTTGCGCCTTCACGAGATCGATGCCGGTGATGAGTTCGGTAACCGGGTGCTCGACCTGGATGCGCGTGTTCATTTCGATGAAATAGAACTCGCCGTTTTCATAAAGAAACTCGAAGGTGCCTGCACCGCGGTAGCCGATCTTGCGGCTCGCCTCCGCGCAGCGCTCGCCAATGCGGGTGAGTTCCCGGGCCGCCAGCAGCGGCGCGGGCGCTTCCTCGATCACCTTCTGGTGACGTCGCTGCATGGAACAGTCGCGGGTTCCCAGGTGTACCGCA
>JBJTUA010000034.1:0-12196 GCA_046080445.1 Gammaproteobacteria bacterium
TGAGCTCGCTCGCGCGGTAATGCCGATGCCCGGCCCACACCCGCGCTCTCGGGGTTTCACGCTCATCGAAATTTTGGTCGTCCTCGCGATCATCGCGATCGTGATCGGGGGAGCGTTACTCTCGTTCGGCTTGATCGGCAACCGCGACGCGCCACCCGCCGAACTTGAGCGACTGAGCGCCCTCATGATCGAAGTGCGCGAGCGCGCAGAGCTCGAAAATCGCTCTTACGGCGTGCAGTTATCGCCTGAGGGTTACGAGTTTTTAGTTTTTGATGCGCGATCGTTAAGGTGGCTACGCCTGAACGATCGCCACTTCGCCCGTGGCACGTGGCCGACCGGCGCAGCAATCGCGGTCGACGTGGAAGGACGGCGGGTCCTCATCAAAGCGCGCGGCCAGCGCGATGATCCCGTGCCCGAGCTGGGTGTCGACGGAACGGGCGAATACACCTCTTTTGAACTGCGGGTATCGAGTCCCGACTCACCAGAGCCATGGCGCCTCGGACCCGACGACACCGGCGATTTGGCGCTGCGACGGTCAAATCGATGAGTCGACTTTTGATCAAACGCACGCGCGGCTTCACGCTCATCGAGGTGCTCGTCGCGTTGGTGGTCGTTGCCCTCGGCGTGGCGGCGGTCATGGCCGCCATGTTGTCTGCCGCCCGCGGCACCGATCGACTGCGCGAACGCGCCTACGCCGAATGGGTCGCTGCCAATCAAATCATTGAAGCGCGAATCGATCCGTCTTTTCCGGCACTGGGTCGGACCGAAGGCGTATCACGCATGGCGGATCGGGATTGGCAGTGGCGTCAGGACGTTCGGGCGACGGCGATCGAGGGCGTCGTTCAAATCATCGTCGAGGTTCGACCTCAAGGCAGCGACGGCTGGCTGGTCACGCTCAGTGGTGCCCGCGGACGCGACGTGGTTTCGACGCAATCGGCAGACGGGCTCTGGGATACGGCTGAGCGAACCGCGCCATGAGCAACGGGCCATGAGAAAAAAGTTCGACGGCTTTACCTTGCTCGAGTTGCTGGTGGCGCTGTTCGTGTCCGCCGTCATGTTTGCCATCGGTTATGGCGCATTGACCGAGGTCGCCCGGAATCGCCTAGAGGTCAAAAAAGCTCAAACGAGTCTGAGTGATGTGCAACGTGCCATTCGGGTGATGGCCGATGATTTATCGCAACTCAATCCGCGGCCGCTGCGCGATCAACTCGGGCGCTCGTTTGTTCCAGCGCTGGTCGCCGAGCCCGGAACACCCTCGCCGCTCGACTTGACGCGAGGCGGTCGCGCGCCCACATCCGTGCATGCGCGTAGCAGCCTGCAGCGCGTCGAGTATCTGATCGAGAACGGCAGCCTTGTTCGAATCGTCTGGCCCGTACTCGATCGCGTGCAGTCCACCGACGCCTCGCGTCGTGTGCTCATGCGCGGTGTTCGCGGGCTCGAATTACGCTACCTCGATGATCTCGGTGAGTGGCGAAAAGATTGGCCGCCCGTCGTCGCTCCCGGGGGGAACGAACTCGCAGCCCAGCGGGTACGACCCAAAGCCATTGAAGTCGTGTTGTTGACTGAGGACCACGGCACGCTGCGTCGCCTCATCGAGGTGCCGCGGTGAGACATCGAGGCGTTGCTTTGCTGACCGCCCTGATCATCATGGCCACCGCGGCAGCCATCGCGACGGCTATTTTCTTTGATACCGGGCTGCTGTTGCGTCGTGCCGAAGGTGGCGTGGCCCGAGAGCGCGCCATGTTTCTGGCGGGCGCTACGGAGGCGACCGCGGCGCGCATTCTCCGCGAAGAGCTCGACACAGGATCTGCGCCCATTCATCCCGGCCAACGCTGGTCCACGCCCTTGGGACCCGTCGAGATCGAGCACGCGGGCATCGTCAGGGGACAATTGGTGGACCTACAAGGCGGGTTCAATCTCAACAGCTTGCGCAAAGCGACGGGAGAGATCGATCCCGTCGCACTCGAAGTGTTGGAGCGGCTGCTCGGTGTGCTCGAACTCGATCCAAACTGGGCGCCAAAGATTGCGGACTGGATCGATGCGGATGACGTCCCGGCGATTGCTGGAGCGGAAGACGACGTCTACACCGCGCTGAAACCGAGCTATCGACCGCCCAATCGCCCGATCACCTCAACCACTGAGCTGCTGCTCTTGCCTGACTTTGACATGGGTCTTTACGCACGCCTCGCACCGCATGTCTCGGCACTGCCGCGCGATGCGACCATCAACCTGTGCTCGGCCTCGGCCGCTCTGCTCGATGCGCTGGTCGACGAGAGGCAATGGATCGGCGCGGAAGACGCCCTCGCGCGCAACCGAGAGCGAGAGTGTTTTCCAAGACGCGACGTGTTTAAGGCGGGATTCCGCGACGTCGCGGCGTTCTCGCGCATCGATCAGGCGCTGGGGTTGGGTGAGCGCAGTCGTTACTTCCAGTTGCATACCCAAGCTGTCATTGGCACGACCCAGTTCTCCTTGTACAGTCTCCTTCGTTACGAAAGCGCCCCGCCCTCACCGCCCGGCGTTCGGGTGCTGCTGAGGCAAACGGCCGAGTGACGCGTCGATACCATGACTGAAAGCCTGTTCATCCATTTGTCATCGTCCGATCCCGGACAAACCGTCGAGGCGATCGTCATCGCTTCCGATGGCTCGATATCGACACCCACTTTCACCACGCCCCTGGACGCTTTGGCTGCTTCGTTCGGCGAGCTTCCGTTGGTCGTGCTCATCCCGGGGTCGGAAGCCTTGTGCGCGACTGCGGTGCTTCCCAAAGTTCGGGCGGGGCAAATCCTCAAGATGCTGCCCTTCGCACTCGAGGAACATATCGCAGGGGAACTCGACCAACAGCACTTCGCCATGGGCCGCCCATCGCGCAGCTCCAGCACCCCAGCGAGCGAAGGCCTGTCCGTGCCTGTTGCGATCCTCCAGCGTCAAACCCTGAAGCGCTACGTGGATACGCTGCGGGCGGTGGGACTCGAACCCACCCAAATGCTGCTCGACGAGGAATGCATCGCCGGAAAACCCGGCGACGTCATCGCTTGGGTGCAGAACGAAGAGGTTTTTTTACGCGCCCCCTCGGGGCCTGGCCTTCGATGCCGCGCCTTCGATTTATCGACGACGCTCGATTTGCTCCCTAGCGAGCCGCCACTCTCGACGCTCGGCCTGCAAATTGTTGAAACGGGCACCACAAATGAGCGGATAAAAACTTTTCTCGAGGAAGCAGGTCGGCGATTTTCGAGAGTGACCTCCACGGGGGTCGCCGACAGCGCTCTGCGCTGGCTCGTCGCCCAGCGCGCGCTCGCCGAACCCATCAATCTTTTGCAGGGTGAGTGGCGACCACGTCGATCGCCACGCACGCTCTCAAAAAAATGGCGACTCCCCATCGCATTGGCGGCTGCACTGCTCGTGCTGATCATCATCGACCACGCCAACACCTGGTGGCTCGCGGCAGCGGAGGAAAAGCGACTTGATCTCGCCATTTCTCAAGGTGGCGGCGATCCGAACCTCTCGTCGACGGCGCAAACCCACACACCTCTTCTACGACGCGCACTGCTCGACCTTGCCAATGCAGGGGTTCGCGATCACGCGTTAACTTCGGTCGTGATGGACAGATCCGTCATCCGCCTCACCCTCGCGAACGGTCGGTCGGCAGAAGCGCTGATCGGCACGCTGAGTGCGGCGGGATGGCGAGTGTCCCCCGGCAAAGACGAACAGGGTCGTGAGTTCCTCACGCTCACCGCGACCCACGTCGCAGGCGCCCCATGACGCCTTACCTTCAAGCTCTCAAAGATCGCTATGCCGCGCTCGGGGCGAGCGATCAACGTGCCCTGCGCTTTGGCGGACTCGGCATTGCGGTCATCCTGTTAGTTGTCATCATCTCGACGGTCATCACCGAGTCACGAGGTACTGTCACCCGGGTCAATGAAAAACGCTTGGCGCTCGCCGACTTGCCGGCGTCGCGAGATCGACTGCAGCGTCTGCAGCGACTTGGCACCGAGGCCGCCTTGCCGTTGGAGGCGCTCGTTCGACGCATCGCGCAAAGCCAGTCGATCGAGCCCAGTATCGAAATGGGCCAAGGGACTGGCCTTCGAGTACGCGGGAGTGGCGTTCCGTTTGATGCAACGATGGCCATGCTGGCCGATCTGGAAGCCACGTCGGTCACCGTGATCCGCGCGTCGCTCACCGCAACGAGCCCCGGGCGCGTGGATTTCGAGTTGGATCTTCAGCCGCCTGCACCGTGAGCGGGCACCGAACGACCCTCACGCTACTCGCGCTCGGCGTCTTCGTCGGCACAATTCTTTGGCTGCCCGCATCCGTGCTTGCCGCCTTTTTTCCGAAGTCGATGACCTGCGCGGATCTCACAGGTACGGTCTGGCGGGGCCAATGTTCCGAACTCAGCGTGCGAGGCAGCCGATCCGGTTCGATGATCTGGCGGATTCACGCCACCACTGCAAGGCCTGCCGGCTTACGCGTCGAACTGCAGTGGCAAAAATCGGCGTCCATCGCTCACGGCACGCTGACTTCCCCCTTGAGCCGAGCGCCGTCACTCCGCTTCGGCGAGAGTGCCATCGACTTGCAAACTCTTCGTAACGCACTGCCCGCGGACCTTGCGCTCGGCGCTTTGGCCGGGTTGTCGGGAACACTCGATACCTCCAACCTGTTGTTCGAATTTCAGTCGGGGACTTTGGCGAGACTGACGGGCGAACTCGTTTTGCGTGATGCGCGTTTATTGAAGTCGGGCGCAGCGATCGGGCCTTTCTTGGGTCAGTTCAGCGGCGCAGAGGGCATGATCCGCGACCTCGGTGGTGCCTTGGGGTTGTCGGCGACCTTAAACGTCCGCGCCGGCACATTTCGAGTCAAACTTCGTCTCGAGCCCCGCACCGCGAACGTACTGCCTGGCTTCGGTGCAGGCGCCCCCATCGAAGCCGACGTCGAAGGTCGTTTTTAAGTGCGCGTCTAGGCGCGGCGCGCCGACTTCGTTCGATACTCGTCGAGCAACTCACCCATCCGCGAAAACACGGTTTGCAGCGTCGCCGCATCGGGGAGGTTGGTGATCCTAAAGTGCGTGTTGTACGGCACATTGAAACTCACGCCCGGCGCGACGAGCACGTGCTTTTTCTCGAGCAAATCGAGCGCGAAGGCCTGATCGTCGAAATTCGGGATGTCGTCGCCGACGCCGACGAATGCATATAACGCACCTGACGGTGCCTTGAGGCGCAGACTCGGGTTCGACGCGACGGCCGTGAGAATCGCTCGACGCGACTCGTACAAGCGTCCGCCCGGAGCGGTGAGCTCACGAATACTTTGATAGCCGCCGAGCGCAGTTTGCACCGCCCATTGCCCGGGTACGTTGCTACAGAGCCGTAGCGACGCCAACAGCTCCATCGCTTCGATGAAGCGCTTTGCCGCACCGACGTTACCGGATACCACCGCCCAACCGACGCGATAACCGCAAGCGCGATACACCTTCGACAATCCGGACATCGTGACGCAAACAGCATCTTGGACGAGCGTTGCCATGGGTACGAACTCGGCGCCGTCATAGGTAATTTGGTCGTAGATCTCATCGCACAGCAACACGAGACCTCGAGTCTCGACAAAGCGCGCAATGGCCGACAGCACTTCGCGCGGATAGACCGCACCGGTCGGGTTATTTGGGTTGACGATGACGATCGCACGGGTTCGCGCCGTGATCAACGTTTCGATCTCTGCGGGATCGGGCACGAAACCGTTTTCGGGCCGACACGGGTAGTGAACGGCGCGACCGCGATTGAGATTGACCGCCGCAGTCCAGAGCGGATAGTCCGGACTCGGCACCAGCACCTCGTCACCTTCGTTCAGCAAGGCGCGCAACGCGATGTCGATCAGTTCCGAGACCCCGTTGCCGATGAACACTTCCTCGGCCGTGACGCCCTGCACCCCTCGCCCCTGCTGCTGCATGACGATGGCTTCACGCGCAGGAAAGATGCCCTTCTGATGACAATAGCCTTCACTGTCCGGGATGTTCTCGATCATCGCGAGTCGCATCGTCTCCGGAGTTCTGAAACCAAAGAGCGTGGGGTTCCCGATGTTGAGGGAAATGATTTCGTAACCCTTGCGAGACAATTCGAGTGCGCGTCTTGCGAGCTTGCCTCGAATTTCGTATCGAACGTTGGCCAGACTCTCGCTGGTAGGAACAGGGTTTGAGGCCGACATGTATATTCCAAGCCCGCTCGCGGGATCGCCAAAATGACGAGGTAGAATACAGGCTACGTGGCCTTGATACCAAGCGCTCCCGGATTCATGACCCCTTGCGGATCGAGCGCGCGTTTGACTGCGAGCGCAAGCTCCGCGGATTCCGGTCGCAAGACGTCGAGATACGGATAGGTTTTTCCGAGTTGGTTGGACGCCGCACCCAACTGCGCAAAGCATGCAACGAGCTTCTGTCGGATCTCGTCGACGAGCGCTCGCGCGGCGGGGTTCGCCGTCGGCTCGACGAGGCGCGTCCGCGCCGCTTCGGACAAGGTTCGCGAGTGCAGCGGCAGCCACTCGTCCTTCCAATGGAAGACGGGCTCGAAACTGAACGCCGACTGCCCGATGGCGATGAGCAAATGACTCATCCAGACCCCGCTCCGCCGCATGCGCTCTCGGTAGGGAGCGATGACGGCTTCGCTCGCCGCCATGATGCGTATGGCATCGGAGTGTGCCACCTTCGCGTTGAGTGCCGCCCACCGATCACCCTCCGGGCCGAGTACCGCATCGGGCGCCGGAAACAAATTTGCACGCACCGAGCGCGGAATGGAATCGGCGATGGGCTTTCCGGCCAGTCCGAGACACACCGAACGACACGCCTCGAGATCCGCCTGTAGCGCGGCGTCATTCCGTGCGGCACAGGTGATATGCAAAGAAAAGGCGTCCGGCGGCAAGAAGGAACGGCCGGCCAAGGCGAGACGTGCGCCGGCAACCAAACCTTTGAGCAGACTTCGCTCGCCTTTTACAACGTTGAGCAGCACGCTGAAATCTTTGGCCACCCCTTGCGACTGAAGATTTTTGCGGGTTGACTCCGGATCGAAGACGTAGGCTTCCTCGGCAGCGCCTGTCCTGGCGATCGCCGAAAGCGCCGTCCCCGCTGCGGCCATCCCCTCGAACACGAACGACACATGACCGGTGCATGCAGGGGCTTGAATGAGCCTGAACGTCGCCTCGACCTTGACGCCGAAGCTGCCCGCATCGTGGGTCAGTAGGCCGGTGAAGTCCGGACCGCAGGTTCGATAGAAGGGTTTTGCTGCGTTGGTGAAGGCTCGTTGTCCGGTGCGTAGTTCACGCCCATCGGCGAGCACCACCGCAAGACCCAATACATGGTCGGCCGCCGTGCCATAACGGGCCGTACCAAAGAAAAGCGCGCCATTCGACAATCCGCCGCCGACGGTAGCTTGCGCGCCCGAAAACGTACCAAAGAAAGGCAAGCGCAACCCGAGCGGCGTCAAGACATCGTGAATCTGCTTCCAAGTAACGCCCGCCTCCACCGTGATGTACATGTCCAGGGCGTTCACTTCGAGAACGCGGTTGAGTCTCGAGGTATCGAGAATGACGCTCTTCTCGTCGAGGGGACGATACCCACCCGTGTAAGAGAGTCCGCCGCCGCGTGGAATGACGGCGTACCCGCGACTTCGCGCCATCGCCACCATGGCAGCGCAGGTGCTGCGATCTTTGGGACGCAAGACGGCAGCGGCGATTGCCCCGGTGGAGTAAACGTCCCCCGAATACGCCCGACGCTCCTCGAAGGAGAGCAGAACCTCATCGGTATCGAATTGTCCAAGCGTCGTGTCGTAAATTTCCGGGTGAGCCGCCAAGTCGATATCCTCGTCTTTGAGCGTCATCATACGTGAACGTACGGATGCGCTCTCGACAGGCTGACCCGACACTTGCACCTATGATCTGACCCCCATTGGGAACTCGGAGGTTTCATGCACGGCCAGCGCTCCGGCGAGCGCAACAATGACGTGGGTGCGAATTCCGCCAGCTGCGCCGACTGACGGGTCTTGCTTGCGCCGTTCGCGCTCGACGCCGATCAGCAGCCCCACCGCAAACGCGACAATGAATCCAGCGACCGGGGAGCTCCAGAACTGACTCAGGAACTCCATCGCGCGCTCAGTGAGGGGTCAGATCGAGCTCGATGCGTAGACCGAACGCCAACGCATCGGAAACGCCCGCCAAGCTTCCGGGGTTGAGTATGTACTGCACATCGGGTTGTAGCGCGACGCGTTCCGCGATGGGCACACGCCAAGTCAGCTCGATCACCGTTTCATTGGAGAGCAGCGTCTCGCCTTGAGCGGCGAGCAATCGTCGGGCAGGCCGTCCGTTACGTGCGTACGCAATGCCGAGCGCAAGATGCTCACCCTCGCGTCGCAACCACGGCCGCTCGAGAACGAGCGCGGCCTGGACGGTGGACCCGATGGTATTGAACTTCGGCATCGCGGCCCCGAGACGAAGCATGCCGAGTAAGCGTCGATCGCCGGACTGCCAAAGCGAGCCCTCCACGAAACCGTAGGTTCCAGCGTTCCCTTCAGAGGTGTAACGCCAATGCCCCATCACGAATCGCCAATCGCCAGCCTTCTGCTCGAGCTCGGCCACCCAAAGCGCGCCCTCGTTCGAACCGAGCTTCAAAGAAACGAACTTCCGCAGGGATTCGGGATCGACGGGAACGCCGTCGATGACCACGCCCTGCAGCAGCCAGCGCTCATCGAATCGCCAGCGTCCACGAAGCGCGAGGCCGGTATACGGAAAAATCGAAGGCCCGGAAACACCCGACTGCGCGGCGTCGACGCCGATTCCGAATGTCGAGTTGATGAGTGCACCACCGACTTCGCTCGCGTCGAACTCTGTGTTGAGATTGTACAACCCGACTTTGATGCTGCGATCGTCCGACTCGGGCGCGTACTCGACCCAGCCTTCAAGCAGACGAGTCGCTCGGTCCGCCTCGATGTTACTCACCACATGCGAGTCGCCGACCAGCTCACTGAAACTTTTGCCGTTGTTGTGTATCACGTGTACCCGAGAACGTAGCCCGCCGGGTGCGCCCTCCCATTCCACCACGAGCTCGGCATTGCCAAGCACGGTATCGCCCGTTTTTTGTCCGCCCTCTGCGTTGCGCCAGAGGTCGGAGGTATACCCGAGTGAAACATGCCAAGACGGTGTGCTGTCGCCCGCAGCGTCTTCGGAGAACAGCTCCGCAGGGTAGCCGCCCGTGGCACTGACCAACACCGCAGCAATCGTTCCTCGACTCATGGCCACTCGCCCTCTAAAACGCATTAAGACCGGTCAGCGCACGTCCGAGTGACAGCTGATGGACGGTTTCGGTCCCTTCGTAGGTGATGACGCTCTCGAGGTTGAGCGCATGACGAATCGGCGCGTACTCGGCAAGGATGCCTGCGCCGCCCAACAAGTCGCGGGCGTCACGCGCGACCTCAATGGCCGCTCGACAGTTGTTCCACTTGGCGAGCGAAACCTGCACCGGAGTGAGTATGCCGCGATCTTTTCTTCGAGCGAGCTGCATCGACAGCGTTTGACCGACTGCAATCTTGCGCGCCATTTCGGCGAGCCGAATCTGTACGGCCTGAGTGGCCGCCAGCGAGCGGCCAAACATCACGCGTTCTTTCGAGTAGCGCAAGGCTTCGTCGAGACAAGCCTGTGCAGCGCCGAGTACTCCCCAAGAAATGCCGAATCGCGCCTGGGTCAGACACGAGAGCGGCGCTTTGAGACCCACGCTGGACCCTGGCAAAATATTGGCTTCGGGCACCACGACGTTATCGAAGAACAACGCTCCCGTAGCGGACGCGCGCAGCGAGAACTTGCGTTCGATTTCTTGGGTGGTGAATCCCGGCATGCCGCGCTCAAGCAAAAATCCACGCACGCCTTCGTCGGTCAAGGCCCAAACGACCGCGACGTCGGCGATCGGCGCGTTGGTGATCCACATCTTTGAGCCGTTGATGACCCAGTCGCCGCCTTTGCGACGGGCCGTGGTGTTCATGTTGAGCGGATCGGAGCCACCATGCGACTCGGTGAGCCCAAAGCAGCCGATGAGTTCGCCCTTTGCCATGCCGGGTAGCCATCGCTGCTTTTGCTCTTCCGAGCCGTAGGTGTAGATGGGATACATGCAGAGCGACGATTGCACCGACACAAAGCTGCGGATGGCAGAGTCGCCTCTCTCGAGCTCCTGGCAAATGAGTCCGTAACTCACTGCATTGAGGCCCGCGCAGCCGTAGCCTTCGAGCGAGGATCCCAACAAACCGAGGCGCGCCATGGGCGCAATCAAATCTTTGGGAAAGGTGTGGTCGGCAAAATGACGACTGATGACCGGCAGCACTTCAGCGTCGACGAAGCGGGCGACCGAGTCGCGTACCAACCGTTCCTCGTCCTGAAGCTCGTCGTTGATTCCGACGATGTCGAGCCCTTCAATCGTCATGCCTCATACCCCTGAACTGCGTGAACCGTTGACTTAACCGATCACCTTGCGCGCTCTGAGATCGCGAAGCTGATCGGCCGAATATCCCACTCCCGAGAGCACCTCATCCGTGTGCTCGCCGGGCCGCGCGAGTGTACCGCCCTGCGTTGGGCGATGCCCATCCATCTCGATCGGTAAAATTGGTAATCGTGTGGCGCGCCCATCGGGAAGGACCGTTGGACCGAGTCCTCCGCTCGCGGCGAGATGCGGGTCGTCAAACATTTCCTCGGGTTTGCCGATCGGCGCGAACGGCAAGCCCGTGCGCTCCAAAATAGGAACGAGCTCGGCTTTGCTGTAGCGCTTGACGAGTTCGCGAACCTGCGGCAACAAGGCCTCGCGCTGCGCCACTCGCTGGGTATTGCTTTTAAGAGACTCATCTGCGGCCATTACCGTCAATGAAAACGCTTCGCAGAACTTCTGCCATAAACCATCCGACACCACGCCGATGAACACCTGCTCGCCATCACGGGTTTCGAAGACGTCGTAGATGGCCCAGGCCGAAATACGAACGGGCATGGGCTTCGCCGGCTGACCGGTTACCGCCATCTGTGCCATATGCTGACCAACCAAGTAGACGGTTGTCTCAAATAGTGCGCTGCTGACTTTTTGGCCACGCCCCGTGAGGTGACGATGTTGGATCGCCGCGAGCACGGCGATGGCCCCGAACATGCCACCCGTCACATCGATAACCGACGTGCCCGCACGCAGCGGTCTTCCCGGGGGGCCCGTCATATAAGCAAGTCCGCCCATCATCTGCGTCACTTCGTCGAGTGCGGTTCGATTTTCGTAAGGACCTGACAAGAAACCTTTTTCGGAACAGTAGATCAGCCGCTCGTTTGTTTTGACGAGATCGTCGTAACCCAGACCCAGCTTCTCCATCGCTCCATTACGAAAATTTTCGACGACGACATCTGCCGCCGAACAAAGACGCTTTGCAATGTTGAGTCCTTCAGTCGATTTAAGATCGAGGCAGAGGCTTTTTTTGTTGCGGTTGTACATCGGGAAATAACCGGCTCCCGATCCGGAGAGATTTCGCGTCGAATCACCGCCAATCGGTTCGATGCGAATCACCTCTGCGCCGAGTTCGACGAGGATGGCACCCACCGCAGGTCCCATGACCATATGCGTGAGTTCGACGATCCTGATGCCACGAAGAGGAAGCCAGGAAGAATTGACCTCTGCACTCATCGAATCTGCCCCTGCATGAACCCGAGCGGCAGACCCGCATCGGGCGTGAATCCGTAGAGCGCTTCGCCCGGTAGCGTCTCGCGCAAAATTCGCCGAACCTCAATAAGCCGGGTCAAGTCGATACCCGTCGACATCCCCATCGCTTCGAGCATGAAAACCAAGTCTTCGGTCACGATATTTCCCGAGGCACCCGGTGCGAACGGACATCCGCCGAGGCCCCCTAGCGAGCTATCGAACGTGGTGATGCCCACCTCGATGCCGGCGAGCACGTTGGCAAGACCTAATCCGCGAGTGTTGTGAAGGTGCAGCCCCGTGAGCGCATGATCGCCGACCGCCGCGCGTACCCGCCGCACGAGGTCGCGCACTTGCGACGGGTTGGCGTAGCCCGTGGTATCGGATAACCCCACTTCATCACAACCGGCCGCCATCAAAGATTCAGCGAGCGCCACCACCTTATCTGCTGGGACAGTTCCCTCTAGCGTGCATCCGAAAGCTGTCGAGAGACCGCCTTCGAACTTCGGACGTTGATCG
>JBJTUA010000035.1:0-9797 GCA_046080445.1 Gammaproteobacteria bacterium
GCTTCAACGTCTAAAAAACCCTTCCAGACCAGTCACTTGCGCGCGTTCTCGCGTTGCCGACAGGGGCATTGCGCGGGTAAACTACCCGATTGCCCGTTTCCCTTTCACTTTTACAAGGAACTGTCCCATGGCGCTGGAGCGCACTTTTTCGATCGTTAAGCCGGATGGCGTCGCCCGTAACCTCATTGGCGAGGTCTATCGCCGGTTCGAACAGGCGGGTCTTCGTGTCGTCGCCGCCCGTATGGTCCACCTGTCGCAGACCGAGGCCGAGGGTTTCTACGCGGTGCACCGCGAGCGCCCGTTCTTCAAGGACCTGGTCAAGTACATGACCTCGGGCCCAGTGATGTTGCAGGTGCTCGAAGGCGAAAACGCCATCGCCAAGAACCGCGAGATCATGGGTGCCACCGATCCGAAGAAGGCCGCGCCGGGTACGATTCGTGCCGACCTCGCACAAAGCATCGAGGCCAACACGGTTCATGGTTCCGATGGTGCCGAGACCGCTGCGCAGGAAATCGCGTATTTCTTCCGTGGCATCGAGATCTGCCCTCGCGCCTGATCGCCTCACTGCACTGACGCACTCGTCATGACTGAAGCCACCGCAGTACGAACCAACCTCCTCGGGCTCGAAAAGCCCGAGCTCGAGGCGTTCGTCGCTGCGCTCGGCAACAAACCGTTTCGAGCGCGTCAGCTGATGAGCTGGCTCTACAAACGCTGCGAGGGTGACTTCGCAGCGATGACCGATCTCGCGCGAGACTTTCGCGCGCAACTCAGTGACGTCGCCGAGGTGCGCACCCCCGAGATCGTTTCGCGCCACGACTCTGCCGACGGCACGCGCAAGTGGTTGCTGCGCGCCGACAGCACTCAGGCCTTCGAGATGGTGTTCATCCCGGAAGTCGATCGCGGCACGCTCTGCATTTCGTCGCAGGTAGGTTGCGCGCTCGACTGCTCGTTTTGTTCGACGGCGCAGCAGGGTTTCAACCGCAATCTCACCACGGCCGAAATCGTCGGTCAGGTGTGGCTCGCCAACCGCGAACTCGGCTTCGAGCCGGGCGGCGAGCGTCGCATCACGAACGTCGTGTTCATGGGGATGGGCGAGCCTCTCGCAAATTTCCGCAACGTGGTGCCGGCCATCCGCATTCTGCTCGACGATCTCGGTTTCGATATTTCTCGTCGACGCGTCACACTCTCCACCTCCGGCCTCGTACCGCTCATGTACAAGCTCGCCGAAGAAGTAAACTGCGCGCTCGCCGTGTCGCTGCATGCGCCTGACGATGCGCTACGCAACGAGCTCGTGCCGATCAACCGCAAGCATCCGATCGCCGAGCTGCTCGAGGCGTGCTGGCATTACATCGACGAGCAAAACGGCCGCAGTGTGACTTTCGAATACGTCATGCTCGATGGCGTGAACGACCAGCTCGAGCATGCGCGTGCACTCGCGCGGCTGCTCAAGGGCAAGCCCGCCAAGCTCAATCTCATTCCGTTCAATCCGTTCCCGGGCACCGACTATCGTCGTTCGCCGATGCCGGTGATCACGCGCTTCCGTGACGAACTCATTCAGCGCGGCGTGCTCGCCACCATTCGTCGCACCCGTGGTGATGACATCGACGCCGCCTGTGGTCAGCTCGCGGGCCGCGTCAACGACCGCACCCGCATTCGTCTCGGCGACAAGCTCGCCGGAGCGCTCGCGTCATGACCGAGTCCATCGGTCAAAGATTGACGCGGCATCGGGAGGCCATGGGCCTCACGACCACCACGGCCGCCGCTCGTTTGCATTGCGACGAGTCGATCATCCTCTCGCTCGAGGCCGATCGCTTTGCCGAAATGGGTGCGCGAGTGTTCGCGCAAGGGCATCTGCGTCGCTATGCCGATCTCATCGGTGCGCCGACGGCAGAGCTGTTGACCGATTGGGCTGCGCAGGGTGCGACGCTCGCCGCGCCCGATCTCACCAAGATTCCGCGCGCACCCCTGCCCGCCGTCGAATCACAGGCTTGGGCTCGTAGGCTCGGCCTCGTGGCCGCAGCGGTGGTGATTGCGGTCGTGGCATGGTGGATTCTTCAAGGCGCAGGTGTATCGAATCCGTCTGCGCAGAGCGTCGCTGCGGCCGATCCCGTCATCGCGCCCACGACGGAGTCCGTGGTAACTGAAAACGTCGCAGTGCCCGCACCCGTTACGCCGACGGCGCCTGTTGTGACCGAGACTCCCGCCGTGCCGGAAGCGACTGACGTCACAGCAGCTCCCGTGTCATCCGGTCGAGTCGCGATCGCCATCGATGTACGCGCCGACTGCTGGGTCGAAATCTATGACGCGGCAGGACAAAAACTTTACTTCGACAACGCCCCGCGCGGCGGTCAGGCGAGAGCGGCGGGTCAAGGTCCGCTGCGCGTGCTGCTCGGCCGGGCGGACATGGCATCGCTCGAGGTCGGTGGTCGTCCCGTGACGATCCCGGCGAGTTTCATCCGCAACTCGACGGCGTACTTTACGGTCGATGCCGCCGCAAATTTACGCCCGTTCGTCAAACCCGATGCGACGACGGGAGCCTCGCGATGAGCGCGCCGCTGATCCAGCCCGTCAAGGGCATGAACGATGTGCTGCCGACGGAGATCGCGCGGTGGCAGTGGCTCGAGTCGGTCGCGCGAGAAATTTTGAGCGCGCATGCCTACGACGAGATGCGCGTACCGGTCGTCGAGCAGACCGATCTCTTCAAGCGAGCGATTGGAGAGTTCACCGACGTCGTCGAAAAAGAGATGTACAGCTTCGAGGACAAGGCCGGTGAGCGGTTGACGCTGCGGCCCGAAGCCACGGCAGGCATGGTCCGCGCCATGATTTCCAACGGCATGTTGCGTGGTGCGCGCCACAAGGTGTGGTGCATCGGCCCCATGTTCCGCCACGAAAAACCGCAGAAGGGGCGCTTCCGTCAGTTCCACCAGATCGACGTGGAAGCCGTGGGGTTTGCTGGTCCAGACATCGATGCCGAACTCATTGCGTTGTCGGCTGCTTTCTGGCGCCGACTCCGCATCGATCGAGTGCGACTGCAGATCAACTCGCTCGGCACACCAGAGTCGCGCCGCGCCTATCGCGAAGTGCTCATCCAGTACTTTCGTGATCATCATTCGACACTCGATGCCGACAGTCAGCGTCGGCTCGAAGGGAATCCGCTGCGTATCCTCGACAGCAAAAACCCGGAGATGCAGACGATCATCGCCGGCGCGCCATTGCTGCCCGAGCATCTCGATGACGAGAGCCGGCAGCACTTCGCCGACCTTCGCAGCTTGCTCGACTCACTCGGCATCGCCTACGAAGTGAATCCGCGTCTCGTGCGCGGTCTCGACTATTACTCGCGCACCGTGTTCGAGTGGGTTACCGACGCGCTCGGCGCGCAGGATGCAGTGTGTTCGGGCGGTCGCTACGACGGTTTGATCACGCAACTCGGTGGCGAGGCCACTCCTGCAATCGGTTTTGCAATGGGTGTGGAGCGTGTCGTGGCGCTCATCGAGCAAGCGGGCTCGGCGCCTGCCGCGCGCACGTCGGATGTGTACCTGATTGCCCAAGGTGATGCGTCGACCCGCGTAGCCATGCGTATCGCGGACGAGCTCCGCCGGACAGCGCCGCATCGCCGGATCGAGCTCAACCTCGGTGGTGGCAACTTCAAGGCGCAGTTCCGTCGCGCCGATCGCAGCGGTGCGCCGCTCGCGCTCGTACTCGGCGAAGACGAACTCGGTCGGGGCGTGATGCAGCTGAAGCCGCTGCGCGAAGGGGCGGGCGAGCCCACGGAAGTGAAGATCGAGCAAGCCGTATCTGCCGTCGACCAGTGGTTGACGGCCCATGGTTCAAAGAATTCATAGCAGGAGAGATGACCGTGATCGACGATTACTACAACGAGGAAGAGCAGTGGGAGCGCGTCAAGCGTTGGTTGCGCGAGAACGGTCCTTGGCTCATCGCGGGAGTCATCATCGGACTCGGTGCGTTGGCCGGCTGGCGCTGGTACGAAGCGCGGGTCGAGCGTCGGCACGTCGAGGCCAGCATCGCCTACAGCGATATCCTCAAAACCTTGGAGCGCGGGGACCGTACAGCCGCCCTCACGGCGATCGATGAGCTTCGCAAAGAATACGGCTCGTCTGCCTATGCCGATCAAGCAGACTTCCTCGGTGCGCGCGTGCACGTCGACACCAACGAGCTTGGCAAAGCGGCGGAGCGTCTCACGCGAGTGATGACGGACTCCGACGATCCGCAACTTCAGTTGCTCGCGCGGGTCCGTCTCGCCCGCGTGCAGATTGCACAGAACAATGCCGATGCCGCACTGAAAACGCTCGACGGCGCAAAGCCGGGCGGTTTTGTCGCGCGCTTCGACGAAGTGCGGGGCGATGCGCTACTTGCGAAGGGTGATCGAGCCGGTGCGCTCGCCGCTTGGCGCAAAGCAGAAGCCGCAGCGGGTGGTGATGGGAAGCGCCCGGCCACCATCGATCTCGAAGGCTTGCGCCTCAAGATCTGGGATCTCGAATCCGATGGCGTAAAAACGCCGGTCAAACCTTGAACTCGGCGCTGAAGGAGCGACTCATGTCACGCAGCACTGCATCCACTCGTCTGCCCCGGCTCTTTGCCGCGGCGGTGCTGCTCGCAGCGCTCGTCGCCTGCGACAAGGACAAAGAGGTCGATCCTCCCGCTGAGCTCGTCGACTTCAAAGAATCGGCCACCATCGATCGCGTATGGAGCGTGTCGCTGGGCGGCGGCGATGAGGTCATGCGGGGCGGTCTCTCGCCGACGGCTTCGGGCGATCAAGTATTCGCAGCCGGTCGTGGTGGCGAGGTGGTCGCCCTTCAGTCGACCAACGGCAAAGTGGTTTGGCGTGCCAAGACGGGCGCGACCTTGTCCGGTGGTCCGGGCGCAGGTGGCGGGCTCGTCGTGGTCGGTAGCGCCGACGGCGAGGTCATTGCGCTCGATGCGGTGACGGGAACGCGTCGCTGGAGTGCGAAGGTCGGAGGCGAAGTCTTGGCAGCACCGGCCATTGGAGCCGATGCAGTGATCGTACGTACGGTAGCGGGCCGACTGCTCGGCCTGTCGCTCGAAGACGGGCGTGAGTTGTGGCGCGAACATCAACAAATTCCGCGACTGACCTTGCGCGGCACGGGCGCGCCGATCGTGACGGGCAACGTGGCATTTTGCGGATTCGACAACGGTCGCGTGATCTCCGTCGAAACCGCCCGCGGCGAAATCTTGTGGGACCAATTGGTCTCGCCGCCCAAGGGCCGCACGGAACTCGAGCGCCTCGTCGACATCGATTCGGCCATCAAAGTTTTAGGCGTCGATGTCTTCGTCGCGGGGTTTCAGGGACGCGTCGCCATGCTGGCCGCCGATACCGGGCAGATCTGGTGGTCGCGCGAAATCTCGAGTCATCGCGGTTTGACCGTGGACGAAGAGCGCGTGGTGGTCTCTGGAGCCACGGGTGAGGTTGTCGCGCTGCGTCGTCGCACCGGCGTCGATCTATGGCGCCAAGACGGATTGCGCATGCGTCGTCTCTCGGCGCCCGCCATCATCGGCAACCGCGTGGCTGTGGCCGATTTCGAGGGTTACGTTCATTGGCTCGATGGCGACACGGGCGCATTCGTGGCGCGCACCAAGATCGGTGGTCGTACGAGCAATGCGCCGGTGGTGGTCGGCGACCTGGTCATCTTCCAAGATGACGAGGGTCGTGTGACCGCCTTGCGTCCGAAGGCCTGAAGGCCTCGAACGCATCCCCGACTGCCAACCGAGTGCACTAAACATGCTTCCTGTCGTCGTTCTCGTCGGTCGGCCCAACGTCGGTAAATCGACCCTATTCAATCGCCTCACCGGCACACGAGATGCACTCGTCGCCGACCTGCCGGGCGTCACTCGAGATCGCCAGTACGGCTACGGCCGGCTTGGTCCGGTGCCTTATGTCGTCGTCGATACGGGAGGTCTGGTCGAGCAGCCCTCGGGCATCGAGACGCCGATGCGCCTGCAGACCGAGCGTGCCGTAGAGGAAGCCGACGTGCTCGTATTTTTGGCCGATGCGCGTAGCGGTCTCACGCCGCAGGATCATTGGGTCACGCGCGAGCTTCGGCGTTCGGGAAAAAAGGTCGTGCTCGCGGTCAACAAGGCCGAAGGCCTCGACCCCTCGACCGCAGCGGCAGACTTTCATTCTTTGGGGTTAGGCGAACCGATCGCGATCGCGGCAGCGCATGGCGACGGTTGTCGCGATCTCATGTCGGTCGTCCTTGCCGATTTCGATCCCGAGAAAATCGCAGCCGAGCAATCGCCCGATGATGGTCGCATCCGCATTGCGATTATCGGCCGACCGAATGTCGGCAAGTCGACGCTCGTCAATCGCCTGCTCGGCGAAGAGCGAGTCATCGCGAGCGATATGCCGGGCACGACGCGCGACAGCATCTTCGTGCCCTTCGCTCGTGACGATCGTGAGTTCACGCTGATCGATACCGCAGGCGTACGTCGTCGCGGCAAGGTCGAAGACGAAGTCGAGAAGGCGAGTGTGGCCAAGACGCTGCAGGCCATCGACTCTGCACACGTCGTCATTTTCGTAGTCGACGCGCACGACAGCATCGGCGAGCAAGACGCCAATGTCCTCGGGCTCGCGCTGCAGCGCGGGCGCGCGCTCATCATTGCTGTCAATAAATGGGACGGTATCCCCATGGAGCAGCGCGATGAAATTCGTCGTCTGCTCGAACTCAAGCTCGATTTCGTCCCTTATGCGCCGGTGCATTTCATCTCTGCGCGTCATGGGACGGGTGTGGGTGAGCTCGTCGCCGCAACCATCAAGGCGTATGACGCCGCAATGACGGAAATTCCGACGCCGCGTCTCACCAAGGCTTTGGAGCGGGCGATCGTGCAACACCAGCCGCCGCTCGTTCGCGGTCGGCGCATCAAGTTGCGTTATGCGCACCAGGGCGGACGCAATCCGCCGCGCATCATCATTCACGGCAATCAGACCGTACACGTCCCCGAGGCTTACACGCGTTATCTCGCTAACGTTTTTCGGCGGGAGTTCGATCTCTTCGCTTCGCCGGTCGCGGTGGAGTACCGCACCGACTCGAATCCTTACGCGCGACTCAGGGGGCGCCCGTCAGGTCGAGGAAAAGCGCAGGGTCCACGAAAGCGCGGTTGAGCGCGACGCCCCAGTGCAGGTGCGGACCGGTCACGCGACCCGTCGCACCGACTTCGCCGATCTTGTCTCCGGTTTTCACTTCCGTTCCTGGCGTCACGCCGATCGCGCTCAAGTGACAGTAGAGCGTCACGAGACCTTGCCCGTGATCGATGAACACCGAGTTGCCGTTGAAAAAGAAGTCACCGACCTCGATCACTTTGCCTGGCGCCGGCGCGAACACGGGCGTGCCGGTGGGTGCTGCGATGTCCATGCCCGAATGAGGATTGCGCGGCTGATTGTTGAACACGCGCCGCAGACCAAAAGACGACGAGCGTGGGCCGCGCACGGGTGATTCGAACTTCAGGGTCGAAGGGAGCGCCCCGCTGAACGTTCCGACCGCTTCACGAATCCTTGGCTGCTCCTCGGCGACTCGCGCCGCATTCTCTGGCGACAGGTCGACGTGCTTCGGCGCAACTTTGAGTCGTTGCGTCGCATACGCCTTGCCTTCGATGGTGAAGCCTTGAGTGAGCGTGGTATGACCTGATCGGATTTCGATCTTCGCCGTGCCGGGCTCGCGCGCGAGAGGAATGCCGACGATGGCGCGCCAGCCTTGCCCGTTCGGCACCACCATCACCCGATTACCTTCAAACGTGACGAGAGGAGGCTTGGACGAGTCTCCCGGCACATCGAGGATGGCGACCCCGCCGGGGACGGACAGCGGGCTTGGCAAGGTACTCACACCCGATGCGCTGATCGAGGTGAACATCAGTAGTGCGCCGATCCACCACAAAGAAATCCCCCGGCTCTGGATCACTCTTTTTTCTCCTCGAGATGTTCGATGACTTTCGCGCGCAGCGTGCCGTTGGCAAGGCGCGCATCGATGAGATCTCCAGCGCCTACCGCATCGGCATCGCGCAAGAGGGCCCCGTCAGTCACTCGCGTGACGAGTGCAAAGCCACGATCGAGCGTGGCGAGCGGACTGACCGCATCGAGCGTGCGTGCGAGCGTGCCGAGTTTCTGCCGCAAGGCCTCAAGTCGCCGAGGCAAGGCCTGACGCAGGCGGCTATCGAGCAGGGCATGCCGATGCGATAGTCGCTGAACGTCTGTTTTCGGCGAGGTCTGCGCGAGTCGCGTCGTCAGGCTTTGTAATTGGTGTCGTCGATCGGCGAGGAGCAATTGAACTCGACTGCCGAGCCGTTGCTCGAGCTCATCGAGACGCTGGGCATTCTGGCGCAATCGTTGTCCCGGGTGCGCGAGAGCGAGCCGACGGCGCATGGCGACGAGATAATCGCTGTCGCTGCGTAGCTGACGACGCAGCGCTTGCGCGAGTCGTTGGGCGAGTCGCGCAAAGCTCGTACGCCAGCTTGCTCCATCCGGCACGACGAGTTCGGCGGCGCCCGAGGGAGTCGGCGCTCTCAGATCCGCGACGAAATCCGCAATCGTGAAATCTATTTCGTGACCGATACCGGTGACGACCGGCATCGGCAAGGCGCGGATCGCGCGCGCAACGCCTTCGTCGTTAAAGGCCCAAAGATCCTCGATGGAACCGCCACCACGGGCGACGATTAGGACATCGCATTCGTTTCGAGTCGCGGCCAGCGATAACGCCTCGAGCAACTGCGGTACGGCATCGCGCCCCTGTACGGCAGTCGGATAGATGATCACGTGCGCGGCCGGAAAACGTCGACCCAAAATATTGAGGATGTCGCGGATCGCTGCGCCGGTGGGCGAGGTGATGACGCCGATGCAGCTCGGAACCGTCGGCAAGGGTCTTTTCTTTGACGAGTCGAATAACCCTTCGGCCTCGAGTCGAACCTTGAGGCGCTCGTACTCGCGGCGTAGCGCCCCGACACCAGAGTCTTCGAGATGCTCGACCTGCAGTTGGTACTCGCCTCGGGGTTCGAATAGCGTGACCCGCGCCCGGGCAAGCACGCGCTGGCCATCGGTCGGCGTGAAGCGCAGTAGTGCGTTGCGACCGCGGAACATGGCGCAGCGCACCTGACTGTCGCGGTCTTTGAGCGTGAAGTACCAGTGCCCCGAGGCAGGTCGCGAAAAATTCGAGATCTCCCCTTCGATCCAGAGCGACGGGATGCCGTGCTCGAGCAGCATCCGGACCTCTTTGTTGAGGCGTCCGACGCTGTAGACGTCGCGGTCGGCTGGGGCGGAGGGGGTGTAGGGCAAGTGGGGTCCCGGTACGGAAAAAGGCCTCTGGGCGAGACAAGTTTACCGGGTCGGCCGGGGTGCGTAGAATGCGCCGTCCAATAGCTCATTGGACGGCCCCCCGTATGCGTATCCTCCAGGAAGCACTCACTTTCGATGACGTGCTTTTGGTCCCGGCTTATTCGGAAGTTCTGCCACGCGAAGTCGATTTGTCGACCCGCCTGACGCGCAATATCCGACTCAATCTACCGCTCGTCTCGGCGGCCATGGACACGGTGACCGAGGCCGCGACCGCCGTCTGCATGGCGCGACACGGCGGGATCGGCATGATCCACAAGAACCTCACCATCGCGCAACAGACCGCTGAGGTGCGCAAGGTCAAGAAGTCTGAGTCGGTCATGATCGTCGACCCGATCACGGTCAGCCCCGGCCACTCGCTCGCCGATGTCGTCGCGATCGTGCAGCGCAACGAGATCAGCGGCGTCCCCGTCGTCGAGGCCGGCAGGCTTGTCGGCATCGT